>CAZCFZ010000112.1:7388-11670 GCA_964498065.1 uncultured Ignavibacteriaceae bacterium
ATCTTAGCAGTGGTTCTTATGCTGCAATAGCAGTCAAAGGAAATCTTGTAATTGCCGTTGGACTTGATAACGGCAAAGCCATAATACTGAAAGGAACGAGATAATTATGAATACGCTTGAAAGACCGCTGCCCTTTTAATGCAAACGTAAACCGGTAGTTTCATTTAACATAAGTTAAATACGGCTTTTTTGTTTGCAATGCAAAAATAATTGTTTTAATGGCAAAAATTTACTTTCGGTGCAGATAATGCCGGAAGCAGCCACTTGTCTGATGTGGCAATTATAAGCGATACTAACATTTGGTGTGTGGGCGCCGTTTATCTTGACTCTGCCAATGGTGCGCCTGATCCGTTTCCTTATAATGCTATTCATTGGGATGGGAAAAAATGGGATATGAAAAAAATTTCTGTAATCCGACTACAACCATTGAGTACTCAATTCCTCAAACGGCTATTGTTAGTCTAAAGGTATATGATATTCTGGGCAGGGAAATAAAAACTCTTGTTAATCAATATCAGGACAAAGGAAAACATGAAGTCAATTTTAACGCAAGCAATTTGGCAAGCGGAGTTTATTTCTATCAATTAAAGTCCGGCAGTTTCGTTTCCACTAAGAAAATGTTACTTCTAAAATAATTTGAAACAACTCAGACACCCAATGTTTTAAAAACATTGGGTGTCTAAAAACTCTATATTATATTTATTAAGTTCAAAATCCTTCCTGATATAAAGTATCAAATATTACTATTTGGTCACCCACATTTCTAAGTCACATTAAAGGAATATCACTGTTGATATTATTGTAATATTATATATATTGACTAAAAACTGCTGAGTTGAATAAATGAATAAAAAAGAATTGAAAATACCGCCGCATTTTAAACCTGAAAAAGCCGGGGAAGTCTGGAAAGTTGAATATCAAGAAATAGCCGCCGATGCGGAAAATTGGGCTAATGAGCATAATATCAGTCCTTCATCTTCCGATAAATTTAAAGTCTGTCTGCTTGCTGTTGACATGCAGAATACATTTTGCGTTCCGGGCTATGAACTTTTCGTCGCCGGGCGTTCAGGTAACGGAGCTGTTGATGATACTAAAAGATTATGTGAATTTATTTACCGTAACCTGAATGTTATCACGGAAATAATCCCGACTATGGACACTCATCTATCGCTTCAGATTTTCCATTCTATTTTTTTGGTTAATGATAAAGGAGAAAACCCCCCTCCGTTATCTCTTATTTCGGCAGAGGATGTACAAAAAGGTGTTTGGAAAATTAATGAAAATGTATGCAATAACTTAGGTGTTGATCCTATACAAGCTCAAAGTTATTTAATGCTTTATACTAAAGAATTAAGTAAAACAGGCAAGTATGATCTTACAATTTGGCCTTATCATGCAATGCTCGGAGGACTGGGCCATGCACTTGTTTCGCCGTTGGAAGAAGCAATTTTTTTTCACAGTATAGCGAGATATAGTCAGCCGAATATTCAAATCAAAGGGAATAATCCGTTTACGGAACATTACTCTGTTTTCGGGCCCGAAATAAAAGAAGGAATTAATAAAGAAAAAATTGCAAACAAAAATACCGATTTGATAGAACAATTATTAAAATTCGATGCAATTGTGGTTGCAGGGGAAGCTAAAAGTCACTGTGTTGCATGGAGTATTGAAGATCTGCTTAATGAAATTCTTATAAGGGATAAAAACCTTGCTCAAAAAGTTTACCTTCTTGAAGACTGCTCCTCCGCGGTTGTAGTACCGGGAATTATAGATTATACGGATGAAGCGGATAAAGCATATTTAAAATTTGCCCGAGCAGGTATGCATATGGTAAAATCTGCAATGCCGATTAAAGATTGGCCGGGAATTAAAATTTAGTTCCGCCTAATTTAGATTTTTAATTACCTTTTCGGCAATTGTTTTACCGATACTTAATGAAGCAGTTGCAGCGGGGGAGGGTGCATTCAAAACATGAATCATTTTTTCCGCTTCGATAATTCTAAAATCATCGACTAACTTTCCGTCCGGTTCAAGCGCTTGAGCTCTAACTCCAGAACCTTCCGGATAAACATCATCATATTCGATTTCCGGAATTAATTTCTGTAAAGCTTTAACAAATGCTGCTTTACTGAATGACCTGTAGAATTCGCCGATACCCATTTTATAATGTTTTGAAGCCATCTTCCAAAAACCGTTATAAAAAAACATTTCGGAAACATCTTTTATTGAAAAATCTTTATGTGCGTAACCTTCTCTTTTAAAAGCCAGCACAGCATTCGGACCTGCTTCAATACCGCCTTTTATCATTCTTGTAAAGTGAACTCCCAGAAACGGAAACTTGGGATCGGGAACAGGATAAATTAAGTTTTTCACCAGGAATTCTTTTCCCTTTTTGATTTTATAATACTCGCCCCGGAATGGAATTATTTTCAACTTAGGATCAACGCCGCATAATCCTGCAATTCTATCCGATTGAAGACCTCCGCAGTTTACTAAATATTTAGTTTTAAATTCTCCGGCAGTAGTATTTAGAACAATGGCATTTCCGTCTTTAACTATAGAAAGAAGCCTGCTGTTCAATTTTATTTCTCCTCCTGCTTCGGAAATCAGCTTGCCGTAAGTCTCGGTAACTTCTGTATAATTTACTATGCCCGTTTGGGGAACAAACAATCCTTCAATTCCCGAAACGTGCGGCTCATATTCTTTTATTTCTTCAGGTGAAAGTCTTTTTATTCCTTCCAGCCCGTTTTCTTTTCCCCTTCTTTCCAATTCATTAAGTGAAGGGATTTCCTCTTTATTAGCAGCAACGACAATCTTTCCGCATCTTTCATATTTAATATTATTATCTTCACAAAAGCGATACATCAATTCTCTTCCTAAAACACAATTTTTTGCCTTTAACGAACCGGGTTTATAATATAAGCCGGAATGAATAACGCCGCTGTTATTCCCGGTTTGATGAGCTGCTAGTTTACTTTCAGCTTCCAATACTAAAGCCGAATATTTACCGGACTGTAGTAAAGCCAGTGTTGACGAAGTCCCGACAATTCCACCGCCTATAACGGCAATATCATAAATTTTTTCAGAATTCATTATAAATGTGTGATATACATAAAATAAACTAGTTTAGGTATAAAATTACCATTTCTTCAAATCATAAAAAACGTTAGTATTACTTTTGTTTCCCTTTCAAATATGCAGCGGATTAAATTCTAATTTATAATTGCTTGTCATCATAATAAGAAATGTGCGAAATATTTATTTTACTTAATATTTACAGCGGATCTTATTTTTATCAAAATAATTTTACTTACTTATGAAAATAAATAAGAAGCAAAAATTTACAATTGTTGCAGGAGCGGCTGTTATTATAATTGTTTTTATTATCTGGTTAATTAACGGCGGCTATGTATTTACTCAAACCCAGGTTTTAATTGAAAAAAAAGATCCCCTGTTCGGTACTACTTATAAACAGTGGAAAAATAAATTTATTCCGGGATTAGACTTAACACTCGTGGTTACCTTTATAAGCTTGGTAATATCTGCTGTGCTGTTTTATTTATTTAGAAATAAGAGAAAGGATCTAAATGAAGATAGTAAATAAATTGATTTTCTTTACATTAATTTATTCTGCCGTCGCTTTTCCGCAAGGCTTTAATGTTAAAGCAAAGGGCAGCCAAACTTTTTACTTTCAAGATGATAAGGGAAGAAATCAGGCAACCTTTCACAGCATAACTGCTTTGGATGAAGTTGACGGTATGTCAAATAAAATAAGCGGACAGATTTCTTTCGATATTAGCGATGTTAAAAGCACTCTAAAAGGTGAGATTTCAATTACAACCGCATCGTTGAAAACCGGAATAAGCATGAGAGACAGAGATCTTAAAGAACCTAAATGGCTCGATGCGGAAAGTTATCCGACAATTTCATTTACTATAAAAAAAGTAATTAATGTTAAGCAATTAGCGCCAAATAAATTAGATGTTAAGGTACTTGGAGATTTTAACCTGCACGGCGTTACAAATGAGATTCCGGTAGACGCAACTATGATTTATTTAGATCAGAGCCCTGCAACAGAAGCCCGCGAACCGGGAGATCTTTTGGGAGTAACCGCAAAATTTCCGATTACTCTTTCTAAATATAATATTAAAAACATGATACTGGGTACCCGCGTAGCCGATAAAATAAATATAGATGTGAATATTGTCGGTACGAACAAACCGCAAAATACAAATTAATGGTTTTTATTAATAACTTTATATAACCTTTGAATTGTTTCGCA
>CAZCFZ010000113.1:0-10329 GCA_964498065.1 uncultured Ignavibacteriaceae bacterium
GGTTGTGATTTGCTTTCAGATATTTCTTTGATAATATTTAAAACAACATACCCCTAAATATATCATTGAAATTAAAGGACTTAGGCTCTTAAATAGGATTAAAAAAATATTATCTAAGATGAAAATCCTGCCTTAATCCTCCCCTTTGGGGAGGTTAGGCGGGGCATTAAAATAACTCAAGTTGGTGCGGTTCAATAAAACCGCTATCCTCCTTCTTTTTTCCGTAAAATATTTCCATCATTCCGAATTGTTTATCTGTCACACTTAATATGCCTATATGTCCCTTTTCGGGTAAAAGACTCTTTATCCTTTTTACATGCACATTTTTGTTTTCACGGCTGGAGCAATGGCGCACATAAATTGAAAACTGGAACATAGAAAACCCGTCCCGCATTAATTCTTTTCTGAAATGAGTGTAGGCTTTCTTTTCCTTTGCCGTTTCCGTCGGCAAATCAAAAAATACTAATATCCACATAATTCTGTATTCGTTAAATCTCATACGTTGTTTGAACTCATCCCCCTCGCCCCCTTCTCTTACAAAGAGAAGGGGGGGGGGCGGTGCTGAGTCTTTCTTAAGTTATTAAATGTTTTTTAATTTCTTCAAGTACTTTTTTAAAATTCTTTTCTACCTCTTCGTTTTTAAATCGTATCACTTTTATTCCCAAAAGATTAATGATCCCGGTTCTCAATTCGTCCTGTTCTTTCCTTCTTACATGATATCCGCCGTCTATTTCTATTACCAATTTATTTTCATAACAATATAAATCAGCAATATAAAATGTTTCCTTTCCTAATAAGTCAAAGTATAAAGGATATTGCCTGTAGAATTTTTTATTTAGCAGTTTCCTATTTCTTAATTCCTGCCAGAGTATATCTTCGGCTTTTGTAGAATTTTTTCTTAGATCCCTGCAAAGCATTTTTGCAGTTAAAATTAAATTCGGATTTCTTGAAAGACTCATATACCTTCCTTTGAACTCACCCTAAATCCCTCTCTTAAAAAGAGAGGGACTTTTAAAGCCCCCTTCTCTTTTTAAGAGAAGGGGGTTGGGGGTTGAGTTCAATACATGCCGGGATATAAAATTTTTCTTGCATCCCCCGCAAAACATTTTGCCAATGATGCTGTCGTTCTTTGTACCCCCACCATTAAAGGACTTCTTTCGCCGTCAATAATTATTTCAATAACCGGTATTTCCAAGAGCTGCTTTTTAATTGAAATACTTAACTCTTCAAAGTCTTCTCCGTTATCCACTATTTCATAAACTATTTTATCCACATAAGGACGGAACGGTTCCATTATATCGTCCGCAAGGCAGTAAGCATTGTATTTATTATGATGATGTATACCCAGCGTAGGAAGTAGCCCGGACGCAACAAGAGAACGTGCAACTACGGCACGCAGTACTGCATAACCGTAGTTTAATAAATTATTGGGCGGTAGGCCGTACCGGTCTCTTGTAAATTCCAATTCTTCCGGGAAAAGATTTTTCCAGTAATATGCCGCAGCCCTTCCTTCGTAATTGTCCGGGTCGCCGGAACGGACATCCTTTGCCCATCTTAACATGTTGTTAACGGGAACTCCTGCTTTATTAAGCAGCCATGCCTGGTTTTTAATCTTTGCCGAAATTGTCTGCTGCCATAACTGTTTCCGCAACGGCACAGAGCTTTCTATCTGCGCCTGGAATCTTTCGCTTTGAACCTGGTTTACTGATAAAGGCAAGAACAATCCCACAGGCAGATGTGAATGGTCGCATGATACTACAGCCGTATTGTTTTCAAGAAGTGCAACCAGCAGGCCTTGAGTAATTGTAATTTGCTGGTTATCTAAGATTATTATTCCAGAATCTTCTATCGGTACGGTATTCTGGTTTGTCCTTTCTCTATACTTTTGATTTTCATCCTGTTTTTGTTGTTCGGTGCTTTCTTCTTCCGGCTTTTCTCGCTTTACTTCATTATCAATAGTTCTAATTAATAATTGATTATCCTTTTTGCTCAAATAGGCCGGGCTGCCGAAATATAATGTTCGTTTTATCATTATGTTATTAATTTATTTTATAAATCGTTGAAACGATTCTTAATCATTCAATTTCACCGTTTAATCGCATAGATTAATCTATGCGCTTATAACGTTATGGGCAAATATGTTCGTAACAATCAATATTTTACCCCAACTCTTTTATGTTGCCTAGATAATTTCTCCTAAATGATTTAATTTAATTTTATGGGGGTTCAATGATTCTAATTTACTTAAACCCCTAATTTGATAGAATCTCTTACTTAGTTTAGAATTATTATCATCATTAAGCTGTGTTTCTAAATGATGTCGGAAAAATATCTCCATTTGTTCACCATTATAAAATATTTTTTGTACTCGGTATAAATAATTACTTATTGCTTTGTAATCATTATTAGAAGAAGCTTCTTCATACATCTCTTCATTCATGCCAATTACAAACATCTCATTTTGTTGGAAGCTTTCTAAATATATCCATTTGCTGTCCGGTAATTTTTCGAGAAAACCTTCAGAATATTTATCCTCATCTAATAGGATTTTATCAATTACTTCAATCGGGTTTTTTATAATGATAGGTATGCCGTATTTCTTCCTTTCCACAGCATGCCAGAATGAGCAAATACTTAATTGTTTATTGCCTTGTTCATCTATATAAATTGCAAGATGATGATTGTTGCCTGGTTTAACAAAACCAATTTCCTTTCCGTTTTCATCTTTTTTAACTGGTTCAACGGCAGAAAGACCTGTTAAACATCTAACTGTTTTTATTGGGATTTTTAATTCTTCATTATACCAAACAGGATTGTTTTCCAAATCCTTAAAAGCATCTCTTGTCTTTAAATAATTACCGTCTTTATCATATAATTTATTTTTTAATTTTTCTTTTATGGCATCATCTATTACGAAACTTAAAACCTTTAGAGCCTTTTCTTCACTTTCTTTGCCATCAAACAACATTCCTTGCCCGGCACCAAGTGGGTATTTAATAACTACTTCTTCTTTATAACATGTACCGTATTCAAGAATTTTTGTCTTATCCTTGTTTAAATAAATTGGTTCTTTCTTTAGAGAGGCAACTGCTTTTTTAACATCATTATTAAATAAGCCTAACCTTTCTTCTACAAGATTTTTTATATAAGGCTTAAAAATTAATTCGGGATTTTCAAAAAGATATTTGACCGGTTTTTCTTTTTCTATGGTTTTTATTTTTCCATAAACACTTTCTTCACTTAATGAGCCTCTTGGTATTATTATACCTATTTGGGCTACTATTTTTTTACCGCCCTTTTTTATTTTCCTTTTACCGATTGAGGCGACCTTTTTACCGGGCTTAAAAGAAACTAAAATCTTTTCTGCTTCTTTTTCTACCTCTTTAGTAGTAAAAGGTCTGACTGATAATATATAGTTTTCCAATAAATTTTTTCGTTTATCAAAATTATATTTAACAGAATCAATCTCTTTCATTATATCATTGCGTACCTTACCGCTGTTTAACCTGTTAAACCTTTGAATAAAACCCTGCTTTGTACAGGCAATGGTAAGTGAGTCTATGGCATGATGTCGGTGGTCGTCCCGTTTTGACCAATTTCTTATAATTTCTTTTTTATCAGTGTTTCCATCGTTAGTAATTTCTATTGTTTCCGTTAATCCAAGTTCACGGTATTTAGGAAGTTGTAAGTTCATTAGTACTTCATCCCATCCCCAAATATGCCTTAGTTCTGAAGTAATGCTTCCGCTTGTGGCCCAAACATTATAGCAAATGCTTTGTAATATTTCACGTGCTTTCCTGGAGATATACTGAGTCTGACGTAATTGTCTATCGATGAAACTCTCCCATAAATTAATATCGCCTTTATTAGTTTTTTTCTTTCTCTTCCTTTCTAAATAATCTTCATGGGAAACTTTTAATCTTTCAAGCTTTCCATAAGTTAAAATTCCTTTCTGATACCAAACATGTAATCTATCCAAATACTCATTTAATTGATCATTGCCTTTTGATCTAATAAAGTCAAATGCTGTTTTATCAAGTTTAGAAGAATTACATCTTCTGTGCACCAAAACTTTATTTAAATTGGAATCGTCAAATAATAGGGATTGAGGAATAATGTGATCGACATCGAATTCATTTCCAAGTAATGCTTCCCCTAAGCTAAAACTTTGACCGCAATAAATACATTGATTAAAAACAACAGCATTTTTCAATTTAGGTGAGTCTACTTTACCATCTTTATTGATTACAGTACGAATTGGGAATATAAATTTATATTTTTCAATATTTTTTCTAGTAGTAGCAATACCTAATTCTGTTAACCTGTTACTAATTTCTTTATTTATAGTTTTATTTGCATTGATAATATTATAAATATTATTTCTTTCTTCTTTGCTCTGTTTTAATTCTCTGGCAAGTTCTATTCTTATTTCTTCCGGTTTGCCGTATTTATCAATAATTGTATTCACTATGTTCACCATCTGGTTAAGTATCTTTTCAACTACCGGCTGTCTTAAACTATTTTTCTCTATAGGTTTTAATTTATCCAATAATTTCCGTTCATAGTTTTCTTGTTTTGTTAACGAATTTGAATGATTATATCCGGCGTAAGAACATGCATCGCTATATACATCGCCTTCCATTAAAAAAGGAAGAATTTTCCTAATTGCCCGGTGAGATTTATTACCAAAGCCCTGTTTGGTAAAATCAAGAGAGGATAGTTTTAATGCAGCGTTTTCCGACAAATTAAAATTTTTAATTAAAGCATTTTTGCATTCTTCTTTATCGGATATAGAATATACTGTGTGCCATAATTTATATAACGGCTGTTGCTCAATTCTTGGTAGGACTATTTTTCTTTGTTTAGAATTTACTATTTCACCGCTTTCTTTATCTATCAGATATCCTTCCTCGTTCTTTTCTTCTATTTCTATTTCGAGATTAAAAAGATTTTCATAATGCGCTAAATCATCAAAACATTTCATCATTTCAACTTTAACTTTATTGCCTGGCAAACCATTTGCGAGTTGTTTGTTGCCGTAAACATCATCTTTCTTTAGTTCGAGTACTTTTAACAGTTCTGCATAGCTTAATTTTTCATGGCTATCCATGTATTCAAATAGTTTGTTTTTTTTCTCCAAGGGTATTTCTATTTGCTCACCTATTTTATTTTTTAGCGAAATACTATTTATCATTTCCCAAATTTTATCTACTTGAAACAATGGTGAGCTTTTAGGCGCCACCTTAGGTCCTATAAATAATTCTTTTTCTCCTCCGTTAATTTTAATTGTTGACCAGAATCCTTCGAATTCGCAAACAGAGACCAACCCTTTCTGAGATTTAAGTTTTCTCTGATAGTAAATTATTTCATCTCTAATTTTACTAATCAGATCATCAGTTAATATTTCTGGATAATATTTCTGCTGCTTTTTTAGAATTGTATTAAATTCTTCAATATATGCTTCGCGGGGATATACTTGTTCTTTAATTCTATAATATTCGTTATTTAGCAACTCCTCATAAAATTTTTGACCTATTGTTTTCTTTTGCTCTTTTAATTTTTCATATCTGCTTTTTACAGTGGCAACATATTCAGTATCTTTTTTATCAAGGTTGGCTTCACTTCTACTGCTTTTATATCCTCTCTTTTGATTTAAATGTAATAGTACTCTCCCGATTTCTTCAATTGATAATTTTTTTTCTACAGCATCGCTCCTCAATTTCCACAAATCAAGCTTATGCAGTTTTATTAAACCAACATCCGGCAGCATATTATTTTGTTTAAGTATGAAAGTAAGATTTTGCCGCCTTAGCTGATAACGGTCGTACCCTTTTCTTTGATTTCGTTTTGTTGTCCTCTTTTGATTTTTTGAAATTGCATTGCCTTTAGTAAATTCATCTTTGTCATCTGTAGTAAGTGGTATAATTCTGCTACCCATTCCTAAGATTTTATTTTCTTC
Source organism: uncultured Ignavibacteriaceae bacterium (assembly GCA_964498065.1). Taxonomy (GTDB): domain Bacteria; phylum Bacteroidota; class Ignavibacteria; order Ignavibacteriales; family Ignavibacteriaceae; genus FEN-1297. The sequence continues at coordinate 5,960 of CAZCFZ010000113.1, forward strand.
TTCATCAATTAATGCCCACCCTATTGATGAAACTCCCAAATCCAGTCCCAAAATTTTTTTCATAATATTTCCCTTTGCATTTAAAAAATATTTCTATATATTTTCTTCAGAAATTCTGAAGCAAATCACAATAAGGATTATTCCGTTGTGAAAACATTTACAGTAGTCCCGGTTTAAGCCGGGATTGCTGTTTTAAAAAACCTTCCAATTTATTTTTTCTAAGGTTAAATTCATTAATATTTATAATTCATTTACTTTTTAGTTATTATTAATCATTTCGCGTGTCTTTATCAGCGTGGCTCGCCCTGTATATCTCAGTCTAAAGTATATCTATTATATCTTCAGCTTTATAAAATATAATTTAAAATTTTTTTAGTTCAAATTCATTATTTTTTTTAAAATACTATTGACTTCTTCGTACAAAATTTTATCTTAGTCTTTTAATAAACGGGAACTTATAGTAATGATTTTACTTCATAATAATACCTTAGTTTTAACTACCTTAATTTTTAACTCAAAATTATTCATATTTTGAATGCGGTTTGAATACGTTCTGAATGCGATTTGAATCCGGTATGAATCCGTATATCTTCCGGTGTACTAGGTACGTATATAGCATGTACAACGGATGTTCAAAGTTTATACTTATATAAACACAATATTTATACTGCTTTAAGAAAGGGGATTTCATGGTCAGAATAAAAGGAAATACTCTCGGGCACTTATCAGGCAAAATGGACGGGAGAGTCTATCGTATAATGAACGGTAAGTTGTTTGCTTCTAATAGGCCGGAAAAATATAACGCAAGCAAAAGCAAAGCTTCAGTATCTAACAGGTCAAAATTTGCAGTAGCAACCGAATTTGCCGCTTATATAAATTCAATTCCTATACTTAAAAGTATCTGGAAGACTGCCAGGCTTAAAGGCTCCGCACCTTACCACCGTATTATAAAATATAACTCAAAGTATGCTGCAGATTATGCGCCTACTGTCTTCAATATTATTACTCCTCCTGCCGGTTCAAATAATACACTCAACTTTCCCTTAAAAGAATTTTTGTTCAACGCTAAAGAGAAAAACATAAACCTTTTACTTTCGAAACCGTCTAACAATTTTACATACGATATCAATTATAACCTGGTTTTTGTTTTTGTATTCTTGGAACCAATAAAGATAAAAGACAAATACTTTTTAATGAGTCATATGGAAGAGAATATTGTTATTAAACAAGATATGGATGAGATAAACATAAAAGCCGGTTCCTCACTGTCAAAGTATTTGAAGAAATATAAAAAACTAATAATATATCAATCATTTTCAGCACCTGTTGAGGGCAGGCCGAAATATCTTTGGACAAATTCTCGCGGAATGGTTTATGACCTTTAAATAAATAAACTTTTTGATTATTTGGCCGAATATTAAATAACATTTTTATCATGTTAAGTAATCTATTAATCGGTTGTGTGAATCAAAAACATAATAATGAAAAACTGTTAAAACAGTTATTAATTATTGCTTTTAGATTTTATTAACCCACGGATTAATCCGTGGGTTAATAGGAAACAAAGAATTTATTAACCGTTTTAACGGTTTAAAATCTAATTCACACAACACGTTCTATTATATTATTCGTCCCTTTTAATTACAACAACCGTAGCATCATCTTTCCACTTCTTGCTCTTACCGAATTCATCCGCTTCATGAAAAATGGCATTCATAATTTCATCCGCACTTTTATCTTTAAAGTGTTGAATTACTTTTTTAAGTCTTAAAGAACCGAACTCTTCGCCTTTTTTATTCTCTCTTTCCAATATACCGTCTGTATATAACACCAGCACGCCTTTCGGCGGAATAGAAATATAAGACCTTCTAAGTCCAATTTCAGGTAAAGCGCCGAGTAATAATCCGGTTGAATCCAATTCAACTATTTCATTACCTTTAAGCAGCAGCGGAGACGGGTGTCCGGCATTTATGTAAAACAAGTTGCCGTTCCTTTCCATTTCGGAATAGAAAAGTGAAATAAAACGGGCAGAATAATTGTTTTGATAAAGAACCGAATTAAGTTTTTTAATTGTGTAGACCGTCTGCATATTTTTTTCAAGGCCGACTCTTAAGCCGATAACAACATCGCGCACCATAAGTGCGGCAGGGATACCATGCCCGCTTGCATCGCCTATGCAAAAGCCGTATTGTTCGGAATCGAATTTGAAATAATCAAATAGATCTCCGCCCACAAGCTCTGCCGGTTGAGAACGTCCTGCAATTTGATATCCGGGAATATTAGGCGGCATAATCGGCAGCAGGCTTTTCTGAATTTGCGCGGCCTGTTCCAATTCGCCTTTAACTGATTCGGAAAATAATCTGTAGTTTAGTGCTGTACGTACCGCATTTAAGCAAAGGTCGACTTCTTCCCTTATCCATCCGTCAATTAAATCAAATACAAATATCCAGCGGTAATCCTGATTATGAATTGTAAAAGCTACAGGTACGGAATATCCTTTTTTGTTGACTCTTAATGATTCTATTCCATCCACATGATTATCGAAAATATACATCTTTGAATGTAATATAGATTCCGTAATATTTGAGTTCAAAGGTATTTTAGTCCCCGGATAATTTTGTCCCGATTTGCTATCCGGAAAAATTAAAAAGTATTCATCTTCTGATTGTTCAAATATTCTGCCGTTGCTTAGATGAAGATCTTTTCCAAATGTATTTTCTATTTCCTTAACTATTGTAAAAAGGAAAACTTTACCGGATTTTTCCTGTCCTATTTTAACAAGCAGCGAATCCAATTTCCTATAAAATTCTTTCGGTTCAATCATAAATATTCTATAAAATAAATTTTACAAAAATACTCATAAAAAATGATAATTAAATAAAATAATTGTTAAGTCTAATAACTGTGTGTAGCGCTACATCCCTTTTAGAATCTGTGATGAGAGATCTGTAACCGGTAGCTTGAAATTTTTCTCTATCAACTATATCCTTTATTTCATATACTTTTATCCAGTCTCCGGTTTCCCGTCTCCATTTTCCTTATTTTAATTTTGCCCTTCTTAATAGAAGTGAATTTGAAACCACGCTAACCGAACTGAAGGCCATTGCCGCAGCTGCATAAATAGGATTCAAAAATCCCAAAGCTGCTACCGGAATACCGATAACATTATAAATGAATGCCCAAAATAAATTTTGCTTTATCGTTCGCAGAGTTTTATTGGATAACTTTATTGCATGAACAACTCCGTTAAGATCGCCGTTTATTAGTGTAATATCCGAAGCTTCTATTGCAATATCGGTTCCGGTTCCGATTGCAATTCCGACATCTGCCTGTGCAAGAGCAGGGGAGTCATTAATCCCGTCTCCCACCATTGCTACATACTTTCCTTCGTTCTGCATCAGCTTAACTTGATTAGCCTTATCCTGAGGCATAACCTCGGCAATTACTTTGTCTACACCGGCCTGTTTGGCTATTGCATCGGCAGTTCTTTGATTGTCTCCCGTAATCATTACTACTTCTATTCCCATTTTTTTCAGATTTGATATTGCCTCTTTTGAAGCCGGCTTTATAGTATCTGCAACCGCAATAACACCTGAGAGTTCGCTATTAATTGAAATGAATATCGGTGTCTTGCCTTCCATAGCCAGTTTAGTGGAAATTTCTTCAGCATTATTTGTATTTACGGAAAATTCTTTCATCATTGCTAAGTTGCCTATAGCAACTGCCTTACCATCAATAGCTCCGGTAAGTCCTAAACCTGTTAAAGAATTAAATCCTTCCACATTACTTAAAGATATATTTTTATCCTTTGCATAATCGACAATAGCCATTCCCAGCGGATGTTCGGATTTATTCTCTATGGAAGCAGTAATTTGAAGAAGTTTCAGTTCGTCGTATCCGTTCATTTTAATAATATCAGTGACCGACGGTTTGCCTGAGGTAATAGTGCCGGTTTTATCCAGCACCACACTTTTTATTTTATGAGCACCTTCCAGGCTTTCTGCATTCTTAATTAAAATTCCATTTGATGCTCCAACACCTGTCCCAACCATGATGGCGGTAGGGGTTGCTAAACCTAAAGCACAAGGACATGCAATTACTAAAACCGCTATAAAATTAATCATTGCGAAAGTGAAGACGGTGCCAACTGCAAAATACCAGATTAAAAATGTAACCAGCGCGATACTAATAACCGTAGGAACAAAGATAGAAGCTATTTTGTCGGCAAGGCTTTGTATTGGAGCTTTGGAGCCCTGAGCTTGTTCAACCATTTTAATGATCTGAGATATTACGGTATCTTTACCTATTGCAGTAGCTTTAAACGATATACTTCCGTTTTTATTTATAGTACCGCCAATAACCTTATCATC
>CAZCFZ010000113.1:10429-11510 GCA_964498065.1 uncultured Ignavibacteriaceae bacterium
TCAAGAAGTCTTCCCATTAAGATTAAAGCAATTATTGTTGTAGCAGTATCAAAATAAATATGTCCGCTTGAACTTGACAATGAGAGTAATTTAGGAAATAAAACCGCAATTGTACTGTAAAGGTACGCAGTGCCGGTACCAACTGCGACAAGCGTATTCATATCGGCTGAAAAGTGTTTTAATAACCTCCAGGTTATTGTAAAGAATCTTTTGCCGGATACAAACATTACAACTGTAGTTGCGAGAAACAATAATCGATCAACATATTCAACAGGGATTGGCGACCAGGCTTGAAACCAGCCGGTCATGCTTATCATGCTGATTGCCATAATAGGAACCGTCATTACGGCAGCAAAGATAAATTCCGATTTTAATTTTTTATAAGATTTTTTTTGTTCCAATTCTTCAGCAGATTCAATAATATTTGAATCTTCAGTTTTATCTTTCTCTTTTCTTTGAGGTGCAACTAATTTATATCCTGCATCTTCAACAACAGCAGTAAGTTTTGTAAGATCAGTAGCTTTGTCATCAAATGAAAGAGTTACTTTCTCTGTAGCGAAATTTACATTCACACTACTAACACCTTCGGATTTTTTAAGAGCTTTCTCAACCCTTGCCACGCAGCTCGCACATGTCATACCTTCAACCGGTAATGTTAATGTTTTAATTTCTTTTGTTTCCATCTTATTTCCTAAAAATACAGCCTAAAAAACTTTTGTCTTAATACTATTATCATTTTTTCATTAATTTAATAACTTATAACCTGCTTCTTCAATCGCATTCGCAAAAGCCTTGGTGTCAACTTTATTTTCATCATATTCTACTTTTGCACTGCCTATTTGTACATCGTTAACTTTTACATTTTCTAATTTGCTTAATTCTTTTTGTACTGCCATTACACAGTGATGGCATGACATTCCTTCTATTTTTAGATCGGCCGTTTTCATTTTTTATTCCTTTCAATATTAATGACACACAATATTTTATTTAATTTACATATCAAATTTAATGAATGAGCAAAGTAGATGTGTTATAAAATTTTTATAAAAAGTTACATCTTTTTAAGGCTTTATTTTAGAGT
>CAZCFZ010000114.1:0-11504 GCA_964498065.1 uncultured Ignavibacteriaceae bacterium
TTTAAAAGATAATTCATCAAGATAAACTGTTCCGCTTCCTCCGGCGGCTGCCGAAATAATAAGTTCAATTTTTCTAAGATGTTTTAATTCTCCTCCGCCTCGCGGTCCCCATGCAAATGCGATTTGCCTTTTTCTTACCGTAAGCAGAGTCCAGTTTTTAGGGAAGTCGAATCTTCTGAAAACATACCACCAGACATTATTGCCGGTTGAATCATCCAATTTAAATTCAAGATTATTTTTAGGAGAATTAGCTTTACAATAAAAAGTAAATTTATAATTTGAAGGAAGATTAATCGAAAGATTTTTAACTATACCGCAATACCCGGCACCTGTAAATTTATAATCTATTTTAATAGCATTGCCTGTTACTCCCTTTACTAAGGAAACATTCATGCTGGCCCCATCCGAAACAACTTTTTGCCAGCTGTTTAGGTTTTCGAAATTATCAATATTAATGTCCTGTGCAAAAAGATTCATTGAAAAAAGTGCACAAACATTTAAGACTAAAAGGGACCTAATAATTCTCATTTATTAACTCCTTTTTATTATATATAGATCGATAATTTCTGAACTTAAAAGTTTTTTTAATCCGGCAATAATAACATTTCATTGGACAGAAAATTAGAAAATAGTCGAAAAAGCAATAATTTTAATAAATAATTATATTTCTGAACCTTAAAAGATTTAACTTGACAAATAAATATATATATTCTACATTTAAATGTAAACGTTTTCATTTTATTTCATTTCATTACGAGGCAAATTATTTGAGTTTTTTTGTAAACGTTTACATAATATTTATATTTAATTATAACAAATTAAAAACGGAGGTTTGTATGAAGTACTTAGCTATACTATTTCTGCTTTTTGCTGCTGTTTCTTTGCAGGCCCAAACTACATGGGATTTCGAATCAACTGCGCAAGATACAGGTTGGACTGTCTTTACACCTGCTGCTGATACATTTTCAGTAGTACCTAATCCTGATAAGTCCGGTTTGGATACTTCTTCCCATGTTGCGAAATTTACTATTACTAATGGAACTGGCGTCAATCCTTGGGAAGGGGTTTTCAATACCCATGTAACTCCATTTGTTCTTACATCAAATAACTGTAATCCCACTATACTGGTCTATAAAGACACAACTACGCGTGTCGATTTTAAAATTGAAGGAGCCGGATGGAGTTCAGGAGATACTTTTGATTCTATTAAAGTAAAAAATCAATGGCAAATGGTTTCATATGATTTTTCTGCATATATTGGAAAAACGGTAACAACTATAACTGTAATTCCTGATTTTGGACTTGAAAGTACCAGAAATTACAGCAGCGTAAGCTATTTTGATAATATAGAATTTGTACATACTACTGTTCCGGTTGAACTTACAACCTTCCAGGCAGTTGCATTAAGAAACAACGTAATGTTAAAATGGGCAACGGCTACGGAAACCAACAATTCCGGGTTTGAGATTCAAAGAAGCAGCGATAATACCAACTTTGCCAGAATCGGATTTGTAAAAGGAAATGGTACAACAACAAATATTAGCCAATATCAATTCCTGGATAAAAATGTAAGCGGAAGCTTGTATTACAGGTTAAAACAAACCGACCTTGACGGTTCTTATAAATACTCAAAAGTAGTTGAAGTTAATGTTACTACTCCTGCCGAATTTTCATTGAGTCAAAATTATCCTAATCCTTTTAACCCGTCAACTACAATTAATTATTCAGTACCGGAGAAATCATTTGTAACTTTAAAAGTTTACAATGTTCTTGGGAAAGAAGTTGCTTCTTTGGTTAACAACCAAGAAGATGCGGGATCTCATCAAGTTAACTTCAATGCAATAAACTTAAGCAGCGGAATGTATTTTTATACAATTAGAGCCGGTAACTTTACAGCCACAAAGAAATTAATTTTATTAAAATAATATTTTTGAGGATAGCTGTAGTTTATTTAACTTTCATTCAGCCGGTATTAATATAAGTACCGGCTGAACATATTTATAATCGCACAAATAATATTGAATTTTTCTATAGGAAAGCTAGTGCAGAGAAAGTTCGAAACGAAGTATGGATATTTTTCGGATGATGGTAACGAATATATTATAAAAACTTACCGAACTCCTAAACCATGGGTGAATGTAATATCAAATGGTTTATACGGAACGGTAATTTCTCAAACCGGCGGCGGATTCAGCTGGTACGAACATTCGGAATTTAACCGATTAAACAGATGGCACCAGGATTTAATCCAGGATAACTGGGGCAAGTATATTTATATAAAAAATAATAAAACCGGTGAAATCTGGAGTCCGACCTTTCTTCCTGTTAAAAAAGAATTAAATGAGTTTAAATGTATTCATGGAATTGGATACACAAAATTTATTTCTGTGTTTAAAGAAATTAAAACAGAATTGACTATAGTCATTCCATTTGACGAATCACTTGAAATTTGGGATTTGAAATTAATAAATAATTCCAAAGAAGAAATTGATTTATCTTTTTATACTTATTTTGAATGGTGTCTTGGATCTTCTGCCGATCATCATAGAGAGTTTCATAAAACTTTTCTTCAAACTTCTTTTGATGAAAAAAATAATATGATGACTGCTAATAAGCGGCTGTGGGAAATTCCTTTGGGAGATAGAGGCCATTGGAATATTGATTATCCATATACCGGATTTTTATCTTCAAATAAAAAAATTGTCGATTACGACAGCGAGAAGGAAGTATTCATCGGGCAGTATGGAGATTTTATTAATCCTGCTGGGTTAAATTTAAAATCTTTGACTAAGCAAACGGGAAATTGGACAGATCCGGTTGGCTGCATAAAAGTTACTTCCACTATAAAACCCCAAAACAGTGATCGAATAGAATTTTATTTGGGCCTTAAAGAAAAAAATGAAGAAATTGTAAATTCGATAAAAAAATTCTCCTCCGGCGAGCAGGTTGATAAAGCGCTTGAGGAAATAAAGAATAAATGGAAACAATTGCTTGGTACTTTAGAGATAAACACACCTGACGAAGCAATGAACCTGCTTGTTAATAAATGGATTAGATATCAGGCAATTTCCGGTAGACTTTGGGGCAGAACAGCCTATTATCAGCAGAGCGGTGCTTTCGGTTTTAGAGATCAGCTTCAGGATAGTTTGGTGTTTTTACCGATTGATCCTGAGTTAACGGCAAATCAAATCAGGCTGCATGCAAAACATCAATTAACTGACGGCACGGTTCTTCACTGGTGGCATCCGATCAGCGAAACAGGTCTAGAAACTAAAATGACGGATGATTTACTTTGGCTGCCGTTTTTGATTATCCAGTATTTGAAAGAAACAAATAATTATTCACTGCTGAACGAACAAGTCAATTATTATAATGATAAAAATTTGACCGAATCATTATACACACATTGCGTAAAAGCAATTGAAAAAGTTTTAACAAGAATGAGCAGCAGAGGAATAACATTAATCGGAGCAGGAGATTGGAATGACGGTTTAAGTGCAGTAGGTCTTGAGATGAAAGGAGAATCTTTTTGGCTGACTGAATTTTTATACAATACAATGAAAGAGTTTATAAATGTTTCTCAAAAATTAAATGATAAGGAAACTGCTCTTCGTTATGAAAAGATATTTAAGGAATTAAAAAATAATTTTAATAAATATGCCTGGGATGGCGAATGGTACCTTAGAGCGACAAAAGATAATTCGGAATTAGTTGGAAGTTCCAAATGCGAAGACGGAAAAATTTATCTTAACGCTCAAACCTGGGCAGTTATAAGTGAAATAGGAGAGGAAGCTAGAAATAAAAAAGCTGTTGAATCCTTGGAAAAATATTTATTAAAAAAGAACGGTCCTTTGCTTCTGTATCCGGCATATTCAAAACCGGATAAATATATAGGATATCTTTCCCGCTATGCTGCGGGCAGAAGAGAGAATGGAGGAGTTTATACTCATGCTGCTACTTGGGCTGTATGGGCATATGGATTATTAAAAAAAGATGGAATGCCTTACGATATTTTTAAAAGACTAGCTCCAATTTATAATGGAATGAATCCTGATGAATATGTTGCAGAGCCTTATGTTACGCCAGGAAATATAGATGGACAGGATTCTCCATTCTACGGAAGAGCAGGCTGGACCTGGTATTCAGGTTCCGCAGTTTGGTTTCAAAAAACAATTGTAGACTGGATACTTGGAATCAGATCAGATGAAAATGGATTAATTGTCGATCCTTGTATTCCAAAGGAGTGGGAATTTTATTCGGTCAAAAGAAATTTTAGAAATAAAGAGTTTATGATTAATGTACATAATAATTCACACGTTTATTCCGGTATACAATCTATAGAAGTAAATGGGGAAAAGATTTCCGGAAATCTCATTAAATATGATTTCAAAGAAAACAATTTTAAAGTAAATGTTTTTCTTGGTTAAAATTTATTACAGATTAATATCATGCCTAAAATAATTATGAAAGTTAAAACATAAGTACCGTTTATTTATGATTGAAGAAAAAGAAAAGAAATTGAATTTAAACGGTGATTGGATATTCATTAAAGATATGTCTGGAAATTTAAATATTGATGATATTAAGAAATTATTGAATAAAAATAACGAAGCTGAATCAATGACAATTCCCACAAATTGGGAACTTGCCGGGCTTCATAATTATAACGGGACAATTTGGTTTATAAGAGAATTCAATTTTAATTTCTCTTCGGATAACTTAGTCGTTTTAAATTTTCTTGGTGTGGATTATTTTGCTGAAGTTTGGCTTAATTGGAATTACCTAGGTAGACATGAAGGTTATTTTTCGCCTTTCTCATTTAATATTTCATCTACTATAAAATCAAATAATATTTTAGTTGTAAAAGTAACTTCACCTTTTGAAATTCCCGGTGAAGTCTGGCCGGATCATAAGAAGTTAATTAAAGGCATCTTTAATCATCACGACTGCAGGCCAGGCGGAACATCAAAAGAGTTCGGGCAGGACCAAAACACCGGCGGAATTTGGAATGATGTTTTCATAGATTATGGCTATAAAATAAATATTGAAAATATAAAAGCAACTTCAACATTATTAGAAAATGGAAATAAAGCAGAAGTAAAATTAAATATTCGTTACTATTCATCTTTAATTGATGAAAATACATATCCGGTTGAGTTTCAAATTACAAGCCCATCGGGTAATCAATTAAAATTTAAAAGTGAATTAAAATTTAAAGCCGGTAAAAATGAATTTAGCTATTCTATTAATATTAATACACCCGAACTATGGTGGAGTTGGGATTTGGGAACACCTAACTTGTATTTTTTAAAACTCACATCGGATTTTTTTAATCCGAAAAAATTAAAATTTGGAATAAGGAAAATTTATTTAGATGATAAACAACAGTTTCTTATAAACGGTAAAAAATTATTCTTAAGAGGAACAAATATTATCCCTACCCAGTTTCTAAGCGAATTAAACAATTCAAAAATTGAAAAGATAGTTTCTTTAATGAAAGAAGCTAATATCAATATTGTAAGAGTTCATGCGCATGTTAATAGAAAAGAATTTTACGAAGAATGCGACGAGCAGGGAATATTGGTCTGGCAGGATTTTAGTCTGCAGTGGACTTATGACGAATCGGATTCTTTTAAAGATAATGCCGTAACACAGATAAAAGAAATGGTTTCATTATTATACAATCATCCTTCTATTGCTTTTTGGTGCTGTCATAATGAACCAGGTGACCAGATAAATTCACTCGACCCTTTATTAGAAGAAGCTGTTAAATCCATTGATAATTCCAGAATTGTAAGAAGAGCTTCAAACTATGAAGAACATGCTTACTACGGATGGTATTGGGGTGATAAAGAACATTATGCTGCTGTACCCATGGGACCTTTGGTAACCGAATTCGGCGCACAGGCACTACCCGAACTTAATTCATTAAATAAATTTATTCCTTCGGAAGAGCTTTTCTCGCCTAATTGGTCTACATGGACTTATCACGATTTTCAGGTGGATCAGACATTTAATATAGCAAAAGTGGAAATGGGAGATTCTATTGAATCGTTTATTAAGAACTCTCAAAATTATCAGTCAGATGTTTTAAAAACCGCTATTGATTTTTACAGGCGTAGGAGATTTGACGGGATAAACGGCGTATTCCAATTTATGTTTATCGATTGCTGGCCATCGATAACATGGTCTATCGTGGATTTTTATGGAAAAGTAAAAAAAGGATATGAGGTATTAAAAACTGCCTATCAACCTGTTTATATTTCTATAAATTTAAGGCAAAACCAATATTTTGCCGGAAGCAAGCTTCTGTTTGATCTATTTATTATTAATGATTTGCATAAAGACTTTGCAAATCTTTCTTTAATATTTTATTTGAATGAAGAAGAAGTAAATCCATTTGATATTCAAGCACTTCCTTCAAACGGAATGGTGTTTTTGGATTATAAATTGTTTAATTATTGTCTGCCCGTTGATATAAGTACAGGTAAGCACAATATGATATTTGATTTAATAGACAAAAAGTCAAAGGAAAAAATTTCAGAAAATAATTTTGAGTTTATTGTAACTGAACGACCATGAATTAGGAAGGCGGATTAATTGAAAAAAATTTTACTATTTGTTTTTTTATTTGTTATATCCTCCAGTTTAACATATTCGCAAGGCTTTATCTTTTTTACAGACAGCCCTTCAAGCAGCTATTATGATCCAAGCTATGGAATTGCTAGCAGCCCAAGTTATCTTGAACTTATCAATACAAACAAATGCCCGGTAGATACGATACATTTCTATTCCGGTACAAACAGTTTACGTTTGCATTGGATTTCAAAAGCCGGAGGCAGTTGGGGCATGGCAATAGCTGCTGACGGCTGGGTTGGACACAATGTCAACCAAGTCGATTCCATAATTTTTATGGCTTATTCGGATGTTGTAATTGATTCTTCACAGCTTCCCGAAATGTATATAGAAGATTTAAATAATAACAAAACACCAAAAGAATATATTTCAAAATATGTTGATAGTATAAAAGCAAAAACCTGGCAGAAAATTTCTGTTCCACTATCAATATTTAAAAATAACCCGGGAAGTACCGACTTAACGGAGATTAAAACTATTTATTTTGGGCAGGGAAACAGCGATGGTGTTGAACACACTATTTATTTGGATGATATAATGATGATAAAAGCTGATACTACCCCAATTTCAATTCCAACAGGATTTACGGCAACAGCTTACGACAGCCATATTGATCTTACATGGGATGCAAGCCCGGATACTAATGTTTCTGCCTATTATATATATAAATTAGAGGATTCCACATATAAAAGGCTTGCAATGGTAACAACTCCCGATATTAGAATTTATGAAGATTTTGTTGGAAGTCCCGGAATAACAGCTACATACAAAATTAGCGCTATTAGTATAGGCGGAAATGAATCCGCTTTAAGTTCTCCGGTTACTGCAACAACTTACAGCATGACAGATGATCAGCTTTTAACTATGCTTGAGAAAGCAACATTCAGATATTTCTGGGATTATGCTCATCCTGTCTGCGGTTTGGCAAGGGAAAGACTTGGTTCAGGAAATACCGTAACTATAGGCGGTTCGGGCTTTGGTGTTATGGCTATATTAGTTGGGATTTATAGAAATTTTATAACCAGAGAGCAGGGAATTCAGCGTATGCTGAAAATTCTTGATTTTCTTTCGACTAAAGCTGATAGATTTCATGGCGCCTTTCCGCATTGGTTGGACGGCAATACGGGTAAGGTTATTCCTTTCAGCTCTCAAGATGATGGCGGCGATTTGGTTGAAACCGGATTTATGATGGAAGGTTTATTAACTGCGCGTCAATTCTTCAATCAAAATACAACTGATGAAGACAGTATCCGAAGCATGATAACAAACCTCTGGCAGTCGGTTGATTGGAATTTTTATAGGGGGTATCCGAACAACTATGCATTATACTGGCATTGGTCGCCAAATTACGGCTTTAACGGCAATACTAATTTCTTAATACAGGGATATAATGAAGCTATGATAATTTATCTGCTTGCGGTTGCTTCACCGACTCATCCCGTATCGAAATATTTTTATAGTATTGGATGGGCAGGTTCTTCATATATAAACGGAAAATCGTTCTACGGTTATCCGCTTTACGTAGGCCCGGATTACGGCGGACCACTTTTCTTTTCACAATATTCTTTTTTGGGTTTTGACCCGAGGAATAAAAAAGATAAGTACACGGATTATTTTATTAATAATAGAAACATGACTTTAATAAACAGAGCATACTGCATTGCTAATCCGAATCATTTTGCGGGCTATGATTCAGTTACTTGGGGTTTAACTTCAAGTGACGGACCGTCCGGCTATAATGCATTTAGCCCGACGAATGATAACGGAACTATAGCGCCAACTGCCGCGCTATCTTCAATGCCGTATACTCCTACAGAATCCATTGCAGCTTTTGAAAACTTTTATCATAAGTACGGCAAAAAAATCTGGGGACCGTTTGGATTTAAGGATGCATTTAATGTAAGCCAAAATTGGTATGCAGATAGTTATATTGCAATAGATGAGGGACCTATTATCGATATGGTAGAAAACTATCGTTCGCAGCTTCTTTGGAATAATTTTATGGCTAATCCTGAAATTCAGCCGATGCTGGATTCACTTGGATTTGTAAAAGATGAAACCGGCATAAAACAAAATGAGAGTGTACCTAATAAATTTGTACTTAAGGGAAATTATCCGAATCCTTTTAATCCTACAACAACTATTCAATTCTCGCTTCCTTCAACCCAGAATGTTAAGCTTGTAATTTATGATATACTCGGACGGAGAATAAAGACATTATTAAACAGCAATTTAAATAAAGGAAATTATAAAGTTCAATGGAACGGAAAGAATGATTTTGGCAGTTCAGTCAGTTCCGGCGTTTATTTATACACAATAAGAGCTGATAATAAAATGTTATCCGGTAAAATGATTTTACAAAAATAAAATTGCAACTGAAGAACGAATATGAGAGTAAAAATTCATTGAAGATATATAAGGTATAGGGTATATGGTGTAAATCATAAACATTTTTCAATGTACCTTAAGCCTTTATACCATATACCAGCAATTTGCTGACAATATATATGAGAAAAATAATTTTATCAAATCTCATTGTTTTTTTAAGCCTTGGAGTAATAATATTTCCAAAGGCTAAGAGCAGTTTAAATAATTATAATGCTGCTAGATCAAATGGAGTAATAAAAAGCCGTGAGAATAATTCTGCTTTTAGTAATGAGGATTTGGTCATACAGTATCTTAATAGTATACAAGACCATTTTTCAAATGACGGATGGCTTGTTCCGGCGATGGAGGACAATTCCGGTCAAACATTTAACAATGCCGTAACCGCAATGGCATTTATATTAAAAGGTGAAAGGCAAAGAGCCGAAAGGATTCTCGATTTTTATGCACAAAGAATAGATTCATCAAATAGCAATCTTAACAGTCAAAATTTTTTTTATAAAGGTGAAGCGAGAGGCTTTTTCCAAAATATTAATCTAAATGATTCTTACTCGCCGTTTATCTGCGACCGGTGGATGGGAGATAATGCCTGGCTTCTTCTTGCATATAAATTTTATGAAAAAGAGTACGGTTTTGCTGATAAATCCTTCTATTCATTGGTAACTAACGATCTTAAAAATTTATTATTGGCGCTTTATACTGATGATCCCTCCGGACACGGCGGTTTTATTCAAAGCGGTTGGCGGTGGGGGCCTAGAAATTCAGCCACTCCTGTGAATGATTATCAGCTTAATGTTTTTGACTCAAATGGAAATCCTGTCGGCCATGAAGAAGGAAATATAGATGCTTATGCAGCATTAAAACTATGCGGGGAAGATTCAATTGCCGGAAAAATAAAACAGTGGCTGGATTACAGAATGAATTTACTGGAAAATATACCTGGAATAAGTCTTCCATTGGATCTTTATAGCTGGAGATCATTGGCATTTAATAATGACGGTAGTTATTATAAAAACCTTGTGCTGGTTCCGGGAAACGATAAACGCTTCAGAAAAGAAGTTAACTTTAACGGAAAGGAAGCGGCAGGTTTTTATTCATCTGCCGATTCGTCTGTTCAAAATGTATGGCTGGATGGTTCCGGACATATGGTCTGTGCTTTTTATTTTGCCGGTTATGCAGACACGGCCGAATATTATTCAAATCAACTTGATCTATTTCTTATAAACAGGAATATTGACGGTACAGCTTCCTTAGCGCTTCCTTATACTGCAAATAAAACCGGGGGATATGATTGGGTAGATATAAATAAAGGATTTTCTTCATCGTGTGCTTGGTATATTTTTGCCAAAGAAAAATTTAATCCTTTTACGTTGGAAACGTATAAAGTAACGGAAATTAATAAAAATGAAACCGGGAAAATTAATTATCATTTCGAACAAAATTATCCAAATCCGTTCAATCTTACCACAAGAATTGTATATACTGTTCCATCTCCGCAGCAAGTTGAAATTACTGTTTACGATGTTTTGGGAAATTCCGTTAGAACTTTATTTAACGGTGTTTCTCAAAGCGGTAAAAACAAAATTGATTGGAACGGTAAAGATAACAACGGAAATGTTGTCGGTTCGGGAATTTATTTTTATAAAATAAAAATGAGAGCTATTTCTTATAGCGGTAAGATGATTTTGGAAAAATAAAATCGGATAAGTAAACATGGAATTAAAACAACATCACAAAACTGCACCGGAAGACAGGCTGCCTTTTATTCAGAAATTTGGTTATGGTATGGGCGCCTTGGTATCCATCGTAGCGGTTAATTCGCTAATGAACCTGACAAGCCTTGTATATATCGATATGCTAAAACTGGCTCCGGTTTTGTTTGGAATAGCTGCAGCCGTCCCGCGTGTATGGGATTTTATCTCAGATCCAATTGTCGGAACTATTTCCGATAATACACGATCACGATTCGGACGCCGCATCCCCTATATTCTTTTGGGAGGTGTTTTTGTAGGTATTGCATTTGCTGCGGTTTTCTGGATACCCAATGCAGGAGAATATTATGTGCAGACAAAAGCTATTACGTCTTTCAATACAATTTATAACAATAAAATACAGGTAGCTTATAAGATAAGTAATAATGGAATTGTGTTCAATGATGTTCCGGACCTTAAACTATCAGAAACAGTTAAAGGGGAAAAAAATACGGAAAGCGATACTTCGGGAATAACCCTATTTAATGTGCTGCACAAAAAAGAAAAGACTTTTGCCTGGTTGGAAATTGCCGGCAAAGACGGCAAGTTTGTACCGGCCCTGGCCCAAATGGAACTTGGAAATATTGTTATTTCATCACCTAAGATAAAAGCTCCTCAAAAAATCCAATTGGCCTGGAGTAGAACGCCGCCGACAAGTAAAGGCCGCAGTAAAAACTATATCTTTGTTTATTTACTTGTAATGTCGCTTGTTTTCTACACAGCAACTACAAT
>CAZCFZ010000115.1:0-11466 GCA_964498065.1 uncultured Ignavibacteriaceae bacterium
AAAAAATCAATTAAGAGAGTTACCTATTAAATAACCTAATTTTTCAGAAGTTTCTGAATATTTAGCAAGTAATTGTAATAAATACATATAATTATTATATTTTTACAGATAAATTCATTTTATTTTAAAATATTACTCACTTATCTTATAAATTATATTGAGTATTACTTAGAGATGAAAATTAGAACATTATTTAATAACCATATCGGGGGTCAAACTGGCACAGGAAAATAAATTAATCCGTTCCCTTGTTGAAAGCACTAAACAGGGAAGCAATTCTTCCTTTAAGCAGCTCTACCAAATGAATGTCGGTCGCGTATTTGCTTTAAATCTTAGGTTATTGGCTGATTTTAAGCTAAGTGAAGAAGTGACTAAAGAAGTATTTATTACAACTTGGGAACGAATTTCACAAATGCGCGATGATATTACTTTTGCCGCATGGTTGAAAAGTTTAACAGTTTCTACAGCTTTAAATAAGTTAAGAGAAAAAGACTCGCGGAAAAATTCGGATCATTCCGGTAATAAATTGGATAAAATACCAAGGAAATTCGAATCGGTAGTAAGTTTATTTGATCTTGATATAATGTCTCTTTCCGAAAGAGAAAGAATTATTTTTACTTTACACGAGATAGAAGAATATAGTGATGAAGAAACCGCTGATTTGCTTTTAACAAAACCTAAAATTGTGAATGAAAGCTTGATTTTGGCTCGTCAACTTTTGGAAGCCTCAAAAAATAATGTCCTAAGTAATAAAACTATTCAGGAAAAAATGGATGAGTTGAATCCGGAAATAAATCCTCAAACCGATTTGTGGCCAAGCATCTTCAATGCAGTTAACAAAATGAAAATGAAAACTCAGGATGAAATACAAGAATCGGAATCATTTCATGAAGAAGAAGAAAAACCGGAAGTTGTAATTAATAAGAAAAGCAAGCATTATTTTGGTGAATTTGAGGATAAGGATTCAGGCGGGACTAAGAAGAAAAAATTTTCGGATTATTTTAAGAGATTTAAAAAATAATCTTTGTGTAAATTATGTTCAAAAAAGCTCACTAACAAGTGAGCTTTTTTATTTTTAAATGAAATTATTTTTTTGGCCGGTATAAATGTGTACTTTGCCCGAAAAACACCTCGGCGGCTTCCATAACAGTTTCGGAAAGTGTAGGATGCGGATGAATAGTAAGTTTTAGATCTGTAGCATTCGCACCCATTTCGATAGCTAATACGCCTTCGGCAATTAGCTCACCTGCACCCGGTCCGCAAATACCTACGCCGAGTATTCTTTGTGAATCCGGGTCAATAATCAATTTTGTTACTCCGTCACTTCTATCCAAAGTAGTAGCTCTACCCGAAGCCGCCCAAGGGAATTTTGCAATTTCAAATTTTATATTTTGTTCTCTTGCTTTGGTTTCCGTTAATCCTGCCCATGCAATTTCGGGATCTGTGAAAACAACGGCAGGAATAGCTTGGGGCTCAAATGCAACTTTATGTCCGAGTATAGCTTCAACTGCAACTCTTCCTTCATGAGAAGCTTTATGCGCAAGCATTGGCTCTCCTGCTATATCTCCAATTGCATAAATATTAGGATCATCGGTTTTCAATTGTTCGTTAACCGTAATCCAGCCTCTTTCATTAACTTTTACTTTTGTATTTTCAAGACCTAAGCCTTTGGTTTCAGGTTTTCTACCGATAGACATTAAAACATAATCATATGTTTGTTCGCTGACTTTTCCTTCACCATCCTGTATGTTTACACTTATTCCGTTTTTTACTTCTTTAATTGAAAGGACTTTTGAGTTTACCATTACATTTTCAAATTTCTTCCCGACTCTTTTAGCAAGAAAGGCTACTAAATCTCTATCTGCCCCGGGAAGAATTCCCGGCATCATTTCGACTACTGAAACTTTGGTCCCTAATGCACTATACACCGAACCTAATTCCAAGCCTATGTAGCCTCCTCCTATTACAAGCATACTTTTGGGTATTTCAGGCAGGTCAAGTGCTGTAGTCGAATTTAATATCCTTTTGCTTTCAATATTTAAGAAAGGTATTGTTGCAATGACCGATCCGGTTGCAATAATAGCTTTTTCTATTTGTAATTCTTCAGTTTTCCCTTCTTCATGTTCAACTTTCAGTACCGAAGAACTGACAAAGCTTGCAGTTCCTCTTATATAATTAATTTTCCTTTGTTTAGATAAAATTCCAAGTCCGCCGGTCAGTTTATTTACAACGCCGGTTTTCCAATCTCTTAATCTATTTAAATCTATTTTAGGTTTTGAGAATTCGATTCCCCAGTTTTTAGCTTCTTCGGTTTCATTAATTAATTTTGCAACATGGAGGAGTGCTTTCGAAGGAATACAGCCGCGGTATAAACATACTCCGCCGGGATTCTTTTCCTTATCGATTAAAGTTACTTCCATTCCGAGATCGGCAGCATAAAAAGCAGCGGCATAACCGCCCGGCCCTCCGCCGATAACAATTAGTTTTGAGTTTTGCATTATATTCCTATATTTTTTAATAATCTTAATCTTATTCTTGCTCTTAATCTTGCTCAAAACTTTTAGAATATTTTTAAGTGATTAAGAATAAGATAAAGAGCAAGAGTAAGATTTTAATTCTAATTAATTATCACCCGAATAATCGTTGCTCAGTTCATATACCCTATCAGAATTACTTTTTATTAATCCAATAATCATAGATACTATTTCATACAACATTTCTTTCCCCTTAACTATATCTATGCTCTCAACTTTTTTATGTCTTACCAGAATATCAAGACATGCCGAACATTCTAAAGCCGAACCTTTGGATATATCAAAATAACGACATCTATCTTTAGGCGAATATTTTCCATTTCCTTCAGCAATATTCAAAGTGATTGAAGTTGATGCTCTATCAAGATGATCGCATGCATTTATACTTTTATCAATTTTAGAAAGAAAATTACCAACCCATTCAACGAAATCCAGAGAAAGTTGATATACTTTCAATTTTTCATGGTCAAAAATTTTTGCCGTTGTTTCCCTCTTTTATTATTGATTAAAATTCGTCAAAAACACTTATTATTTTACTCTTAATCTTATTCTTGCTCCAAATCTTGCTCAAAACTTTAGAATATTTTTAAGAGATTAAGAATAAGACAAAGAGAAAGAGTAAGATTTTAATTTTATCCTTCAATTAAAATTTTCATCGGCTGTTCGAGAGCTTCACATACCCATCTTAAAAATCTTGCCGCATCTGCGCCGTCAATTATGCGGTGATCATAAGACAAGGACAGCGGCAGCATTAAGCGGGGTTCGAATTTATCCTTAACAAAAACCGGCTCGAAATAACCTCTTGAAACTCCTAGTATGGCTACTTCGGGAGAATTGATTATAGGTGTAAAATAAGTTCCGCCTATTCCGCCGAGATTTGTTATTGTAAAACATCCGCCTTGAAGCTCTTCAAGTGAAATTTTTCTAATGCGTGCTTTTTCCGCAACGGTATTCAATTCAACAGAAAGTTCAATAAGATTCTTTTTATCCACATTTTTAATTACAGGAACAATTAATCCATGCTCGGTATCGACTGCAATTCCTATGTTATAGAATTTCTTATATATAATTTCTTTCTTCTCCATATCGATGCTTGAATTAAACTGCGGAAATACTTTTAAAGCGGAAGTTATTACTTTAAGTAAAATTGAGGTAACGGTTAATTTACCTCCGGCTTTTTCCGCCTTCGGATTAAATTCCTTTCTTACTTTTTCCAGTTCTGTTATATCGGCTTTGTCATGCTGTGTTACATGAGGAATTGAAGACCACGCATAACTCAAATGATCGGCAGTTTTAGAACGTATATTACTCATAGGTTTCTTTTCAACTGATCCGAATTTTGAAAAATCGGGTAGAGGCTCCTGCTTAATTCCGAATGAAGGCTGACCGGCTCTTTCTTCATTTAACTTTTTCGAATAAGCTTTGACGTCATCCATCGAAATTCTTCCGGACGGACCCGAACCTTTAACTTTATTTATGTCAACTCCTATTTCCCTGGCGATTCTTCTAACTGACGGCGCTGCCGGAGCCGAGCCTTTTGTAATCGGCGGCTGATTATCCTTTTCTCCCGGAAGAATACTTTCTCTTTCTCCTTTAAGAGGCTCCTTTGTTTCTTCCTGCGATACAGAAGGAACTTCTTCCGACTGTGAGGGAGTTTTTTCTTCTACCGCTGTTTTTTCAATTTCTTCCGTCTCACTTAATTCCACTTTGATAAGCGCTTGCCCTACTTTGGCTTTATCACCTGATTTAATAAGTACGCTTACAACTTTTCCGCTATAAGCCGACGGTACTTCAATTGTAGCTTTATCTGTTTCTATTTCGATAATTCCCTGGTCTTTTTCAATGAAGTCTCCCTCATTTACAAGAATAGTTAAAACATCGGCAGAGTCAATATTTTCGCCAAGTTCAGGCAGTTTCATCTCAACAACTTCACCCGCTGCATTTCCATTTGTTTTGACCGGAACCGTTTTTTCTCCTTGCTCGGATTTTTTCACTTTTGATTCTGTCTTTTTCTCAGCCTTCTTTTCCGCCTGCTTTGCAGCTTGCACTTTACCGTTTTCATCAACTTTTATTAATACCTGTCCTACCTTTACTTTATCTCCCGACTTGACCATGACCTCTTTAATCATTCCGGTGACGGTTGAGGGGACTTCGATTGTAGCTTTATCCGTTTCAATCTCAATTATTCCCTGATCTTTTTCAATTTTATCACCTGGTTTTACAAGTACAGTTAGAACGTCGGCCGATTCTATATTTTCTCCGAGTTCAGGTAATTTAAATTCTGTAGACATTTTTAACCTTATTTAAATTTTTTGTTTTGAAAAAATCAAATTCATCTTCACCTTATTAGCTACGATGCGTTGTTAAATATATATTGGATTCACCTTGTTTGGATCAATACCGTAATCTTTAATTGCCTTTTGAACAACCTGGGGCTTAATCTTATTTTCAACAGCCAGCCTGTGAAGAGTTGCAACTACAATATGTTTTGCATCTACTTCAAAAAAGTCGCGTAAAGAATCTCTGCCTTCGCTTCTTCCGAAACCATCGGTTCCAAGGCTTGTCAGCGGTCTTGGAAACCACTTTGCAATGGAATCCGGTAAAGCTTTTACATAATCGGAAGCCGCAACAAAAACACCTTCTTCATCTTTAAGCATTTGCGTAACGTAAGGAACTTTGGGCTTGGAAGCAGGATTAAGCATATTCCACCTTTCAGAATCCAGTCCGTCTTTTCTTAATTCTTTGTAGCTTGTTACACTCCATACATCGGCGGCAACCTTAAAATCTTCTGCAAGAATTTCCTGTGCTTTCAATACTTCGTTAAGAATAGTTCCGCTTCCGAATAATTGAGCTCTTAGTTTAAGTGCTTTTTTATTGGAAGGTTTAAATTTGTACATTCCTTTAAGAATACCTTCTTTCGCTCCTTTCGGCATTGGCGGCATTGCATAATTTTCATTCATTACGGTTATGTAGTAAAAAACTTTTTCCTGTTCTTCGTACATTCTTCTAATTCCGTCACGAACAATAACCGCAATTTCAAATGCAAATGCCGGATCATATGCAACAAGGTTAGGAACAGGGTAAGCCATTAAATGACTGTTGCCGTCCTGGTGTTGTAATCCTTCACCAGCTAATGTTGTTCTTCCGGCAGTTCCTCCTACAAGAAATCCTTTACAGCTCATATCACCTGCGGCCCAAATCAGATCTGCGGCACGATTAAAACCGAACATAGAATAATAAACGTAAAACGGAATCATGTTTATACCATGTGTTGCGTAAGCCGTACCTGCTGCAATAAATGAAGACATAGCGCCGGCTTCCGTTATCCCCTCTTCCAAAATTTGTCCGTTGGTTGCTTCTTTGTAATAAAGAAGAGTTTCTTTATCAACAGGTTCGTACAATTGCCCGGCATGAGAATAAATTCCAACCTGTCTGAACAAAGCTTCCATTCCGAAAGTTCTTGCCTCATCGGGAATAATAGGCACAATTAATTTCCCGATCTCTTTATCTCTAAGAAGCTTTGCAAGGATTCGTACAAATACCATTGTTGTGGAAGCTTCTTTTCCTTCGGTACCTTTATAAAACTCTTCGATTATATTTTCGGGCGGAGTTTTAAGAGGCCGGACAGTAGTTTTACGTTCGGGGACGTAACCACCAAGCTGGCTTCTTCTTTCTTTAATATATTTTATTTCCGGACTTTCTTCGGAAGGGCGATAGAACGGAGCCTGTGCAACTTCCTCATCGGAAATGGGAATGCCGAATCTTGTTCTAAACTCTGCAAGCTCATCTTCATTTAATTTCTTCTGCTGATGTGTAATGTTTTTCCCTTCGCCTGCTTCACCTAATCCGTAGCCTTTAATCGTCTTTGCAAGAATAACAGTTGGCGAGCCTTTATGAGCTACTGCAGTTTTATAAGCGGCATAAACTTTTTCAGGATCATGCCCGCCGCGTTTCATTTTTCTTAACTGTTCATCTGAAAGATTCTCCAGCATTTTATATAAATCCGGATCTCCGTTGCATAAATGTTCGCGGATATATTCGCCTGACTCAACAGAATATTTTTGATATTGTCCATCGACAATTTCACCAAGTCTTTTAACCATCTTGCCGTCGATATCATTTGCAAAAACAGGGTCCCAATCGCTTCCCCAGACAACTTTAATAACGTTCCAGCCTGCACCGCGGAAAGCAGCTTCAAGTTCCTGAATAATTTTTCCGTTGCCTCTAACCGGTCCGTCTAATCTTTGAAGGTTGCAATTAATAACGAAAATAAGATTATCTAATTTTTCTCTTGCTGCTAATGTAATTGCTCCTAAAGCTTCGGGCTCGTCTGTTTCACCATCGCCGAGAAAAGCCCAAACTTTACTTCCGTTGCTTTTCTTAATACCTCTGTCTTCAAGATAACGGTTAAATCTTGCTTGATAAATCGACATGATTGGTCCAAGTCCCATAGAAACCGTGGGGAATTCCCAAAAGTTAGGCATAAGCCAGGGATGAGGATAAGATGATAGACCGCCCGGTTTAGCTTCCCTGCGGAAATTTTCAAGCTGCTCTTTTGTTAGCCTGCCTTCCAAAAAAGCTCTGGCATAAAAACCCGGCGATGCATGTCCTTGAAAATAAATTTGATCGCCGTCGTAATCTTCTCCTTTGCCTCTGAAGAAATGATTGAAAGCAATTTCATAAAGCGTAGCGGCAGATGCATAAGTAGAAATATGTCCGCCTATTCCGTGTTCAATCTTATTTGCTTTTACAACCATTGCCATGGCGTTCCAGCGGATTAGACTTTTAATGCGTCTTTCAATTTCTCTGTCTCCCGGGAACGGGGGCTGCATTTCTCTTGGAATTGTATTTATATACGGTGTATTTGCAGAGAACGGAATTTGTACCCCGGCTTTGTGAGCTCTTATTTGGAGTTCCTGCAAAAGTTCTTTAACTCTTTCCGGACCGCCGTGTTCAAGTACGTAATCCAGAGAATATAACCATTCTCTTGTTTCTATATCTATAAAATCGGTTGTTTTATCGTTGTTCATTTCGAATTTCCTTATTTGGATTAATTCATTTATTGAAAAATTTTTTGGTTCTTTCAATCCTGTCTTATATTAACCGGAACTGTGTTACAGGCGGAAAATTATGAGAAAAACAGGTTTATTAATAATCATTAAAGATGATTTTTAAATAATATTTTCCATCATTTAATTGTATGCTAAAACCGTAAAACGGTAAGTGCTATCCATTAATTTGAAGTCTCAAAATAATTGTTTTGGCGTAGAAATACAAGAAATTGAGGTTTAACTGCCTTTTGAAGTGATTTAAACAAACGAGTGTATATAGGTAATATGTTATTGAAAATTTTTGCAATTTCGAGGACTTTAAGCGTAGGCCGAAAGCAAAGTAAAAAAGAGACAAAGAAACAAAGGGACAATGTGAAAAGTGAAATGTGAAAAGTGAAACTCGGGCAGAAAAAATGAAAAACGGAGAAGCAAAGTAAGATCTTAAAATAATTCCTGCGTTTAATGGGAAAATTATTTAAGTTACAAAAGTCTTTACCGGAAGACCGCGTAATGATGATGACTTGGGACGATGTATAAGGGTGATACCACGATGAATACAAATCTATAATGGAAATGAATTTTATATTGCAAATCATTATCAATTTATCAAGTAACAAAATATACACTAAAAACTATTTTATTATGGATTAAGGAATTATGAATATAAAGAAAATTTTACCAGGAAAATATAAATGTATAGATTATTTTGTATATATTATCTTTTTTGCTATACTCTGTTATGCCTGGTTTTGTAGACCAAAGAACTCTGATTACCTTCATCTTGGAAATGTCTCAATTATAAAAAGAGTAGATACATTAAGTACTTCTAAATACAATAATACTGAACATAACCTAGTTTTAATTAATTTGCTTCAACAAAAAATACAGGATAAACAAATTGGTATTAAAGCTATTCAAGGATACCAAGTAAATGTTAAAAATTTTTATACACTAATATTAATAGCAATTTTGTCAATTGTATTTAATAAATGGAAAGATAAAGCACCAACAAATATTATATTTTTAGGACTTATTTTTATTCTTATCATGTATGCTGTCAATGTACATTTAGATGATATGCAAAGTAGAATTCGCTATTATCAAAATATGACAAGTGCTGCTGTAGATACTCTGGTTTCATCTTATCCTTATAGTAAATCTTGGTATAAAACAGATTTCACTTCTTTACTTAAGAATATGGAGGAAGCAAAAGATAAAAGAGTTATTAGAAAATTAAAAGAAGGATTGCAACCTGGGCCTTCACAATTTGTTTTCTATTTTTTCCCATGGATTGTACTTTATTTTTTGGGTAGAAAAAGCATATATGAATTTTTAGTAGAAAGAGTGAAAAAAAAGCAAGAGTATTTTGGATTTACATTCAAGAAAATAAAATAACAGAAAGTTAATTAAAAATGACTCAATTATTCATAAAGCATTTTAATTCCTCAAGAACCGGCAATGGTTGTATTTCCAAAAGAGTAAGTTTTTTTTTGCAAAATGAGATTAGTAACTAATTATGATTTTAGAAAAAAGGGAGTTGAGAATTACGTCTTTTTTGTTCTGTGCGGCTTATTGATTGCCGCGTTAGTCAACACTCGAAAATAAAAAGGGAGGCAGAATGAAATTACGTCACCTCTTCATCGTCAATATTTTCTTTGCTGTATTCTTTGGCGGGACTTGTACTTTATTTCCCCGCTGGGTATTCAGCTTGTACGGACTTTCACCCGATGATGCCGCTGTTTGGACTACAAAACTTGTCGGA
This sequence comes from uncultured Ignavibacteriaceae bacterium, assembly GCA_964498065.1. GTDB lineage: Bacteria > Bacteroidota > Ignavibacteria > Ignavibacteriales > Ignavibacteriaceae > FEN-1297. The sequence goes on from CAZCFZ010000115.1 coordinate 9,348, forward strand.
GGATCGATTCTAGGTTTCACCACTCTCATGTGGTTCGGCCAGAAGTCCACATCTGTCGAAACACGCCGGGCAATTGCTGTCGCACTATTAATCCAGGATATAATAGGATGTATTGCCTCTATAGAATTTCAGCTTACGGGTACAGTCAACATTTTTGGATGGTTCAGTTTGGCTTTGCATGGGCTACTGGCAATTGCCTATGCTTACTTTCTATTTGTAAAGAGCGAAAACTGCTGAAATTTTTTGCAGAAGCTTATTTTAGAACATTTAATTGTTAATAGCAGGATGTATAAATAAGTTATGATTTATTTGCGGGGATAAATTTATCTCTACGAACTAATATCATAATTGATCGTCTAAAGGGAAAAAAGTGAAATAGAAAATTATTTTCTTATCTTTTTTGAAACTTATTTAAGTGAAACTGCATTTATCGAACTGCTAAATAAAGATAATAACCGGGGATAATTTCTAAAGTTTGCTACCGTAAATAAAACGAATCAATAACACCTGACAATTTAAAAATTTAAGGTTTAATAAACTGTAAATATTTTTCTATTTGGATTCAATAACAGGGTTTAAGGTAATGCTCTTGTTTTTGTAATTGAATTTAAAATCCCATTGTTCGAAAGGGATTTTATGACTTGTAAACTGTAAAAACAGTTAAATTATACATAGTTTTTTATGAACGCCGGGATTAATCCCGGCGTTAATGACATAATAACTTAATTTGTAAACGTTTCAACGGTTTAAAATTAGTTACGAATGGCGGGTTTAAAAGTGTATTAAATATTTATTAATTAAAGACCGGTATTAAGCTGGAAATTTATTTTAAAATTCATGTGCTTTACACAATCTTCTTAACCATAAACCTAAATAAAAAGGGAAAGAAATGAGGAAAGATTCAATAATACTTCGAATTGTTATCAGCGCCGTAATAATTATTATTTTAATCATCCCTCTTGTAATGATTCAATCATTAATTACGGATAGACAAAGTTACCGCAATGACGCAGTTGCAGAAATAAATAAAAACTGGGCGGGCAGTCAAATAGTTGCAGGCCCTGTGCTTACGATAATAAATAAAGAATGGACGGAAAACCAGGAAGGAAAGAAGATATTAAGACAGAACAAATATTACATGCTTCCGGAAAATCTTAATATTGAATCCGAAGTTTTTCCCGAAACAAGGTACCGCGGAATTTATGAAGTTACTTTATACAAGACCGATATTAAAATTACCGGAAGCTTTAATTTTACAAATTCACAGAAGTTTAAACTTGATGATATAATTAAGAATGTTACGGAAAATTATTTATCATTTAACATAAGCGACTCAAAGGGGATTGAAGATAATATCGTATTAAAATGGAATGGAGCGGATAGGGAGGTTAATCCGGGTTTAAAGGAAACACAAATATTCTGGAACGGATTTATTTCAAATGTTGATCTGGAAAAGGGAAATAAAAAATACAACTTCAAAGTCACACTTCACTTAAAAGGGAGTGAAAGACTTGAATTTATTCCGCTTGGGAAAATTACCGAAGTACACATGAAATCTAACTGGAATAATCCAAGTTTTACCGGAGAGTTTCTTCCGTCATCGAGAAACGTAACACCTCATGGTTTTACAGCTGTCTGGAAAATAAATCAATTCAACAGAAATTATCCGCAGGAGTGGCATAACTTAACTTACAACCTATTTCAAAGTTCGTTTGGTGTAAACCTGCTTATTCCGGTTAACGAATATCAAAAAACCATGCGGACTTCCAAATACGGGATTATGATAATACTCTTAACTTTCGTCAGCTTCTTTATGATAGAAATATTTAACAAAAAAGCCCTGCATCCAATTCAGTATTTGCTGATTGGTTTGTCATTAGTAATATTTTATTCACTACTTTTAGCGCTGTCTGAGTATATGCTGTTCCAATATTCTTACTTGATTTCAAGTATTCTTGTAATTGCTTTAATCAGCTTTTATACTAAAAGTGTTTATGCCAAAGTAAATCTAGGGCTTCTTATCGGCGGAATACTAATTTTATTTTACGGTTTTATGTATACAATTTTGCAGCTCCAGGATTACTCGCTGCTGCTTGGGAACATAGCATTATTTATAATT
>CAZCFZ010000116.1:0-11413 GCA_964498065.1 uncultured Ignavibacteriaceae bacterium
CAAATTTACCAACTTTACTAGAGGGATTCTTTTTTATTTATTTTGGACAGATATGTACAAAACAACTATTTTATGTGCTTTTGATTAGAAATATTTTTAATTTAAGCAATAAATAATAAGCTGCGATATTTAAGCACGGGGATTTTATAACTACACTTGGACACTTGTGGGAACAAATCGAAATTGATAATTTAAATTAATATTAAGTAATACCGGAAAGTTAAATAAAAACTATGTTGGAATTATCAAAAATTTTATTCAGGATAATTTGAAATTAAAAGGAAATATTATTTAGTATAAATATATGTTTGATGTAAAAGGATAATATATGTATCAAAATATTTTTCAATATTTTCCAAACGAATTTACTTTTTTTGAAGGCATATCAAAAGATACAATATTTGCTACGCTAACAACAATAGGAATATTTATAATTGGTTATATTGCCAGTAAACGTTTTGAAAGTTGGAAGGAAAACAAAAGGCTCAGAGAATACAAAGAATACTTTATTCACCATTTAAAATCATTACTACCCAAAATAGACAAGCAAATTATTGAATATAAAGAATTATCAGAAATGATAACGGCTACTGAAAGAAAAGATCTATCTTTGGGCGAATCATTAAGAAGTTCTTTAATAGGTTTTCAAGACCTTCCTTTTAATGATATTTACAGAATATTAATAACAAAATCTAAGAAGAAGGGTAAAGAAAAATATGAAGTGTATAATCAATTAATTGATTGTTTAAACTATTTTGATCACCAACTTGAATATGCGGTTAAGAATTTTGATGAATATTTATCAAGCTATAATCAATATGTATTTGATTGGGAAGAAAATGGAGATATGATTTTGCGGAAACAAGATGAATTTATTTCGATAGCTAATAGATATAATATAGATATTGAACAAGATAAGGTTTTGTCTGATTTCATAGCCATAATTCATAAATGGCATCAAAAAAAAGATGGGGGTAATGTCGATATTTTTGAAACTGAATTTGTTGAACCACTACGTGAATTGTGCAAAAATAATATTACTGACCCGCGATCTATTATCTTGATGAATTATGTTATAAAAACTTCTCGAGCTATAGTAAAACTAAAACACCTAAAAACATTATATTCTGAATATTACTCAAAGGAAGAAAATCGGCTCGAAGAAAAGAAGGATGTATTTATAAAGGCAATTAAATACTTTGAATAATATTATATATAACCAGCACCTCAACACCGTTATGCAAAAAGTCAAGAGTTAAAAGAAGTTCTTTAATATATTTTTTATAACTGATAACAAAAAGAATTAATCTGTTATTAACAGTCTCCATTAAGGCGCTGCAAATGTTTTTCAAAAACCAAATAAAGTAAGACTGTTCTCAGCGGCAGCTGAAGCATAAATAGTTATATACTCAATTTTACAAAAGGAGTGATTTATGATAAATTCCAAATTCTTGATTACTTTAAGTGCCGTAATATTAGGACTAATTGGGATTTGTCTAATTTTTCTTCCAAATGATATTGCTCATTTTATTAGAATAGATTCGGCAAAATTTATCCCGCTTATTTTGCAGCTTTTAGGAGCCGTATATTTTGCTTTTGCAGTTTTAAATTGGATTGCAAAAGATAGTTTAATCGGCGGTATATATAATCGGCCTATTGCAGTCGGAAATTTTACGCATTTTTTTACCGGCGGACTTGTATTATTTAAAGAAGCATCTTCCGTTCACCTGCCGTCAATTATTTGGCTTATATGTATTTTATATCTTTTATTAGCATTATCCTTCGGCTCATTACTTTTTAAACACCCGATAACAAAGACAAAATAATGATGACTGATTTTTCGTTTAAATTCATCCGGAAATCCTAAAATGAAGTTTTATCACATGTATTAAATAATTATTTTAAGATTTTATAAGAGGCGTTTGCTTAAGTGGAATCGCATAAAGATAGGTAGTAAATATCGTATATTCTTATTTGGAACAGAAGTAGATATTCTCTATCGATTTTAATATTCACCAATTTGAAGAAATATGATTTAAATCCGGGTGGCACAAACAGATATAATATTATATAAAGTAAATATGATAAACTGCTGTTAATAATAAGTTAAAATTTACCTTTAAAAAAATTTATTTTATTTATCACTTTCTAAAAACTTGATAGCAACGCCATCATTATGTGCTCAACCCGGTATGTAAAAAGGCAACTTTACATTTAATTATGTTTTAACACTTATGTTATCATATTTAAAGAAAAAGTGAAACATTATGAGCTATTATTTTGCAGCCAACATAAAAATAAAAGATAAAGTTGGTTACAAAAAATATATTGACAAAGCCGATGAAGTGTTTGCAAAATTTAACGGGCAATATTTAGCTGTGGATGACAAACCCAAAGTAATTGAAGGAAGATGGAATTATACAAGAGCTGTAATAATAGAATTCAAATCTAAATCAGATTTTGAAAAATGGTATAATTCAAAGGAATACCAGGAGATATTAAATTATCGACTAAATAATTCTGACTGCGACACAATTCTTGTAAAAGGGAAATAGATTTTTAAATTCTCGGGGATTAAAAGATGGTAATCAAAGCTAAGTTAAAGAATTGGGGAGGATTATTATTAGCAGCTTTATTTATCATTCTAAGCGTCTTAAATTTTTTCAGAATTGATTCAGTCTCTCATTCGGCAAGCGATACATTAAGACCATTCATCATACAGACGTTGATTTTACTTATGATATTCATGCTGGTTTATTTTTCTGCTTTTAAAAAGAAAATCTAATAATAATTATTAGCAAGAAATAATCTAAATTGATAATATTTAAGAACTTTTATTACTCTTATTATGAAGGCTATGAGGATTTATGATGAAATATATTCATAGCGTGAATTATTTTCGCACCATTTTGGAATTTACAAATTGCAATTAGCTAATACTTACTTATTTTTATAAAAATATTAGGAATAATTATTGATTAATAAAATTCAATAAACGGGGTTCATATGACATTATTTCTATTATATATTACATCTATTTATTCTACGGAATATTATAATAACTCAATTAATAAGGCTTCAAAACTTAGCAAAACAAATTCATCAACTATTGAATATTATATGAGTCGATTAACTAAAATATTAATAAGACTTTAACATCATTTATATCAAACTTCTTAACAAATGACGGGGAACGAAAATGAAAAAATTATTTTTCTTTTTGGCATCTATAATTATTTATACATTTCCAGTACTAAGCAACCCGATTGTACTTCCCAAAGCATATATATCCGAATTGAAATTTGATATAAATAATAACTGGGTATTGGAGATTTCTTTTGAAGCAGAAGCTCCTTATTATCATCAACAATACGACAGTATTTGCATTTCAACATCATACGGTTTTTCAAGAATAAATTTAGAATATGTTAAGGACAGCAGTTTAATCATGGTTGTAGATTCCGATAGTTTACTGAAACCTTTAGCCATAAATAAAAGCGGTGATTGTATAAAACTGTATTCATATATTTCAAATCAATATTTCGAAGATGCGGGAATTGATTCTTTAATTTTCGGTAATTTTAAAGGCTCAAAATTCGATTCAATTCCGTCAGGCTATTCAATCGCAAGAATTTATCTTAACACGTTTACACTTGATAAAAGCCCGACAATAGGTCTGCCCAACGATACCATAGGTACATGCGGGACACTAACAGGATTCATGTACGATAAAAATAATAATTTAATTTCCAGCGGTACTTTCATTCTCAATAACCCGATAATATTTCAAAATAACAGTATGTTTTCTACAAAAGTTTTTTCAAGAAAATTTACTGTCGAAGGAATGCTGCAGCAAACTGCATGCTGTACTTTTAGAGGAATTGTATTTGATACTTTAAGGTTAGATGTTTATCCCGATTCTATTTATTACCAGGATATACATATATCATCCGACATTGTCGTTGGAATAAAAGAAAGAAAGACTGCAGAGGGTAAGAATTTTAATATAATTAATTACCCTAATCCGTTTAACTTATCAACAACTTTTTATGTGAAGGTACCGAATCAATTTGCTGGGGAGCAAGGGATTATAAATATTTATAATGTTAACGGTCAATTAATAAAAACAATTAGGGTAAAAGGAAATTCAAGAGTTACTTGGGATAGTAAAAACTCATTCGGGCAAATATTATCTTCGGGTGTTTATTATTATCAATTTGTCTTAGGCAGACAAATAATTAAAAACGGCTCAATGATACTTTTAAAGTAATATGAAAAAATATTATTTATTATTCTTTTTTCTATCTTCCACAATATTAGCACAAACTACGGATTTTTTTAAGGAAGATATAACATTTTATATGGATAGTATTTATTTCAGAGTTAACGGAATTTATTGGTTTGCTAATAACTCCGGCAAACCGATTCGAAATAATATCTTCTATCCTTTCCCAAATTATTCCAACGAAAAAATCGATTCAATTACTGTTTTCAATTTATCCTCGGGAATAAATGTTAATTTTGTCCATCAGGGGAAGCACGGAATTTCATTCGACATGTTTTTAGAACCTCACGATACGGTTATTTTCCAAATTAAATACAGACAAAAATTAATCAGCGATAGCGCCGTATACATTTTAAGAACCACACAAAATTGGTCAAAGCCATTAAAGTATTCCGAATATAAATTAATTGTTTCGAAATACTTTAAAATAAGCAAATTCAGTTATCCCCCGTTAAAATCTTATGAAATACAGAATAAAAAAATTTATTTTTGGGAAATGAAAAATTTTATGCCGTTAAAAGATATGATATATAATTTTTAAAATAATGCTAAATTTTCCAGGCTGTCTTGGTCAACACTTTTATATCTAAAATATAGAAAATGGGTGCAAGATATCTGAGTAGTTAGATTAAGATCAAATTATTTACTTTTACAGAATGAAATATCATAGTATAGAAAAGAAACTCTTTAACGAATTTTTTCATTCAAATCCATCTATTCAACAAAATCCTAAATCAGTTTTTGAAAATCTTTTATTTTAGTAATAGATTTACAGCATGATAAAAAAGAAGATTTCAAAAATTCCGGTTGAAGAAGCTAATTATTGTATTGTCGACGTTGAAACGACCGGTCTTTCACCCCAGAGAAACGGCGTTATTGAAATCGGACTCGTTAAGGTTTCCAATTTAAAAATAATCGACACTTACCATTCGCTTGTAAATCCTGGTAAAGATATTCCCTACTTTATCACACAGCTTACCGGAATTTCTAACGACGATGTTTATAACGCTCCTTTTTTTGAGGATATCGCTGATGAAATAACCGAGTTTATCGGTGATGATATTTTAACTGCACACAACTACTCTTTCGACAGCAGTTTTCTAAGAAAAGAATTTAGATACTGTGGCAAAGAACAATTAAACAATTTAAATCTGTGTACTCTTAAATTGTCACGTCGTCTTTATCCAATGCTGAGGAGTAAATCTCTCGGTTCGGTATGCAAACATTTGAGATTAAAAAATACGGGTGAACATAGAGCCCTCGGCGATGCGGAAGTTACTGCCAAGGTTTTAATTAAAATGATAAAGGATTTAAATAAAAATCATGAAATAAAATATGTTAATGAGCTGATTAATTTCCAATCTGTCCCTCAGAATTATATGAGACAGGTTAAGATAAAAAAGCAGCTTGGCGAGGACGTTTCTGTTCTCCCGGATTCCCCCGGCATTTATTATTTTCTTAATTCAAGAGACGAAATAATTTATATAGGCAAAGCAAAATCTTTAAAGAACAGGGTAAAATCTTATTTTTCACCAACAGCTCCGAGAAAAGCAAAAAAGATAATTAAGCAGGCATCTAGACTTAAAATTGAAATTACCAACTCCGAATTAATTGCTTTATTAATGGAAGCCGAACTAATTAAAATTATAAATCCCAGGCATAATGTAATGCTTAAAGGATACGGGAATAAATATTTTTTAAGGATAACAACAACTCATCAATTCCCTGCAGTAGAAATTTGTAATTATTTTGACTTCGACGGCAACGATTATTTCGGTTTGTTTATATCCAGGAAGAAAGCGGATTTAGTCCATGAAATGATAACAAAAACTTTTGCTCTCCGTGAATGCACCGATAAGGAGCTTGCAAAAGGCAAAGTATGCTTCCTTGCAGAGATTGATAGATGTACGGCGCCGTGTGTTAAAAAAGTGAAACAAGAATATTTTGATGAACTTGAAAAGGTTTACGACTTCCTTTACGGTAAAAACCAATTTGCATTAAATCGCTTGATAAATAAGATGAAGGAATTTTCAGAAAAGCAGAAGTATGAAAAAGCAGCGGAAGTAAAACAATTAATAGACATGATACTTTCTCAAACGCATAAATCTTCTCTTCTGGCTGAGCCTGTTAACCTTGCAAATGTTATGTTTGAAATAAATGAAGGCTTCGGGAAAGATTATGTCTTAATGATAGCAGGAAAAATTTATATTAAAAAATATGCAATAAGCAATAAAGATTATTTTGATGAAGCCCTGGATGATTATTTTGAAAATACAATTCATTCAAATGCACTTCCCGACGAAGAGGACCTTGAGAAAATGAAGATAACATTAAATTGGCTGATCAAGAACCGCAACAAAATAAAAACCTTTTATTTGAAGGAATTTAAGTCTAAAGAAGAATTATTTACAAAGGCTTCAAGTTTCAACCTGTTCACCACTCCTCCCAAAGCATCAACTTTCGATATTAAAAATTTCCTGCCGGAAGAAAGCTTAGCTGAAAAAGCGGAAGTTTAAATTTTATGTGAACTGTTCGACCACTTTTTCAAAAAAAAATTTACTTTGTTATAATCGTAACCCTTTTCTTTCTCAAGCTCACCCGTATCTTTTGATTTTAATAATTTTCCGTTTTTATCCAGAATAAAGACATGAGGATAACCTTCAATCTTAGGATACTTTGATAAAACTTTTTCGTTCTTATTTTCTTTGCTGTAATTTACTTTAACAAATACATAATGTTTTTTAAGATATGAGTAAAGATCTTTATGCGATTCGTAAAATTTGTCGATTCGATGGCACCAGATGCACCACTCTCCTCCCACATCCACATAAATTCTTTTATTTGTTTTCTTAGCTTCGGCTATTGCATCTTTAATATCTTTAGCTGCATTTCTTGAAGGGTCAAAACTGGGAAGAATTGCAGTTCCTTTTTTGATTTTATTTACACCTTGCGGATATAAATTAATTGAGATAAAGAAGAAAGCAAAAAGTAAAATCAATAATTTAAATTTCATAATAGCTCCTGAGTTGAAAAATAAACTGTTAAAATTAGTAATTATAATTTTACACTCAAACTTTATTTTTTAAAATAAAATCCGAGCAATTGTTATAAGATTTGAATCTGTAAAAGTCTGTGTTAACTGCGTCATCCGTATTTAATCAAAAATTTTTTATTTGAATTTGATTCATATAATTCAGTTAGTTATAATAGCGAACAAGATCTTCAATCATTTAAAACCATTAGGAACAATATGAACTTTGCCAAAAGATTGGATAGACTTCCTCCGTACCTTTTTGCTGAACTTAATTCAATTAAATTGCAGAAAAGGCAGCAAGGTATCGATATGATTGATCTTGGAATGGGCAACCCGGATCAGCCGACACCTAAGTTTATTATCGATAAATTAAAACAAACTATCAATGATCCGAAGACACACCGATATTCCCGTTCAAAAGGAATAGGCGGAGTGCTGAAAGCTATTTCAAGAAAATATAAACGTGATTTTGATGTCGATATAGATCCGGAAACCGAAGCAGTCGCAACAATCGGCAGTAAAGAAGGTTTAGCTCACTTATGTTTAGCTCTTCTTGATGAAGGCGATGTTGTTTTAGTTCCTAATCCTACATATCCCATTCACATTTACGGAGTAACATCCGCAGGTGCAAATGTAATTTCAATTCCATTGAGTGCAGAGCATGACTTTATTCCGGACATTTCTTTAATAACCAGGGATATGTGGCCGCGGCCTAAAATATTAATACTAAACTTCCCGGCAAATCCGACAACGGCTGTTGTTGATCTGGATTATTTAAAAGAGATAGTAGCCTTTGCAAAAAAAAGCAATTTAGTAATTGTTCACGATATGGCTTACAGCGACATAGTTTTCGACGGAACAAAAGTACCTTCAATTCTTCAAGTGCCTGGGGCAAAAGATGTGGCCGTAGAGTTTTTTACGATGTCTAAAAGCTACAATATGGCCGGATGGAGAGTCGGGTTTTGCGTTGGAAATCCCGAAATATGCAAAGCACTTGCAAAGCTTAAAAGTTTTTATGATTACGGAATTTTTACACCGATTCAGGTAGCAGCTATTGCCGCATTGGATTCCCCTCCTTCCGTTACCACGGCAATTGCCGAAGTTTATAAAAAAAGGAGAGATGTTCTGGTTGACGGATTAAACAACATCGGATGGAATGTTAAAAAACCGAGAGCAAGTATGTTCGTGTGGGCACCTATTCCCGATAAGTTCAAAGAAATGGGGTCGCTTCAGTTTTCAAAATTATTAATTGATAAAGCTGAAGTTGTCACTTCTCCGGGAATTGCTTTCGGAGAGTACGGCGAAGGATATTTAAGAATTTCTATGGTGGAAAACGAACAAAGGATAAAACAAGCTGTTCGAAATATTAAAAGATTAATGGAAAATAAAAATTATTAAACTGAAATGAGAAGTAATGCTTCGAAAGATTTAAATAAAATTCTTAATGATAAAACTTCAGGCTCCACCGAAATTGTTCTAAAATTAAATGATTATTTTCATAATCATACCGGCAATTTAAAAGAAATAACTTCCTCAATAAAAAAAGCTAAAGAAAAATTATCCCATTTCGCAGTTATTAATAATTATCTTAATAATTTGCAAAAGATGGTTCTAACTAAAGATTTCAAAAATATTTCAAATTTTACAACAGAATTCAAAATCGAAATAGAGAAAAAATATCAACGATTATTTAAAAATTCACGAAAATATTTATCAGATGTTAATTACATACTGACTTTATCAAACAGCACAACTCTTCTTGAAGTTTTTAAACGCTTGGGAAAAAATAATAAGAGGCTAAGAATTGTTGTTGCAGAATCAAGGCCGAAAAATGAAGGGCGGTTGTTTGCACAAGCCTTGATTAAAAGCAATATCAAAGTTGAATTTATTACGGATGCAATGATCTCGCTTTACATCTCTAAAATTGATGCAGTCGTTTTAGGCGCCGATGCAATCTTAAGAAACGGCAATGCTATTAATAAAACCGGCAGTAAAGCTGCTGCATTACTCTGCAAAAATTACAATAAGCCCTGCTATGTAATTACAACACAAGATAAATTCACCTCTAAAAATAAATTTAAACAAATGAAACAAAATCCAGATGAAGTTTGGAAATTTAAGGGTCATGACATCACAGTAATCAATTATTATTTTGAAGAGGTTGAGAAGCAATTAATTACTAAAATAATTACCGATTAATCCAACTAAATATCTATTAATTCGTTATTCAAAATATAATTAAAAATTTATAAGCCATTGAAATAGTACTTTAATATTAATCATAGTTCCATTTAAACGTAATATCTAAGGTATTTGTCAGTCTGAGCGAAGTCGAAGACTAAAAAATTTGTAATTCATGGTTCGACTCCGCTCGCCATGAAAATAAATTACTTTTAAAACAAATTATATATAAAGGGCATTTTTAGATATTTTCAGTTTCTAAAAAACAGTATCTATTTTAAAAATTTCATTTCTTTTGGAACTCTGAACCCTTAATAATAATTTTACAAATAAAAATTTTGGGAAATCTGATGAAATATTTCAAATATATTCTAATGTTTTTTTTCATTGCTTCTGTTTCAACATTCAGCCAGCAGAAAGAACTTACAATAAAACAAGTCACTATCGAATCACGTTCACTTTATCCAAAACATCTAGCTCAGTTGCAGTGGAGACCTGGAACAGATGCATTCACTTATGTAGAATATAGCAACGGCGGCGAACTGGTTCAGGAAAATGCAAGAACCGGTAATAAGCAGAGTATTCTCTCTTTACTTAAACTTAATACTAAATTAAATGAGTTTAAATTATCACCGATAATAAGTTTCCCATCAATTGAATGGATTGGGAACGACGATATTAGATTCTGGAACGGAGATTCACTTTATGAATATAATTTTAATGAAAATTCAGTCAAATTGTTAAATGATGTTTCTAATGGTGCAGAGAATATGGATATCTCTTCTGATAATTCAGTAGCATATACAATTAAAAATAATTTATATATAGCAGTTAATAAAAAGCAATATCAAATTACTGACGATAAGAATGAAGGGATATTAAACGGACAGTATGTTGCCAGAAATGAATTCGGAATTTTTAAAGGAACTTTCTGGTCGCCGAAATCACATTATTTAGCTTTTTATAGAAAAGATCAGTCTATGGTAACAGATTATCCTATTGTAAACATTAATTATCGTCCCGCTAAAGTTGAAAATATAAAATATCCGATGGCTGGAATGACAAGTGAACAAGTAAAATTAGGTATTTATAATATTAAGGAAAATGAAACCGTATTTTTAAAGACAGGTGAGCCTAAGGATCATTACCTAACAGGTGTAGCCTGGGATCCTAATGAAAAATACGTTTATATAGGAATTTTAAACAGAGATCAAAATGATTTGTTTGAAATTAAATATGATATAGCAAATGGAAATCCGGTTGATACATTATTTGAAGAAACAAATCCTAAATATGTTCAGCCGCTTCACGGACCGATTTTCGTTAAAGATCATCCTGATGAATTTATCTGGATTTCGCGAAGAGACGGGTGGAATCATCTTTATCTTTATAATACAGACGGAAAGCTAATTAAAAAACTAACCAATGGTGAATGGGAAGTAACGAAATTGAACGGTGTTGATAAAAATGGAGATAATGCCTTCTTTACTTGTACAAAGGTAAGTCCTCTTGACAGAGATTATTACATGGTGAATTTAAAGTCAGGTAAGATGACAAAATTAACAAGTATGCCGGGTGTTCATAATGTAATACAGGATGAAGCCGGTAAAAATTTTCTTGATACTTACAGCAGCTTAACTGTACCATATAATGTCAATTTAATTAATCGTGAAGGAAAAGTTTTAAGAAAAATATTTTCAGCAGAAGATCCGTTGAAAGATTATTCAATCGGTAAAACAAAATTCTTTAAACTAAAAAGCAAAGACGGGTACGATCTTTACTGCAGAGAAATTCTCCCGGCAAATTTTGATTCAACTAAAAAATACCCGGTACTGGTCTATGTTTATGGGGGGCCTGGCTGAACTGTCCCCCCAATAGTATACAAAGAGAAAAGCAACTATATTAATAAAAGA
>CAZCFZ010000117.1:0-6080 GCA_964498065.1 uncultured Ignavibacteriaceae bacterium
GAATGAAAATTCAATTAAAGATTTTATTGACTTTATCTAAAAAGAAAAGTAGATTTAACCAATTTTCTATCTAATTGTGACATAAATACAAGTTTTCTTTTTTTATGGTTAACATAAGGGGTTTACACAATTTTAACCGGCTTATGTAATGCTGATTAATTTGAATTTGGTTTAAATTATTTATAATAAATAAAAATAGTACATCCATCCGGATAATTTTTATTATTTATAAGGGAAAAAAATGTTTGACATAAAACCCTCAAGCGAAAACCAGGTAATTATTTCCGGCAGGTTTGACGCTGCCCAGGTAGAAAAAGCGGATCAAATTTTTGATAAAATTAATAGTGACTGCATTGTAGATTTCCAGGAACTTGCCTATATCTCTAGTGCCGGATTGGGATCATTATTAAAAATTCATACCCGACTTAAAAGCAGCGGTTATAAAGTTAAATTGAAAAATCTCAATAAACACGTAAGGGAAGTATTCAAATATTCGGGCCTGGATAAAGTATTTACTATTCTTGAATAATATTTTTAAAAACCTACCAACTTTTCGTTGTCTGGATTGTATTTAATATGAGTAAAGAGGATACAGATTTAGTTAATGAATGTCTTGAAGGAAATAAGCAATCCTTCGAGGAGCTTGTAGAAAAATACTATAAAATTATTTATAGGCTTGCTCTTAAAATTATGAGAGACACAGATGATGCGGAAGAAATAACGCAAATTGTCTTTGTTAAAGCTTATGAAAATCTTAGTTCTTATAATTCAAAGTTTAAGTTTTTCAGCTGGTTATACAGAATTACGGTAAATGAGTCGTTAAATTTATCTAAAAAACGAAAATATGCCGAAAAATTAAATGAAGAAATTAAAGCCGATGAAAACAATCCGGATGAAATATACAACCAAACTGAAATGGGAGAAAAAATTCAGGATGCTTTAATGGAACTCGATATGCTTTACCGGCTGCCCGTGGTTCTTAAACATTTTCTTAATTATTCTTATAAAGAATTGAGCTTTTTGCTGGGTGTACCGGAAAAGACAGTTAAATCCAGACTATTTACAGGCAGACAGTTATTAAAAGATATTTTGATTAAAAATAAGGTTTTTGAAAAATGATTGATAATAAATACATAGATTTGATGAATAAAGAAATTGATAATGTTATAACCAATGAAGAAAAAATTCAATTACAGAAATACTTAGATTCGAATGAATCCGCTAAAGAATATTTTAATGAACTACTTTTAACAAATAACTATTTAAATGAATTACCCGATAAAGATCCTTCCGAAAATCTTAAAAAACGCATTATAAATTCAATTAACTACAACAAATATTCATCTAAAAATAAAAGTAAAATTTCCTGGAGCTACATTTTTAATCCAAAATTGAAATTTATTTACGCTTTTGCTATTGGCTTATTTGCCGGACTTATTATATATGGAGTAATTTCAAATTATACAAGTAATTTTGATACTGCAGATACGTACGGTACAATAGGGCTGGAAAACAAAAATGCGACGGTTTTAGAAAAAATACCTATCCTTGTTTCGAATATTTCAGGTGAAATTGAAGTAACAAACCGGGAAGATAAGTTTTGGCTAAGTGTGCATCTTAATTCCTCCAAGAATTATGATCTTGCTGTTACATATCCCGATAATATTAAATTTGAAAACATAAATCCGAAATTAGGCAGCACTTTTGATTGCACAATTGACAAGAATTTGATAAAAACATCTAGTTCAGGTTTGCAGCAATACCGTCTGTTGTTCTCACAATATAAACTTTCTTCTGCAGAATTAAATTTAAAGATTACTCAATCGGGGAAAATAATTTATAATCATAATTTAACTTTGGAAAGATAAAAGCTAAAAAGCTGTATAATTTTTTAATAAATAGTTAAAAAAATTTTAAATCCTACCAACATTTTCTAATTCTAGTTGTATTTCTATTAAACGTATGAGAAATAATGTTTTTAAGAACTTTAATAATTAGGAGGCATAAATGGAAGGGAACAAAAGACAGTGGAATAAAAAATCCAAAATATTGATGAGCGGATCAATATTTGTGATTGCAATTGTAGCGTATTTTATAATTTTTTATCCATGGCCCGCTACTAACAGTAATTTGTCCGGTACGATTGGCGGAGTTGAAAAAGTTAAAAAATATCAAAAAACACAAATTACCGATAAAGATGTATCAGTGCAGTCAAACGATTTAACCAATCTTCTTCAGAATGATAAAATTCAAAAACTGATCAACGATCCTAACTTTAGAACAGCCGCTGGTAATGATGCATTTAGAGAAGAATTTAATAGTAATGCTAAATTCCGCGAAGCAATGCGCAGCGCAGCATACAGCAGGGTAATGGCAAATAGAAATTACGAAGCATTTCTTAAGAATGAAGCATTCAGAAATTTGGTCGGAACCGGTGCTTTTGCAAAAATAGCTTCTGATGCAGCTTTAAAAGAAGCATTAAGAAATGCATCTCTTAGAACAGCTTTAAATGGAGCGAATTATAAAACAGCAATAAATAGAAATGCAGCTTTAAAAAGAATGGCAAGTGATGCATCATTTATGGCGGCAATGCATGAAGCTTCATTTAGACAATTGTTTACTAGTAATAGAATGAGCCAATTGTTAAGTAACCGCCAATTTGCCGATGCTTTTAGAACAGATGCTTGCAGACAAGTTTTTCAGAATGCAAAATTCATGGAAGCTTTGAGAGAATCAACTTTTAGAAGTGCAGCAGCAAGTGTGGGCTTTACTGCAGCACTTAGAAGTTCAGCATTAAGCAGAGCCTGGAGTGACGCAGGA
Source organism: uncultured Ignavibacteriaceae bacterium (assembly GCA_964498065.1). GTDB lineage: Bacteria > Bacteroidota > Ignavibacteria > Ignavibacteriales > Ignavibacteriaceae > FEN-1297. Next base: position 2,821 of record CAZCFZ010000117.1, read on the forward strand.
TTTAGAGCAGCAGCATTCAGAATGGCAGCTCAAAGAAATGCTGAAGCTCAAAGGATGAGCGAAAAATAATAGTTAGTGATTAAATAAATATCTCTCTCCTAATTGAGGAGGAACTATTTTGTAAAAATAGATTCTCCTCTTAATATTTTTTAAACCTTTTCCGAACTATATTATTATGGCTTGCAAAAAAAGATTCACCCCCAAAAGAATCTCCGTTTATATAATTCCTTTTTTATTCATATTTATCTTATATCCTTATAAATTAAAGGCACAGTTATATGAATATGATACACATGATATGAGGTTAATATATGATGGAGAAGCGAGTAAATATCTTGTTAAATATGTTGGCCAATGCTTTGAAAATGCATTGGAAGTAAACAGTAAATTATTTGATTATCATTCCAACGAGAAAACGACAGTCCTGGTATATGATATAAATGATTTCGGAAACGCCGGCACCGGTACAATACCTCGTAATCATATAGTCCTTTCTATTGCGCCACTGGATTATCAATATGAAACTGCTCCTGCAAATGAAAGATTTAATACAACTTTTAACCATGAACTTGTTCATGTAATAACACTTGATCAATCTACTTCATCCGATAGATTCTTCCGTACTATTTTTGACGGGAAAGTCGGTGAGTCCGGTGATGATCCGATAACAATTTTATATGCCTATCTTACAGATCCCAGAAGAAGCACTCCACGATGGTGGAAGGAAGGAATTGCCGTATTTCTTGAAACCTGGTGGGCAGGCGGTATAGGCAGAGCAATGGGCGGCTATGATGAAATGGTTTTTCGAACAATGGTGGAGGAGAAAAAACCTATATACGATTTATTGAATTTTTTATCGGAAGGGACTCAAACAGATTTCCAGGTAGGTGCAAATTCTTATTTATACGGTACTAGGTTTATGAATTATCTTGCACTTAAATACGGTCCTAGAAAATTAATTGAATGGACTTCCCGGCATGAAGGAAGCAGCGCATATTTTGCCACGGCATTTAATGATGTTTATCATTTGCCTTTATCAGAAGCATGGAATCAGTGGGTAAAATTTGAAAATGAATTTCAAAAAAAAAATCTGGACATAATTCGCCAGAACCCGGTAACTGTTTACCGCCCAATTACTAAAAAACCCTTAGGCGGATTTTCTCGGGCCTTTTATGATTCATCAAGCAATAATCTATATTGTGCGATTGACTATCCCGGACAGGTTGCCCAGATAGTAAAAATTGATATGAGTACTGGGAAAATTGATAAACTTCATGATGTAAAACGTGAAGCATTATATTATGTAACATCATTGGCATTCGATCCTAATTCCAAAACTTTATTTTATACCACTGATAATTATGACTGGAGAAGTCTTTATTCTCTTAATGTAAAAACCGGCGAAAATAAACTTCTTTTAAAAGAACAAAGAATTGGTGATCTTGCTTTTAATTTAGCTGATAGTTCTTTGTGGGGAATAAGGCATTATAACGGACAATCAACTATTGTGAGAATTCCTTATCCTTACACTGACTGGAATCAAATTTATACATGGCCGTTTGGTCAGGATATGTATAACATTGATGTATCTCATAACGGTAAATTAATTACCGGTGCGTTAGCAGAAATAAACGGTCAGCAGTTATTAATTAAAATGAATATAGATAGTTTGATGAACGGGGATTTTACATACGATACATTATTTAATTTTGAAAATTCAATTCCTGCCAATTTTATATTTTCGAATGACGACAAATATTTATACGGTACTTCATATTATTCCGGTGTATCCAATATTTATAGATATGACATTGGGAAAAAAGACATTCAGATAATGAGCAATGCTGAAACGGGATTCTTCAGACCTATGCCGATATCCAAAGATTCTATTCTGGCAATTAAATATACTTCACAAGGCTTTCAGCCGATTATGATGGCGAATAAGCCGGTAGATAAAGTAAATGCAGTAGATTTTTTGGGTGAACAAGTTGTTGAAAAGCATCCTATCGTAAAAAAATGGATTGCTCCGCCTCCTTCAAGAATTAAAATTGACTCATTAATTACCAGCACCGGTACATATAATGAATTTAAACATTTCGGCTTAGTTTCAGTTTACCCGGTTGTCGAAGGATATAAGGATTATTTTTCCTATGGACTAAGGTTTAACCTTTCTGACCCGATCGGATTTCAAAATGTTAATTTTATTGCATCTTACAGTCCCTACTATCAGCTTAAAATGAATGAAAGATGGCATCTAGGCCTAACTTATAATTTTGTTACTGAGAGCGGTGACAGCTGGGAACTTAGCTCAACTTTGAACAGAACAAATTTTTATGACCTCTTCGGTCCAACCAAAACCAGTATGAAAGGTTACTCTGTAGGATTGAAATATAATTCTTATATTATTTATGACAAACCGCTGTTGATGAACTTTTCAGTTTATACAAATTATTACGGGAATCTGGAAAGATTACCATCCTACCAAAATATAATGGCATCTTATGATAAGTTATTTAACTTAGGAGCAACTTTTGATTACCAATACGAAGTACAATCGTTAGGAGCTGTAGATAAAGAAAAGGGATTTAATTGGAAGATTGGTTTTGATAATAATTATGTTAAGACGACGGTTTATCCTCATATTCATAATGATTTTGATATTGGTTTTGCCTTACCTATAAATCATTCTTCAATCTGGCTGAGAAGTTCAATTGGGTATTCTTATGGAAATAGATTAAACCCATTTGCTAATTTTTACTTTGGCGGCTTTGGTAATAATTATGTTGATGATCAGGATGCAAAAAGATATAGAGAATATTACAGCTTCCCTGGAATTGAAATAGACAATATTGCAGGAACAAATTTCGGCAAGCTTATGGCTGAATGGAACTTGCCGCCTTTAAGATTTAGTGATATAGGATTTACATCTTTATTTTTAAATTATGCCCGAACTTCATTATTTTCCACTGCAATTATTACAAATTTCGATTCAAAAGAATATCAGCGTTCTCTTTTGGATTTCGGTGCGCAGGTTGATTTTAGGTTTATTTTACTTTACAATCTTAAAATGGATTTTTCTGCTGGATATGCTGTTGCATTAGAGAAAAATAAAAGATATACACATGAAGTGATGTTTTCTCTTAAAATTTTATAACACGTATGATTAAAATTGCTGTCAGTATATTACCGGTTTTCGTTTTTTTATTAGTCCTAATTTACCTTGATAGTTTTAAGCTTATTAAAATATCTTTAGTAGTTCA
>CAZCFZ010000117.1:6180-9286 GCA_964498065.1 uncultured Ignavibacteriaceae bacterium
ACTGCTGTTATGCATGGCGGAACTACCACTGTTTTTGCAATTATTACTAAAATTGTAGTAGACCGTAGAAAAGATTTTAAATTGTCTCAGATATTGCCAGGTTTTCTATTGGCCATCCTGTATCATTTGTTCCCGGGAATATTATTTGCAATTGGACTTCATTCATTCTTTAATCATTTCGTTTTTTCCCCTATTTTATTAACACTTTTGCAATTAATAGCTCTTCCGCTTTTTATTGCTTATGTATTTTTTAGAAGCGAAAAAGTTCTTAAAGACTGGATGGAAAAAGGCATGGATACAGATGTTGAACTACTAGAGCAAATAAATGAAGGAAAATTATCTGATACACATGTTGGAAAATATCTTTCTTCTTTAAATGAAAAATTTTCAGGTACTGTAATTGCCGATATGCTATGTTATATCAGGAATCATATTGAACTAAGCATTCAGGCTAAAGGCGTTTTGCTTATGAAGCAGGCAGGGGTTCCAGTTGTAATTGATAGCGAGACAAGAGAAAAATTAGATGAATTAAAATATCTTGAAAAAAGTATCGGGCAAACAGGCAAGATGGCGATTTCTCCAATTTTACATTCAAGTAAAAGAGATTTGTGGCAGTTATACCTGTTGGACAAAAAATAATCAATATATATTAAGTAAACTTAGTTTGTAAACTGATAGCTGACAGCCGAAATCTCAGCTATATTCAATATAATCTTTGTGTTTATCGTAAATAATGAAAATCGCATGTCCGTTTTAAAATGAAAAAATCTAAGAGATTTCTTCAGTACAACAATGTGAACATAAAAGCAATTGTTGAACAGAGAAGTCAACTTAACTTTTGAAAATATAAATAGTATTGAGTAAAATTGTATTGTATTTATACTAATCTGCTTAACATTGCACTCCTAACGGAGTGCAGGTCTTTTTAATATGATCTTTTTACAAACATAAAACTCCTATGGAGTTTTTAGTTGACTCCGATAGGAGTCATATGTTTGTAACAAGGAAGAGACCAACTTTAAATAATCTGTCTCAAAAGTGTCATTCCGGGCTTGACTCGGAATCTAAAATTACGATTTTGTTGAAAAAAAGATTATGAATCAAGTTTAGAATGACAAATTTATGGTTTTGAGACAGCCTCATTTTTTAATCAGCTTAAAATGTAATAAGTGTAATTTGTTTTTTATAATAAATTACAGTTATACTTAATAAAATTACGTTGACGCTTATGAGAGTAGCTCAACGAAAAAACAGAAATTAATAACTAATTATTTTTTATCTCTGTGAAACTTTATGATACCTCTGTGCAACTCAGTGACCAAAAAATTTGTGTGAATATATTCAGAAGTTTTTTCCTTATACAGAGTATCACTAAAAATTTTTATTATTTGCCTATCCTATTATTTCAATAACACTAATTTTTTAGTTTGCACAAAATTTCCTGCCTGGATCCTATAAAAATAAACTCCACTCGCCAAATTGTTTCCGTTAAAAATTATGCTGTGATTTCCTGCCTGCATTTGCCCGTTAACTAACGTTTTTACTTCTCGACCGAGGATATCATAAACTTTTAAAGTAACTAATTCCTGTCTAGGTATAGCATACTCAATTGTTGTTGTCGGATTGAAAGGATTCGGATAATTCTGACTTAATTTATATGAACTAACTTCAATCTTCTTATCATTAATTCCTGTTGTTTTCCCGTCGTAATTAAGAACTGTCCAGCCTATATTGTTGCTCAAATGTATTTCATCAAAAGAATTATTGGGATCGAGTAATGCATAAATTTTCGGGTAATAAGGAGTATTATCAGGGAGTTTCCATTTGATACTGATTATGCTGCTTCCCCTTGCCGGAATAAAATCAGAAGTTGCAAAAGTTGTTGCGCCGCCAACACTTTGAATTGGTATTCCGCCGTTTGAAGGATCGCCAACGAATAATTTTGCCTCAACAGGTTCTGGTGTATTAATCAAACTGAAGTTGTGTATTCTTAATTGAATAGTTACCGTATCGCCAGGTTGAGGATTCTCAGGATTAATTAATATATCTTTTGTCTCTTGAAGCTGGTCAGAAGGTTCATTACCTCCTTTATAATTATCCAATCTCCAAGGAAGTATTAATGCCGGATCGGATTTATGTCCGTATCTTTGCTGCCACCAGGTTTCAGTTTGATTTATTCCGCCGGCATCCGGAGTTACAGCATAGTCAAGAACGAGTGCACCGCTTTTAGACCAGTAAGCATAAGGTAAAACCGAATAACCGTCTCCGTAATAAGATGAATTAACCGGACCAAGGTGTACATCTAAACCGCTTATATAGGTTACCTTGTTGGTAGTTGTTGAAAGCGTACTATTTGAATAACTTCCTTTCAGTTTAATATCAGGAATGAATTTAAAAGGGAAATCAAAACTCGCTGAAGCTTCTATGCTCCAGTGTGTTTCATTTGTCGTTGTTGTTTGTGTCTGTGTTTTATTTTCCAGCGACCAATCATGGCTGAAATTAGGAGAATTAGTTAAATCTACCTGATCGGTAGTTTGCGATTTTACCGCTGTCTTTAGTCTAGTATTATCTGAAGGTGAGGCATAATAGGAAAGAATATTACCGACTTCATGATCAGGTAAATATTCTATTGCCTGCGGGCTTTTACTCGGAAACCACGCTCTTGTAGCAGGTTGAGGTGAAACAGCAAGTGTATAACCTGTTATTACATTATCGACTAAGATTGGATATTCCCAAATGTCATAATTCATAATTGTTGCATAAATGTAATCGTCATTGGTTACTGTTATGTTCTGGCTTATTGTGGTAATTTGATTTTTAAATGTCTGCTTTGAAAAATCCTGCCCGTACTCAGACTTAATTTTAATTTCAACGCCGGTTTTAATAATCGGGATTTTCCCCCCGCCTGAAACTTCTGTGCTGACTGCCCAGCTGCTGTGGTTTTCGGTTTCATAATCGATTTCTGTTTGTGATTGTGTATAATATTTTGCATAAAAGTCGCTTGAACCTGTTCCGTTGTACATTCTGTTAATATCAAATGTTGTATCATTAAAAACATCAAAATGAGTCGGCGGTGCATTTAGTATAACTAAAGGCTGAATAATAT
>CAZCFZ010000117.1:9386-11363 GCA_964498065.1 uncultured Ignavibacteriaceae bacterium
TCGAGATCTGCTATTACGGGATTTGTGTTTCCGTTTATACTCGTAACTTTATGAAGATGAAGAGTATCGTCAATGGTATAAAGTGTAGTTACATTATTAGCGTCAGCCAGAATTTCATCTCTACCATCGTTATTTAAATCACCCGAAACAATGCTTATTTGCCTGTTGCTGGAAGATACAACAGGCGTTACTTGTTCAAGATTTTTGGGATTTATATTTATAGAGTTTAAACTTGTATCCACTGATGCAGGAAGTAAAAGATCAATATATTGATATGTTGGACTTATATAATTATAATCTACTATAAACTGATCAAGCGTATTGTTTAAGAAATTTCCTGTTGCAACACAAAGATGCAAAGGCGTTGTAGTAGCATTGAAGCTATTATTTTTACTTTTAAGAACTATCGACATATTTCCCGAATTGTTCACTACTTTATAAACTTCGGTATTAATGACGGTATTTTCAGCATCGGCAAGAACAATCTCGTCTATCCCGTCGCCGTTGAAATCGCCGGCTGCAATACCGTAGTTGCCCATATTATCAGCAGTTGGATCCATATATAAATCTGTTACAACACTAGCTATTTGTGCCGGCATTAAGGTATTCGGATCAACGCTGTATATTCTTATTTCTATGTTCCCGTCTTTATTCCAAAATGCTATCGCAAATTGAGGATTTGGCGATGAATTAAAATATCCTTTAACTAAATCGAACCTTGTATAATCGTAATTAACCAGTCCGAAGGGAGCAAGATCTCCGTTTGGAATACTGATTATGTTCTGATCATTCCATGTTAGATTCCCTTTATTTATTTTAGGAACAACAATTTGAATTGAACTGTCGTTTGCTATCCAAGCAGCCACAATATTATCCAATCCGCTCCCGGTAAAATCTCCGGAGACTGCACGAAAATAATATGGCGGCGTATCCTGTCCGGAAAATTTGGGATCCAAATTTCCGGTATACAGTCCGCTGGCAGCGGAATCCATATAATAATTGCCTGAACCTGAATAATACCTGAAAATTTGATGTTTCAGGAATTGATCATTTCCCGGACTGGTTTTAAGAAATAACGCTATCTCAGATGAGCTGCCAAGTTTATAATGTCCGTGAAAAGGATCCTGTGTGGTTTGAGCATTTGTGCTGTAAACGAATGCAAACATCATTAAAAAGTAAAAAACTGGTCGTTTCATATCATTTCCTTTAAATATTTTTAATCCGCTACTATAACACGCAGGAAAAAATGATAGAAGTGATAATGACCGCTATGAAAAAAGTAAAAATAGAAACTTGAAAAACCTATGAATTATGGAGAGAAACTTGATATTACCTGATGGCAATTTGATATGAAATCAGTTCTTATAATAATTATTGCTTATAGAACATGATATTTCATCAAATGAAGAAATGCGCATTGGCACATTTTTAAAATTGCATAATTATTATCCAATTACTACATTGAACAACGATATAGAAGCCCCATTTATATTAAAGAATTTTTATTCAATATTTTAAAATTTTATTGGAAAGTAAAGATAATATAACACAATTACTTGCAGAGTTTACAGGCGGCAATAAAGAAGCTGTAAATTCTCTTATGCCTTTGGTATACGGCGAACTGCATAAAGTTGCTCAAATGCATTTACTAAAAGAAAGGAAAGATCATACACTTAATGCAACTGCATTAGTACACGAAGTTTATTTTAAATTAATTGATCAGACTAGAGTAAATTGGCAGAACCGTGCCCATTTTTTTGCTATCGCTTCTCAAGCAATGAGAAGGATTTTAATAAATTATGCATATCAGCATAAAGCGCAAAAACGCGGCGGAGAAAACGTTATCGTTACTTTCGTAGAAGAAAATGTAATGCGTGAAACCAGACCGGAAGAATTAATTGCACTTGATGAAGCATTAAAACAACTTCAGGAGATAAGCGAAAGGCAGAGTAAAATTATTGAATACTGGTTTTTTGT
>CAZCFZ010000118.1:0-11181 GCA_964498065.1 uncultured Ignavibacteriaceae bacterium
GGCCATCGCTTGATGCAGATTTTTTATTAATGCGCATAATGTTACCTCCACATTAAAATTGAAAGATTTATCGGGATGAAGTCATTGAAAAACAATCATAATAGATTTAGGGTTAGTTAGTATTCTTACCTAACGCTTTTGAAGATTGTAACTTAGAAAATAAAAAATTTAATCTCAAACTTTATTTGGAAGATTTATTATCTAAAATTCAAATGGCAAATATCACATTAGATATAATTATCTCAACTTATTTTGTCATGAAAAAAGGAAAACTGTATGAATAATATTTCATTAGGCAAAATATTTTTAGAAGAATTTAAAGCTGAAATCCCGGCCTCCCGTAAATGCCTTGAAAGGATTCCTGAAAAATTATTTACCTGGAAACCTCACGAAAAATCTATGAATATGGGATATCTTGCACTGCTAGTAGCCGCGATGCCTAATTGGATTACCCTTTCTATTGAGAATAAAGTAATTGATTTTGCCACGTACAAACCATTCCAGCCAAAAGATACTGCCGAATTGGTAAAATATTTTGATGAAAATATAGCCGGTGCCAAAAAAGTCTTAACAGATGTAAAAGATGAAGAAATGTTGGAAATGTTTTATTTAAAAAACAAAGGTGAAACACTTTATAGTTTGCCAATAAATAAGATCATCAGTTCAACTATTAATCATTGGGTTCATCACCGGGGACAATTGACTGTATACATGCGTCTTAATAATATCCCGGTTCCTTCAATTTACGGGCCTTCGGCGGATGAAAAAGTTTTTTAATGAATAAATCTTTTGTTAAGTCACTTTAAAAATTTAATTTCAAAGAACTTTTAAAATAGATTAACATCATAATTAATTTTTTAATGAACTAAGATTCTTATTCAAAAAACTTGCAAGCTTTTCAAATTGCTCACGGATAAGTTTCTCCTCTTTCTTACTTATCGAACGAAAATAATCCGTCTCGACAAATACTTCATCTTTTTTAATTGTGCGTTTCCACATACCGATTGCCTGCCCACTTATAACAATAACCGGCATAAACATTCCGTTTCTAACTATCGCTTTTCTCATATGATCTGAATTCAGTGCCGCCGTTCTGTCGGTGTAAGCAATAATATATTCATCAAATGCAGGCAGCAAATGAACCGAAGCACTGCCGGATTGCGAAACACCGTCTGAATTTGCATACCAAAATTCCTGCTTCCCGATTTTCTCGGAAACTAAATTCTTCTTTATCATTTCCAAAGCTGATCTGGAATCTGCAGCAGATAATCCCGACCACCACGCAAAATCTTGTAGTGTAGCAGGGCCATGACTTTTAAAATAATTAAGCGCAAGTTTCCCCAATGCTTCTTCTTTCTGAAAAGGATTTGTTTTCGAAACTCGTTCTTCTAATAAAGCATAAGTTTGTTTTTTATTTTTAATTTCCCCGCTGCAAATTAGTCTGTCTAATTCAGCAATTAAAAAAATATGCGATGCTCGATTTTCCTTTGTAGAAATTTTTGATTTTTCAAGTACTGAAATTAATTCTTCTCTTGTAGAATGACCGTAGCTTAATATCATTTTCTTAATTAATTTCTCGCACTTTTTTACAACTTCTTCGGTAAGACCAAGTTCTTTACGACGTGACCTCATTGATGATTTAATTCGAGGTGCGGTTAATTCCAGCATCCAATAAATATCATCTGAAGAGACAAGGTGCCAGGTTGGTCTTAATAAGTGCGTACGTATAATTTCGCCTTTGGAAATTGCAGATTCAACTAATTGATCGGTTAAATTATTTGAGCGAACTCCTACAGCCCATTTAACCATGTTGTAATCTTGAGCCTGCATTGCACCCATAGCACTAACAATTTCTTTTGGAGAGTTAAATTCTGAATTTATTATTTTTTGATTCTTCAGTCTTAATTTAGCAACATCTTTTAAATTCATTATTCTTATTTCCTTAATATATCATATCTTTCCAAAATAGGTTAGTTACGCGCATTAAAAGAGAAAATCTGTTCGAAGGAGCCCGGCAGTTGCCGGACGATTGAGTTATTTTCACTTATCGAAACGAAATGAAATTTTAGCAATTCTTTTTAAGCGCATGTTTCTTTTGGTACTTCTCTTACGCTAAGAAAAGTACAATCTAAAAAAATTATTAAAGACTTTTGTTCAACATTTATAGAAAGCTTCGGATATTGATATGATTCAGTTTTTGAGTATTTAATAATATTCATCCAATCGATTTATTTTGAATTTTACCTCGTTTATTAGAATTACTTTTTACGGGCATATAACAGATAAATTACTGTCCTTTATTTAAAGAATATTCTGCTAAAACCTTTTTTAATTTCTGTACACCTTCTTTAATTTTCTTTTTATCGAATGCAGTATACCCTAACAGTAAGGCAGGTTTTTGCTTAAACTTAAGTACATATTCGGAAATCGGATAAGCAATTAAATTATTTTCCCTGGCTTTTTTTGAAATTAAATTACTGTCGAGATTTTCCTTAAGCCAAGCTATTATATGCATCCCCGCATCTGATTTATTTACTTTAATTAAATCTCCAAGTTCCTTCTTCATCTCGGTTATTAAAAATTCCTGCCTATCTTTATAAAGTGTGCGCATCTTTCTTATATGCCGGGTAAAATATCCTTCCTTTAAAAACTGTGCTGTTATCATTTGTTCAAACATGGGGCTTTGCCTGTCCATCATTGATTTGGCTGATACAAAAACTTCCAGCATTTGAGGATCAGGTAAAACCAAATAACCGAGACGAAGAGCCGGGAACAAAACTTTGCTGAATGTTCCGAGATAAAGCACACAGTTATTTTTATCCATGCCCTGAAGAGACGGAAGCGGGCTCCCGGAATATCTGAATTCACTGTCGTAATCATCCTCAATAATCAAACAGTTGTTTTTACTTGCATACTGAAGAAGCTGGATTCTTCTTGAAATACTCATCGTCATTCCTATAGGGAATTGATGTGAGGGAGTTGTATAAATTAATTTGGGAGAAGGATATTTTTTTGAAGAATAATCGACATTCAATCCTTCTTTATCTAAAGGTGAAGGAAGTATTTTGGCACCAGCAAATAACATAGAAGCTCTTGCTCCAAAATAGCCCGGATCTTCATGCCAAACAGAATCACCGGGTTTCAATAAAACTCGCATAATTAAATCCAGTCCCTGCTGCGATCCATTTACTATAATTATTTGGTCAGCGCTGCAGTTTACAGCCCGGTAAGTTCTTAAGTAGGACGCAATTTCTTCCCTTAATGGTTTATAACCTGCAGCATCGCCGTATCCTAAATGTGAACTTGATAATACTTGAGACGTTTGATTATTTAACTTTAACCAAGTTCTGATAGGAAATTCATCTAATGAAGGTACTCCGTTCTGAAATGGAATAATTTCTTCATTCAAAATATTTCTGTGAATTAATTCCGGCGAACCTAATTGTGAAATTAAATTTGTCTTAACCTTCCTGCCTGATTTTTTTCTGTTTACATTTTCTTTAACGTTTAAAACATTGTCGGGAATTTCATTAACAAAAGTGCCCGCCCCGATTTTCCCTTTTATGTAGCCTTCAATTAATAATTGTTCAAAAGCCAGTGTTACTGTATTCCTGGAAATTTTCAATTCAGCAGCAATTGCTCTGGTACCGGGAAGTTTTTGTCCTGGTATAAATCTGCCATCCAAAATTGATTGCCTGAATGTATCGTATAATTGTTTATACAACGGCACATCCGAGGAATAATTTATCTTCAAAGAAACTAAAGGTAATTCTTCAATTAGTCTTGGCAATTTCAACCCATTATTTTTTAAGGTTATTAATATTTATTTAAGAAGGTTCCTGATTTAGATATGTATAATATAACAATTTTCTACAAAACGGCATCAAATCGAATTTGTTTTAAATCATAATTGAGTGATATTTGAGCATTAACTTGGGGAAAGTGGTACTATAAAATAGTTTAATAATGGCTCTTTTGCAAAGTCCTTTATAAATTTATTTTTGATATGCGGATCAAATAAAGTAAACAAAATATTTGAGATTTATTTATAACAGGAATAAGACCTTGAAATTAAAACATTGGATAGTATTTATTTTAGTCGGCGCAATTTGGAGTTCATCATTCATGTGGATAAAATTAGCACTGCGTGAGGTTACTCCTTCCGCTCTGGTTGCAATCCGGGTTACTCTGGGATTTTTATTCGGTGCTTCGGTAATATTTATAAAACAAATAAAGTTGCCCAAGAATATTAAGACATGGATGCCTCTTATAATTCTTGGAGTAACAAACTTCGCGGCGCCATTTTTCTTAATTTCATGGGGAGAAAAATCCATAGACTCATCCGTTGCCTCAATATTGGATGCAACCGTTCCCCTTTTTACAATATTTATGGCTCATTACTTATTGAAGGACGACAAAATGACGTTTCAGAAAGTCATAGGGTTGTTTATCGGCTTTGCAGGTGTCATTGTGTTATTAAGCAAAAACATTGGAGCTTCCTCAAGTACTTTATTTGGAGAAGGAGCAGTTGTATTAGCTTCTTTATTTTATGCAGGAAGTGCTGTATTTATTAGAAAAACTACACAGGACATTCCAGGTGTTTTAAGAAGCACAGTTCCAATGTTTTCAGCTTCAATTATAATGTGGATTACTACCTTAATAACTGAGAACTCAGTTCCGATGCCAAAACTTGAATTAACCTGGATAGCTCTACTATTTCTGGGTATTATAGGTTCCGGCCTGGCCTTTTTAATGGCATTTTATCTTATTCATGAAATCGGCCCGACGCGTTCCACAATGGTTACTTATATCTTCCCTCTTGGAGGAGTAATACTTGGAGTTACATTTTTACATGAACAGATTACATGGCAGCTTTTATTAGGCGGCATTTTAATTGTCAGCAGCCTATTAATTGTAAACTGGAAAGCATCTGTTAAATTGTCTCTTAAAAGTGTTAAGGCAGAAGTATCATAAGAGATAATTTTTTAATAAAAGGTTTATTAATCAATGAAAACGAAACAAATAGAAAAATTTAAAATTACCGGCAGAACTAAAATAAATCGTATGCCGGTAAGAGGATATCATGATAGAGAAACGATTTATAAAATTTTAGATGAATCTTTTATTTGCCAGATAGGTTTTAATATTGACGGGCAGGTTAATATTATTCCGACTTTATACGGCAGGAAAGACGATTCAATTTTTATACACGGATCAAAAAACAGCAGGATGTTGAAATCTTTTGAAACTGGTGAGGATATTTGCATTTCGGTAACATTGATTGATGGAATTGTATTGGCAAGGTCAGCTTTTCATCATTCGGTTAATTACAGATCGGTTGTTTTATTTGGCAATCCCATAATTGTTAAATCTGAAGAAAAGAAAAAAGAGGCTTTAAATATTATCATGGATCAAATTATTTCGGGAAGATGGGAAGATGTAAGAAAACCAAATGAAAAGGAATTAAATGTTACTTCAATTTATAAAATAAAAATTAATGAAGCTTCTGCGAAAATCAGAACGGGTCCAGCAGTTGATGACAAAGATGATTTGGATTTAAATGTTTGGGCAGGTGTGCTTCCGTTAAAAACTATTGCGGACGAACCTATGAGAAATCCGGATTTAAAAGAAAATATAGGCTTACCGGATTATTTGCATAATTATAATATGAAAATAAGGAAATAATATAGTTAGGAGAAAAAATGTTAACAAAAAGAATTAATATAAAAGATGTTACGCCAGACGGCTACGAAGCAATGATGGCGCTTGAAAATTATATTGGCTCAGTAAAAATAAATCCCATTCAAAGGGAAATGATAAAAATTAGAGCTTCACAAATTAACGGATGCGCATACTGTATCGATATGCATACAGAAGATGCCAGAGCACTTGGCGAAACAGAAAAAAGAATTTATGCACTAAGCGCCTGGCATGAATCTCCATTATTTACGGATGAAGAAAGAGCAATTTTAGCTTTTACCGATGAGATGGCACATATATCCGTTAAAGGTGTTACAGAAGCAACTTATGTTAATCTTAAAAAATATTTCGACGACAAAACCATTGCCGAAATAATAATGATTAACGTTACTATAAATTCATGGAATAGAATTGCGATAAGCACGCATTCACAAAGGTAAAATATAGTCTTTTCATGTTGTCCGAATTAAATTTAGTAACTTGAAATTGTCAAATCGGTTGCATAATTAAAAGTCGTTTTATTAATTAGCTGTCTCAATAATATTTAAACGTCATTTCGGACATATAGATATTAATTGTCGTCCCGAGCGGAGTCGAGGGACGATTATTTAACCATATTTTTTAAGTTCTTTAGAATAAACTATTAATTTCTACTAAGATGATTTAGGAAAGTCGATGGATAAAAAACATCAATACACTGTAAAAGTTGAATGGACGGGTAATACAGGCAAAGGTACTTCTGAATACCGAGGTTATGAACGCAGCCATAAGATATCGGCAGATAACAAACAGGATATTTTATGTTCTTCCGATCCGGTTTTTCATGGAGATAAAACAAAATATAATCCGGAAGAACTTTTTGTTGCTTCCCTATCTTCTTGTCATATGCTATGGTATTTGCATTTATGCGCCGATGCCGGAGTTGTTGTTGTTGACTATAAAGATAATCCTGTTGGAATACTTACCGAAGCTCCTGACGGCAGCGGGCATTTTACCGAAGTTACTCTTTACCCTGCCGTTACTGTTAAAGATAAGTCTATGATCGAGAAAGCAAATAAACTTCATAATAAAGCAAATGAATTTTGCTTTATTGCAAACTCATGTAATTTTAAAATTAATCACGAACCTGTTTGTATAACTAATTAACTGGAAAGTAGCATAAAATTAAGGGAACGCTTTATCTTATGTTTATGATAGGTTTGCCGATATCGTGGATGTTTATAGATTTTATAATGGAAAGAAGAATTTATGAGCAAGAATCTTTTATATTCATTGTTAAACACAATAAATAATAATTAGGATATATTCTATTTTAATTTTTATTGACTCATTATTTCTTAGAAGCTTTATATTATTACATTTTATAATTCACATAACCAATCACAAATAGAAACCAATTGTTTATCAACGGTCAAATTAGCTGCATTCGTTAGAGTATTTAATTCAAGCTGAGAATAAATTTCCTGAGCCATACTTCTTTCTATTGCCCCACCTATGAAAAAAGTATGCGGTCTAAGTTTGTAATCTTCAAATGCTGTACGTATCCTTTCTAATGCTGTATTTGCTGTCTTCCAGTGTTCATCAGCACCGGCGGGATCAATCCCTCCTTTTAATTCGCCGAGAGCGATGTATTTATTAGGCATCTTATGAATTGACGAATTATTGCTTACACTAAATTCTGAATATTCACCATCAAATAAACAAAGATCGACATTTTTGGATAGAAAAGGGGGAGTAAGGTTTAACACAAGTGTTCTATGCTTATCTCCTATCTTCCAATATAATCCACGTGTGTTCTCCTCAATTGTTGTATCGGTATGGTCTCCTTCGACCCAAGTTTTCGATTGTTTATTTAGATATTTGAACTCCAAGCCTTTTATTGAAAGTGAAGATATTAAACTTCTAATTACTTTCTTCTCGCCATAACTTCCAGCAAGGTTGCGCATTATTCCGCCAAGCGCATCTCCTTTCGTCAAAAGAAATCTATATACTAATTCATCTATAAAATCTTTTCCCGCTGGCTCTAAAAATTTCTCTATCAAATCTGCAATAGCTTGCTTCTGATCCTTTTCAGTCAAATGACTAATCGCTTTTTCACTTAAGCCTGATGCTGATAATAACGAAGGAAATATTTTCTTAAGTTTTAATAAGTCTTTTGGTTTATTTACATTTGCTGCCAGTATCTTCAGGCTTTTTGCTTCCTCAATAAAAGGAGTACCTTTAATATTTTTTTCCAACGCAATAGCAATAAAACCTTTTCTAGTTGCTTGCTTGGTTGTTACTAAGTCTTCCCACTTTTTTATATGATTGTTGTACGGCATATTATTTTTCCCAGATGTAGACACATTTACGGAGTTCTGAGCGCCCGTGCTCGCCCATTTGTTGGCTGCTGTTTCCTTTTCCAACCGGCAAAGTGTGTATTTTTTTTATTTTAAAACCTATCTTTTCAGCAAAGTCAGACAATATAAGATCAACCGGAATTTCTTCTCCTCCATATCTAACGTTGTCGTTAACCATAACAACTATCCCCTTGTCTTTTAATAACCGGTATAATTCAAATATAATAAAAAGCATTTCATAGAAATAATTCTTCACCATTCTGGGTATGTTTGAATTGTTTAGGTTCCCTGATTGGTTCAGCTTTGAAAGAACATTATTTATCTCATTCATAGCCGGATGGGCAAAGTACAATTCGTTTATGAAATCAAAATCTGGTGTTCTCCCTATTGCCGCATAAAGATTTTTTAAATAATCCGGCTTTTCTTTGTTCTCAACCGTGCATGTCAACATTGTTTGACGTAATTTCTTTACGTCCTCATCATTGTTGTTTAGGAAAACAAGTTCTAAAGCATAAGTCCGCGTATAATCATATCTATTACAATACGGCGGAGACGTCATAACAAAATCAAACGTATTATTTTCTAATGTTGGTAAAAGTTCAAGAGATGAGCCTGTTAAGATAGTTGGATCATACAATTTATAATTATTTTTTTCTGTAGTAAAAAGTTCATAGCTTTGATCTGGAGAAAGATCATCGATAATAATCTGTATTTTTTCTTTAACGATTCGCAAAAAATCGTAAATCTCTCCCTTGTTAAACACTATACTACCGTATGACCTATTTGCTCGCGAGTCCCATCGTAAGTACTGACCATCTTTTCTAGTAAAGCTGATTTCTTCAAGAACGCTGAAAGCAGCAAACTCCAAAAGGTTCCGAATAGCATTGTCTTTTATATTCTTACATGCCGTTAAATACCGGTTTAGATTATACTCATTATCTTTGGGAAACGCACCTTTTGTAATAGATATATGTTGAATAACTGAGACAGGTTTTAAAGTAGTTTTAAAAGTTTTCCATAGGAAATCAATTCCTTTATTCAATTCATCTAAAGATATTTTTTCAGCCGCCAATCTTGCGTGAATATAATAAATACCTGTAGGTAAAAGTTCAATACCCGTAGACTTCCAACCTTTATCTCTAGCTGCAAACAAAGTAGCACCCGAACCGGCAAAAGGGTCGATAATATTCCCTTTAGTCGGATGGTACTTATCCAAGAAATAATCTATTAACCTTTTTGAAAAACCTTCTTTATATTTGAACCATCTAAAAAACGGTTCTTTCTTGTTAGCCTGAAAACTGACTAATGTTCTGTTTAATTTATAATCGGTTTCAATTAAATTTTTAAATTTATCGTAAAGTTTTTCACGCTCATTTGGGAAAAGCACATCAATCTTTGTAGTTTTAGCACTTACTTCTTGCATTTTATATCCAATATCATTTCATATCTTTCATATAAAGTTAATATAATTATTACAATTTTGTTTAAACTATTAGTTTTCTTACACTCCAACCAACATCGCCCCATATTCCTCAAAATCAATTAATGACTTATGCTTAATATTATCAATCCACGCCCTCTCTTCATGCGCAATTTTCATTATCTCCGGCGTTGTTAGAGAATTAAATTTCTTCATTACCATTTCCAGACTTTTTATTTCCAAATTACTAAACAAACTCTTATCAAATTCATTAAGCGGTACGAACTTTTCATTTTCCCTTCCGCTAATTGTTACAACTTCTGTTGTAATAATATTTTCAGCTTCGAGCAATCCGAAAATTAAACTGTATTGGTCCGGTACGGAACCCATATCTATTGCAGCATATCTGCAGCCTGAGATTGAATATCCTGTATATTTATAATTTGCAAAATCTGAATAAAATAATAATTTGTTTAAACGGGTCTTAAAAGGAGCGTTTGAAATAAAATACAAAACCATGTTCGCGAACTTTTCAAAGCTCGGAATGCTGTAGCCTGTATATCTATTTGGAATAATGGAAGTATTGAACAACCTGTATTTCAAATCTTCCCGGTTTGCTTTTTCCTTCCGTATTTGTTCGTCAATACCGGCTATTGTCTTATCAGGTATCTTTACTGCCTCAGACTTGCGCAGCACAATGTCTTTAAAATCTTTCGGATTCATTATCAAACTCAATAAAGTCCCGGTACTGGCGGCAGGTATTTCGCCCCCCTCGTAAAGCCTATACTGATTGGCACCAAGTCCTAAAATCTCCGACATTTTTGCAGCAGAAATACTATATCTTTCTCTTAGTTCAGTAAGTTGTACGGGAAAAGGAATAGAATATTTTTCCCTGTATTGGTTACAAACTTGGTTGGTATTTATAGTATCAATTTCCGTTGTAGTGAATTCTTCCTTACAACTTTTACATTTGTAGAAGTATTCGAATATCTCGAATTCTTCTTTCCTAAACATTCTCTTCCTTTTTTCAATTGAAAGGGTTGCACTACCTTTTTCGCAGAGGGGACATTTCATAAAACACCTAAAACTTTATTTATACGGATAACTCATTTTCTTTTTAGCTAGATGAAAAGAAATACACAGCACGTTTTTATTCTTCCATAATGAAATCTTTATAAACACTTCTTTCTTTTTTATTATCATACCGAATTCCCAGAAAGGAAGACTATCAGGATCAAAACCGTCATCAGTTGGACCACGATAATAATCTTCCACTTTTAACTTTTTAAGATATTCAATACGCTGCCGGGGAGTAATTTCAAGATCTAATAATGCTTGTAAATTCTTTTCTCTTCTTAAGAAAAATATATCAAAAGTCTCCAATTTTAATTTGAATTCTTTTAGGAAACTTTCGATTTCGGATTTACCGGGAAATTGCATAAGCAATATATATTATGATTTATTAATTATCAATTATAAAGTTGAATATTTTGGATATTATTACATATTAATCAACTTTTTAGTTGCATTGATTTAATTGTTAAATTTCATGCTGGCCTGCCCCTATATATATTTTTCGGCTTGTAAAAATCGTTACTAATTTTATTTACGTATTAACTTATAAAAATTTTCTATAAAACTCATTATTTTTTTTTACAAACATGTTAATCGCATTGGACCATAAATAAGGTAACCGAAGGCGATTTGTAAAAAGGTCGTTGG
>CAZCFZ010000119.1:0-8491 GCA_964498065.1 uncultured Ignavibacteriaceae bacterium
TAAGCAACCGCCATCAATCTAACTTCACCGTTAAAATCCTCCGGTATATTCAAAGGAACTTTTACTTCACCGCTGCCGTTGGTTTTTAATATTCCGCTCCATACAGCAAGCAGCTTAAACCGCGTTGTAGTAACAGGATTTGTACGTTTCTGCAGCTGCTTTGCAACTTCGTCACCACCGGTCGATTTGAGAGTAATTATTTCGGGAAGCAGCAATTTATACAAATCGTAACTGTTTACTCCAAGCGGTCTCTTTGCATACATAAACGCATACGGATCAGGAGTTTTATAATTTTTTATTTGAAGGATACCTTCATCTACTGCTGCAAGAGTAACATAAATATCTTTTTGAGCGGAGGTTTTAACTGTTATCTCCTGGTTAGCGCCCGGCTTTATTTTTTCAGGTGCAATAATGTTTACCGGCAAATGCCTGCTTTTTCTTTCAACTTTTATTGAAGCGAAACCGTGTGCAACTAAAAACGGTATCGATTGGTTGGCTGTATGCTTTCTGAAAAGCGTTGCCGTTACGTAAACATTCGGGATATAATCTTCATCCATTTTAACTTCAAGCTGTGTCGATCTGCTCGTAACTTCTACATACTTATAGAAATAGATCCCGTTTCTTTCCATCGTTACTAGCATTTTACCGGCAAAAGGCGTAGTAAATAATATTTTTGCTTTTTCTCCGGGTTCATAACTTTTCTTATCGAATACAATATCTACCCGGCCTTCTTTGTCAACTTGAAAAGAAGAAGCAGTTGTTGAGTACCAGCCGTAAGCATAAAAACCGGTATATTGATAATAATCGCTATTTTTACTTGAAATTCGCAACTCATAATCACCGTTTCTCGATACGACAACGGGAATATTTTTTTCTCCGCCTGATAAATCAATTTCCTTTTCCCACTGCACAACGTCTTGTTTTTCAGAAGCATAAACATATCTGCCGGAACTGTTTTTCTTCAAAACCGTGTGCCATTCTAATTTTACCAATTTTACATCTGCTTTAAAGACCTTCAACGTATTATCGTTTTTATCAACAGCAACTGCTTTAAAATTTATTGTTTCGTTTGTACCGAAATAATAACCCGGAGATTTAATACCGATAAACGCAGTATCAGGATAAATATCAAAGCTGGCCATTCTGTTAACAGTTCTGCCGGAAAGTCCGAACACGCTGACAAATGCATAACAGCTGACTATCCCGGATGATTTTAAATCTGCCGGAGCAGTATATTTTACATCTGCATTCCCTTCGTTATCAAGATTACCCTTTACATATGAATTGGGAATATTCGGATTTTTAAAAGATGAATTACCAAAGTCGTAGGCAGAATATTTTTTGCTAACAAAAGTTCTGTGTCTTAATTGAAAATCCGTTTCATAGCGCAGCCCTGAAGCTTTAGCTCCGAAGAGATACTCGGCATTAATTTTAATATTATTTGAGCTGCCCGGCTTAATGTCTTTCTTTTCGGTTTTAAGAGTGACTCTAATTTTGTCAGGGACAAAGTCTTCAACATTGAAATTATAAACACCGATTAAGTTACCGGAGCCGGTATACACCTCGGCACGATACTGTCCTGTTTGGGCATATGTTTCCATTTTAAATGCAATATCAAAAGAGCCCTGATCATTCAGATTTAATTTAAATTCGTTGTATACTTTACCTGTGGGTGAAATTATTTTTACCGATACCGGAACATTCTTAATAACGTTAGTAAAATCATCTCGAACTATCCCCGATAAATGGACCTGTTCACCGGGTCTGTATAACTGCCTGTCGCCGTATAGAAAAGTTTTATAACCGGGGGTATATTCGGTTCGCCCGCCTACATCAAATCTTGAAGTCTCAACCCCCGTTTCATATAAATCGATAAAATTAAAATCGTCTCCCTTTTCGGCAGTAATTACCCTCGGTGCAAAATCTTTTAGACTTTGTTTAAGATTTTTGAAAGATGCAACACCCCCGGAATTAGTTTTACCTGTTAATATCGTCTGGTTATTTGAGGAGATTAAAGTAATTGCCGCGTTTGAAACCGGTTCCGTAGTTGCAATAGAGTTTACAAAAACAAGAAGCTGGTCTGAAGATTTTTTTGCGATAATGCCGAGATCCGACAATGCAAGCATTTTGGAGGCTCGCCGCCATCTGTCCTCAGTTGAAGTTACATTAACGACAAAAATTCCTTTTAACTTATTATTTCTTATCGTATCCAAATTCACACTGAATTTTTCAAGAGAGTTCGGGCTATTGATAAGCTTTTTCTTTTCCTTATAAAGAAGATGGCCGTATGCATTGATGTCGTAATAGGGAGCATAATTATAGTAATAATCGTCATAGTAATTATATCGATTATATTGTCTTAAGAAAAACAAAACATTATTCTTATAAATTTGTGAAACCTCTACATCAACGCCCGGAATATTGACTGCACTTAATTCTAAGTTTCTTTGGCCGGAGAGCATTAAGTATTTCCCTTTTGGGTCTGTAAAGCTTAATGAAGGCTCTAAATTTGCAAATGTTACCTGCTGCTCAAATTCGGATGCAAGTTCTCCGCCGTAAAGCCCCGGCAGGCCTTTCTTAATTACAAGATCTATATTTTGAAGATTATCGAAAGATCCTTCCATACGAAAAGAATGTTCGTTAACATAAAAAGTAACTTTTTTCTGAGGACTTAATTTTACGTAGTCTTTCAGTTTATTATCATCAACTCTTTGAGTAGTTGAAACTTCAATCCATTTTTTATTATCGCTCAGCCCGCTTGTAACACCGGTGATAGCGAGTCTCGTTAACGGTGGCAGCTTATAATTGAATTCGCGGTTATCCTGTAATCCCTTTTTTCCAATAACCGACATTAATCCTTCCTTAACCACAACGGAAAGTTTTTGTTCTTTATTTGTCTGCTGAATATTACCAAGATCGACCGCAATGATGTCGGAGGTTTTATCCGTCATTATGTTAAAGTTATTAAGTTCCTGACCGTCCTTTGTAAAACTAAGGTAATCTTTAAGCATTCCCGGATTAACGGGGTAGTCGAAATAAATATTTGCTTTTATACCTATCTGGTACTGCTCATTCGGTATATGAGTCCAAAAGAAATCAACTTTTGTAACATCAAAGTCTTGAGTCCTGAATTCGTAAGTATATGATTTAAGTGAAACATCTTTTCCGAAAAGGACTTTATCGGTAATTTCCGCTTTATATGATTGAATAGGCTGAAGAGGAACATCCGGAGAAAATATCAAAGTGTTACCCGAAGTCCACTTAAACTTACCTTCTATTTTGGGTTCAAACGAAATATACTCATCATCTACCCATTTATCCTGTACACTTTGAGGAGCAAGATTTTCGGAGAACTCAACTTTGAAAGTTGTTAAATTTTTTATTTCACCCTGAGGAGAAAATCTTACAACTTTAACGCCATTATTAGAACAGGAAAAAAACGCAACAGTTATTACTGCACTTAAGAAAAGAATTAATTTTTGATTCACTACGACCCCCTTTATTAGTTTATTTTTTAATGAGGTTAATTTGCAAGCTAACAATCAAAGCAAAATTAATAATCTTATTATTAGAATTGATCATTAATAATATCCCGTTTTATGATCATTAATTTAACCGGAAGAAATAATTACCAACACCCTTAACTTATTGTAATGCAATTTAATTAACTGAGACCTTAATTGAAAATATAAATTGTAAAGTTTATTAAATGTTTTATAATTATAGATTTTCTTCATCACTGATTTCAATTTCCCAGCCGTCGAAATTTCCGCCCAACTTGCCCGTAATTCTTTCCAGTCTTTTACGGATGGAAATTAAAGTTCCTGAAAACGGTACTAAATTTTTTGACGCTAAACATAGCCATTCATTCTCTCCGTTCGATTCTTTACATTCTACCGAAAATTCCAAATGCACCAATTCAATTTCCGCCATTTTGGCTTTTTCTCCGGAAGAAAAATATAAGTAAAACGAAACCTTCCTTTCCTTGGAAAGATCAACTTTATTTATTTCCATTAAGTTTAGTACAGCCTCATCCGGTTCAATGTATAAAATATTTTCAGCCGGCTTTTCTTTCACTCTTCTCCGTTTCTTTCCTTTCCTATTTTTCATTCAATTTCTCGTTATTAGTTTTTGGCCTTGAAAATTCATCATCATTACAAGTGAACTTATAAAAAATACAAATCATTAATAAAAATTGAATTGATCATTCTTTATAAGAATTTATAAAAGAATCACAAAAAATTATCCTAAGAAAATTTCTAATAATTTTGCTTTAAAGCAAAAAAATTAGCGAGAACTTTTGCTTTAAAGCAAAAATCTTCGTATTGTATCTATTAGAAAATCTAAGTTGTTAAAAGATTTTATGGAAAAAGAAAGATATTTAACAGGCAATATTCTCAATGATTTAAATGATAAGATGGTGTTCGTTGGAGGTGCGCGACAGGTTGGAAAAACTACCCTTGCCTTAAAAATGATAACCAAAGAATTTAAAAAGTACAGCTATTATAACTGGGATTTTCCACCAGATCGTAAAAAATTAATGAGCTTCGAATTTCCCGGCGATAATTCACTGCTCATTTTTGACGAAGTGCATAAGTACAGAAAATGGAAAAGTTTAATTAAAGGTATTTACGATTCTTACAAGTCAAAGTTCAAGATTATTGTTACAGGAAGCGCGCATTTAAATGTTTATAGAAAAGGCGGCGATTCTCTTCAAGGCAGATATCATTACTATACACTTCATCCGTTTTCAGTTGCTGAGTTAACACATGTTAAAAACAATTTTATCCCTTTGGAAGAATTAACATTTGCAGATAAAAACTTTGATGAATACAATGATGCTTTTAATCAGTTATTTAAATTCGGCGGATTCCCGGAGATTCTATTTAAGCAGAGTGAACGATCGCTGAGAAGATGGCACAATGAAAAGCTCGAGCGGCTGTTCAGGGAGGACATAAGAGATGTTGAAAATTTAAGGGATATAAATAGTATAAAATTATTGGGAGATATTTTACCTTCCAAAGTAGCAAGTCCTCTATCGCTAAACGCATTACGGGAAGATTTGGAAGTAAGTCACAGAGCAATAACAAACTGGCTGGATATACTTGAACAATTTTATTACCATTTTAGAATATATCCTTTTCATGCAAAACCTGTTCGTTCAATTAAAAAGTCGCCTAAACTATATCTTATTGATTGGTCTGAAATTGAAGATGAGAGCGTAAGATTCGAAAACATAATTGCTTCTCACTTATTGAAATTTGTTCAATACATAAATGAATACGAAGGATATAAACTTAAATTGAATTACCTAAGAAATGTGGATAAGAAAGAAGTCGATTTTTTAGTGAGTACGGATAAAAAAGCATGGTTTTCTGTGGAAGTAAAATTGAATGATACACGGCCTTCCCCTAATTTATTTTATTTTAGGGAAAGGCTGAAAATACCATATAACTTTCAGGTGGTTATGAAAGAAGATGTAGATTTTACAAAGGATGATATAAGAATAATATCCGCTTCAAAATTTTTAAGCGGTTTAATCTAAAGATTGAAAAGTTTCTCTTATCATATTAGATTAAGTAATACAATTTTTAACTTCGTTATTAATTTGTTTTTTCAAAATATTCCTTTAGTGAAGTACCAATAATACTTGCCCAGCCAGCTGCAAAATTTTTTTTTGCCAAATGGGGATTGCTGGCCGGAAATGTTTCCAGCCCTTTATGAGTTAATCTCACTTTTGTTTTATTGCCTACAGGGGACAATTCAAAAATAACATATGAAATTCCTTCATATCCGTCGTACCGCCAGCTGTAAGTCAATTTCTTTCCTTTATCAACTTCCGTAATTACACAAATATGCAGATACTGCTTTTCGGGTGGTCCGCCGTAAAAACGGAATTCAAATCCTATCTCAGGCTTAAATTCGGCGAGATCAAAATACCATTTCTTCATTTCATCTTTATCGGTAATTGCCTCCCATACTTTTTCAACGGAAGCGTTAAAAGTTCTCTCAATTATAAAAGGTTCATCCTTCATTTTATTTATCCTTTTAATTTATTTTGAAAAATTAATGAAAGAATAAATTCATACTTTTAATAATTATTTTGTGGTTATCTTAACAAATGGATTAAGAGCTAGATTAAGATATCTACTTAATACATGTAATTAAATCTACAACTCTTTTCATTATTTATTTTAAACTATCCGCTAGTTTATCAAAAGATTGACTCCAGCCGGTTTCCATTCCTTCAAGCATCTGAGGTGCTTGTGGAGATACTCCCTTCGCAGTTGTCTTCATTGTCATTTTAGTCTTACCGTTCTCTTCTTCAAATGTTAACGTAGTTAGAGCATCGATGAGAACATTATCATCTTCATCAACAGCCTGGTTTACAAAGACCAAACGTTTCGGCGGATCTAATTCTTGGAAAGTTCCTTTCATCGGCCAACGCTGTCCGGCTAAATGTCCCAACTCTTTACCTGCCAGCATTACAATATGAATATTGCCGCCGACCTTTGCATCAATTTAACATACAGGGTTGGTCACGCCTTTTGGTCCCCACCACCTGGCCATCATCTTCGGATCAATCCATGCTCTAAAGACAAGTTCACGTGGAGCATCGAAAATTCGGATGATGGTCAATTCTTTTGTTTCCATTTGTGTGTCACTTTTACTTTTCATTGCCTTTCTCCTTAGCTTGTAATTCATTTAAATAATTTTCCAGTGCATCCGGTTTTTCTTCCCAGAATTTTTTATACTGTTCTATCCAGTCAGAAACTTCATGCAATCCGTCTAGTTTTGCTTCACAGAATCTTTCACGGCCTTTTTGTTTTACGGTGACTATTCCGCATTTAGATAAAATTTTAATATGCTTTGAAACAGCTGGCCGACTTATTTTGAACTGCTCGGCAACCGAATTTAAGTTTAAGGATTTGTACGCAAGCATATTTATTATTTCTCTTCTTGTAGGATCGGCTATTGCCTGAAATACATCTCTTCTCATCTTGAACTTAATCCTCAATTTAAATTAAACATGAACCTAAACTTATTTATGTGTTTCAAATCGTTCGTAGAAATAATATAGACTAGCCGGAAAGGATATATTAAAAATAGGATTAAAAATTAAATATGGTAAAACCAACGGTCAGTTAGCCTGAACGGTTCTATCTTTTGCCCATTCTCTCATTGCCTCAATATTTTCAGCCATTACAACCGACAGGGGACGGGTTTTTTTGATTTCATTTAAAATTATTTCAGTAGTAAGCTGTTTATATCCGCCGATAATTGAATAAAATCCTGAAACAATTGCCTGCTCAATTTCGGAACCGGAAAATCCTTCGCTTGCTTGAGCAATTTTATCAAGATCAAAATCAACGGGATTTAAATTTCTTTTCTTAAGATGAATTTCAAATATCTCTTTTCTTATTTCCAAACCGGGAAGATCGACAAAAAATATTTCATCCATTCTTCCTTTTCTCATCAACTCAGGCGGCAGATTTTGAATATCGTTTGCTGTGGCTACAAGAAAAACAAGTGATTTTCTTTCAGCCATCCAGGTTAATAAAGTACCGAGCACTCGCTTTGAAGTTCCGCTGTCGCTTGAATCTGAGGCCAAACCTTTTTCAATTTCATCAACCCATAAAACGCATGGAGCCATTGTATCTGCCATTTTCAAAGCTTCCCGTGTTTTACGTTCCGTTTCACCGTAATACTTATTATAAAGTGTCCCGAAGTCCAGGCGCAGCAGCGGTATCCCCCATGTTCCTGCAACAGATTTGGCAGCAAGGCTTTTCCCGCTTCCCTGAATACCTAAAAGCAAAACTCCTTTCGGAGCATCAATTCCCTCATTTGTAACTTCACCGATAAAGATCTTTCTTCTTTTTTCGAGCCAATCTTTCAGACTTTTTAATCCGCCCACATCAGCAAATGATGAAGTATCATGCTCGAAATATAAATCATTATCTTTATTTAATAAATAATACTTTGCTTCTGCTATTTCCGGAATATCTTCTTTTGTAATTGCATTATCCCTTAAAGCGTTAAACATAATCCTTTTTATTTCGGGAAATGAAAGTCCTCTTAAATTTCTAACAAAAACACTTAAGATTGATTCATCCACCTGAACATTCTTTGAAGGATTTTCCTGTTTCCATTTATCAATTAATTTCAATAAATAATCTTTTATTTCCTCTTCGGAAGGAAAAGATAACTCAAACTTTGCGGATAGATGTTTTATTTCATCAGGTAATTCAATTTCTGCAGAAATGAAAAATACAGTATGGTTCATTCTCTCAGCATCAAGTGCTACTTCTTTTATCAATCTGATGTTTCTGTCGTCCTGCAAATAACGATGATAATCAATTAAAACAAATATACCAGATTGATATTTTTCATAAATAGTATATAAAACCTCAGTTGGTTCTAGACGGTTATCACCGTTTATATTTCCGTATCTGTCAAGCAGGGAAAAGCCCTTGATAATATTCCAGCCGTA
>CAZCFZ010000119.1:8591-10770 GCA_964498065.1 uncultured Ignavibacteriaceae bacterium
CTCCTGATTAGCAGGCACAATTATTTTCGCATTATTTTCCAATGAGCTTTGAACTGTTTCCAGCTTTTTAAGCACCTGAGCGTTGCCGACAAAATATTTCTCTGCAGCTTCGTTCACCAGCTTAATGGCTTCGGCTTCTCCTTCTGCCTGTAAAATTCTGGATTGCTTTATTCCTTCGGCGCGTTTTATTGCAGCTCTCTTTTCTCCGTCTGCAGTAGTTTCTGCAGCAGTGGCAAAGTCAACAGCAGCAATCTTTTCATTTTCAGCTTTAACAATTTTATTCATAGTTTCCTGCACATCCTTCGGCGGATCAATTTGTTTTAATTCTGCACGAACAATATCAATGCCCCAATTTGCCGTTTCCTGTACAAGCACTCTATGTAATTCCGAGTTGATTTTATTTCTTTCGCTGTTGGCAGATTTTAAAGTGAGCGTACCGATAATATTTCTTAATGTTGTACGGGCAAGGTTTACAATCTGCATATCAATGGCATTTACATTATACTGAGAATTTTTGACACTTCCTTCGTCGGCTTTTATCCTGTAATAAATCTGTGCATCCACTGTTGCATTTAAATTATCGTTAGTAATTATTTCCTGCGGGTCAGCATCAATCATCTGTTCCGTTATATTCACCTGGAACATATGATCTATAATCGGGATAATCCAATGAAATCCGGGATTCGCAAACCGTTTATATTTTCCGAGTCTTTCAATTAAAGCACGGTGAGTAGGTCTTACAATTCTTATTCCCGGTAAAAATACGAGTATAAATAATATTACAATAATTATCCAAAAAGAAAAATGCGCTTCCATTTGATTTCCCTTTTGATTTAACGGTAAGTTTTTATCAGCCCCTATTCTGTTCCTCAATAGGAACTAATATCTTTTTACTGAAAAATAATGTAAGCTGAAAAAAGAAGCAATTTAATATTAGAAATGAAATCTATTATTTTACATAAAAATAAAATGAACAAAATCCTACTATAAATTAACCTCCGTAATAAATTGCCGAATATCCGTATTTTGCCCGAATAGAATTAATCGCTTCAATCATTTGTAATCTCTTAGTTCCAAGTTCATCAAACAAGCCTTCCTGATAAAATGCAATTGTAAAGTTTGTCAGCTTTACTCCGATCAGTCTTATCGACACCCTCCTTGTATAAGATTTTAAGAATAAGCTTTTCGCCGTTTCAAATATTACTTTATCGTCATCTGTATGCGAAACGGTTTTTGCACATGTTAAAGTTTTAAAATCCGAATATCTTAATTTAATGCTTATAGTTGATGCTTGATAATTGCTGTCTCTAAGTAATTGGCAAACTTGTCCCGTAAGCTTAAAAAGAATATTTAATATTTTTTCTTTATCAACAATATCCTCAAAAGTTCTTTCTTTCGAAATACTTTTCTGTTCGCGTTCAACCGATAAGTATTCAGTTCCCTCGCCGTTTGCTTTATGCCATAAATCCACACCGTATTTGCCAAAGATTACCCCGAGATAATCGGAATTAACTTTTGCCAAATCGCCGACTTTATAGAAGCCGCGGCTGTTCAATTCTTTTAAAGTCGCTTTACCGACTCCCGGAATCTTTTCAATCGGTAAAGGGAACAAAAAATCTTTTTCGTTTCCATGTTTTACATAAGTAATGCCTTTCGGCTTCCTAAAGTCTGAGCCGATTTTCGCAATTGTTTTGTTGCTTCCGATTCCGATTGAAGCAGGAAGATAAAGCTTCTCCCAAATTTCATTTTGAAGAAATGAAGCAAACACTAATAATGAACCATAAATTTTTTCACATCCGGTAAAATCCATATAGAATTCATCAATTGAAGCCTGCTCAATTACCGGAGCATACTTCGCTAAAATATTTTTTACAAGTCTTGAAAATCTTGTATACTCTTCAAAATGTCCTTTTAAATAAATTCCGTGCGGACAAAGTTTAAACGCTGTTTTGATAGGCATGGCAGAATGCAATCCGAATTTTCTAGCTTCGTAAGAACAAGCAGCAACTACTCCCCTTCCTACATGCGGATCACCACCGACTATCACAGGCAAGTTTTCCAGTGATGGGTTTAATATTCTTTCAACTGAAACAAAAAAAGTATCCAGGTCAAGATGAAATATAGTTCTCATAGAGATTATTGATTGTTGTAATAAATAAAATCATCCCTCGACTCAGTT
>CAZCFZ010000120.1:0-10627 GCA_964498065.1 uncultured Ignavibacteriaceae bacterium
GGAGAGGTGGGTGAGTGGCTGAAACCAACGGTTTGCTAAACCGTCGTACGGGTAACACTGTACCCCGGGTTCGAATCCCGGCCTCTCCGCAAACATTTTTCTAATAGTAATGGATTATTTCGTTTACATCCTTTACTCCCCTTCCTTTCAGAGAACTTATGTGGGACAAACCTATAACCTTAACAATAGACTTGTTTATCACAATAACAGAAAGGTCCGTTCGACTAAATCTTATGTCCCATGGTTGATGATTCATTTCGAAAAGTTTAATTCAAGAGCTGAAGCTATGAAAAGAGAAGTATGATTAAAATTCACTGTCCCTATGTATTAATATAAAAGCCCTCACCGGCGCAGTAAAAACTTACCAGCGAGGGGACTCGCCTCCATTGGGGATATGGAGGCTGGGAACTTAAGTAAATACGAAAAATTTGTCAAATTATAGTTCAAACATGAAAGAATGAAAATTATTTAGAAATTGGAATTGTATCGTCTTTAATAACAGAGAAATTAAAGACACATTTTTTGATTGTTTGTTGCATGTATGTTTACACAAATTATTGTTTTTAATTAATAACCAACCATTTATATATAACATAAATTAAGCTTATCATTTAACATTATTGTTTAATTTAATCGATTATTTCTTGCTTTTTAATAATATTTCATGTATACTACATCTAGTTTCCCCATTTAATTATATTCACCAACATTTGGTATTTATTCATTGTAATTATAATAGATACTAAATGAGTAAAAGATATTAAATGTATAGAAACTGGTTATAGTGTTCGTATTATCTTTTTAGCGGATATCAAAACAGATAAATTCACAAAAAAAATAGCTGATTTAGTTCTTCGATTTTTTTGTATTCTATGCATCCCTTTTAAAAAGTGACAATAAAATATTTTATAATAAATTAAAAGGAAATTATCATGAGACGTAAATCCTTTTTCCTGTTTTTATTTACATTAATTATAAGCGGATTTGTTTCTATATCTTTTTCCCAACAAATGAATGCTAAACTTCAACGTTTGGCAAAAGGTGCAGATATAATTGTAACCGGGAAGATATTTAAACAAAAATCAAATTGGAATGCCAACAAAACAAGAATTTACACAGAAGCAACAATACAAGTTAATGATTACCTAAAAGGAAACAATAGAGGAAATACAGTCACTGTTGTTTATCCTGGCGGAGAAGTCGGGGGTATAGGAGAACTTTATACACATATGCCGAGATTTAAAAATGATGAAGATGTCATGGTCTTTCTAAAAAAGGGAAAGAATAGCAATAGCTATAAAGTATACGATGGTGAAAATGGGAAAATACGAATTATTAAAAATGCAAAAACAGGAGAAGAAGTCACCAGCTCAAATATTAGAATAAGTTATTTAAAAACTCAAATAAAAAGTTATTTAAAAAAATAATAATTGATTAATCTGGGGAATAACAAACCTAGTAGTTTTTCAGATTATTAACATTAATGCTAGAGGGCAATATGAATACATTTACAAGTAAGAATCTTAATCTTTTGCTTTTTATAATTTCTTTTATCCTTTTTAATAATACATACGCACAAAACAGCGGAAACAACTGTTTTATTTTTAATGGAAATTCAAGTCAGCTTTATATTTATGATGGTCAGCCGGTAAATAATGATGCAAATCAAAATGGATTTCAATTTTTTAATAGTAGTTCTTCAAATAATCAGATAACAGTACAAGCGTGGATTTATATAATCGGAGACACACCGCCCAATACAAATGTTCCTATCATTTATCGAAAAGTTAATAATGGAACAACTTTTTCTTTGTTCTTAAAAAATAATCTTGCATATTTTTCTGTAGGTAATAATAATTCTGATACTGTTAATACAATTACCAAGCTGCCTGCATTTCAATGGATATCAATTACTGGTTCCTATGACGGGAACACTCTTAAAATATATTCTGGTGGTTCTCTATTATCCAGTGCGCCTTTTAATATGACTGCCGGTTATAATGTAACAAATGGAACTACAGGATTATTTGTGGGGAAATCTAACTCCGGGTCATTTAGAGGATTAATTGATGAAATAAGAATTTTCAATATTGCACTTGGCGATAATAATATTAATAATTCAGGCGGCAATGGCAACCCGGCTGAAAATATTCCGAGTTCACTTTTACAATATTTATCTGGAGAATGGTCCTTTAATCAGATCACTCCTACAAATATTCTTCTTGATTTTTCGAATAATAAAAATAATTTGTATATAAGTAATATAGATTCAGCACAAGTCATTCCTACTAAAAGCAAAAACTTTCCATTCTTCGTAGTTACTTCTGCATTGGATAATCCGGATGCAACAATTGGTGATGGCTCTGCTGTCTCAACTAATGGACAAGTAACTCTTAGATCTGCAATTCAAGAAGCAAATGCAGACGCAGGTTCGCACGTAATTTATTTTTATATACAAAATGCTTCACCTTCAATTCAACCTTTATCATCACTGCCGGCCATTTTCCATCAAGTATATTTGGATGCAACAACACAAAGCGGATATAGCGGTTCACCAATAGTACAGATTAATGGTGCTTATGCAAATTTAACAATATCATCTGGAGGCAGCTCAGTTACTGCTCTTTCTATTAATAATTCTTCCGGTTTCAGTCTAACATTAAATACTGCAGGCGGAAATAATATTACTGCAAATCAAATATCAGGAATATCTATAAACTCTTCAGGAAATAACATTAATTCGAATACAATTTCCAATTCGGTTGTTGACGGAATTTCAGTTTCATCCGGAGCTGCTAATAATATTCTATCAAACAATAATATTTTAAATAATAAAGGAAACGGAATTTCAGTTTCGAGTGCAAACGGGAACTCAATTTCCAACGATTCTATCGGCAATAATTCATTAAACGGAATTGCGGTTTCCAATAGTGCTGGAAATATTTCAAATAATTCAATTTATGCAAATCAAAATTTCGGTTTATTGTTAAATGGCAATAACGGTAATCAAATTTTAAAAAATACAATTGGTACAAATAGTTCCGGCGGTGTTTCAATTACAGATAGTAAAGAAACACTAAAAGAAAATACAATATTAAGAAATACCGGTAACGGGATTTTATTAAATTCATCCGGTAGTTCTATAGTAAATAATAATATTATAGGTAATTCTAGTGACGGTATTTATATCAGCGGTAGTAATAATACCATAAACTTGGATTCAGTCGCTTCAAATGGTGTAAGCAGTTCCGGAAACGGGATTACAGTTGAAAGCGGTTCAATTAATAATAGTATAACTAATAATTACTTTAATAATAATTATGGTGTCGGATTATCTATTAATTCTGTTCCTTTAAATCAATTCACAAATAACGTTATAAACGGTAATACTTCCGGCGGTATTTCATTATTAAACACAACTGGTACTTTAAGTGATAATACAATTAGCAGTAATGGAAATTTTGGTATCCAATTAAACGCTTCAAATAATTCTATAAGTAAGAACATAATTTATGATAATTCAAGTCATGGAATTATTATTAATGGAAGTGGAAATTTAATAAACCAGGACTCAGTGTTCAGCAACGGAACTTCAGGATCTGGAGATGGCGTTTATGTTCAAACCGGAAACGGCAACTCAATCTTAAATAATTCCATTTATGGTAATTCTAATTTGGGTATTCAATTAGCTACTTCTACAAATGATTCACAGCCATATCCGACACTTAGTACATTTTATTCATGGGAGGATAATTCAGTTACAAATTCTGTATTAGGCGGAACAGCAATTGAAGGAGTATTGAGCGGTTGTATTCCCAATACAAATTACAAAATCCAATTTTTTGCTAATACAAATCTAAGCTATAGAGAAGGCAGAAGATACCTAGGTGAAATTGAAGTAACAACAGATATAGCAGGCGAATCAGACTTTTTTGCTAACATGAGTAAAGTTGTTGTAAATACTGGAGAATATGTAAGCTCAACTGCCACCAAATTGGATACCAATGGGAATACTTTAAGTACATCTGAATTCTCAAATTCAATTTCTGAAGACACAAGCGAAGGTCTTCACTACAAAGTAAATACTACATTATCCGGCATACCGCTTCATTGGGCAAATGGTAAAGCAGATTATGAGATTGCACCATCTATTTATAAAAAAGGAAGTGATTATGTTAATGCAATTATTGACGGCTTCAATACATGGAGCCAAGTAAAACCATTGGATTATACTCAAATACCAAATGATACTACCGAGAAGTGGGGCGGTAATACTGATGGAATTAACAATGTTGTCTGGATCGCAGATTCTACAGACTGGGCAAATATTGTAGGCGCTCCGGAAGATGTAATTTCGGTTACCAGAATAAGGTACAACGCACTGAACGGAGAATTAATTGATGCCGATGTGGCTTTTAATGGGCAGCCGGCTTCGCTTACAACAGGAACGCATTTTTATTGGACTACAAATCCGCAAGTTGATTCTACTTATCTTGATGTTCAGAATGCTGCAACTCATGAAATCGGACATTTTACAGGCCTTGCTGACTTATATAATCCCGGTGATCCTTTTTATAATATCTCTATGGGAAATAATAACCAGGTTGCTACTATGTACGGCCGTATTAATGTTGGTGAAACTTTTAAACGAGAAGTTCATCCGACAGGTTATACGGATCAATCAACTGTAACAACTGGTGACGTTGGCGGAATTAATTATATGTACAGCCATCTCAATGAAGTTTATTATGATATAGTTTTAGTGTTCGACGGCTCTCAAAATTTTACTTCACCATATGTTTTAAATGGATTTACACCATCAAAAAATTCCGCAGGAGCACTGCTTGCGCATTTAAGGGTAGGCGATAAGCTCGGTTGGGTTAATGGCACTAATCAAGTGCAGGCTATTGATACATCTTTTTATTCTTATTTCGGAACTTTAAGCAACTTGCAGCCTGATACCTTGGGTACTTTGGCAGATCGAATAACTGCAGCAGAAAATTTGTTTGACCCGTCTTCAACTAATAATAAAATAATATTAGTATATAGTGCAGGTGAAGTATCTTCAGATTCGTTAATCACACATCTTACACTTAAACCCGGCATAAAAATTTATACCATGGGATTTGAAGGTGTTGATCAAGGACAGGATTTAATGAGCTGGCTTGCAAATAAAACTGGAGGAGAATATTATAAAGTTGATAGTTCAAGTGAAATTCCTACAGTTACAAATGTAATTTGGCTTCGATTGTTAGGACTGCAGATATCATATCTTTCAGGTGAATTAAACAGTGATATTATTTCAAGTGGGCTTGCCTGGCAAGGTGGGCTTGCCTGGCAGGGCGGATTAGCCTGGCAGGGCGGACTTGCCTGGCAGGGCGGATTGGCATGGCAAGGAGGTTTAGCATGGCAAGGAGGATTGGCATGGCAAGGAGGTTTAGCATGGCAGGGCGGATTGGCTTGGCAAGGCGGAACGCTTGATATGGGTGTTTCATGGAAGGGAAGCAATTATTCTTTAGTATTGTTACCGCCAGGAGTTAATATAGACTATACAAATACAAATCTTCCGACTGGAGCTATTACGGAATCTAATTATAATAGTCCGGCTAATGCTAAGTATGGAATCGAATTCTATAATGGTTATAATCCTAATGGAAGTGGTTTCCCATATAAATTCTTTAGGGTAAATCATCCTGGTATTGGTCATTGGACATATGCTCTGCAGGAAATTACAGCGCCGGACACTACGGAATCACTTAGAGTATATATGGCCAACAGCTCTGATTTAATATTACAGTTTAGTCCTGCTCAGAAAAGATATTACATAAAAGCTGACCAAAATGGAAATCCAATTCCGGATACAGTGCTTTTTACAGCAAAAGTAATCCAGGGAGGAGAAACGGATAGTTTAGTTGGACATGTTTTAACTGAAGGGACTCCTGTTGATACTGCTAATGTATTTATTAAAGTAACATCTCCAGATAGCGAAGTATCAGTAGCACAATTATCACCTATAGGTAATGGGTTGTATACAGTATCCTTGTCGACTACCATGTTAGGAAATTATAATGTTGATGTTATAGCATCCGATGGTTCTCCGAGCGGAATATACAGAAACAGCAAATACTTTATAACTGCGAAGCAGTCATTCTATGTATCCAACTATTTAGAACCTACAGATTTAACTGCTAGGAGGTATTTTAAACTTGCATTGGCTCAACTTGTTGACATTATGAATACGTACTGTCCGTCAAGCAAGCATTGTACTTTAGATAAGAATACAGCAAAAAATATCCAAAGTGCTATTTCATTAATAAATAGTTCACTTAGTTATTTCCAAAATGATGGGTACCATCTGACTACGAACAAAGGTCTGACTTTTTATGCGAATATAACCACAGCAGTAAACGATATTTATGCATATTTAAGCAACACTAATTTTGGAGATAATATTAAGCAATCGCTTGATTATATGTATCAGGGAAGTTATATAATAGATAATACTGTTAGAAATGATGCTGATAATCCTATCTATTATTCGGTTTCAAATTATTCAAGTGCAATTAACAGCATAAATTCAGAAATCGGCAAAGCAATTCTTGAATATACTAAAGGTAATTTTGTTAATTCATTAAATCATTGGACAAATGCATGGAAATTTGCAGAAAATATAATGGGTGCAAAATTAAAGAAAGGCTCTGTTGATAATTCCAATGCAAATATTCCGAAAGAATATAAAATAAGTCAGAATTATCCTAATCCATTTAATCCAAGTACTACAATTGAGTACCAAATTCCTAAAAAAGGATTAGTAACCTTGCGTATTTATGATATACTTGGAAGAATTGTTGCAACTTTAGTTAACCAGGAACAAGATCCAGGTTACTATAATGTTATCTGGAATGCTTCAAAATATGCTTCTGGAATGTACATTTATAGAATTCAAAGCGGAACATTCAGTGCAACTAAAAAATTAATATTATTAAAATAATATTATTGAGAAATATTTGAGATAAGAAATAAAATTTTTCCATCATATTAAACTAATTACCGGTGTCTCGTATTAAATAATTGAGGCACCGGAATTTTAATTCTTAGCTGCTTTTTATTAATATAATTTTGTTGTAATCTGTGTAACAGCAAAAATTCAACAGTGGAAACCTAAATAAAGAAACATTATATTATTCAAATATTAAAATTATGTTTCGGGGAACCCGGAGGGTTGATGACATTTAAAGGCTTGTTATTATTTTCTTATTTCTTTCTATTCATAATTAATGTCCAAGCACAAAATCACATTATCTTTCACCACCTAACTGTAGAAGAGGGACTTTCTCAAAGTTCAGTTACCTGTATACTTCAGGATGCACAAGGATTTATGTGGTTCGGAACTATGGATGGATTAAATCGTTACGACGGATATAATATTAAAGTATTTAAAAATAATCCATCCGATACTACCAGCCTAAGCAATAATTTTGTTATGGGACTATATGAAGATACTTCCGGCAATATGTATGTTGAAACTCAAGCCGGCTTTCAAAAATATAATCCTTTAAAAGAGTCTTTTACACATTTTAATAAATCAAAACTTAATTTAAGCGATGTTAAGATCAATACCGTAAAAGCATTTTTTGCAGATAATAATGGTGTGCAGTGGATCGGAGGATTAGGTTCCAGTACAGGACTAAAAAGGCTGGATAAAAAAACCGGGAAAGAAATTATTTATAAACATGATCCTAAAAATCCATACAGCTTAAGTGATGATAAAGTATTTTCAATTTTTAGAGACCGTTCAGGTAATCTATGGGTAGGAACAGCTAATGGTTTGGATAAATTAAATGAAAAAACCGGACAGTTTATTCATTATAAAAATATACCAGGAAACTCAAACAGTATATCTGACAATTGGATCTGGCCAATATTTGAAGATTCTCAAGGTTATTTATGGATTGGCACTGTTAAAGGAGGACTTAATAGGTTTGATCCAAAGACAGGAAATTTTATCAGTTTTCAGAATGATCCATTGGATCCCAGCGGCATAAGTGATAATTATATTTATTCAATTTACCAGGACCGAAGCGGAGTTATCTGGATTGGGACAAACTCCGGCGGAGTAAATTATTTCCTTCCATCAGCTCAAGTGTTTAATCTTTTTAGAAGTAAACCCAATGATAAAAATTGGTTTAGCGATAATACAATTCAATCGCTGTATGTTGACAGGAGGGGAATTTATTGGATTGGAACACAAAACAGCGGTTTATATAAATTTGATTATAAAAAAGATATATTTAAAAATTATTCACATAATCCAGCCTCAACTAATAGTATATCGAGTAATACGGTTCAATCTATGTATGAAGATAATTCTGGTACATTATGGATCGGTAATTTTAATTCCGGTCTAGATGCTTTAAATCTTAATACAAATACAATAACTCACTACAAGAATAAACCTTCAGATGTAAACTCTCTTTCTGATAACAGAATTTATTCTATCGTTCAAGGAAAGAATGGTAATGTCTGGATTGGAACATACGGCGGCGGGTTAAATGAACTGGACCCTAGAACAGGAAAAATTACTCGTTTCCAGCATGATAAAAATAATCCAAATTCAATTAGTTCTAATGCAGTTTGGACAATAGCAATAGATAGTTCAGGTAAACTCTGGTTAGGAACTTTCGGTGGTGGTTTAAATGTATTTGATCCGGTTAATCATTCAGTAATTCGAATTAAAAATAATCCAAAGGATCCTACAAGTTTATTAAGTAATAATGTTGTTAGAGTTTATGTTGATAGTAAAAACAATATTTGGGTAGGTACTACACAAGGATTAAGTGAATATAATAGGGAGACTAAAAAATTTACAAACTATCGTGAAAAAGACGGCTTGCCAAATGAATCTGTAATGGGAATATTAGAAGATGATGAAGGTAATTTATGGATAAGTACAAATAAAGGTTTATCAAGATTTGATCCTAAAACCAAAAAATTCAAAAACTTTTATGTTCAGGATGGCCTTCAAGGAAATGAATTTAACCAAAATGCTTTTGCAAAAGATAATTTAACCGGCCGTTTATTATTCGGCGGTAATGAGGGCTTTAATGTATTTGATCCTTCTAAAATAAAAGATAATAAATTCGTACCTCCTATAGTTTTTACAGATTATGTAAGATATAATACCGATGATAAAGGCGGTAAACCTATAATTGAAAAAGGAATTTCTGTTAGGGATAGTTTATTCTTAACTTATAAAGATAATATAATTGACTTACAGTTTGCCGCACTTAATTATTACAATACTTCGCAGAATCAATACAAATACAAACTTGAAGGTTTTAATAAGAACTGGATACAACTTGAAAATAACAATTCTGTTACATTTACAAATTTATCGCCCGGTGATTATAAGCTTAGAGTTATAGGCTCCAATAATGACGGAGTCTGGAACAATAAAGGAGCTTCATTATTTATAGAAGTAACCCCCCCATGGTGGAAAACCAAAATTGCTTATGGTATTTATATCATCGTATTTCTAGGGATGCTTTTTGCACTAAGAAGATTTGAACTTAACAGGCGTGAACAAAAAGCAAGGATGAGAGAAAATGAATTACGGCTAAAAGCTACTGAAGCTGAAAAAAGAGCTATAGAAGCAGAGAATGAACGCAAAACAAAAGAACTTGAAGAAGCCAGGCAAATGCAGTTGTCAATGCTGCCAAAAGAATTGCCTAAACTTCCTAATCTTGATATCGCTGCCTTTATGAGAACTGCAACTGAAGTTGGCGGAGATTATTATGACTTTATTCTTCAAGACGGCGGAATATTGAACATAGCCTTTGGTGATGCAACCGGACATGGATTAAAGGCCGGTACTATGGTTACGTTAATGAAAGGATATTTCACCTCAAATGCTGTTAAACTTAACGTAAAAGATTTTATGAGTCATTGTACTGCTATGATTAAGGAAGTTAATCTAGGAAGGGTTTTAATGTCGTTTAGTTTTTTGAGGATAAAAGATCATAAATTGGAAATGACTAGTGCCGGTATGCCTCCGGTTTATTACTATGACTGCCAAACTAAAGAAGTTGAAGAAATTTTAATTCAGGGAATGCCCCTTGGAGCTATGAAAAAGTTTTCATATAAAGTGATTGAAAAAGAATTAAAAAGTGGCGACATCCTATTATTACTAACAGATGGTCTTCCGGAGCAGATGAATCGGAATGATGAAATGTTTGATTATTCGAGAGTAAAATGTCAATTTAAAGAAATTGCTGAAAATACTCCCGAAATGATTATTGAAAAGCTGGTTAAATCCGGAGATGAATGGATGGGAGAAAGAGCTCAGGCTGATGATATTTCTATGGTAGTAATAAAAGTAAAATAAAATGTTATGTTTTACTGAACTATAATTCAAGTAGTGTCTTAATTTACTGAAATTATTGGTGTATAAATCGTCACTCGACTCAGCTCGGGATGACAATTCAATTAGATTTGTCATGGTGAGCGGAGTCGAACCATGACTTAGATTAATAAATTAGGACACTATTATAATTCAAACTTATTTTGTTAAAAAACTTTATATTTGAATAAATAAAAACCCTAATAAAATTTATGGAACAAAATTTTA
>CAZCFZ010000121.1:0-10422 GCA_964498065.1 uncultured Ignavibacteriaceae bacterium
TTGCCTATGATTTATTTTTGGAAAAAAATAAAAATAGAGAATTTCTTATACAAGCTACTGACAAAATCAAAAAGATTAAGCTTCTTATAAATGAGACCGCTATGTCAGACCCATCATAAAAAATTAATACCGCTCTGTCAGTCCATAATAAAATGAAAAACTAACTTTCAAAAAAAAGGGAGTTTGACTTTCGGCGTCTATTGCAGGCCTTAATCCGGCTTGCCGGATTTTCGATTTATCGGAACAGAGGAAGCAAAAAGCGTACGGGCAAGTTCCCACACTGACATAATAGGGTTTTTCTCCTTATTATTCAGTGACTGGCAGAAGCGGTAATATATAATCCCATCATTGGAGGAAATATGGATGTGATAGTTCTAATACCAATGGTAATTGTCCTAGTAGTGTTATTTTTTTATTTAGGGTGGCTGTTTAATTCCAAAATAGGGGAAAAAAGTTTAGTCTCTGCCGATGAAAAAGCTAAACAAATAATAACAGAAGCTCAAAAGGAAGCAAATAATATTAAGAGGGAAAAATTACTTGAAGTTAAAGATGAATGGTATAAGAAAAAAGTTGAATTTGATAACGAGGTAAATCAAAAAAGACAAAAAATAAATAATTTAGAAAAACAGCTGAATAATCGCGAAGAGAATATTGAAAAAAAATTCGACCTGGTTATTAAAAAGGAAAGAGATAATAAACAATCTGAAAAAGAAATATTAGAATTAAAGAAAAATATTGAGCAGAAATTTAGCGAAGTAGAAAAGCTTGAAGCAGAGCAGAACACAAGGCTCGAAAAAATTTCCGGTCTTACTTCTGATGAGGCGAAAAAAATGTTAATTGAAAATATGATTAACCAGGCTAAAGCAGAAGTTTCTCGTGTTGTTAAAGATATTCATGACCGGGCTAAATTGGACGCTAAA
Organism: uncultured Ignavibacteriaceae bacterium; assembly: GCA_964498065.1. GTDB lineage: Bacteria > Bacteroidota > Ignavibacteria > Ignavibacteriales > Ignavibacteriaceae > FEN-1297. The sequence goes on from CAZCFZ010000121.1 coordinate 921, forward strand.
AAAGATGCACAAAAAATTATAGTTCAGGCAATTCAAAGAACCGCAGCAGATCATTCCATCGAGACTACAGTTTCAGTTGTTCAGATTCAGAATGACGAAATGAAAGGCAGAATTATAGGCAAAGAGGGAAGAAATATACGTGCCTTCGAAGCTGCTACAGGAGTTGATGTAATTGTGGATGATACTCCAGAAGCAGTGATACTTTCGTCTTTCGACCAGTTTAGAAGAGAAGTTGCTAGAGTTTCACTTGAAAAATTGATTACAGACGGCAGAATACATCCGGCAAGAATTGAAGAGGTTGTGGAAAAGGTTAGGCAGGAACTCGAAGAGGAATTGATTAGGGATGGCGAAAATACAATAATGCAGCTGGGCCTCCATAATATGCACCAGGAATTAATAAAACATGTGGGGAGAATGAAATACCGTTCAAGTTACGGACAAAATTTATTACAGCATAGTATAGAAGTTGCGTATCTGACAGGAATAATGGCGGCAGAAGTCGGATTGGATACTACTTTAGCAAAGAGAGCGGGTTTACTACATGATATTGGCAAAACGGTTGATAAAAGTGTTGAAGGACCTCATGCACTGCTTGGTTATGAATTGACAAAGAAATATAAAGAACACCCGATTGTTGTTAATGCCGTGGGATCTCATCACGAAGATATAGAGATGGAACATCCCATTGCTCCTCTTGTGCAGGCAGCTGATGCAATAAGCGGTGCGCGGCCGGGAGCAAGAAGAGAACCGCTTGAAAGTTATGTTAAAAGATTGGAAAACCTGGAAGCTCTTGCAAAATCATTTGAAGGTGTTGCCAAAACATATGCAATTCAAGCAGGAAGAGAAGTAAGAGTAGTTGTAGAACATGATAAAATTGATGATATTGTAGCAGATAAACTGGCACATGATATAGCATCTAAAATCGAAAGTGAGATGGAATATCCGGGACAAATAAAGGTAACTGTAATTCGTGAAGTTAGAAAGATCGGTTATGCCAGGTAAATTTACAGCATATGACTGAAAAGTAATCTTTTAAATAAATTTCGTAACTTATAATATGAAAAGGATTTAAAGGGCTTTTTAAACGTTGCTTTTTGGTCATGTTCTATTATCCGGTATTAATATTTTTATGGGAAATCAAGGAAAAATAAAAATTGCGGTTACGGGGGGAATAGGTTCCGGGAAATCAGAATTCTGCGGATTTTTAAGTGAACTGGGAATACCTGTTATAAATGTAGATGAAGTTTCAAAAGCGCTTCTGGAAAATGATTCCGAAATTAGAATACAAATTATAAAAGAATTCGGTACACAATCCTACAAAGGCCGAAAAGCCAATAAAAAATATCTCGCCGAACAGGTATTTGCAGATCCCGATAAAGTATTAAAAGCCAATTCTATCATTCACCCGAAAGTCATTTCCAAAGTTAATATTTTAGCGGAAGAAATTTTAAAAGAAAATAATATTGCCGCTGCAGAGGCAGCTTTAATTTATGAAGCGGACATGGAAAAATATTTCGACTATGTTATTCTTGTAACGGCTGAAGACAAAGTAAGAATGAAACGAAAAATTGAACTGGAAAATTATTCGGAAGAACAATTTATCAAGAGAAATGAAAACCAGATACCCGACAGTGAGAAAAGAAAGCGTGCGGATTTTATTTTTGAAAACAACAAAGGGCTTGATGAACTAAAGAGTAAAGCCTTTCTTCTTAAAAACATTTTAACAGGATTAATAAAAACAAATGAATAATGTTGCCTTTCAAGGTGAGCGCGGTGCATTCAGTGAAATTGCCTCAAAAAAATTTTTTACATCAAAAATTATTACTTCGCCTTCATTCTCTTTCGAGGAAGTTTTTATTAAAGTAAAAAAAGGAGCAGCAGATTTCGGTATTATTCCGATTGAAAATTCTTTGTACGGAAGCGTTTTTGAATCGTATGATCTGTTATTGAAATATTCATTGACAATTATCGGTGAATTAAATTTACAAATTAATCATCACCTGCTTGCAAGTGATAAGTACAAACTTAATCAGATTAAGAAAGTCTATTCTCATCCTCAAGCATTAGGTCAATGCTCCGATTTTCTGAAGAAATTAAAAAATGCAGAACTTGTTCCGACATATGATACGGCCGGATCTGCGTTAATTTCACTAAAAGATAAAAGTACGGCTAATGCTGCTGTTGCCAGCAGGGAAGCATCGGAAATTTATAACTTGAAAATTTTAAAAAGCAATATCCAGAATAACCGGGAAAACTTCACGAGATTTTTAGTAATAAGCAAAAGTAAAAATCACGCACATTATAAAAATCCGAAAACTTCAATTTGTTTCGAACTCAAAAGTATGCCCGGAGCATTATTTAAAGCGCTTAGTGTTTTTGCCTTAAGAGAGATTGATCTTTTAAAAATTGAATCAAGGCCTATACCTCATAAGCCCTTTCAGTATACTTTTTATACCGATTTACTGGGCAGTCTTGATGATGAAAAGGTGAAAAAGGCCATAAATCATTTATCGGAAATTTCGATAAGTATTAAAAAATTCGGTACTTATGAAACAGGGAGAACATACAAAAGTTGATCAATTAAAAATATTGATTAACATATTCAACTAAATTAAATTTGGGGCGTTTATTGATAGGAGTATACAGTGTCGTTCTTTAACAAAATTATTGTGGCGATTGTACAGCGATTGCCAAAAACAATAGTCGGAATATTTTCAAAAAAATATATTGCCGGCGAAACCCTGGACGAAGCAGTAGAGTACGTAAAAACCTTAAATGCAAAAGGTATCTTTGCAACAATTGATGTGCTCGGTGAATCAATTAAGACAAAAGAAGAAGCCGTTGATTCCAAGAAGAAAGCTCTTCAGGTTCTTGATACTATAAATGAGAATAAACTTAAAGCAAATATTTCAATTAAGCCGACCCAAATGGGTCTTAGCATTGATGAGAATTTCGCTTTTGAACAAATAAGTGAACTTGTTGAGAAGGCAAAACAATTAAATAATTTTGTCCGTATCGATATGGAAGATTCCCCATATACCGATAAGACTTTCAAATTGTACAAACGATTGAAAGGAAATTATGACAACCTTGGAGTTGTAGTTCAGGCATATTTAAAAAGAACTTATGATGATGTGGTTGTATTAAACAAGCTTGACACGAATTACCGTCTTTGTAAGGGTATTTATATTGAATCACCGAATATTGCATATAAAAACAAGAAGGCGATCCGAGATAACTATATGAATGTACTGGAAACAATATTAAAATCGGGTAATTATGTGGGTATTGCAACTCATGATGAATTTCTTATTAATGCAGCTTACAAGAAAATTAAGGAGATGAATTTATCGAATGATAAATTTGAATTTCAAATGCTGCTTGGTGTTAGAGAAGATTTGCGTGATAAGATTAATGCAGACGGATATAAAATGCGAATCTATGTACCGTTTGGAAAAGACTGGTATCCATACTCAATGAGAAGACTGAAAGAAAATCCGGAAATAGCTGGCTACATATTTAAAAGCATTTTTAATTTTAAATAATGAATATTTTAGGAATCGAAAGTTCCTGCGATGAAACTTCGGTTGCAATTATTTCCAATAATAAATTGACAGCCAATTTAATATCATCTCAGGACTTTCACACAAAATACGGAGGGGTTGTACCCGAGCTTTCCAGCCGGGCTCACCTTCAGATTGTACTGCCTCTTGTAAAAGACGCTTTGACTAAATCAAATTTAACTTTAAAAGATCTGGATGTTATTTGTTCTACCGCAGGTCCAGGACTAATTGGCGCTCTGCTTGTAGGATTAACTTTTGCCAAAGGCCTGGCGTATTCCCTTAAAAAACCTTTCGTAGCAGTTAATCATATTGAAGGACATATTTTCTCTGGATTTTTAATGGAAGAAAAACCTGAGTTTCCTTATTTAGCTTTAATTGTTTCCGGCGGACATACGCTTCTTCTGCTGGTTAAAAGTTTTTTAGAAATTAAAAAACTCGGAACTACTGTAGATGATGCTGCGGGAGAAGCATTTGATAAAGTTGCAAAAATGTTAGGCCTTGGTTATCCCGGCGGGCCTAAAATACAAAAAGCTGCCGCAAACGGAGATCCGGAAAAAATAAATTTCCCTGTTGCCGAATTAAAAGATCCTTATAATTTTTCATTCAGCGGATTAAAAACATCCGTGCTGAGGTATGTTCAAAAAAATTACGGCGAAAGTAAAAATATTCCGGAAAAAGACTTGAGTGATATTGCGGCTTCATTTCAGAATGCAGTTGTTAAGGCATTGATAAAAAATACACAGAAAGCATTAAATAATTATGAAGTTAAATCTTTATCGCTGGCAGGGGGAGTAGCTGCAAACAAAGCATTAAGAGAAGCTGTAATTAATTTAGGAAAACAGCATAGTAAAAAGGTAGTAATCCCCGCTTTTGAGTATTGCGGCGATAATGCGGCGATGATTGCATTTAGAGGATTAAAGCTGTTTGAAGCCGGAAAGAAATTCGATTTAAGCTATAGCCCTTACCCGGGTTTATCAAACAAACATTTTGCATAATATTTGTCTCTTCATTAAAATTCCTTAAATTCACGGTTAATGGATAATATTTATAAGAAAATTGAAAACGAGCTTGAAAATCTCAGTAAAGAAGAAAGGGAAGAGATTCTTAAAAAGCTCAGGGATGAAATTGATGTACTGGACAAACAGATAGTTCATCTTTTAAGTAAGCGCACTTTAAATTCCGTGCTTATCGGACGTGTAAAAAGAACCTTAAATTTAGCTACATATAATCCTCAAAGAGAAAAAGAAATTAGTGTTAGGATCGGTTCTTTTGTCGAAGAACCTTTAAGCAGTGAAGCGCTATTAAGAATTTACGAAAGAATCCTGGATGAGTCACGCGCTATTCAAAGAGAGGAATCTGACAAAGGAAATATTTTTAATTTATCGGCGGATAAAATGAAGGTCGGATTTAAAAATCTTTTATCAAAAAAAGAATTTATTTTTGTAGCAGCATTTTTCTTTGCCGTACTTGCATTTTTATATTTCACTTTTTTTACACCGAATTATTATACTGTTCCTGGTCCGGTTAAGCTTGAAGTAAAAAGAGGAGAGCCGTTTTCAAAAATAGCGGATGATCTATACGTGGAAGGCGTCATTCCGAGTAAAACAAATTTTAGGATAGCAGCTTTTATTTACGGCGCAGAAAAAAAGATTAAAGCCGCACGATATTTTATACCTAACGGTTTAAGCTATTTGGATTTGATAGACTTTCTTCTAACTTCTCATGCGGATTTATTAAAAACAGTTACGATTCAGAACGGTGCATCCATTCAGTGGGTTGCTTCCAAGCTTAAAGATGATTTGTTAATCGATTCATCTTCAGTAGTAAGTTTAAGTACGAATAAAGAATTTTTGGATTCACTCGGTTTGAATTCACCCTCGCTTTTAGGCTACTTGCTGCCGCAGAGATATAATTTTTACGAGAAGTCTTCACCTCGGAACATTTTGAAAACAATGTATAACGGATTTGAAAAATTTTTAGATGATTCACTTAAAGAGAGGGCTGAGAAACTTGGTTACTCGATTCCGAAAATTATTACACTTGCATCTATAGTAGAAGGAGAGACAAACAAAAAAGACGAAATGCCCATAATTGCCAGTGTTTATTATAACCGGTTAAAAAAGGGAATGAAGCTGCAGGCAGATCCTACTATTGAATTTATTAAGAAAGGAAGCTGGGGCAGACTGGATTATGCCGATTTGCGAATAAAATCACCATACAACACTTATGAAAATTACGGACTTCCTCCGGGGCCGATAAATAATCCGGGTAAAGCAGCTATTTTGGCAGCGCTTTATCCTGCAAAAACAGATTATCTTTACTTTGTAGCAGATGGTAGCGGCGGACATATTTTTTCGTCTAATTTTAAACAACATCAGAAGAATGCGGAAAAGTATAGAAAATGGCTGAACTCATTAAAGAGAAGATAAAATATTTATTCCCGTTGGTAATGGGAGTGATACTTTCCAACTGCGCTTTGCAATTACCGCCTGGCGGAGGCGAGGTTGATAAAGTTCCGCCGAAAATTACCGAAGTCTATCCTGCTAACGGAACTACCAATTTTAAAGGCGATCATTTTGAAGTCACATTTTCAAAATATGTTGATAAAAGGACATTTCAGGATGCATTATTTATTTCGCCTGTTGTTGAAGGTGCACTGGATTATGACTGGACAAATACAACTGTGGACGTGACTTTTCCAGGCAAGTTGAAGAAAAATATAACTTATGTTGTAACTATCGGAACCGACCTTGTTGATTACAACAACCACAACCGGATGGCTCAAGCTTATACATTTGCTTTTTCTACCGGAGACAGAATTGACAAAGGTGAAATTACAGGGAGAGTTTACGATGAAAAACCGGACGGTATATTAATCTTCGCTTATGAAAAGGGGGACAGCGCTGTTAATCCGATGATTCGAAAACCGGATTACATATCCCAAACCGGTAAGAACGGTGAATTCAAATTAATGGGTTTGGCTCCGGCAAACTATAGGGTCTTTGCCGTAAAAGATCAGTCCGGCGATTACACATACAAGCCCGAACAGGATGAAATAGGTATTCCTTACAGAGATGTCACACTTACTAAAAGCGATACACTGTTTACCGGTATGGATTTTTTACTTACAAAAATAGATACCGTAAAACCGAGGCTTTTAAGTGCCGTAATGACGGATAAATATCATGTGCTTCTTGATTTCAGCAAGGAGGTAGATTCATCGACAATGCGGGCTAATAATTTTTTATTTGTTGATTCAACATCAAAAAAGACATCAAAACCGGTTTATACTTTTAAAGGAAATACAAAGCCTACCGAAATAGTTTTAGTGACCAATGACGGTTTCCCGGATAAAGATGAAGTTTACGTATTTGCCGATACCGTAAAAGATAAGATTGGAAATTTTTTTACAAAAGATTTCACATCAATTACCCTAAGTGAAAAACCCGATACTACAAAGCCGGGTATATTTAAAACCAAGCCGCCTATAAATTACAGCAGTGTTGATTTTAAAGATGCGCAAATATCTTTTTATTTTAACGATGCATTCGATACCTCGGCAGTTAAAAATTTGATATCATTTACGGATACCTCTAAAAATGAAATAAATCATAAAATATATTTTATGGATGATGCATCTTTCAAAATTTCCCCTTTGAAGGAATTAAAAGCAAACACGTATTATTTAATTAAAATTAAACTGAACGGCTTTAAAGATGCTGCCGGCAACAGCTATGATTCGCTTTATCAATATAAATTTAAAACAATTAATGGATTAGACTTTACAGGCATAACCGGCACTGTAATAAATGCCGATATGAAAAATAATCCGCAGCTTGTTTTACAGGGTATTGATGCTGAAAAATCAACATATCATGAACATCCTGCAGGTCCACAATTTGATTTTGAAAGAGTAAAGCCGGGTAAATATTTTCTGTGGGGGTATTACGATACTGACAGCACAAAGACTTACATGTACGGCAAGCCGTTTCCGTTTAAACCTTCCGAAGAATTTTTCTTTTATCCCGACACACTGAACCTGCGTCCCAGATGGACGGTGACGAATATTAATTTTATATTTGAAAAGAAGTAGTCAGCAGTCATAAAAATTAGCAAATCATTCAATTCTTTCTCGACACAACTGGCAGCCAATTGAACTGATTAAGTAAAACCTAAATTAAAAATGCTATGATTAAATATTTTAGTAGTGTCCTAATTTGTTTAATTCTTGAAAATTATTATTTATCATCCCGAGCGAAGTCGAGGAATTTAATTAATTCAAAGAATGTTATGGCTCGGCTCCGCCTGCCATGACATTCTTTAGCGGAAATAAAAATACAAATTAGGACAGCACCAATATTTTTATGCATTTAAATAAAAATATCTTTACATTTAATCATGTATAATAAGATACGATATTAAAGGGCAGGGAAATGATAACCACAATAAATCATCTATGTAAACATACCTGGTTAAACAAAATAATTTTATTCAAGTCAATAGTCTGAATATTTAACGGAAATTGTCGAATGTTTTGAAGGCGGTTGGTATATGAGATATAGAATCTTATTTTTAATCGGCTTAAGTTTTCTAATATCGTCTTATTCATGGGCGCAAAATTTTGGAAAGTTAAGCGGATGGGTATCGGATTCTGCATCCGGAAATGCTATTAAGGATGTTGAAGTATTAATTGAAGGAACAAATAATGGAACAACAACAGATAGTTCAGGTTATTTTCAGATAACATTACCGGCCGGTAAAAATTATACGATTGTTTTCAAACATATTGCTTAGGATAATAAAGTAAAAAAAATATTTTTAACAAAAGGTGAAGAAGTAGAATACAATATTGTGTTATATTTTCATCTTATAAAGCTGCCTGAAGTATACATAAAAGGCAAAAAAAGTTTTGAAGAGCAGCGCTCATTATTTACAATTGATCATGCTGAATTAGAAAAGGCAGGAGGGAATGATCTTGAAAAAGCCTTAAAATATTTGTGTCCGGGAATTTTATATAAGGATTGGTCCAAAAATAGGTTCAGCCTTAGAAATAATATATATAACAACTACAATATTAATTTTACTCTCTATGTAAATGGAAAACTGAGGGACAGCAGCGAATTAGATGAAATTAAATATATTAGAATGTGGAAAGCAAGGCCGGGAGTAGATATGGCCCCTGTTGATATGCCTGTTAATGAGGGTAATTTTGTAATGCTGGTTGTAACAAAATAATATAACAATACGAAGGTTATATAGGATTAAATTAGTATTGTAAAAATCAAGCATGAATAAAAGATTTAAAAAATATTTCAACAATATTGAATATGACAATCTTATTTTATTATAAACTTTATATTAGTTAATATATGGTTAGATATTTCTTAAGAAAAAAGGAGAAAAAATGGAAGATGATATTCTTTTAGTAAAAAATCAGAAAACAATAAAAATATTTTCGTGGATTATTATAATAGCATCTGGACTTGCATTATTCAGCGGTATATACGGCCTGATTACTGCTTCATTTGCAAACTCAATACTGGGAGATTTTAATATGTCGTCAAATAAAGTCAACATGCATATTAATGAAATGCCTGGCATTATAATGAATTTGATCAAAATTTTATTATGTGCTTTAATTGTACTATCTGCAATTTTTGTTCTTCAATACAGGGAGACATGGAGAAAACGATTACTAATCGGATTAATCCTGGCAATAATTTATATGATGATATCACCATTGATAAGCTATTTAAACTTTCCTAGAATTCATTTTTCAAATTTTGGCAATATGCCTGCAAATGTTGGGAATATGGAAGAACTTGTAAAGACGATGACGCTGATGTTCGGATATTTATGGTCAATTGCATGGTCGGTTTTCTTTATTATAACTATAGTCAAATTCAATAAGAGTGAAATAAAATTAATGTTTAAATAAA
>CAZCFZ010000122.1:0-10407 GCA_964498065.1 uncultured Ignavibacteriaceae bacterium
ACTGCTCCGTCTGCAATTGCAAATGTTAAAGTTCTAATATGATCTGCAATCACTCTCATCGGAACTTTGTTTTCTTCTTTTTCATATTTTATTCCCGATATTTTCGCAACTGCCTCTATTAACGGCATAAAAACGTCGGTATCGTAGTTAGAATCTTTTTTCTGAAGTACTGCACAAACTCTTTCAAAACCCATCCCTGTATCTACATGCTTTGCAGGAAGCTCATGTAATTTCCCTTTTTCATCACGATTATATTGAATAAACACCAGGTTCCAGATTTCAATACATTCAGGCACACCTGCATTAACAAAATTCGGATTATCAAAATCATCACTTAAATTTATGTGGATCTCAGAGCAAGGTCCGCAAGGTCCGGTTTCTCCCATTTCCCAAAAATTATCTTTTTCATCAAACTTTAATATATGTTTATGATTGATATCGGTTTTTGTTTTCCAATATTCGAAAGCTTCCTCGTCGGTTCTATAAACTGTTGCCCAAAGTCTTTCTTTTGGAAGCTTCCAAACCTCCGTTAATAATTCCCATGCCCATTCTATTGCCTCCGCCTTATAATAGTCGCCGAAAGACCAGTTGCCTAACATTTCAAAAAAAGTATGATGATAGGTATCATGCCCGACTTCTTCCAGATCATTATGTTTTCCGCTGACACGGATGCACTTTTGAGTATCGGCAGCTCTTTTATATTCTCTTGTACCGCTGCCGAGGAAGACATCTTTGAACTGGTTCATTCCGGCATTGGTAAAAAGCAGTGTAGGGTCGTCAAAAGGAACTACCGGCGAGCTGGGTACGATCCTATGATTCTTTTCCTTAAAAAAATCTAAAAACTGTTGTCTTATTTCGCTTGAGGTCATCTTTTCCTAAAGGTTTATTTACGATGCAAAGATAATAAAATCACAATTAAGCATAAATATATAAACTATGTAAAGCACAAAAGAGAAGTCAAAAGGCCTTATCTTTTTATGAATTTTGCTGATAACATTAGCTTAGTCAAATTGATTTTTTGGCAGCATAGCTTTACCTTTGCAATGAAATTCAAAGTAAAAAATAAATAGGTTATTTTGGCGGCTAACATGCCCTCAACCGACATTGAGTTAATGCAACGCGTTGCTAATTATGATTCAAAGGCTCTGGAAGTCCTTTATAACCGGTATTCATCATTGCTGTATACTTTGATAAAAAAAATTGTTTCAGATGAACAAACAGCAGAAAATGTTTTTATAGATGTCTTTGTAATTATCTGGCAGAAGGTTCATCTTTTCAATTTGGAAACAGACAACGTTTATACCTGGCTTATTACATTAGCAAGAAACAAAGCAGTTGATACCCTGAGACGTTCCGGCCAAAACGATGATTCGGAGCCATACACCGATGAATTTGAAAACCAAAATATTATTCCCCATCTTTCTCCATTTATCGATCCCCTTGATATAAAAACTGCCTTCAATGTAGTTGACGATATTGAAATTGCACTTAATAAATTAACCGAAGCACAACAGTATGTTCTTTACCTGGCCTATTACGAAGGATTAACACAAGAAGAAATTGCTGCAAGGCTAAATATTCCGGTTTTAACGGTTAAATCTAAAATGAAGGTTATATTAAGCAACCTTAAGGATAATCTTTTAAAGGATGATGAGTAATGCCTACTCCTAATGAATATTATGATCTTCTTTATGCTTATTCATTAGGATGTTTAAACAAATCAGATTTAAAAAAACTTCAAGATTATCTTAAATCCAACAATGATTTCCCATGGGAAGAACTTGGTGAATATCAAAACTTAATAGCGCTGCTTCCATCGATTTTGAGTATTGAAGCCCCAAAACCACAGCTTAAAGATAAGGTTGCCAGTAGACTTTACAGAGTGAGAGAGGAAAGTGCAGCTAAAAGAATTTCACCGCCTAAAATTATACAACAAAATCCTGTACTTACAGGCAAAAGCATTACTAATGATAAAAATGCAAAACCTTTTATGCAACCTGACAAAGAAGAAATGACTTTAGAAAAGGAGTCTTTTTCATCTAAAAAAATGCAAATTATTGAAAAAGACCAAACACCAGGCAACCATATACCCGATACTAATGAATTTCAAGTAGTAACATCCAAAAAGAAAATACTTGAAACTATTAGGCCGTCATACGATACACAGATCCGGTTGAGAGTTACAGATGAAGAAAAACAAGAAGAACAGGATAAACATAATAAGCCCGAACCAAATGATGAAATTATTGTAAATAATACATTTGAATTTCCGGAGAATAAAGAGAACGATAAATTTTACAAAACGCATCCCAAAGAATCTCCAAAAATAGAAAAGAAACCCAATCCATCTTTTGTAAGAAATGAAGAACAGCCAAAAATAAAAAAGAAAGCTGTTTTTATTATTTCCATCGGAGCTTTTTTAATTGTACTAACCGGAATAATTATAATGTATTTTAATATTTCATCCGATGTAAAAAATTACAAGACAGGTGTCGACAAACTAAATCGTCAATTAACAGATCTTTCATCCCAGGTAAATGCAAATCAGGATCTTCAAAAGCTTCTGGTAACCAAGGATGTTAAAATTGTTAATTTAAGTGGTACAAAATTAGCGCAGGACGGATATGGGAAATTGATAATGAGTTTTGAGGAAAATAAGGGATATCTACAGCTTTTTGATATGCCGCAGCTTGCAGAAGGAAAATCTTACGAGCTATGGATAAATATTTCAGGTAAGCCTTTGGCGCTTGGGGTTTTTAATTCACACAATATTATAGAATACTTTCCTTTCTCCATGCCGGAGATATCGGAAAATACGAGTGCTGATTTTTATCTAACGGAAACACCTTCAAGCGATTTACAGAATCCGTTTGGGAAAATATATTTAACCGGATCAATGAAATAAGTTTTTCTTATTTTTACCCACTTAATGCTTATCATCCCTTTTTAACAGTAAAACAATGATCAAAGTGATTATAACAATAGCCCAATACTTAGCAGTAATCGATAATATCGAACTAACAAATGAGCCAATCCTCATCGCACCAACACTTATCGAATAAATTATACCCAGCAGGATAAAGATAATTGAAACAAATAAAATCGCTTTATCAATTGTGTTATCTAAAAACAGCATCCAGCAGCTTATACCTAGGATTAATAGAGTAGAAGGAAAAATTAAACCTGATGAGCTAAAAATGGCGAAATTACTGATTAGAAAGAAAACTATACCGATAAGGAATATTGCTGTTCCAATAAATAGTTGAAGTCTTTTATTCCTACCGAAAGAAATGTATACGGAACTAATTCCGTAAAAAATAAAGGTATATGCCAGCAGTTCATTATTATCCACATTAAGTAATCCGAAAAATTTCAAAAAAAGAGTAATAATCAAAAACGTCAAAGCATAAATTATTATCGGCTGGGATTTTGCCATAGTTTAAATGTATTTCCTTCCATAATTTGAATATTTATAATCTATAACTTAACAAAAATTTACTATAATATTCGCTGTCCCATTATTGATGCTATAACATCCGTAGCAAATACAGCGCTTTTATTCTGGAAATCCAGAATCGGATTGACCTCCGTAACTTCCAAAGAAGAGATACAGCCGCATTCGGCAATAGATTCCATTAATAGGTGAGTTTCTCTATAACTTAGTCCGCCGGCAACAGGTGTTCCGACACCGGGTGCAACGGATGGGTCTACACTATCGAGATCAAAGCTGACGTGTATATGATCTACTTTTTCTCTGAATTGTTTTAGTACTCTCGAAATTACCCTGTGAATTCCCAATTTATCTATATCCGTCATGGTGTATACGGTTGGTCTACTATTTTTTATATTCAATTTTTCAAGAGAATCAATACTTCGTATACCGATTAGAGCACAATTTTCCGGTAAAACCTTTGGTGAAAATCCATTTATGTTAACAAGCTTTTCATATCCTATTCCTAGAGCTACCGAAAGCGGCATACCATGAATATTTCCGGAAGGAGTTGTTTCATCGGTATTCATATCGGCGTGAGCATCTATCCAGATTACTCCAAACTTCAATCTGTTTTTTTTGCAGTAAGATGAAATTCCCGCTATACTTCCGATTGCCATTGAATGATCCCCGCCGATACAAAGAGGGAAATGACCTTTTTCCAGAACTTTTTCTACTTTACCGGCAAGGGTTTTAGATGTTCTTAAAATCTCATTTAAATATTTTAACTTTGGATTGATAATTTTTTGTTTTTCCATTATTTGGATAAAAATATCGCCGCTATCAACAACTTTGTACCCCAATTTTTCAAGCTTTTTCTTTAAGCCGGCAATTCGCAATGCTGAAGGTCCCATATCAACTCCTCTTCGGCCTGCACCTAAATCCATCGGGAATCCAATTATGTTAACAATTTTCTGATCTTCAAATTTCATACGGATTTATAATAGTTGTTTCGGTTAAAATAATTAGTTAATGCACATCAAATTAAATACATTCTTCCAAATATCCGAATTACCATAATATTTGTCTTACAATTATTAGCAGTTAATTCTTATATTTTATATAAAGATATATTAATGTTTTTGCAAATTTCGTTTAATTATTAAGAATATTATATAATGGCAAGCACAACAAAAGAACCTAACATAAGTGTAGGTATTTTAACTGAAAAGCAAATTAATTTTGAGCTGCATGGAGACTTCAAAACATATGGAATGCAGAAAACTTTTAGCGGACGATTTTCAGCAGAAGTTGTAAATGATAGGATCATTTGTAAAAAAGGAAATGAAAAGATTGAAATATCCGATGAAATTATATTTGAACCTCAAGATCCTGATATTGAATCTTTTTTATTAAAGGATGTTACAATCGGAGCTAAGTTTCACTGGGAAAGGAAAGAAAAACAGCGGTTTACCGGAGCATTAAAACTATGTAAGAATAACGGCAAAATTTCTGCAATTAACATTCTGACCTTAGAAAATTATTTAGCCAGTGTAGTTTCGTCCGAAATGAGTGCTAAGAGTTCTTTTCAACTCCTTAAAGCGCACGCAATAATTTCAAGAAGCTGGGTTCTATCTCAAATTGAAAAATCGAAAGAATTAAAATCTGGTAAGTCGCATTTCATTCCCGATAGTCAAAATGAAACCGAACATATTAAATGGTACGACAGAGAAGATCATACTCTGTATGATGTCTGCGCGGACGACCATTGTCAGCGTTATCAAGGGATAACTAAAGTTTTTACCGAAGGAGTACGGCAGGCCGTTAAACAAACTGCAGGGGTTGTATTAACAAGCGGAAATAAAGTTTGCGATACGCGTTATTCAAAATCGTGCGGTGGTATTTCCGAATCCTTTGAAAATGTATGGCAACCAATCAAATATAGTTATTTATCCTCTGTAATCGATTATAAATTCGAACCTGAAAATTATAATCTGGATTTTTCAAATGAGTTGAATGCACGTAAATGGATAACGAGTAACCCGCCTGCTTTTTGTAATACAAAGGACAAAAAAATACTTTCTCAAATCCTTCTGGATTATGATCAGGAAACAACTGATTTTTATCGATGGAATATAGAATACCCGCAACAAGAGCTTTCGGACCTAATAAAAAAAAATACAGGTGTTGATTTTGGAGAAATAAAAGACCTAGTTCCTGTTGAAAGAGGATTATCAGCCCGATTGATTAAATTAAAAATAATCGGGACTAAAAAAACTTTAACAATAGGCAAAGAGCTGGAGATTAGAAGAACACTTTCAAGCAGCCATCTATACAGTTCGGCATTTGTTGTTGATAAGCAAGATATTCAAAATGGGATACCGCAAAAGTTTATTTTGAAGGGAGCCGGCTGGGGACACGGTGTTGGTCTGTGCCAGATAGGTGCGGCTGTTATGGCTGCCAAAGGTTACCAGTTTGACGAAATATTAGTCCATTATTTTAGAAACGCCAAGCTTAAAAAAATTTATTAAATATAAATTAATTATTGCTAAAGATTTTAAACAAAATTTAAATCGAATATTATTTAGCAGTATCCAATGACAGCATGTTAGCGTGACATAATAATGATAAAGACCCCGAATAAAGATAGTTTTATATAAATCTAAAGTAAACTGAGGTGAAAATCATGCATAAATGCATTTCCAACATCCATGCTTTAATTTAATAACTAAACGATTTTATGAATTCTAAAAACTCTGATATCTAAGTATTCAAAATGAAAATATTATACTCATGTCTTTCCAAAAGCTGGGGTGGTATGGAAATGTTTACACTTACAGCCGTTAAACAGTTATTAAACAGAAATGTTAAAGTCGAACTTATTTGCATTGCCGAATCTAGGCTTCACATGGAAGCATCAAATATCGGATTAATTATTCATCCGTTAAAAGCATCGGGCTATTTTCATCCTTTCAGCATTATTAAACTTAGTAACTTAATCAGAAAAGAAAATTATGATATTATTCATACACAAGCTTCAAAGGACTTGTGGCTTCTTGTTCCCGCTTTAAAATTAATAAAAAACAAAACACCACTAATATTAACCAAGCAAGTAGGATCGGCAATTATTAAGAAAGATAAATTTCATAAATGGATTTACAATCGACTGACTTATGCTCTTGCTATAAGCAGGGTTATTGAAAATAATTTAGCCGAAACATGTCCTATAACCGATGATAAAATTTTGCTTCTGCACAACGCGGTGGATACAAAAAAGTTTAATCCTGAAATAGTCGATAGTAAAAACGTTAAAAATGAATTCAGCCTTCAGAATAAAGAGATAATTATCGGAATGCTTGCAAGATTTAGCCCGGGAAAGGGACACGAAGAATTCTTACAAGCAGCAGCCGAGTTAAATAAAAAGCACGGTAACTTAAAATTTCTTATTGTCGGGGAAGCGAGCCGTGGAGAAGACAAATATGCGAAATCCGTAAAACAATTGGCAAAGGATTTAACACTTTCTAATTTAATTTTTACCGGCTTTAGAAGCGATACTCCGGAAATATTAAGAGCAATGGATATTTTTGTTTTTCCATCTCACGGCGAAGCTTTCGGCATAGCTTTGGCCGAGGCTATGTCAATGGGCTTACCATCTGTTTGTGCAAATTCGGATGGTGTCCTGGATATTGCTGTTGATAACGAAACTTCCTTATTATTTGAAAATAGAAATTGGCAAGATTTATCAAGAAAGTTGGAAGCATTAATTATTTCTCCCGAAACGCGGCAAAGATTTGGTAAAGCTGCCAGAAAAAGGGCAGTGGAGAATTTTGATATAGAATTTTTAACCGATAAAGTATTAGAAATTTATAATCTGGCAATAAACAAAAGGAATTAAATTTTCGATTTCATGCTTTGCCGGATCTTTCGATAATTTTCAAATTAAATATGTAAAGAATTATGATATTCTTAAATGTTTGCTACTTGAATTCGTTATAATTTAATAAATTTTATTTCTTCTTTTGTTAATAAGTTTGTTTAAATCCTTGTTATTAAAAAGGCGTAATTGTTATGGGAAAAAAAATTACTGCTTTCTTACCCTACAGCGGGAATAATTATACATTAGAAACAGTTAATGAATTGTTTGGGACAGGATATGTTGATAAAGTTTATCTTTTAAGTCAATTGAATGCTGATGATAAATTTGATGATATTGAGATATTGAAGGTAAATAACCTGTTCGGCAGTAAAACAATAAAATTAATTACTAAAAATACATCGACAAATTTTGCACTTTTTTTAACTCAAGATACAAAAATCAATTTCGGACAATTTTCTTTAGAAAGATTTATTGATGTAGCCGAAACCACAGGTGCCGGAATAATATATTCAGATTACCATGAAGTAAAAAACAAAAAAAGAAATGTCCACCCGGTAATTGATTATCAATTGGGCAGTATAAGAGACGATTTTAATTTTGGTCCTTTACTGTTCTTTTCTAAAGAAGTGCTGCAAAAAGCCCAAACTAACAATAAAACCGTATATAATTTTGCGGGCCTTTACAATTTACGCTTAAATATTTCAAGGTATCATCCTTTGATTAGAATTCCGGAGTGCCTTTATACAACGGTCGAATCCGACCTTAGAAAATCCGACGAGAAATTGTTTGATTATGTAAATCCGAGAAATAGAGAGGTCCAAATTGAAATGGAAGCAGCAGCTACAGAATATTTAAAGAAGATCGGTGCTTATCTTGAACCTAAATTTGAACAGATTGATTTGAATGAAGGTAATTTTAAAAATGAAGCTTCGGTTATAATTCCGGTAAAAAATAGAGTAGAGACTATCAGTGATGCTGTCGAATCTGTTTTAAGACAAAAAGTTAATTTTTCATTTAACCTTATTGTAGTTGACAATCATTCAACAGACGGTACAACAAAAATACTAAAGGAATATGCTGATAAAGATAAACGCGTTATTCATATAATTCCCAAAAGATTCGATTTAGAAATCGGCGGGTGCTGGAATGAAGCTGTTCATCATAAAAACTGCGGACGATTTGGTATTCAATTGGACAGCGATGATATTTATTTCAATGATAATACGGTACAAAAAATTGTTGATCTTTTTAAAAAAGAAAAATGCGCTATGGTTATCGGTACTTATAAATTAACGGACTTTAATTTAAAAGAACTGCCGCCGGGAATTATCAATCACCAGGAATGGACACCCGATAACGGTAGGAATAATGCTTTACGGATAAACGGACTCGGCGCACCCAGGGCATTTTTTATTTCTCTATTAAGAAAAATTAAAATCCCAAATGTAAGCTACGGAGAAGACTATGCTATCGGATTAGCAGTTTCCCGGCGATATCAAATCGGAAGAATTTACGATGTTCTCTACCTATGCCGGAGATGGGAGAAGAATACAGATGCAGCATTGTCTATTGAAAAACAAAATGCTAATAATTTATATAAAGACAGATTAAGAACTTTCGAAATTTTAGCCAGACAAAAATATAATTCTGCTAAAAATATTAAATGAACTTTTCGTAATTTAGATTTGCAGTCCGTTTTCAAATTATAAAATAAAAACTTAAGATTTTGAATTCATGTTTTGGTTATCGAAAGAATTTATTAAATGGCTCAAGTAAATAAAAAGTTAATTGAAAATATTTTATTTGAAAATGAAAAAGCGGAAGCTTATATAGATAAAAATGATTACGGAAATGCAGCAAAATTATTGCTTGAATTTCAAAAAGAATCATGGGAACAGCTTGTTTCAGGTTATAAGTCACTGGATTCGCTTCAAATAAAGGAATTTGATTTTAACAACTTTAAGATTAAAGTTCAATTTAATCCAGGGAGAATAATTTCCAGTTCCGCAAAAGTTGATGCAAAATCGATAAACAATAGAACATGTTTTTTGTGTTACGAAAATATGCCGGCTGAGCAAAAGGGCATATTATATAAGCACGAATATTTAATACTTTGCAATCCATATCCTATTTTCCCGGAACATTTTACTCTTTCGAATATTAACCATTTTCCTCAGAGTATAAAAGAATCGTTTGATATGCTGTTAACATTCAGTAAAGATTTATCGCAATTTTATAGTGTCTTCTACAACGGCCCTAAATGCGGTGCTTCGGCTCCTGATCATCTTCATTTCCAAGCCGGCAACAAATCTTTCATACCTATTGATGACGAATTTGAATTCCTACAAGATAAATACGGAGAG
The DNA here is from genome assembly GCA_964498065.1 of uncultured Ignavibacteriaceae bacterium. Taxonomy (GTDB): domain Bacteria; phylum Bacteroidota; class Ignavibacteria; order Ignavibacteriales; family Ignavibacteriaceae; genus FEN-1297. Next base: position 9,671 of record CAZCFZ010000122.1, read on the forward strand.
ATATTAATAAAGAACGATAAATTAACCGTCCGCGGTATTGATGACGGATTAAGAAGATACATCTCATTGGAAGGAAACTCTAAGAAGGCAATCATAAATTCATTCAATATTTTTTTTGATATTTATTATTCAATAGCTAATAACGGTGAAGAACCGATGATGAACATACTTTCTTCATATCAGCAGGAATCAGGCTGGAGAATAATCATCTTTCTTAGAAATAAACACCGCTCATCTCACTATTTTGAAGAAGGGTATAAAAATATTTTAATTAGTCCCGCGGCAGTTGATATCGGGGGAGTATGTATTACACCGTTAGAAAAGGATTTTAAAAAAATCACTAAAGAACTGCTTCAAGAAATATTTCAAGAAATAATAATCGGCAAAGAACATTTTGATTTTATAAAATCTTCACTTACGAAGAAATTAATTATAAGATAAATTGCATGTAATTATAATTTTCATCCTTTGCTCATAAGATCGCCTAAAAAATTCAAGTTGCGGGAATTGGAATTTGAAATTATAATTTTTATTATAGCAGTTAAAGGAACCGCCAGAAGCATTCCTATTACACCCCATATATAACCCCAAATAAGAACGGCAAGCAAAATTAACAAAGGATTTAAATTTAGCCTTTTCCCCACAAGGCTGGTTTCTATTATATTGAAAAACAGCGTTTGTATTGCTATTAAAATCAATGCAACAATTAAGGCAAATGTAAACGATTCATACTCAAG
>CAZCFZ010000123.1:0-6929 GCA_964498065.1 uncultured Ignavibacteriaceae bacterium
AATCTAAAATAAAAATGGACTATAAGCAAGATATAAAATTTTCATAATCACGTGAATTTTACAGGCAGGATTATATACTTTGAATTGAAAAATAGATAAGAATGATGATGAATAAATGTTGTCTAGTGATATTTTTTCTAAATAACTTATTAAGAGAAATTTGATATTATGGAATTTATTTTTAAATAATATATTTTATTTCTTCCGGAATTCATTACTCAATAATAATTACTTTTCTTCAAATTTGTCATTTTTCCGCTTAACCATCAAAACTGTTATATCATCAAACTGTTCATGGTCCCGGATGTAATTATTTATTTCTTTTTCTAATCTTTTAATTATTTCGGCAGTACCGGCATCATAATAATCGGTAATTATTTTTTTGAAACTCTCAATAAAGTCATCAACACCTGACTGATTCTTTAAATCGACTAATCCATCAGTGTAAAATAAAACAGTATCATTTTTATTTAGTCGAATCACCTGTTCATCCAGATTATTGCCCAGCACTTTTCCATTATCTAATCCTAGGCCTAATCCTTTTTGCCTGTAACTTTTAAATATTTTTTTATCCCCTTCATAAACCAAAAGCGGCTCATGCCCGGCTCTTGAAAAAGCTAATGTATTCTCTTCCATATCAAGGACAGCATATATTGCAGTGATAAAAGATTTTCTGTCCAGCATCTGATAAAGCAGTGAATTTGCCTTAGTCAGCAGTTCTACTGTTGTGCGGCTTTCAAATGCAAGAGTTTGAAATATTCCTTTGAGAAGAGTAGTGTAAATAGCCGCTCCCAAACCTTTTCCGGACACATCGCTTACTATGATCCCGAGTTTATTTGTACCAAATTCAAAAAAATCATAAAAATCCCCGCCGACTCTTTTTGCCGGTTTAAATAATGTATATATCTCATAATTTTTATATTCGGGTATTTTTTTGGGAAGAAGACTTACTTGAACATTTTGAGCAATGTTTAATTCGTTTTCCAGCCGCTCTTTTTCGAGTTCATTCTCCAAATCTTGCAAGGTTATAAGTTTATATAACCTATTACCCATTTTAAAATTAGAAGCGAATACCGAAATATTCTTTTCTCTTATTCCATTGTTAAAATTAACCCTTTTTTCTTCTCCGATCCGGATATTTTCAAGTAACTGCTTTATATTATATTTTTCTTCTTTTACCGAAAATATATTCGGCAAGCTTTCAATGTTCAATAACCTTTTTGCCGCTTTATTAATAAGTTCTACCTGCCCGTTTTCTTTATATGAAATAATCCCGGATGGAACTTGTTCTATAAGAGTTTTTAAATATTGAAGATTTTCTTCCGATCTGATTTTATTAGCAGATAATTCATTATAAGTATCACCGATGGATTTATAAAGATCGCTATACATCGATCCGAAGTTTTTTAAGAGATATGTTTGATTAAAATCAGAATATTTAATTGATGATAAAAATCTGTTTAAATCGCGGCTGATTCTGTCAATATATTTAAATAAAGATACGATAAGATAGATTGCTATTACAAAAAAGAAAAATGATGTGAATTTAAAGTCGTACTCATATAAAATAATTATTCCGCCCAATACAAATGCTATAATTAGAATTAATTTGGAAATTACGGTAACTCTATATTTATTCAAGTAAGCGATTCTATTTACCTCAACTCATAAAAAAATTTAATAACATGCGTTACACATTCTCCTTCAAGTTCACTTTTTTAGACCATGAAGGATGCTGAAACTATGCCTCCTATAAGGTCTTTAAATGCGGCCTTTAAGGTTTTGTGTAAGTTGACTTAATAATGTTAAAAGGAAATATATTCAATAACTCAATAAATTCTATAAACTGAATTATTAAAATAATCTATTTATTTTTAATTGCTTAATAAATGGGAAATAAAGTTAGCTAATTAGTTAGAATTATAAAGGAGGATTAGATATTTCCCACCTGCCTAAATAAAGCTTGAACAAATTTGGAATTTTCTTTCGGTCTGAATATTTGTATTAATTCCCGGGATTTATTACTGTTTTTAATCCCCTCCCGTAGTTTCTTTATTTTTCTTTCTATATTCCATTCTTCACCATCCGTTTTCCATCTAAATGATTCAACCCGAAAATTATAATGTCTTTTCTTCCCGTTTATTTTAACTTCAATCTCAGCAATTTGCTGATCTAAAAAATCCGGCAGAGGAATACTTACACCTTTCATGACTGATTCCCTTTCAAATAATTTCAAATTATCTAACCTGTCTAATTCTTCCCCAAAGAGTAAGATTTTAATAAGAGGCTGTCTCAAAAGTAATTATCTATTTAGAAATCTGTGAAAATCAGTTCAAATCTGCGTCATCAGCGTTCCATTATTCAAAAAAATATTACTTTTGAGACAGCCTCTTGGGGATAGGCCCTTATTCATACCTCAGTGATTTCACCGGATTAGCAGTAGCTGCTTTTATAGCTTGAAAACTTATCGTTATAAATGCAATTAAAATTGCTATTGCAACAGCGCCTACAAATGACCATGGTTCAATTCCGACATGATAAGCAAAGTCCTGGAGCCAGTTATTCATTGCGTAAAATGAAACCGGCGCAGCAATTATTCCTGCAATAAGAACGAGTTTTAAAAAATCTTTTGAAAGCAGTAAAACAATACCGCTGACTGAAGATCCGAGAACTTTTCTTACGCCAATCTCTTTAGTCCTCTGCTCTGCCGTATACGCGGCTAAACCGAACAAACCTAAACATGCTATAAATATTGCAAGAAAAGAAAAGGATCCGAACATATCACCGGTTCTCTGATCATTTTTGTAAATTTCATCAAAGTGCTGATCTAAGAAAGAATATTCAAACGGACGGTTGGGTATAATTTCTTTCCAGGTATTTTCAATATAATCAACAGTCGAAGAAATATTTTCAGGTTTAATTCTCATTACCAAATAATTAAACTGATCCGGTTGTATCGACATAATCAAAGGCCCGATTTTGGAATGAAGGCTAAAAAAGTTAAAGTCTTTCACAACTCCAATTACAGTTTTAACGGGTTTACCTTCAAATTTTTTACCTAAAGGATTTTTCCATCCGAATTTTTTCACTGCTGCTTGATTAATTATCACAGATGATGTCGAATCCATGGGATGATCATACGAAAAGTCTCTCCCATCCACAATTTTCATTTGCATGGTTTTAATGTAATCAAACCCGACAAAACTTCGTCTCATCATCATGCTTTGTCTGCCGTTTGATCCTGCGACAGTTTCAGTTCCTTCGGATCCGCTGGCGCCGAATAAGCCTGATGTTGCGGCAGCATTTACAATTATGGAATTTTTTAGTAATTCGCTTTTTAATAAATTTATTTTATCTCTTGTATCTTTGCTTCTAATCGGCAGGAATAAAACATGTTCCTTATTAAAACCTAAATTTTTATTTTTTATATAATTCATTTGATTGCTTACTACTCCGGTACAAATGATTAAAGTTATTGCTATAGAGAATTGTAAAACTACTAAGACTTTCCTTAGAAACGCTCCTTTCATTTTGCTTGAGATAGTTCCTTTTAACGAATCTGCAGGCTCAAACTTTGAAAGAAACAATGCCGGATAGCTTCCTGATATAATTCCGACAGTAACAGCTATTCCAACTAATTCAAGCATAAAAATTATGCTGTCCTGGTAAGAAAAGATAATTCTTCCGTCGAAAATATTTTTAAAGTACGGCAATATTAATTCGGTAAAGAGGAACGCAAGTAATAGTGAAATTATTGAAATTAAAACCGCTTCACCCATAAATTGATAGACCAGGCTTTTCCTTGTAGAGCCTAGTACCTTACGCATCCCGATTTCTTTAATCCTTTTTGCATAGCGTGCTGTTGCAAGATTCATAAAATTGATGCAGGCAATTAAAAGTATAAACAGAGCTATAGCTGAAAATATATAAACCGTGCTTATACTTCCCTGGTTGTGGCTAAAAGTTTGATATACAATATCACCGGAATAAAGGTGAATATCCTTTAACGGCTGCAAGTACATTTTAAGATCACTTTTCTCTCCGGTTTTCGGGTCGGGAGGAATATAGTGATTAATAAATTCCGGGAATTGCTTCTCTATTTTTATAGGTGAAATACCTTTTCTTAAAAGTATATAAGTTGCTAACGTATTATTGTTCCATGAATTCAGCCATTTAACATAATGTTCCATAGTGCTGTATGATCCAAGCATATCAAAATTAATATTTGAATTTTGAGGATAGTCTTTTATCAATCCCGTCACTTTATAATCATCGTTACCGAAGATACTGGATATTCTAATTGTTTTACCGAGCGGATCTTGGCTGCCAAAAAATTTACGGGCGGCAGTTTGAGTAAGCACAATTGAAAAAGGCGCTTCCAAAGCAGTTTTGGGATTGCCTTCAATGAAAGGTATTGTTAATATATTAAATATAAACGGATCGGCGTATGCAATGTTCTTTTCATAGTAACCTGATTCGCCAACTTTACAAAACTGGGTGGGACTGGGTACAATTCTGGCAGAGTATTCCACATCGGGGAAATACTCTTTAAGCGCAGGGGCCAGAGGGCCCATCGTTACGGCAATTTTCAATTTGCCTATGTTTTCCTGGTTTTGAATTTCAACAACTCTGTAAATTCTATCGATTTTTTTATTAAATGAATCGTAGCCTAATTCATTCTTAATTAGTATTGAAATTAAAATAAAACCGGTTAAACCGATTGCAAGCCCTAATATATTTATTGATGAATAAACTTTGTTTTTTAAGATGTTTCTAACTGCCACTCTAAAATAGTTTTTAAACATAACTTCACTCCTAATTAACGTTGCTTCATTTTATCAACCCCTTCAACTCCTAAAAAAATTATAAAAAAATACTCACTTAAAATTATTCCAAATACCCATCATCCTTGAATAGGTTTTATTCCCACTTCCCTTCTGTCGAGGCTCGGCCTCGCCGAGACTGGTTGGGAAGGTAGCCAGACTCCGATGAGTCTGTGAGACTCATCGAGGTGTGAGGATTAGACAACCTTTTAGCCCCTCCTAAATCCTCCCCCAAGGGGGAGGACTTTTAAATTCCATTTCCTTTTACTCAACACTATCTTTTATAAGAACATCACCCCCGTCCCCTTGGGAAGGGAGTTTGGGGGGGATGGGCCTTTATTCATACCTCAAACTCTTAATTGGATTTGCTCTTGCAGCCCTAACAGCATGTATACTTACAGTTAATAGAGCAATAAGTAAAGCAAGAACTCCAGACAAAATGAAAATCCAAAGATTCATATTTATCCTGTATGCAAAATCTTTAAGCCAGTTGTTCATAAAATAATAAGCGACCGGCCAGGCAATTATATTCGCAATTAAAACCCATTTTGTAAATTCTTTTGAAAGCAGGAAAACAATTCCTGAGACGGATGAACCTAATGCTTTTCTAATGCCGATCTCTTTCGTTCTCCTTTCAGCAGTGAAAGCTGCTAAACCGAATAAACCGAGACATGCAATGAATATTGCTAAAATTGAAAATGCAGTAAAAAGTTCGCTGGTTTTTTGCTCTGATAAATATAATCTGCTTATATCCTGATCAATAAAGTAGTATTCAAACGGTTTTCCCGGTACGAATTTTTTCCATTCACTTTTAATATATGCGAGAACATTGCTGACATTGGTTGTTTTCAATCTGATCGGAAGATACGCAGTCTGGCCTAACCCAAGCGTGATTATTAAAGGCTGTATCTTTTGGTGTAAAGATTCATAATGAAAATCTTTCAATACACCAATTATATTAAAAGGAGTATTTCTTCCCACTACAAAAATTCTTTTGCCTATCGGATCATTTAATCCGAATAATTTTACAGCGCTTTCATTTAGAACTACCGATTGAGTGTCTGAAGGAAATTGATTTGAAAAATATCTTCCGCTTTCCAGTTGAATTCCCATCGTCTTTACAAAATTATAATCAGTTGACATGAATGACATAAGATAATTCTGCGCACCCGGAACATTATCAGCTTTAAATAAAGTCTGGCTGAAAGGCTTTCCCGGTACATCATCAGAGTTGGATGCAGCGGCTATTTCAGGATTTTTCATTAATTCGTCTTTAAATGCCTGTGCGTGATTTTCAAGCGCCCAGGCACGCTGAATTACAAGAATATGGGCCTTATCAAAACCAAGTTTTGTTGTTTGAATATATCTTAATTGACTATATACTATGAAAGTACCAATGAAAAGAATAATAGAAATAGAAAATTGAAATACTACAAGACCGCTTCTCAGCATATTTCCTTTGTTACCGGCAGCTTTCCCTTTTAGAACTTTGACCGGCTGAAATGAAGAAAGGAAAAATGAAGGGTAACTTCCGGCAATTACTCCTACAATCAATACAATTAAAAGTATTGCAGGAATTATTAACCAATTATTTAAATAGTTAGTACTAAGCTGCTTTCCGGCTAAATTACCGAAAGCTGGAAGAAGCAATTCTACTAATATTATGGACACAAATACCGATATTAATGTTAGTAAAAATGATTCTGCTAAAAATTGTTTTATTAATTGAGGCCTGTTAGAACCTAAAACTTTCCTTATTCCAACTTCTTTTGATCGTGTCGATGAACGGGCTGTTGAAAGATTCATAAAATTTATGCAAGCAATAAGAAGTATGAAAAGCGCAATTATCGAGAAAATGTATATATACTTTATATCACCATTAGGTTCCAACTCATGATCTAAATGCGAGTAAAGATGGATTGAAGTAATTGGTTCTAAATAAAATTTATATGCGTTGCCTTTTTTCTGCCATTCATCATAATGCATTCCCAAAGCTTGATACAATTGAGGACCAGCATATTTTTTGATAAGATCTGGAAATTTTGCATCTAGTTTTTTTACAGATGCACCTTTTCTTAAAACAATATAGGTGTAAAAATTATTATT
>CAZCFZ010000123.1:7029-10282 GCA_964498065.1 uncultured Ignavibacteriaceae bacterium
TCAAATAAAGTTGAATCTGCCCAGAAGAATCTGGTTTCATTAAAAACATTGTTCTTATATCGTATTAACATATTTGCAGTCGGCATAATTCTGGCGTAATGCAGTATTTCAGGATAATCACGAACCAGTGCAGCACCTAAGGGAGGAGGAGTAAGAGCCATGTTTAATTCTCTTCCCTCTATTTTGGCATCTGCCTGTACTCTATAAATCTGTTCATAATTTTTATTGAATTTATCGTAGCTTAGCTCTTCGTGTACATAAAGCATAATCATAATACACGCAGCAATACCTATTGCAAAACCGAGTATATTTATTAAAGAATAAGCTTTGTATTTAAATATATTTCTTACAGCAATTTTTAAATAATTTTTTAGCAAAATATTCCTCCGTTTTAACTTATAAATCCCATATATATATGCCTTAAAAAGTAGATTATAAAAACCATTTTTTCTGGCTAAACAATTTGCAATAAAAAAGCTGCCCACTTCCCTTCTGTCAAAGCTCGGCCTCGATAAGACTGATTGATAAAGTGATGTAGAAATTAAGCATTTTTTGGGCCTCTCCTAAATCCTCCCCAAAGGGAAGGACTTTTAAAAATCCCCTTTCCTTTGAAAAGGGTTTGGGGATGGGCTCTTATTCATACCGTAAACTTTTTACCGGGTTTGCCGTTGCGGCTTTTATTGCCTGAATACTTACGGTAAGCAATGCAATAATTAAAACAATACATCCTGCAAAAGTAAAAATCCACCAGTTAATGTTGATTCTATAAGCAAATTCCTGCAGCCATTTATTCATAAAATAATAAGCGAAAGGCCATGCAATTATATTGGCAATAATAATCCACTTAATAAATTCTTTTGATAGCATTAGAAAGATCGATGGAACTGAAGCACCTAGTACTTTTCTAACACCTATTTCTTTTGTTTTTTGTTCTGCAAGAAAAGTAGCTAAGCCGAATAATCCAAGGCAGGCAACAATAATTGCAAGCGCTGAAAAAGAAAGGGCTATAAATCCCACCCGGCGATCAGCTTTGTAAACTTCGTTAAACGAATCATCCATGAATTTGTAGCTGAACGGCATGCCGGAAGACATTCTTTTCCATTTGACTTCAGCTTCTTTCAATATCATAGGAATTTTAGAGGCGGTTACTTTAAATGAAATAAGACCTGTGCTTCTTTTAAGTAAAAGGCCAAGAGGACCGATGTCTTGATGAAAAGATTCGAAGTGAAAATCTTTTACTACACCAATAATATTATACTTAACAATCTTCCCACCGTTTTCCCAAGTGTAAACCGAATTGTTGATTGGATTTTCTTTAGCGTTTGCAGATAAATTATAACCAAGTTGTTTAACTGCCGCTTCATTAAGAATAATTGATGAGGAATCCGAGCCGAATTCATGTGAAAAATTCCTTCCTTGAACTATTTTAATTCCAAGAGTTTTTAAATAATCGTAATCAATCTTCCAGCTTTGCATTGTAAGCCCACTTTCTGCTGCTTGAGATGCTTCCTTGTAAAAAGCATTAAAATTCCTTAAGGAAGGAATAGGCAGAAAACCTGATGTAGTTCCGGAAATTACACCGGGAACATTAAGCATTTCATTTTTATATGCGTCAACATTTCTTCCGAGATTATAAGCATCATTTATAATTAACACCTGATCCTTTTGATAACCGAGATTTGTATTTTGAATATAATTGAGCTGATTATAAATAATAATTGTTCCCGTAATTAATATAATAGAAGTAGCAAATTGAAATACTACAAGCACGCTTCTTAATCCGCCGCTTTTACTGCCGGTTGATAATTTCCCTTTAATTATCTGAATCGGATTAAAGCGTGAAAGGAAAAAAGCCGGATAGCTGCCGGCAATAAACCCAACTATGAAAGGTAATGAAACCAGGAAAATTAAAATTGAAGATGAATATAAATCGTTAGTACTTAATTCTTTTCCTGAAAGATTATTAAAAAAAGGTAAGACGTTATATACAATTGCAACAGCGAGAATAACTGAAATTAATGCTGTTAAAGTAGATTCCGTAAGAAATTGATAGATAAGATTCTTTTTTTCTGTTCCCAGAACTTTCCTGATTCCTACTTCCCGTGCACGATTTGCCGAACGGGCGGTTGTAAGATTCATAAAATTTATACATGCAATAAGCAATATAAAAAAAGCAACCGCAGAAAAAATATAAACATATTGTATAGTACCCGTAGGACTTATTTCCTGAATGCGCTTTGAAAAAAGATGAATATCAGTTAGAGGGATAAGCGAATATTTAAGCCTGTTACCTGCTCTGTCAAATTCTTCTTTCGTTATATGCATATATTTTTGAGCATAAGGGTAAACATATTTATTGTTGAAAAGCTCAAAATTCTTTTCAAAATCTTTATAATTAACTCCTTTTTTTAACAAAAGATAAGTATGGAAATTTGATGATATAAGATTGCCCCAGTCATAGTCCAAATTTTGCATCGGGAAAAGAAAATCAAACCTTAAGTGCGAGTTAAAAGGCATATCTTTTATAACTGCCGTAACTTTATATAGAGTTCTTCCGTTGTCGGTTGTTTCAATAAATTTGCCGACGGCATCAACAGTATTAAAATATTTTTTGGCAATTGATTCGGTGATTACAACTGTATTAGGTTCATTCAGTATTTTATCCGTGTTGCCGGCTATGGTTTTAAATGTAAATACTTTAAAGAATGTTGAATCTACATAAGCGATCCCCGTTTCGGTATTAAAATTATTTCCTTTTTTTACAAGCTTTTTCCCGGCCCAATTATATATCCTTGTGTATTCTTTTACCTGAGGAAAATCCTGTTTCAGCAAAGGTCCCATTAAATCCGGAACAACGGGTATGGCAAGTTCCGTATTTCCGAATTTTAAATCCGTATTTATCCGGTAAATCTGATCGGCTTTTTTATTAAACCTATCATAACTCAATTCATTTTTAATATAAAGAAGAATCAATAAACAGCAGGCAATACCGATAGCTAGGCCTGTGATATTAATAAATGAATATGTTTTGAACCTTAGTAAATTTCTAAAAGCTACTTTTAAATAATTTTTTAACATAAAACCCCTCTTGATTTATTACGACTTTGTAATCTGCATTTATAATAAAATATTTCTTTAATTTTTATCAGTCTTTTTTCGATGTATTTATAATTAATATTTTTTAAGTATTTAAATTTTGCAAATTATTATTAATTATTTAGACTTAAATTCAGATAGAACGTTACAATATATA
>CAZCFZ010000124.1:0-10235 GCA_964498065.1 uncultured Ignavibacteriaceae bacterium
TGGTTTTGCAATATATTTATAAGCCAATTTGAATAAGCCCGCTTTGGGAAATATTGTCCCGGTCAGCATAACGGCTGCCGTAAAGGCAACAAGCCAGGGAATGTTTAACAAAAAAGCTACGGCCGTTAAAACGACAATGGATCCTTGATTAAATTTTATTGCACTTCTATCAAGTTTTGAATTTTTATAATTCATAATAAAACCTCAAATTGTTTAAAAATAAAAACCCGCTGCCAACTTTCATCGACAGCGGGTTAAATCATCAATCTATTTTATATTAAATCATAAGTCTCATAAAACCGGAATGATATTCCACTGCCGTTTTTATTGTAAAACAACAATTACTGTTGCAACAACATCCGCATGTTGTATTCACAGTATTGGAATATTTCCGATCTATATTCATCATGTCTCTTCTTTAAGCCCAAACGCAACTTATTTAATCTAGACAAAAGAGTCAAGATTAAATATTTCTTTATGATTTAAATCATATTTAATAAATCTTAGGGCGTAAAATCTTATTTAATCATATTTGTCAAAAAGATCAGAACAAAAGAGTGCATATTAAAAGAAAATGCTTATATAATTCATTATCACTTACATGTTTAATAATACAAATTTAAAATTTGTGCTTTTTAATGACCTCAAATAAATTGTTTTAAAAATTTTACGTAATGAAGCGTTGCTTGTATGATTAGGGCTGAACAGAAAAATCTGTTTGAGAGGCTGATCGAAAACTAATTTATCTGTCATGGTGAGCGGAGTCGAACCATGAATTTCGCATATATTCCGTCTTCGACTTCGCTCAGACTGACATAAATCTTACTTTTAGGTCACCCTAGAGTTATTTTTCAGTAGCGTACCTGTCCGGCTCTGACGATCAAGACAAAAGTACATAAATAAATATTTTAATTTGCATGTTTTTCTAATCTAATTAGAAAATATATCTTGATTTCTTTCTTTTTGAACCGGAGGACATGGAACTGTTCCATATGAACAGAATACGCAACAATCACCTTGTTTAGGTTTTAAAATAGTGCTGCAATTATCACATTTATAAAAGAATTGACATGCATCTTCCGGCATGGTTTCTTCTTTTTTGAAGCCGCATACCGGGCAGGTAATAATAGAATTATAAATTATTTCTTTTGTCAAAATTTTACCGCTAGTTATTAAAAATTAATTCATTTTATATATAAAAATAAAGTTTATTTCGTAGATCTGGTTAATTATTTTATTTTTGTGATAGTATTGTGATGAAGAAATTATATTCAAAGGATATATTAAAATAATATCGATAATTATTTTATCCTTGTGGATTAGAAAACCACTTTTGCGGATTCAAAACTATTAAATTCTTTTTCAATAGAAAGATATTAAATGAGTAATGTTTTAACATGGCAATGGATAGTTCTAATTTCATTTTCATTAATACTCATTTTAATGACTCCTTTTGTAAAGACGAAGGAAAGCTTTTATCGTGGTACTTCGAGAGAAGCTAAGAAACCCGGATTAGTTATGCTGACTTTTAGTTTGGTAATTTCCTGGATTTTTGCAAAGTCGGTTACAAATGCGGCAAATTTAGGATTAAGTTTCGGTATTGTCGGAGGTATGGCTTATGCTACATATTATTTGTCTTTTTTAGTCGCCGGCATAGTTATTTATAAAATCAGAACTAAATTAAATGTTCAAAGCCTTCACCAATTTCTGGAAAAAAAATTTGGAATTGGCGCACTAAGATTTTTTACAATAATTATTGCCGTAAGACTTTTAAATGAAGTCTGGTCAAACACCGAAGTAATAGGAACATATTTTGGCCATAATGGATCACCGCAGTACATAATTTCAATTATTGTATTTACAGCATTAACACTTGCATATGCTTTAAAAGGGGGTTTAAGAAGTTCGCTTATCACCGATTTGCTGCAGATGGGATTATTTGTCGTATTACTAGTACTTGTGCTCGGTATGATTTTACCGAAGGAAGGATCGGTTACTCCTTTCTTAACAAGCGGGCATTGGACAATGTCCGGCGGAGTTGATTTAATACTTGTTGCATTCATCCAGATTTTCAGCTACCCGTTTCATGATCCGGTACTTACAGATCGAGGATTTATTGCTGATGAAAAGACGACTTTGCGAAGCTATATTTTGGCAACAATCGGAGGATTTATCTGCATACTTCTTTTCAGCTTTGTGGGAATCTATGCAAAAATTCTTGGACTGCAGGGACAAGCCGCTGTTCAGGTTTCCAAAACTCTTGGAGTATTTTCTATGATTGTAATGAATTTTATAATGGTAACTTCTGCTTCTTCAACCGTCGATTCAACTTTTGCTTCGGTATCAAAATTAATAGTTGTTGATCTAGGGAAATCAAAATCTTCTTTAATAACAAAAGGCAGATGGACAATGATTATTACCGCAATCGGCGGAACGATTCCTTTAATTTTTTCACCGACTATTTTATCTGCAACTACAATTAGCGGAACAATGGTACTTGGACTGGCGCCGGTTTTTATTTTCTGGAAATTGAAGGCTCCCAAAATTTCTTTTCATTTAGCTCTTTGGGCGGGAGTAGCAGCCGGTACAGTTTTAGTGTTCGGATGGCTGCCGAAATCTTTGTATTTAACTCATGGTACTTATGCCGAGCTTCTTGCTGTTAATGTTTACGCAATGATATTAATATTAATTGTTTATTTTGTCCCGGTTCTTGTAATGAAAAGAGAAAGCGACCTGAGTTTACAAGCAATAGAACACGGATAACACGGATTAAACAGATTTACACTGATATAAAATTAAAAGGAGGATATTATGTTGTATTCTGATTTAACTAAAGTAATCATTAAATGTTTTTATAATGTTTATAATACTCTTGGTTATGGATTTCTGGAAAAGGTTTATGAAAATGCATTGGGTATTGAATTAAAAAAGGCTGGATTTGGAATAGATAAACAAAAAAATATAAGAGTATATTATCTCGGTTATGAAGTCGGAGATTATTACGCAGATATAATTGTAAACGATATTATTATTTTAGAATTAAAAACAGCAGAAGCTCTTTGTGATGAGCATAAAGAACAATTAATAAATTATTTAAAAGCAACAAATAAAGAAATTGGACTACTTTTAAATTTTGGTAAAAAACCAGAATTTAAAAGAATTATATTTACCAATGATAGGAAAAATTTTAATCCGTGATAATCAGTAAGATCAGTGTCATCCGTGTTCTATTATCTGACATTTATGTAAAAATCAATATAATTGACAATGAAACATCCTGAAATATATCTTGATGCATTAGACAACCTGTGGTTCCAGGTAAGCGGCACATTGTGCAACATAGTCTGCGAGCATTGTTTCATTAGCTGCAGTCCCACAAATCATAATTTTGAATTTATGACTTACGATCAAGTTAACTCATATCTTCAAGAATCAATAAAGATGGGAGTAAAAGAATATTACTTTACCGGCGGCGAACCTTTCATGAATAAAGATATCATTAAAATTTTAAGAAAAACTTTGGAATACGGTCCGGCTACTGTTTTAACAAATGGTATGTTGATTAAAGAACATCATGCAAAGAGTTTAAAAGAAATATCAGACAATTCAATTTACTCCTTGGAATTAAGAGTCAGCATTGACGGCTACACAGAAAAAATGAATGATTATATCCGCGGTAAAGGCGTTTTTAAAAAAGCTATGGCCGGAGTTAAATTACTTGTTGATTCCGGATTCCTTCCGATTATTACAATAACAAAAACATGGGAAGATAAAGATGATGACAGAGTTTTGAATGGCTTTATGAGTACATTGAAATCTTACAGTTATCAAAGACCACGAATAAAGATTTTACCTTCAATTAAAATTGGTAAAGAAGCAGTCCGCACTAAAGGATATGATGAGTACGAATTTGTAACAAACGAAATGATGGTAGATTATGAAATCAGTAATTTAATTTGTGCAAACAGCAGAGTTGCAACATCTAAAGGAGTTTATGTTTGTCCTATCTTAATCGATTCGCCTGATGCAAAACTGGGTGGTTCACTTGAGGAATCAATGAAACCGTATGAATTGAAACATCAAGCCTGCTATACTTGTTATTTGTATGGTGCGATTTGCTCAAATTTTTCTTCGGTGAAACGCGATGCATAAAAAAGTAGCACTGTTCGGCGGAGTTTACAGCAATTATCTTTCATTGAAGGAAGTAATAAAGGATGCATATAAGAAAAAAGTAGATGCAATTTATTGTCTTGGAGATTTAGGAGCTTTTGGTCCTTATCCGGATAAAATATTTTCAATACTTCAAAAAAATAACATTTCTGTAGTTCAAGGTAATTATGATAATTCTATCGGCAACGATAAAGATGACTGCCAGTGCGGTTATACAGATCCAAGAGATAATTATTATGCCCGTCTCAGCTATGATTACACTTATAAAAATACAAGCGAAGAATTCAAAGAGTGGATGAAAGTTCTGCCTCATGAAATTAGATTTGAATTAGGCAAGTATAAAGTATTGTTATGCCATGGTTCACCACGACAAATGAATGAGTTCCTCTGGGAAACTACAACCCCGACTCACTTCCTGGAAAAATTGTGTAGGGATTACGATGCCGATATTATTTGTGCAACTCACACAGGAATTCATTGGAATAGAAAATTAGCGGATGAAAAATATTTTGTAAATGTTGGGGTAATCGGCCGGCCGGAAAATGACGGCAATACTTTTGTCGGTTATACCATTTTGGAATTAATTGACGGCAAAATTAATATCGAATATATTCCAGTCGAATACGATTATAAAAAACTGGCTGAAGAAATGAAAAAAGAAAAATTACCTGAAGAGTTTGTTGAAACAATTCTTACCGGCTGGTGGACAACCTGCTTGGAAATTCTTCCCGGCAAAGAAAGACTTAAAGGTAAATTTTAGAAATTTGTGATAATTTCGTTATGACCTTCATATTCTTAATATCTATTTTACATTTGTAATTAAAAAGATCTATAACATTTTCGCGGATATCAGTTTTAAATTAAACCAATAGTTTTCAAAGGAAGATAATGGAACATCTAGTTATCATCGGCAACGGCATTGCAGGCGTTACCTGTGCCAGGCACGTTCGTAAACACAGCGATATGAGGATAACAATAATATCGAATGAGAGTGAACATTTTTTCTCAAGAACTGCTTTAATGTACGTTTATATGGGCCATATGAAATGGGAAAACTTAAAACCGTATGAGGATTGGTTCTGGAGGAAAAATAAAATTGATTTGATCAACGCTTCTGTAACTTCTATTGATACAGATAATAAAAAATTAAAATTAGAAAATGGTTCTAATGTAGAGTACGATAAACTGGTAATTGCAACCGGGTCTCAGACTAACAAATTCGGCTGGCCTGGCCAAGAGCTTAAAGGTGTACAAGGGCTTTATTCAAAACAGGACATAGAATTACTTGAAGAGAATTCGAAGAATGTTAGGCATGCTGTAATTGTCGGCGGCGGACTAATCGGAATTGAATTTGGCGAAATGCTTCATACAAGGAATATTCATGTTACATTTTTAGTTAGAGAAGATTTTTACTGGGGAAATATACTTCCGCCGGAAGAAGCTTCAATTGTAAGTCGGCATATTATTGAACACGGTTTGGATTTAAAATTAAGCACTCAATTAAAAGAAATTTTGCCGGATGAAAACGGAAGAGTAAGATCAATAATTACTGATAAAGGTGAAGAAATCCCTTGCCAATTAGTAGGCTTGACTCCTGGTGTTCATCCCAATATTGAACTTGTAAAAAATTCTAAAATTGAAACCGGAAGAGGAGTGCTGGTGAATGAATATTTAGAAACAAATATTCGGGATGTTTATTCTGCCGGTGACTGTGCAGAAATAAAAACTGCTGCTGCCGGGCAGAAAAACATTGTTGAGCAATTATGGTACACCGGTAAAATGCAGGCTGAGGTTTTAGCGCAGAATATTTTAGGTAAAAAAACAAAATATGATAGAGGTGTTTGGTTTAACTCTGCAAAGTTTTTTGATATCGAATATCAAACCTATGGCTTTGTTGCAAATAGTCCGCGAGATGGTGAAGAATCATTTTACTGGGAACATCATTCGGGTAAAAAGTGTCTGCGCATCGTTTATTCAACTAAAGAAAGAAATGTTACAGGATTCAATGTATTTGGAATTAGGTTGAGGCACAAAGTCTGTGAAAGCTGGATTAAAGAAAAGAAAACAATAGAATACGTAATGCAAAATTTAAGAGATGCAAATTTTGATCCTGAGTTTTATGCTCATCATGAAGAAGAAATCATAGACAAATTCAATAAAGAAAATCCTTTTAATATTGTTGTGCTTAAAAAGAAAAAGTCCTTTGTATTTTAATTTAACGTCATGGTTCGACTCCGCTCACCATGACGTTAA
Source organism: uncultured Ignavibacteriaceae bacterium (assembly GCA_964498065.1). Taxonomy (GTDB): domain Bacteria; phylum Bacteroidota; class Ignavibacteria; order Ignavibacteriales; family Ignavibacteriaceae; genus FEN-1297. Next base: position 6,424 of record CAZCFZ010000124.1, read on the forward strand.
TTGATTAGTTAATATGGTAAATGTTAAAAATTAATAATTTCATCCCGAGCGAAGTCGAGGGATAATACGGCTGAATTCAATATTAAAAAAACAGAACGTAAACGAAAACAATTAAAATATTTTCATAAAAATTATGACACCAATTCAAATTGAACCATATCAGATCTATACTGATAAAAAAGAAATTGAAACTATTAAGAAATTAGGATTGACTTCTCTAAGTGTAGGATTATTCTTTTTCCTAATCAGTTTAACCGGAATTTCAAACAGCAGGCCTTTGCTTTTTTTCTTTTTAAGTTTTGGTTTGACGATTATTGGTGCGCTTACTTATTTCATCCCTCAAATTAAAGAAGCGCCGGCCGGCATAAAAAACAACAGAATCTTTTTCAGTAAAATTACATACCGGGGTGCGCCTGCCTGGATACTGGGGATATTGTTTACTGCCTTTTACATTGTACTTTACTGGTATCCGTCGTACATAGAAAACTGGGTTGCTCTCGTTAATCCATTAAGCTATTGGCTTAAAGGTAAGGCAGCTGATAGATGGTTTTTATACGGATCATTTTATACTGCAGCCGTTATTGTTATGGGTATAAGAATGATGATAAAGTACAGGCATAACAGATACCAAATTATCAGAACATTGTCTGTAAGTTTTTTCCAGCTTGGATTTTCATTTCTTATTCCGGCTTTCCTTGTAAGATTGAATAAACCGGAATTTTATTTTAATTACTTCTGGCCATTAAAATATCAATACCTTTTCCCAAGCGAAATAAGTTATCTAACTTCTAACAATGCAGCCCTCGGATATTTTATGGCTTTCTGGGGAGCAATTATGATTGTAATTGTCACTCCAATTCTTACCTACTTCTTCGGAAAACGGTGGTACTGCTCGTGGGTTTGCGGATGCGGTGCATTAGCTGAAACAGCAGGTGACCCTTTTAGACAGAATTCTGACAAGTCGCTTAAAGCATGGAAGTTTGAAAGATGGTCGATTCATTCAGTGTTAGTTTTTATTGTTTTAACAACCGGACTTTTATGGCTGAACTCTGCCTTCAAAGGAGAAATACTTGGTTCGTTGTCAAATGGATTTTCCGAAGCTTACGGTTTTATTATAGGTGCGGTATTTTCCGGAGTAATCGGAGTTGGTTTTTATCCTATTTTCGGCAGCAGAGTCTGGTGCCGGTTTGGCTGTCCGATGGCAGCTATTCTCGGAATACTTCAAAAGAAATTTTCACGATTCAGAATTACCACCAACGGCGATCAATGTATTTCATGCGGCAATTGTTCAACTTACTGCGAGATGGGTATTGATGTAAGATGGTATGCGCAGCGCGGACAGAATATAATCCGTTCTTCATGTGTTGGATGCGGGGTATGTGCGGCTGTTTGTCCCAGAGGAGTATTGAAGCTTGAAAATCTTCCAATGGAAAACAGATATAATAGAGATTAACTCATAATTATTTTAGCAATACAAATTTCTTTGTCACACTAAAATTTCCTGTCTGCATTCTGTAAAAATAAATACCGCTAGGCAGCGATTTATTATCCGCATTAAAACTAATGCTATAATTTCCGGCAGCTTTTTCTTCGTTTACAAGTGTAAATATTTCATTGCCCAGAATATCGTATACTTTAATTGTTACAAAGCTTTTCGAAGGTAAAGAATAATTTATATTTGTTACAGGATTAAAAGGATTGGGATAGTTTTGATACAGCTTGAACGATACGGGTAAATTTTGGCTACTTTCATTTACATCAGTAATCAATTCCCTTTTAAATACTCCTGCACCATAGGTACCGGTATAAATGTTATCGCTTTTATCAAAAGTAATTGATCTCACGTCCAAATTAGAAAGTCCGTCATTTAATCCTGTCCAATTAGCACCGTTATTCACGGAATGAAAAACGCCCTTTTTTGTTCCTATAAATATTCCTTTCTCAGGTACAGATTCTATAGTTTGAACGGAATCGTTTGAAATTTCCAGGTTCATTGGCTGCCAGCTTTTACCCGTATCTGAAGATACGAAAATTCCATTACCGGCGGTTCCTGCAAAAAAAGTTCCATTTACAATATTGACAGAAAGAAGCGAATGATTGGTGATGCCGTTATTATGAATCTGCCAGGTTTTTCCTTCATTTGTAGAAATGTACGCTCCTGTATTAGTAGCGGCAATAAGCAAATCCGGTGGGGAAGAAACAACATCCACAATATTTGAATTCCCGATTCCATTTGAAATCATATGCCAGCTTTTTGCATTATCGGACGAACGGAATAATCCTATACCATTAACAGCAAAAAGATTTCCTGAACTGTCAATCTTTAATGATGTGACATTTGAATCTAAAATCCCGTTTTCCGATCTTATCCAAGAATCACCATTATCTATGGAAGTGTAAATACCTGCTTCACCAATTACACTTGCGAAAAGTTGATTCTTCTTGTTTATTACTACACCTGAAGTATATCTATTGGGAATTCCATTATTAAGTTGTCTCCAAGTTTCCCCTTTGTTTGTAGTTCGAAATAACCCTGCGCCCGTTGTTGCTGCAAAGATGTTACCGTTAGGTGTTGTTATAACGGCTTGAACATCACTTCTGGCTATTCCACCGCTGCTGAAAATCCAGTTTGAACCATCGTCGGAAGTTTTAAAAACTCCTGTTCCGGCCGATCCAACATAAATATTTCCGTTTGAATCTGCAGCAATACAATTTATCCATAAATCAGTAATTCCGGAATCTGCTTTTTCCCAAGTGATGCCATTATCCGTCGAACGCTCAACTCCTAAAAAAGCATAACTTCCTGCAAACATTTTTCCATTCGGTGTGATTACAAAAGAACTTACATTATTAATAGTATTAATAGGAATCCAGGTAGTTCCATTATTCTGAAGAGAAAAAATTTTATTGTTGGCCATTACATATGTATTACCCTCATGATCAAAACAAATTTTACCAAAATTTCTCCTTGATGCTCCGGCAGTTAATGTATCTATTCCGGTATCTATTAACTCCCAGTTTAATCCGTCATCAGTAGATTTATAAATGTCGTTTGTTGAAGTTAAGAAAACAGTGCTTTCCGAATCGTAATATTCCGATTCAATTTCGGTGGTTTGGATTCCGTTAATAATTGTAGTCCAGTTTTTTCCTGAATCCGTAGACCTTAATAATTTGTAAGAAGACCCAGCCAAGATAGTTCCCTTTGAGGTGACCGAAATACAATTAACGTCAATATTGGAAATCATAGTCCAGTTTATACCGTTGTTTGAAGACATATACAAGCCGGAATTAGTACCTAAATAAATTTTTCCATCAGCAGAAAAAGCAAAATAACCAGAATAATTATTTAAATTTTCATCTAAAGGTGACCATGATTTCCCTTCGTCTGTAGAAAGAAATATTCTGTTTCTTACTGAAGGAGGAAATAAGTCCCAGTCCTGTAAAGTAGCAAACAAGCAGCCGTTTGTACTTACATCAATTGATATAACATTTCCTCCGAAGGGGCCGTTTGTTTGGACCCATTGAGCTTTGATTTCATGTATAATTGAAAAAAGAAATGCTACTAACAGCAAAAATTTAATTTTATACATTAGTACCCCCATCATGTAAATTGATAAAAACGGAGTTAAATATGCAAGTTAAATATTTATATTTTGATATTATTTATTTGCTTGTCTATTCCTAAATTTAAAAATTTTAACTAAAGCTGGTTATTTTTAAAAATAAAAGCAAGGGCTTTATCACTGCATTCAAATAGCTGTAATAACTCCATAGAAATGACATAGATTCGACTCAATAGAAATGTCAGTAAA
>CAZCFZ010000125.1:0-5792 GCA_964498065.1 uncultured Ignavibacteriaceae bacterium
CTTCCGGAAACAATTAAGTATTTAAAATTATCAAGACCTCTATTTATGTAGACGCTGTCCTTTTCCAGGGCGAAAATGTTTACTTTAACTTTCTCGGCGGTTTTCATATTATTAGTTGCAAAGACATAGCCCGTATTACCATCGCCGTCAAGAATTGATTGGTAAGGGATCGACCACATCTTTGATGTATATTTCGGGAATATCTCCGCTTTGCCGAACAGCCCACTGGCTATTTTTCCGGAGTGATCGTCTTTGATTTTTAATTCTACATAGAATGTCCCTGAATACGGATCCACTCCTTCCGACTTCCTAAGCACATATGCATTGATGTTAACCTTCGGATTTATATCTGATTGCACAAATGCTTTATCGCCGATTTTTACCGTTGACCAATCGTGATCGCTTATTCCGGCTTTTAAAATCCATCCGTCTTTAACCGCACCGTTTGTTTGAAATACCGGCATACCAGGGCTTACAAGCTGTCCTTCATTTACAAATTTCTTAAGGACATAGCCATCATCGGTTGCTTTGATTTCAGAATGATTCAAATTATACTTTGCAATAGTTAACTGCTCAGTGGCAATATTCAGTCCTGTTTTTGCATCCTGCATTTGAGCCAGAGTTGCCACGCTATCTTTATATAAATTCTGCGCCCTTTCGAAATCTCTTAATGCTTTTTCATACCCGGCTTTGGCCTGAGATACCTGCGCTTGTACCTCATTTAATTCAAGTACTGCAAGAACCTGGCCCTTCTTAACCTTGTCACCTTCATTAACAAAAATAGATTTTACTATTCCGCCTGTTTTAAATGAAAGATAGGTTTCGTCGTTTGTTGTAAAAACTCCCGAAACGTTTATTACTTTATGAACCATCTCTTTCTCAAGTTTCATAACCTTTACCGGGATAACATCATTAATCCTTTGCTCTTTTTTAGAAGAGCATCCGAAGTAGGTAGTAAAGGAAAGAATCAATAACGCAAGTAATATTTTATTTTTCATTTTTATCTCTTTTATTATTCAATATTTTTTTTGTACTCCCGATACTTGATTTTCGATTCCGGATATCTAGTATCGAGTATCCAGCATCCTGTATCTACTTCCCTGTACCAATTTCCCTTTCATAATCCGCTAGTGCCGTCAAAACTTTATTCGTATTTATATTCATCATCAGCTTTGATTGGGTTAATTGCGACCGCGCATCAACTGTTTCTATAAACGAATTCACTCCTTCTTTATATCCTTTAGCAATCAATCTTTCATAGCTTGCGGCAGCTTTGTATTTCTTTATTGCTGTAAAATAATTCTGCCTTGCGGCAATTAAATTGTCTCTAGAAATTGACTGACTGAGCTTAAGCTGATTTCTTGTTTTTTCAAGACTAAGCTGAATATTTTTTAAGTCGAGTTCGGCTTCATCTACTTTATAGCTGTTTCTAAATCCTTCAAAAATCGGAATGCTTAATTGAAATCCGAACAAATAATACCTTGAATCCGAATTGTAATTCCAGATCTGATCTTGTGCACCGAGATCAAGAAATGCATTTATCTTAGGAACCCAATAAAGTTTTTTCATGGTTAAAGCAGATTCATTCATACTTTCCCCTGTTTCCAGCATCTTCAATTCTTCCCTACTTGATACATCGTAGCTGCCGGATAATATTTGATCTACTTCGTTAAGCTTTAACTTGATGTTGTAAGAAGTATCAATAGCGGAATTCAAATTTTTATTCAAAATAAAATTGAAATAACGCTGTGCCGTTTTAACATTATTTCCGGCTTCTACTATTTTAGAATCTATTTCAGCAATTTCACTTTCCGAGCGAAGGATATATACCGGGAGGCCTTTGCCGTTTTTTAAAAGAGATTCATTTACTCTTTTTCCCTCCTCTGCAACCTTCAATGCATTCTTATAAATATTTTCAGCCGAGATTGCACTCAGGTAATTATAGTAAGCTGTCTTAATATCTTTTATTAATTCTCTTTTATATATATCAACTTCATATTGTTGAAGATGGACCTCATCGTTTTGAATGCTGTGATTAATAATTATGTCTGTATTTAAAACCGGCATTGTTGTATGCAGCTTTACATCATAATAGTGAAACGGGAAGAAATTTATTTTTTCATTTTCCAGCTGCGGAAAACTGCTGCTTTGTGTAAGCTGGTTTAAAGTGGAATAAACCGGGTTTAATAAGTCGCCGATCGGGATAGGGATATTTCTTCCTCCTTGACCGCTTGTATAATCACCTTCCAAATTAATTGAAGGGAGGAAATAACTGGTTGCAGTTTTAAGCGAGTACATAGCCTTTTCAAGAGAAATTTTCTTTTGCTGAAGGACTATGTTGTTTGATATTCCTTCTTGAATGTATTTTTCAAGCTTGTTTTGTGAATATATCTTTCCCGAAATAGAAATGAATAGGAAAAACATAATTAAGCTAGCTGGTACTGATTTTAACTTCATACTATTATAAATAGATTTAACATTAAATAATTAGTAAACGATATTTATTGAATGAACAACGTTTAACAAATATTTAAAAATTTTTTATTTAATTATTTCACCTAACACACCCAGGGTACTTTCAATTATTTGTTTAGTATCCTGAATATTCAAATTCTTCATCGCAGAACCTCTCCGTATTATAATAGAGGCTATACCGTGTACAACAGACCATAATAAAAACGCTATAGAATCAATATTCTGATTTTTAAACATCCCCGCCGCCTGGCATTCAGAGACATTTCTTTTTAATAATTCAAACGAACGCTGTCCGTGGGTCCAATCACGGCCTTCCTCTTTACAAATCAGTTCAATTGATTCTCTCATAATGAACATAATATCGTAATATTCTTGATTTTCCAATGCAAATTCTATATAAGCTCTGCCCTGAGCTAATAATCTTTCACGAGGATCATTTACACTTTGAGTAGAAAGCTGTTTTTGGTATAAAATTCCAAATCCTTCCACATGGAGTTCATAAAAAATAGAATCTTTATCGGCAAAATATGTATAAATTGAGCCGGGGCTGTATTCGATTTTCTTTGCAATCTTTCGAATAGATACACCGCTATAACCTTCTTTAATAAAAAGTTCCATTGCAGCGTTGAGGATCATTTTCCTCATTTCGGCTATTTCTCTATCTTTTCTTTCTGATATGCCCATTTTCTCAGAATATAATTATTAAACGATGCCAATATATTGAACAGTGTTTAATTTGTCAAGTAAAAAATTAAATCAACCTGAAATGTGTTTAAACTTAAGCTATTTTATATTCATGTGAGTATATAGTTTTTAAAGAAAAGTCATTTAAGATTAATTGTTGAATATTTACATATTGATTTATCTTCTATAACAAAAAGCAGAATACGCTTTTTCAAACACATCAGGGTTCAGATTAAAACCTACCGCTGCATCATTAGCGGTTTTTTCAATTCTAATTTTGCATCTTTAAGAGCATAAATAGAAATTATGTAGGTATGAATTCCGCTACCTTTGAGAGGGCTGGATTCGTTAATTCCGAAAGTCGTAAGGCTTTGAACAGCAACTTAAGGCACATTTATCCAAGATAATCCTGGTAAGACGTTTTTAAAAACTTCTCAAACATCTATGTATTTATCTTTATTCTTCAATAAATAAATAATTCCTACAATAACTATAAGTACTCCCCACCAAAGGTTTGCATGCAAATCCGTAAGCCTAATATTTTTATTTGAGGGATAGAACAAATCGTATACTCCTGCAGATAACTCTACCAAACCGATTATCAGCAGAACCCAACCGACAAAGTACCAGATATTTCTCATCTTTTTTTCTGTTTGCATTGTTACTCCTACCAAAGTATTATATTAATAACAATGAAAATTATAAACGTCACCCCGCCCCAAAATTCAGGTTTCTTATAAAGAACGACCTTTTCTTCTTCAAATTTGTCCTTCTCAACCAAACTTCGAACATATCCCTTTAATTCTTCATCGCTTTTGTTTTGTGTAAAGGAACTAACCGTAATAGCTGTCCCGCTGGCAATTAACCATGCCCAAACGGCACGCCAAAAATTTGCGGCCATAAAGGATTGTGCATCGGCTCCGCTGAAGTCAGGAATAACAAAACTTACGGGAATTAATTTGGCTTCCTGTGCAACGAATAAAAAAACAGCCACAACAGTTCCGATAAGCATTCCCCACAATCCGCCTTTGGGTGTTATAAACTTCCAGAACATGCCGAGGAGAATTATAGCAACGGAGGGAGCCAAAAACATTGAACTTATGGCTTGAAGATAATCGATTACCGAAGGCATGTTGCGGGCAATATAGGCTGCCGCTATACTTAAGACAATTCCTGCTACGGTTGCTATTCTTCCCACTTTTAAAAGTTTATCGGGCGTTGCATTTTTATTTATTACCGATTGATAAATATCATAAGTCCATACTGCATTAAACGAGCTCATATTTCCGGCCATGCCTGCCATAAACATTGCAACCATTGAAGTAACACCTACACCTAACAGGCCTGCATTAAAATATCTTCGTATAAGCAACGGCAATACGGAATCGTAATTAACTTTTCCGTGTTCTACCAACAGCTTAAATCCGCTTGAAGGATCTTTAAGCAATACAAGCGCAATCATGCCTGTTCCGACAACAACAGTACCGAGAAGTAATTTAAAATAAGATCCGATAATCGGAGTCATTCTTGCAGAGCGCAGGTCTTTTGCCGAGAAAGCCCGCTGAATAATTAGAAAGTCTGTTGTCCAGTAACCAAACGCAATTGCAAACCCGAGGCCCAATACCAAGCCGCCCCAGGTAATATACATAGGGTTATTTGCCGGATTTCCTGATGTTGACCAGAGTGTTTTAAATCCTTCCGAAAGATGAGCCGCAATTGCAGCAGGACCGCCGATATCGACCAATCCTAAAATGGGAAGAATTAAAATTCCCGCCCATATTAAAAAGAATTGGAGAATCTCCGTAAACATTGCCGACAGCAAGCCGCTAAGAGTTACATACAGAGCTACAAAAACTGCCGACAGCCAAATACTAAGATCCCAGTTCCATCCCAGGAAAGTGTGAAAGATTAGAGCCTGCAGATATAATGAAATACCGGAAACAAGGATCATGTTTATCACAAACATTCCGGCATTAAATACTCTGGTGCTCTCGTTAAAGCGTGCTTTTAAGTATCCCGGAATAGATTTTATTTTGCTGTGGTAATAAAACGGCATCATAAAAACTCCCAGGAATAACATTGCCGGAACGGCTCCAATTAAATAAAAGTGTGCTGCATATAATCCGTACTTTACACTCTGCCCGGTATAACCGAACACTTCCATCGACCCCATATTTGCAGACATAAAAGCTATGCCGCAAACCCACATGCTGTTTCTTCTTCCGGCTAAGAAAAAATCGTCATCGGTTTTTGTGTATTTCTTCAGATAGAAACCAATCCACACTATAAAGCTGAAATAGACAAGTAAGATGATCCAGTCGAAAACACTTAGTTGAATAGGTGCCATAATTTTTCCTGGAAATAATTAATAAATCTTAAACGACTACTCCTTTTTTAAGAATGATATTCGCATATAAAGCTAGTTCACCGGTGGCAACTACAGCGTAAGCTTTTTTTGCCCTTTCGTAAAATGCAAACCTTTCTATATAATCAAATTCGGAAAAGGGTTCCCTGCTTTCCTTAATTATTTTTTTATATTCTTCCCAAATTACCGGTTTAACGTTATCGCCGGGTGTAACCGCCATAAGACTAACGGGCTTTTCGGTGTAAGTATCAAGTGGAAATAGTTTTAG
>CAZCFZ010000125.1:5892-10084 GCA_964498065.1 uncultured Ignavibacteriaceae bacterium
GCAACCTTACCGCATTTTCCGCTTGCCATTAATGAATAGGCTTCACCTGCATCTTCAAGCATGAATCTGTGTGTAATCAATTTCTCCGGTTTTATTTTCCATCTAACGATTCTTTCAACAAGCTCTTCCATGCGCCAGATAGTTGTTACCCATGAACCGTAAATTGTCTTTTGATCGTGGATAATATCCTTTGACGGTTGAAATTCAACCGTACCTCCTTCTCCGATTAATGCAATCTTTCCCCACTTACGAGCTGCTTGAATACATGTTAAGCGGGCTTTATTATTGGCTGAGCAGTCAACAGACTTTTCAACTCCATAGCCGCCGGTTAAATCTTTAATTTGCGATACATTGTCTTCACTTGCCTTAATAACTTCATCGAACAGCCCCAGGTTTTTTGCAATGGCAATTCTATCATCAATTACTTCAATTCCAAAAATTTTCTGCGCACCCATCGCTTTGCAAAGCATAGCCGTAGCCAGACCAACCGGCCCCAGACCGGTAATCAGCACCGCATCATTTCCGGAAATGCCGATCTTTTCCAATCCTTCATAAACAGTTCCAAAACCGCATGCAACCTGAGCGCCGTCAGAATAGCTGAGTTCATTAGGTAAATAGACAAGATCTTTCTCTTCTGCTAGTAAATATTCAGCCATTCCCCCGTTGCGCTGCCAGCCGTAAGCGCGCCTGTATTCGCTTGTACAAGAAATCATGTAACCCCTCCGGCAGTCATTGCAAACACCGCATCCGGAAATATGATAAACGAGAACGCGGTCGCCTTTTTGAAAACGCCTGCAGCCCGGACCAGTTTGAACAATTTGCCCGGACGGTTCGTGTCCTGCAATCATTCCCGGAATATATCCTTCGGGTCCTTTGCCAAGATGTTCATGATATATAGCCCTTATATCCGAGCCGCAAATAGTAGAGGATTTCATTTTAATTAACACCTCGCCGTGCCCGGGAACCGGAATTTCAAATTCTTTCAATTCTACCGTGCTATTTCCGGGCAGAATTGCACCCTTCATCTTATTCATAAAATTCCCTCTAAAAATTTTCTAAAAAAATTTTAAGGCGGGGTAATTTCTCCGTTTAAGTCCCATAAATCTTCCCAGCTTTGACCGTCCTTCCAGAGAAATACCTGGCCTTTTATCAGCCTGCAATTCTTATCAATCTTTGAAATCGCTTCCATATCATTTTCCGTTAGAGAGGTATTTATCACTGCTTCAAGATTTTCAAAAAAATGATTAACCGAAAACGGAATTGGAATTTGTCCCCGTTGAATAGCCCATTTAACAGCAACTTGAGCCGGTGATATTTTTAATCGTTCCGAGATTTTTAAAATTATTTCATCTTCCAAATCAACAGTATCTTCGGGAGTTCTATCACGTTCGGGGCGCCCCGGCGAACCAAGAGGGCTATATGCAACCGGCTGAATGTTATTCTTTATACAAAACTCAAACAATTCCTTCTGCTGAAAATGCGGATGCAGCTCCATTTCATTGCAAACCGGCTTTATCCTTGCATCTTTTAAAAGAAGCTTCAGCTTCGGAATCGTCATGTTAGAAGTTCCGATATTTTTTACGAGGCCCTTATCAATCAACTTCTCCATCTCATGCCAGGTCTTCATATAATTTTCATGTATATACGGCTTTGCATTAGGGCTGCGCGAAGTAACATCGCATTTGGGCGGATGATAATTAGGAAAAGGCCAATGCACAAGATAAAGATCGAGATAATCTATTTGAAGATCGTTTAAAGATTTCTTACATGATTCTTCAACCTTATCATGCATATCATTCCAAACTTTGGAAGTAATCCATAAATCTTCCCGCTTAAGAAAACCGCTTTTCAATATTTCCTTTAAAACATAACCTATTTCTTTTTCATTACCGTAAACCGAAGCGCAGTCTATATGCCTGTAACCGGAATAGATTGCCTTCTTAACGATTTCAGCAACTTTACCGGCAGAAACCGAATCGGAACCAAATGTTCCGAGACCTATGCACGGGATCTTACTTCCGGTATAAAGTTTTTTTGAAGGGATTAAAACCGGATTTATATGTTTTCCTTTTATTTCATTCATTTAATTATTTTCGGTTTAAAAAGATAAATTACTTTCTTTTTTAATTATAGAATTGTTCCAGATAAATTCTTCTTCTATGATTATATTATTCTGTTTTTTTAAACCCGGATTTTTTATCATCTTTATTAAGAGCTCTGCAGCAGTACTTCCGATTTTTCTAGGATCCTGATTTATTATTGAAAGAGAAGGAGTAAAGCTTTGAGCCGTATCTTTAAAACCAAATCCCGCTACGCCAATATCTTCAGGTATCTTCATTCCTTTTTCCGCCGCTGCTTTATACACGCCCAGCGCTACCCGGTCATTTACCGTAAATATTATTTCCGGAAGTTTTTTTGATTCGTATAATTTCATAAAAGAATTATATCCGTCCTTTATTTCGAAACCTCCTTCAATAATCCATTCCGGATTTATTTCAATTCCATTTTTCTTAAGAGAATCCTTATAACCCTGACATCTTTTTCTTCCGATGCTTACATTTGAATAACCTGCAAAGTGGGCAATTTTTGTATAACCGTTTTCAATAATTTCATTTAATGCTTTAACTGCCCCGTTACCATCATCAAACGTTACGCTTGAAAAGTTTAATCCCTCAAACTGCCTATCGAAAAAGACAAAAGGGATATGCAGCTTTTTAATAAGATTAAAAATCTGCGGATCTTTAGTCTGCTGTGAAACGCACACCAATAATCCGTCTACTCTCATCCCGATCAGCTTGCGGATATTTAGTTTTTCACCTTGCTGATTTTCCCGGGAAACCGTTACAAAAACATTATAATCTTTTTCATTTGTATAATCGATAATACTGTCTGTTGCGTAAGCGAAGAAGCTGTTTTCCAAATCCGGTATTACTACACCCAATGTAAAAGTTTTTCTTGAACTTAAATTTTGGGCTATTAGATTCGGAGTATATCCTAATTCTTCGGCAGCATTAGAAACTTTTTTTTTCATTTCGGCAGAAATATCAGGATGGTTTCTTAATGCCTTAGAAACCGTAATACGTGTTACATTTAGTTTTTTTGCAATATCCAGTTGTGTTATGTGTGTCATTACTTACTCGTGAACTTTCTCGCGTAATCTAGCTTATTTATTAAAATTAGTCAAGTGTTTTTAATTTGTTTTTATTTAATTTGGAAGAAATTTTATTCAAACGAAATTATCTTTAATTATTCTAGGCAGCGATTTAACTATCTTGATGCGTTTCCGTTTTTTAATAGAACAGTAAAGATACGGATTACTTGGATTTTCAAAAATATGATTTACCGGCATCCGGTAACCGGCTTACCAATCCAATTTTGTCAACTCAAGACTCAAATCCCACAATCGCTTTCTAGCGCTTTTATCATAAGCTTGAGAGTCTGCCCTTGCTTCGGTTTTAACATTAAAATATTTTCCGGTGATGTTATTTAACTTTGGCGATGTTGCAAGATAAACTTCTGCATCAGCACCTGTTTCAGGTTTTCCCCATGGAATAATGCTTGCATTCCTCACCATGTTTGTGTCCAAATAAGTTCCGGGGTGTAAGCTGTTCACAGTTATATTTTCATTTTTAAGCTGCTCGGCTAAATCTATCGTAAACATTATTAAAGCTAATTTACTTTTCCGGTATGCAGTTACACCATCAAAATTTTTTTCCGACATGATATCATCGAAGTCAATCGGATACTGTCCAGCCGAACTGACATTAACTATTCTTGATGGAGCAGCATTCTTTAAAGCCGGCAGCAGTGTTCTTGTAAATAAAAACGGCGCTAAATGATTCACTGCAAAACGAAGTTCATAACCGTCTTTGCTTTTACTGAATTCATCAAATCCCACTCCGGCATTATTTATTAGTACATCTATTGACTTGTACTTTGAAAGAATTTCTTCTGCCAATTTTTTTACTTCTTTCAAAGAAGAAAAATCAGCAGTTAATCCATCGATGTTTTTATTACCAGTTTCAGATTTTAACTCTTCTACGACCTTGTTTACTTTATCTTTATTTCTTCCATGGACTAAAACATGAGCATTTTGTTCTGCAAGCTTTTGTGCTGTAAGTTTTCCAATACCGTCTGTTGAGCCTGTAATAATTATTGTTTGATCCTTAATGTCTTTCATTTAATATCCGCA
>CAZCFZ010000126.1:0-10002 GCA_964498065.1 uncultured Ignavibacteriaceae bacterium
TCATCTGTGGTTATAAGATCGCTTTTACTAAGGAAAATAACCGGCGTAATATTACTTTCGTATATCATCACTAAGTACCGCTCAAGTCTTCTTAAGTTGAAATTGGAATCAAGCGACTGCATAATAACAGCGGTATCTATGTTTGCGGCTATCAGCTGATATTCAATTTTCTTTCCCGGGGTTTTTCTTTTCAGCAGTGATTTCCGGGGAAATATTTCGTGAATGATTGCAAGTGTGTTATCATCAAACAACTGTGCATAAACCCAATCCCCTACTGCCGGTAAATCCAGCGTCGAATCTGAATTGAATAAATATTTTCCGGTTAACTCAGCATAAATATCTTTGATACCGTTTGAAACCACAAAACTATTTTTATTTACACTTATTACTCTGACTATTTGGAAGTCATTTAATTTAGATTTGTCGGTTTTATCCTGAAACCAATTATCGAACCCTAGTTTTTCAATATCATTTATATTCATTTTAGCACCTGTTGATTAATGCCGGAATACTGCCATAAAAAAATACCGGATGCGAAAAGGTATTTTCCATTGAACAGGAGCAGTCTTTATTTATACAAAATTGATTTTTAAGACTAAAAGTAATTGCACGCCCGCATTTATTTTATTCAGCCTATTTTATTTTTGCTTTGGACTTGAATATACGCCCCAATTATAATTGCTGCAGGAACATTAGATAAATACAATTATAACTTAGATAATATTTTTATAAAAAACTGAAATTACTTTTAAGTGAAAGGCGTGCAGATCAATTCCATGTAGTCATGCATTCATACAACTAAGTACTTACTTCACTTTTTTATTCCTTTTGTCAAAGAATAAAACCCCGTCCGAGTGTTAAACAAAATACTATGAACACAGCAAATATCAAGATATTAAATATTGGGCTTTGATTTGTTTTGTAATGTGTATATTTAAATTTTTCACCGATGCCTATAAATAAGACCGGAAGCGATCCGATCATTTCAAGCAGACCTTCGAACGCTGCATGCATTCTGCCGGGATAATAAAACAAACCTGCAATTACTGCTGCCGCTACCGCGGCAAAATATGAAATATAAATAAACAGCTTTAAGGGAAATGCAGGGAAGTTCAATTTGAATATTGCGTATTGAGTTTTAACAACTCTTATGAAAAAATAATATGCCGCAATTCCTGCCGCCGCCAGGAAAGGCTTTGCATATAAGCCTATATTTAATCCCTTTGCCGCATAAGTCCAATCGCCGGTTGGACTAAAACTTGACTGCAGGATTGTTCCAGAAAACCAAAAGAAGTTATAGGACATTGTAAGTAACAATAAGAATCCTAAAAGAACGGGCAAATTTTTTTTCTTGATGAGTATATAATATATCAAGAAGCCAAAAATTAAGTTAGATGCGGGGCCGCCTAAATCCGTTAAAATGCTGCCGGGTATGCTTCTGAAATAAACTGAAGTTAAAAGTGTAATTTTATGCCCGGCTAAAATACAAGTGCAGCTATGTCCGATTACTTCATGAATTATATCCGCGAGAATGTATGCCGCGGCTCCAATAGAAGAAAAAGTAATTATATTTTTAATCCGTGCATTCAATAATTTTAATTTCAAAATTATATTGTAATTTATTATAGTGGAAACTTTAATCTCGTGCTGCAGATTATTAAAACCCAGTAGCTGCCGTATCTTTTTTCTCCCGGAGGATTAAATTCTTTAACTCCGGTGTTAGGGAACTCCCCGATAAAATTTGATTTACCGCGTTCCTATTTTACCTTTAATAATAGATTGATCCGGAACGAGGCTGAGGGGAAATATCTTTCTCCTATAAATCGATACAATTAAAAATTTCTTAAATCCCGGATACCGGAGACTACTAATTTGGTACCGGCTTTTATATTATTAAATAGTTCAAGCTGTCTGCCTTTTAATTCTTCGCGGTATTTAACTTCAATAAGTATTTTATTCGACGTTATAAAATCAATCTCAATACCGTCCTTATAAATATAAGCAGGTTCAAGATGTTTAAGCTTTAAATAAACATAATTTTCGAACAAGCTGCCTTTATCTCTAAAACCGGTAAAAATATTTCTTATCCCGAGGTCGGCAGCATATATTTTTTTTGCCGACAGTAATCTTTCGTTTGTTTTCCCGAACCTCGGCAGCAAATGTATAAGATATGTATTCTGAAAATATTCTAAGTAGCGTCTAACAGTATCTGGAGAGACTTTGAGAATATTAGCCAGCTTGTTTATGCTGAAGACCTTACTGCTTCTTTCCATTAAAAGCAGAAAAAAGTCTTTAAGCAAAAAATTATCTTTAATATTATACTCTGCGGCGATGTCCTTTAATATTATATCGTCTACAAGTTCTTTAAGATATTCCATATCTCCCCGGAGTACAAATTCGGGTATACCGCCGAATTGGAGATATTCTTCAAAGTATTTATCAATCAGATGAGCATCTTTTTTACCTAGTGTAATTTGTTTGAATGAGAGGTATTCATCAAAATCCAGAGGCAGTATTTCTATTATTTTTGCTCTTCCCGTAATTAGACTTTTTCTTTTTTTTAGAACGGAGGATTGGGAAGATGAAGCAAATATCTTAACATTTTGATTATCGTAAAGATTCTTAAGCTGTACCTCAAAATCTTTCCTGTATGCGATTTCATCAAGGAAAAGAAAAATCTTCTCATCAAACTTCAGTTTATGCGTCTTCCTGTAGTCATCAACTATTTCAAGAACAGATTTGTTCATTAAAAGGTAATCGTCAAGGCTGATGTAAAAAATCTTTAACGGACTTATTTTTTCTTCATCTATTAGATGTTTAATTAATATCTTCATAGAAGTTGTCTTACCGATACGTCTGAGACCGGTCAGAATTATTATATCTTTGGTTTTAAGAAGAGGGATCAATTGCTTTAAAATTAATGGACGCAGAATAATACCGGAAGTTTGGTAATCTTCTTCCCACCAGGGGTTATATCTGTAAAAAATTTCTTCCATGACAGCTCAAATATACTACGGCATCGTATAAAATAGCAAGTATTTATACGATGCTGTCGCATATTATGAAATTCAAATTATTGATTTTATGGTATCTGCGTTATCTTAGCCTATCTGTATACCTTCAGTATGTAAACCGGCAGGTTCTATTGCCTGCACAATTCGTAACGCTAAACTTATTTAAACGGGAACTTCATACTTGCACTGAAGATTATCAAAACCCAATCATTGCCGTATCTTTTTTCTCAGCTTTATTTAATTAAATCGATAGCGCTGCTCACGAGTTCGAAAAATTTTCCATTATCTAAAGATGCGGCTTTATTGTTCCAGCCTGCGGAAAATTCATACCAGCTGCCGTCAACGGATTGAAGCAGGTAAGTCATATTTATTACACCCGGTTCCGAACCTCCTTTATAGCCGATATATTTCCACTTTCCTTCCGGGAAAGTTAGGCCGGGATTTATGGATAGTATTTTTCTTATCTCAGCACCCGGTCCGCGTTTGCTGTTAAGCCGCAGCCAGTTCATTACCCTGCATAAATCGGAAGGTGATGCAAACCATTCCACGGAATCAATATAAACCGGATTAGCGGGGAATGTTATGGACTCAAGATTTATTTTCGAAACCGTATTATTTAAAAATTCTCTTTTCTTTTCGGCATTCATTGTAAGATATTGATGAAGGGCCTTCATGCCGGGTTCTCCTTTCAATTTAAACATTTCCGAAGTTGAAAGGAACGGAATATCAAGTGCGGGATCAGAATGTCCTGTTGTCGCAAGCATTTTCTCAACATTTTTTCTTCCTAAAAAATGCAGAAGTTCATCTGCCGCGGTATTATCGCTCTGCGAAATCATTAAAGCTGCAAGAGAATGTAAAGTTAAGGGTGAATCCGCAGGCCATTTTTGCAGAAAGCCGCTCGGCAGAGACATGTATTCCGGATTCAGATTCATAATATCAGACCATTTATGTTTTCCATTATTTATTGTACGAAGCAGTTCGCTTAAAATATAAAGTTTGAAAGATGAACCGATTGCCAGTTCCATTTCGGGATTATAAGCAGCTAATGTATCCGTTTTATTACCGGAAACTTTTAGTATAAGAAGAGACGACTGTCCGGGCAGGTTTTTAAACTCTTTAATTATTTCGCTAAAAGAATTTGCAATGCTTACCGGACTGCCTAACCACCAGCCGATAATCAGATGAGAACCGGATGCGTCTACTGTTAAACTTACAGGGGCGCTGGTATTCTTTTCAAAAATAAATTGAAATTTGCCCGAGAATCCGTTAACAGGTCCGTTAGGCACTTCTCTAATGCATTTACCGAAGTTATTATAAAAATAAGTAAATATATCTGTCAGTTTAGCCGGGGTAACTTGTGAAATGAAATTGCTTGAAAAATATTTTTCATAGTTTCCGGGATCGGCACGGAAAAGACTCATTAAATCATGCGCTCTCTGTTCAAGAGGGCCGGACTTATTTTCCTGTGCATGAACAAATGAATAAAATACAAATACAATAAAGAATAAGATGACGGCTGTTCGTTTCATTATACGTATTCCTTCTTTTATTGACCCCGATACAATATACTTGAATAATCAAATATATAGCTTGCTGTTCAATACTACAATAAAAAAATAGGTAACAAAGTGACAAGGAAACAAAGTGAAAAGATAAAAGTTAAAAAATAAAAGCCTAAAGAATACAAATATTTTACGCAGTACTGCTCTATCCAGCCTCCGCGTAACTCAGTGACCCTGAAAGGAAAAGGTTACACAGAGAAATGAAAGCTGGAGACAAAGATAAAATAGGAAAATACTTTTGTATTTGCCGCCGGAGGTGCTGTTTCCAGCCGATTAAGGCTGACCAAAAATTTATTCTGTCATCACGAACGAAGTGAAGTGATCTGACTCTTTATTAAAAAATAAAGATTGCTTCACTCGTCCGAAGGACGCCTTCGGAGAAACGGTTATAACGAGGTTGCTTATATCATTAGAAGCTGTCTCAAAAGAGGGAATTTGTCATGCTGAACTTGATTCAGCATCTCTTTTTAAGAGAAATTCGAATGTTTAGATTCCGGGTCAAGCCCGGAATGACAGTTTTGAGACAGCCTCATTTTTATTTAATCCGCACAATCTTTTTCTTACAGTAAGAGGAAAGAGAAAGGTTAAAGGAGGCTCCCTAAATCCCCCAAAGGGGGACTTTGCTGCAATAGATAAAAACCGGAGAATGAAAAGTTTAGGCTAAAAGCTGAAAAGAGAAAATTTAAAAAAGAGATGCCTGATGAAAAAAGCACACTTAACCAAGAGTTAAAAAATAGAATTCTTTCGGTATGCGGATTTTAGCTCATTAAAATACGGTGTAAATATCTAAAAATAATTCCTGTGCCTAGCGGAAGGCACAGGAATGTCGGGCAGGGTTATTGTAATTCAATATAAAGTTAGCGGATCAAAATTTTACTTTCCTAATTTTCTTATAGTAATTTTATCATTAATAGTGCTGAGATTGATCAAAACTCCGCCGCCGTTAATTAAATAAGTAGCAGATGTAGTAAAGCCGTTATTTCCTTTTTCATAATTCTTGGCCGGGAAATCCGACTGAATCATTTTTTCTTCGTCCGAATCGCTGTGTTTTACTTCAGCTTTAATCGTTGCCTTTGCATTCGGATCAATTAAAAAATTGATTCTGCCGCTCAATGTAGAAATATTGCTTTGTTCTTTTCCCGAAGGTGTTAATTCTGCATAAACATTACCGCTTGCAGTTTTCGCATCAATATTTCCCGAAATATTATAAAGCGCAATATTTCCTCCGAGAGTTTTTGCTTTAGCATATCCGCTGGCGCCGAGAAGTTTAATATTTCCGCCGTTTGTCCGGACATCCGCGCTGCCGCTGATTTTGCCTGTAGAAATACTTCCGCCCAATGTAGAAACTTTTGCATTTCCGCCTACACTTCCTACATCAATATCGCCGCCGAAAGTTTTTGTATCCAAATCCTTACTAACATTTTTAATATTTATTGAGCCTCCCATTGTCCGTACTTCTCCTTTACCGTAGATATTTCCGACTTCCACGTTGCCGCCGTTTGTAGATAAATGCAGATTGCCGGAGATACTGCCGGTGTTAATATTGCCGCCGTTTGTTTTTACATTTGTTTTGCCTTTTACATCTTTTAAGGAGATGTTCCCTCCGGCAGAATATGCCTGTACCGTACCGGTAATATTATTATTCACCTCTATGTTGCCTGAATTTGTATTAAGATCCAGATTAAATTCCTCCGGAACGCTTATCTCTACATCGCTGCTTCCCCAGCTTCCCGCGCCTTTAAAATCAACGGTTACCGTATTGCCGGACTGCGAAATGTTCAATTGATCTCTATCTTCTTCGTCAACACCTTCAACCTTTACGGAAACTTCATTTTTATTCCATGTATAGATATTTATATCACCGGCCATAATTTCCACTTTTAATTGGCCGCCTTTGTTTACTTTAAAGGTCTTCGATACCTCGCTGTTGTTTCCTGCATATACGTAAAGCGATGCAGCAGCGAAAACAAAAAATACCACGAATAATTTGATTGCTTTCATTGTAATTTATCCTCCTTTAATAGAGATGCTGCACGAATGCGTACATATTCGTTGTCATCATTTTTAACTTTTTGGTTTAATACTTTTAGAGTTTCTTCATTTATATTTCGACCGCTTAATTTGGCTGATGCCAGTCCGTTAATGGCCGCAATTCTTAAGGCTGAATTATCATCATGCTGGAGTACGTATAATAAACAGTCGTTTATTTCATTATCATAAGGGTATTCCAATAATGCTTTCAGGGCCTCCCTTCTAACGGCAGGGTTGCTGTCGAATTTAAGTGCGGTAATTAAAGCTTGTTTAATTTTAGGATTTAGAGCTGTTCCCGTCTGATTTGCAAGTTCACTTACCGTTCTAATTCGTGCCCCGGGATTTTTTTCATTTAACAATGCTTCCGCTAAAATTTTTTGAATATTAGGATCATCAATTTTCCCTTTCATTGTTATCTGCTTAACCGCATCAAAGGTAAATTCCACTTCACCGTTAAGGGATCCGTTATTTAAAAATCTGACATTTGTAATTTCCGTTCCCTTTCCGTTTGCAGCATTATTGTTACTTAAAATAACACCGTTCGATGCACCTGCAGAAAAAATTAGGTAGCCGAGTATGAAACCGGCAGCTAACGAAAAAGCTCCGGCTAAGGCCGGCCGTTTATAAATCCAAAAATATTTTCTAACCGAGTTGAATAATTTTTTTACGATTGATTGTTTTGATAATTCATAATCAAGCTTTTGAAAAAATTGCTGCCTCGCTTCCCGCAAAAAATTTTCTTCAACATCCTTTGTCTTATTTTCATTTATTAATGCATAAAATTTCGTAAGCCTTTCATATTCAAGCTGGCATTCGCTGCACTCTATCATATGCCTATGAAGTTCTTTCATTTCATCATCATTCAGTTCATTTAATAGTGCAAGCTGAATCATTTCTTTAAAAACATTATGTTCCATTTTATCTCCTACTCCTTTACCCAAAAGCTTTGAAGATGATCTCTCATTTTCTGTGTTGCCAAAAACAAATAATTTTTAACCGTCCCTTCCGTGCAATTCAATACCGAAGCAATTTCCTTAATTTTGTATCCCTGGTAATGTTTTAATGTAAATACCATTCTCTGCTGCGGCGAAAGCCTATCAAGACCACTTTCTATTTTAAAGGCTATTTCGGAACTCAGAGTCGGCATATCCGGAGTTTCGCCGTTTGTAATTGTATCGGATAACGGCCTCTGTTCGCCGTCGTCATCATCAAATTCCTCATCCAAAGAAGTGTACGCTAATTTCTTTTTCTGGGAACGATATGTCAGACAGACATTAGCCGTTATCCGGTAAAGCCATGTAGAAAATTCGCTCCGGAATTCAAACTTTTTAATTCCCTTAAAAACCCGCAGAAACACTTCCTGATATATATCCTTTGCATCTTCATTATTATTAATGAATGAGTAAGCAATCCCCAGTACATTTTTATCGTACCGGTAAATAATTTCCTTAAAGGCTGCCGCATCACCTTTTTGAGCGGCTATTATTAAGTTGTTTTCTTCTTTTGTCATTGCCTTTCCATCTGGTTAATTAGACTATAACAATTATAAAAGGTTGGGGAAGAAGGAAAAATTGTATATTCATAATAAAAGATTAATTATTGTTAGTAAATAATGTTTTTAGTAATATAAATCAATTAAGGATGCCGGATACCAGATTCAGGATAAAATCGGTATGATGTATCCTGCATCAGGCATCCCGTATCTTTAATATTATGAATATTTTCAAGCGATATAATATATCTATTCTTTTCTTTAATTTCTTAAACAATACTTTCCGGTTATTAATTATTAAATCACGTTTTAATTAAATCCATTTGCTAAAAAAGTTAAAAATATTATCTTGACTTTATAAAATATCTCAGTTAAATACTCAAATAAAAATTTCGGAGAGATTAAAGTTATGGCTAAAGCAAACGAAAAGAATAATTCTATAAAAATGAAAAAATTTGCAGGATCAGATGACCGAATATCTTTGCTCGGATTCGGATGCTGGGGAATAGGGAAAGCTATGTGGGTCGGTGCAGACGACACCGAATCAAAAAGAGCTCTAAGGAAAGCTGTTGACGAAGGGATTAATTTTTTCGACACTGCACTGGTTTACGGCAACGGACACAGCGAAAAGTTAGTCGGAGAAATTGAAAAAGAATGCGGAAGACAATTATTCGTTGCTTCTAAAATTCCCTCAAAAAAAAGAGAATGGCCTGCAGCAAGTTCATCAACGCTAAAAGAATCGTTCCCTAAAAACCATATAATAAAAAGTACCGAAGAAAGCCTTAAAAATTTAAAAAGAGATTACATTGATTTAATGCAATTCCATGTATGGAACGATAAGTGGGCAGACAATGATGAATGGAAAGAAGCCGTTAAAAAATTAAAGAAAGACGGCAAGGTAAGATTTTGGGGAATATCCATGAATGATAACCAGCCGTTAAACGGAATTGAAGCCGGGAAAACCGGGCTGATCGACAGTTTTCAGGTTATCTTTAACATCTTCGAACAAAAACCCGCAGAGAGACTTTTTCCTTTCTGCGTGGAAAATAATATAAGCATAATAGCAAGAGTTCCTTTTGATGAAGGTGCATTAACCGGCAATGTCGATCCTTCTACCGAATTTCCGGTCGGTGATTTTAGAAACGACTACTTTCAGGGGAAAAGAAAAGTAGATGTCAAATTAAGAACGGATGAAATCTGGAATGATGTTAAATCGGAAACAAAATCACTTGCGGAAGCCGCATTAAGATTTATCATAAGTTTTGACGCGGTAACTTCAGTAATCCCGGGAATGAGAAAAGAAAAAAATCTTTTGGCTAATATCGCCAGCGTTAAGAATGGGGGGTTATCTCCAAAACTCCTTGAAGAACTTAAAGTGCACAGGTGGGATAAGAATTTTTATGAATAAATTTTCCTGATCTAATATGAGAAAAACAATTACTGTATTCGGAAGTTCCCTGCCAAGGAGCAACGACGAAGAATATGAAACAGCTTATAATTTGGGAAGACTACTTGCACAAAAAGGATTTAATGTCTGTACCGGCGGATACCGGGGAATTATGGATGCGGTTTCCAAAGGCGCTGCTGAAAACGGTGGAGAAGCGATAGGGGTTACTGTTGACCTTTGGGGTGCGGTTCCAAGTAAATATTTAACTAAAGAAATAAAATGCAAAACCTTGTTTGAAAGAATTACAAAGCTGGTTGAACTTGGCGATGCATATGTAATTCTGCAGGGCGGGACAGGAACTTTACTTGAGCTGTCTGTTGTCTGGGAATTAATGAATAAAAATCTGCTTAAAATAAAACCGGTTGTTTGTCATTCTAAAATGTGGAATGAGATTGTGGCAATTATGGAAAAGCAAATAGAGCATGAAGGAAGAAAGAACGGTTTGATTAAATGTGC
>CAZCFZ010000127.1:0-9990 GCA_964498065.1 uncultured Ignavibacteriaceae bacterium
GCAGAACATTTTTGGCCCTGATACTCAAAGGCACCGCGAATAGCTGCAACTACAAGAGCACCTACATCGGCAGTATTATGAACGAAAATGAAATCCTTGCCGCCTGTTTCACCAACTATTCGCGGATAATATTTCGATTTGTTGATATTGTTGCCGACTGTTTTCCACATTCCTTGAAATACTGCTGTTGAACCGGTAAAATGAATACCTGCCAAATCCGGGCTTGCCATTACCGGGTTACCCACCTCGCCGCCAGAACCGGGAACAAAATTAATAACACCTGGAGGCAGTCCGGCTTCTTCCCAGAGTTTCATTAAAAAGTATGCCGAATACACTGCACTCGATGCAGGTTTCCATAGAGATACATTCCCAACAATAACAGGAGCTGTCGGAAGATTTCCTGCAATAGAGGTAAAGTTAAAAGGTGTAACAGCAAAAACAAATCCTTCCAGCGGCCTGTATTCTTCACGGTTCCACATTCCTTTTGGAGAATAAGGCTGTTCGTCCATCAACTGTGTCATGTAATAAGTGTTGAATCTCCAAAAATCTATCAACTCGCATGCAGCGTCTATCTCCGCTTGATAGGCTGTTTTTGATTGGCCGAGCATTGTAGCTGCATTTAACGTCGATCGCCATGAACCTGAAAGCAGTTCCGCCGCTTTTAAGAAAACGGAAGCCCTGTGTTCCCACGGCATTTCGGCCCAAGTTTTCCTGGCTTCAAGTGCAGCTTCAATTGCCATGTTGACTTCTTTGGTTCCGGCTTTATGATAAAATCCTAATTTCTTTGAGTGATCGTGCGGAGTTCTTATCTCAACAGTTTTTCCCGTTTTAATTGATTTACCTCCTATTATAAGAGGGATCTCAATTTCTTTAGCTTGCAGCTCTTTGAGTCTTTTCTTTAATGCTTCTTTTTCTGGTGTTCCGGGAGCGTAAGATAATACAGGTTCATTTATTGGGTACGGCACTTTAAAATATGCGTTTGACATAAATATTACTCCAATCTACTTAATACTTTTAATTTATTGCCCTAAAATTAAGAAAAATAAAACACAGTAAGTATATGAATACGGAAAGATATCCTTCAAACTAACGAATTTAATACTTACTATTCAACGTCCAAATATATTTTTTTATTAAGAAAATTTTCAATTTAAAAACAAAAAACCTCTCCGATATATCGAAGAGGCTTGATTTTAGAAAAATTATATACAATTTAAAGGGGAGTTTTAACAACAACATAAACTTTTTCACGCGGGTAAAATCTATAATAAACTCCGCCGAAAACATAATATTTTACACGATGAACTCTTACAATTTTATATCCATGCGGAAGTAAAGTAATTCTTGCACCTATAGGCGCAACAACTTTTACATAACCCTTCCGACCTCCCTCATAGAAATATCCTTCACGGAAAAAGTAATGCCTCTTTTTTACTATTACTTCTTTGTATTCAACATTACATTTAACAATTCTTTCACGTCTATCTTTAACTTTTCCTCTATGGTATTCTCTTTCCTGAGCATTAGTATTGCTTGGAAGTATAAATAATAATGCTGCCATAAAGATTGTAACTGTGATCAAATTATTTATCCTGTTTTTCATTATGACCTCCGTGTGTTTGTATTTATGCCTTTAATAATCCTTCTCATAAATTCTTTTAGTAATGGGACAATCACGCTTTTTATTAGGTTTAAAAGATTAATTTTTATTAATGATTTGTTAATCTTAGTTTTGAAAATTTAATCTGAAATAAACCTCAAAATCCGCTTAAATATTAACTTTTTAATTATAGAATTTTAGAAAAGAATTAAACATTGAATAAAAAGTGCATAATATCCCCGTCCTGCACTTCATATTCTTTACCTTCTACACGCATAACTCCGGCGGTTCTGCAAGCCGATTCGGAGCCGTATTTTACATAATCCGGATAACTAATAACCTCTGCCCTGATAAAGCCCTTTTCAAAATCCGTATGAATAACTCCCGCTGCTTGAGGCGCTTTCCATTCCCGGTGTATCGTCCAGGCTTTTACTTCTTTGGGTCCGGCAGTAAAATAACTTATTAAACCTAGTGTATGAAAGCCTGTACGGATAATTTTTTCTAATCCGCTTTCTTTAACACCGTAAGATTCTAAAAATTCTTGTCTTTCTCTTTCTTCAAGCCCGACTAATTCTTCTTCAACTTTTGCTGAAATTTTTACTACATCAGCGCCTCCGGATTCACCATACTTCCTTACTGTTTTCACATATTCATTATCTTCAGAAAGACTTTCCTCATTAACATTAGCACAGTAAATAATTTTTTTTGAAGTCATTAGTCTTAATTCACTAAAAAGATCCTGCAATGTTTCCCTTTCTTTTTCCGGGAATGAAATTGCCGTATTTCCTTCATTCATAAATTTTAAAAGATCTTCTGCGTCATCAAGAATTATTTTAATTGATTTGTCTCCCTTTGAAGCTTTTTGAAGTCTTTCAATCTTTTTTTCAAGAGTTTGAACATCCGCTAAAATTAATTCCGTCTCAATTACTTCAATATCCCTCAAAGGATCAACACTTCCATCAACATGAACAACATCATCATTGTCGA
Organism: uncultured Ignavibacteriaceae bacterium; assembly: GCA_964498065.1. Classification (GTDB taxonomy): domain Bacteria; phylum Bacteroidota; class Ignavibacteria; order Ignavibacteriales; family Ignavibacteriaceae; genus FEN-1297. Next base: position 2,588 of record CAZCFZ010000127.1, read on the forward strand.
AACATCTTACAACCTCCAGGATAGCATCGGTTTCTCTAATATTCGTTAAAAATTGATTTCCTAATCCTTCACCTTTATTTGCGCCTTTAACAAGTCCGGCAATATCTACAAAATCAACTGTCGAATTTACAATTCGTGCCGGATTAACAAGCTTTGCAAGTTTGTCTAATCTTTCATCCGGAACGGGGACAACAGCTTTATTCGGTTCGATAGTACAAAAGGGATAATTTGCGGCTTCGGCATTTTGTGTTTTTGTAAGTGCATTAAATAAAGTTGATTTTCCAACATTCGGCAGGCCGACAATTCCTATACTTAGTCCCATAATTAATTTTTATTTCCAAATAAATATTTATAAAACGAGTGCAAATATAATAATTCTTAATTGGATATTTTATACAAAACTTCATAGCAGTAAAATTATTTAATTTTTTTATTCGGCGGTCTAATTAAGTAGTTTAAAACCGCAAGAATATAAAAGAAGTAAAAGATTTTTAAAAAGGAAACGATTAAATAAGAGTAAGATAAAAACGAAAGGTTAATTTTCCACAGGCAGAAACGAATACTTTTCCGCATAATACAGCATCTGTTCCATAAAGTTCGCAGGATATTCAATTTCGACATTTACTATTTTTTCATTTTCATAAACCGGCTTTAAGACAGGATTAATAAATCCCTTATATGGAGGAATATTTAATTCGGAATATCTCTTTTTAACTTCCTTATGCAGATTATAATCTATTTTAACACCGTATGTTTCAACAAGATTTTTTGCTGCTTCAAAATCTCCCTCAGATGTAATCCTCTGAACTTCTTTTAATAGTTCTCCAAATAATTTTCTCAATCTGGAATAATCATTAATTAAAATATAAGTTTTACTATTTTTCATTTTCACTTCAATTACTTTTTCATCCTTGCCCTTTTCAAGAATCCATTTTGAAATTAATTGGCGGTTGCGCATATGCGATTCTTCCAGCTGATCTCCCAATTCTATCCGGGCCAGCTGAACTAATAATCCGGTTCTTAAATATTTATTATAACCTGCTTTAGCAGATTCAAAATTAGGCATTACACCGATTTCCTGCAGTTTACTGTCCGGTAAATAATATAATGCCACAAGATCGGCCCTGGCTTCTTCAATTGTAGAAGCGTAATTTTTTAGGGTGTGTTTCGGAGCTCCTATACCGGGAAGAATTCTACCAGAGCCGTGCCCGATTACTTCATGTAAATCGGTATGAAGAGAATCCGCCAAATGTGCATATTTATTTGCAAGCTCAACTTCATCATCGGAAAAAGCAAACTCTCTTAATAATTTTTCCGGTTCGGCTTTTTTATATGCATGATCTATGTTTTCTAAGTTAACGGATTTCGAACCGTATTTTTCTCTAATCCAATTTGCATTGGGAAGATTAATTCCTAAAGGCGATGCCGGAGAGGCATCACCTGCTTCTACAACAACCGTAATTGCTGTTGCCGAAATTCCTGTAACATTTTTCTTTTTAAATTTTTCTTCTATTGGAGAATTATCCTCGAACCATTGTGCCTGTGCACTTATTGCTTTTATTCTTTTTGTAGCCTCAAGATCTCGAATTGATACTACAGCTTCGAATGTGCCTTTGTATCCCAGCGGATCGCAGTATAATTCAATAAAACCGTTTATAGTGTCTACACGGGAGTTATTATCTTTCAGCCAGAGTATATTATATTCATTAAACTGTTTTAAGTCTCCCGTTTTGTAATATTCTATTAATTTAGTTAATGCCGCTTTTTGATTCTCGTTTTCCGCAGCAGATACGGCTTTACTTAACCAGTAAATAATCCTTTCAATTGCAGCCGAGTACATTTGCCCTGCTTTCCAGATTTTTTCTTTTAAAATCCCGTTTTCTTTAATTAATTTGGAATTTAGCCCGATAGATAAAGGCGCAGGATCTCCTGCTTCAGAATTTTTCTTATAAAACTCTTCGACTTCCTTCTGCGTAACTCCTTCATAAAAATTTACTGCAGAAGTCTTAATAACATCGTCTTTCGTATTCAGGTTTACTTTTTGACCGGCAATTCCGATATCAAATAAAACCGGTTTAAGCCGATTGATTAATTGATCTATTGTCTCACCTTCTGCAAGCGGCAGTAGCTCTTTTCTCGAATTCCTAATAAGGATTTCAAAATAATCGCCGGTAAAACCCGGTATAAATTTTCTCGTTGAATAATGGTGATGAATCCCGTTGGAAAACCAAAATCTTTTTACATATACTAAAAATTTCTCAAACTCTTCGCTGCCTCTATCGCCGTTATAAGAAAGTACAATTGCTTCAAGAGTAATTTTGATTTTTAAATTATACTTATAATTCTGATCAAAAATTATTTCTTTACCGGATAGTGCCGCTTCGTATAAATAATAAACCAGTTCTTTTTCTTTTAAGGAAAGTTTATTAAATCCGGGGACCTTATAACGCAGGATTTCAATATCGGCGAATTGTTCGGACGTATATTTAAAGTTATCGGACAAATCATTCATAAACGATTTCTTGTATTATCTGAATTAATTTTAAATTAAAAATATAGGAATAAAAAATAGTTTAATTGTCGAATTTTTTTTCGTATCAACAATAAAACAATTATCAGTGCATAATTTGTGAACTAAAATTTGTTTCTAATTTATTGTAAATGTGATTTTTAAAAGATTTCCCTCTCTCTTAAATCAGATACTAATTTTTCGTAACCTGTAAATTGAACCGCATCCCACCCTGCATTTTTAGCACCTTGTACATACTCCGTAATATCGTCAATAAATATATGTTCATAAGACGGTTTTTTTGTAAATGACTCTGCAGCTCTGTAAATTTTTTCCTCCGGTTTTACGGCATTCACTTCATAAGACAATATGAATTTATCAAAATATTTTAAGAATGGAAAATCTTTCCAGCCGTATTCTCTATGAAGTGCATCCGTATTGGAAAGCAATACCAGCAAGTATTTCTTTCTTAGCTCCGGTAAAAGAGAAGCGACATCATCGTTAATTTTAAATATCTTTGAATAATCATTGATGAATTTCTCCTTGTCAATTTTATATTCAAGAACTTCGAGCATTCTTTTTATAAAATCCTCTTCCGGAATTTCTCCCCGTTCAAACTTACGATGGATAAAATAATTAGCTTTATAATTTTCAAGAAACTTGTCGCCGAGTCCCGGACTCACCGCGTTAAATCTTTCTATAATCATATTATAATCAAACGAAATAAGAACATTTCCCAGATCGAACACTATTACCGAATATTTTTGCCGCTGCATAATAAAAGCTCATTTATCAGTTATTGGAATTAATACACATATAATATTTAAACGCATTATTTAATTTCAAACAAACTGTTGCTTAATCCTGTATTCACCTTTATTGAGTCGACGGTAAGATTAAGCTCCTGTGAACCGACCGATTGTTTTAATGCGAAAGGATATTTCACACCGTCAACTTCTCTGTAATTTCCTAGATATGTTTCTTCCGTAAAGGTACCCCTCGGTACTTTTATATTTTCCGACTCTTTAAGCTTGAGCCATGTATCCGCATTATAATATTGAAACCATTTTGTACCTGAGGGAAGAATCATTGCAACTTTGTATGCTTTTTTCCCTTCAACAATCTCCGCACCTTCAAGTTTAAATTTTATACCCAGAGAATCAATATGAGTCAATAAACCCAGCATTGACTCATATTTCAGTTTCTCAAGTTCCTGTCCTTTTATATCTAAAGTCTTGTCAGCAACTTTCATAACTCCCCTTGTGCCATCAAAGTAAACAATTTGCTTCAGCGATCCGGCAATAATTTCCTGCTTCATCTTATCCGGTTCTTTTTGATAGACAGTCATTGTCATCTTTCGTCCTCTTAGATTCCCAGTCATTATGGTTGTGCGGTCTTTTACCTTTTCAAGATTTCTTTTACCTCCAAGTGCTTTTATGTAATTTTCAATTACTAATTTTCCGGTTAATCCTTTAGGAATCTCAATAGAAATACCTTTAATATTATTTCCGCTTTTATCATATAGAGAAACCGTACCGAACTTTTTAAGGCCTTCGGAAATCTTATCCGCATTACCGACTACAACAATATTTGCATTATCCGGCTTAATATATTTTTCGGCTTCATATTGCACATCATGTTTATTTACCGCTGAAATGTTTTTCAGATAATTCGCATAGTAATTGTCACGTATATGATATCTATCCAAATTAATTATAAAGGCAGCAACCGTCTGCGGCTGCTGAAGGGCTAACGCAAAATTTCCGATTAAATAGTTCTTCGCTTTGAAAAGCTCATTTTCGGAAACCGTATCTTCTCTTATTTTTTTCATTTCATAAAGGATTTGAGAGACAGCACTATCTGCAGCATAATTTTTTACGCTTGTAGTTATAGTAAAATTTCCTGCGTATTCATCCGGAGATAAGTTTGAGAAAACTCCGTAGGCATAGTTATGTTCCTCGGTTAAATCTTTAAACAGCCGGAAATTTTCGCCTCCTAATATTGTATTCATCACTGCGGACTTTATAACATCATCACTTCCTACCTTTAATATAACCGGGTAAGTTATATTGATATCCGCTCTGGTAGAATTCGGCCTATCAACTAAAATTACCCTGGTTAAATCGGGCTGCTGGGGAATTTTGTATTTGAATTCGGGAATCTTTCCTTTTTTCCAACTACCAAAATATTTTTCTATCAAGCTTTTTGCTTCATTTCCGGTAATATCTCCGACTATCGCAAGATAGGAAATATTCGGCCTGAAGTAAGTTGAATAATATTCTTCACACTTTTTTAAAGTAATGTTATCTAGAGTTTCATTTGTTGGGTGCACTCCGTATGGAAAGTCCCTTCCGTAATCTACAACATCAGAAACCGTATTAATAATTGTTTGAGGGTTATCCTTCCGGTTTTCAAATTCCAATTTCATTCTTTCTTTAACACTTATTAGTTTTTTTTGTGTAAAGATGGAATTCATTACTATATCCGACATTATGCTAAGCACTTCATTTTCATTATTTTTCAGGGTAGTTGCAAAAACACCGCCGGGAAAAGTTTTAAGCTTAGCACCTAGGAAATCCAGAGTACTATCTATTTGGTTTTGAGTTCTTGTTTTCGTTTTAGTACCAATTAGCCTGCCCGCAGCTTCGATATATCCGGCTTGATTTCCCTGCATTAACGGGGGTCGATTTACTATCAAATAAAAAGAAACCTGCGGCAGTTCATGGTTCTCAACAACAGAAACTTTTAGTCCGTTCTCCAATTCAAATGATTCATATTTACCTAAATTTACTTCAGGGGCGGGACCGGGCAGTGGAGCTTTATTATCCTTAATTTGTGCTTGAATTGAAGATAAAAAAAATAAAAATATTAAAAAGATTATTATATTTTTCATCACTCGCCTCCTTTGCCGCTTGTTTTAGCGGACACCGGCAAATAATAAAGTACAACCCTATTGTTTTTTCCCAAATATTTTACGGCGGCATTCTTAATATCTCCGGGTGTTATATTTAAATAACTCTGTAGGTTTGTATTTATCAAATTTGCATTGCCGTAAAGAGCGGAAAATTCGGCCAGGTTCTCAGCCAAACCTGCATCACTGGAATTAGCCTCGATAAATTTCTCTGCCGTCAAGTTCTTTAATCTTTGCAGCTCATTTTTACTTATTAGATGATCCTTTAATTTATCTAATTCTGTATTCATTGCTATTTTAAGAACGTCCGGATCAACATTTTTTTCAGTAATTCCAAGCAAAACAAACAATCCCGGTGCTTCCATTCCGAAAGAATGTGCTTCTGCCTGTTCAGCTAAATGCCGTTTTTCAATCAACGACTTATAAAGTCTGGAGTTTTTTCCCGAAGAAAGGAGTGCTGCAATCATATATAAAGAGAAAAAATCTTTATTAGTGAAGGCGGGAATATGATAAGCTTCAATTACTGCGGGCATTTTTACATTTTCATAAACCGTATCTACTATTTCCTTAGTTTGTTTAGGCTCAATAACCGACAAACGGTAAATTTTATTTTCGCCTTTAGGAATGCTGCTAAAATATTTATTAATCAATTCCTTTGTTTTATCGATATCTATGTCGCCTGCTACAGATATAGTTGCGTTATTCGGAACATAATAAGTTTTGTAAAAATCTTTAATTTCCTTTATTGAAGCTTTATCTATATACTGTATGGGTTCAACAGGTACCCAGCTGTATGGGTAAATTTTATAAGAATGCCTAAATATTTGCTCAAGTACATCGCTGTACGGCCGGTTATTAAACTTTCTCAAACGTTCACGATTAATTAATTCCCTAGCTGTTTTGACGGAAGAACTGTCGATAATTAAATAATGCATTCTCTCCGATTCGAGCCACAGACCCAGGTCTAACTGATTTGCAGGTAAAGTTTCATAAAATATTGTACGGTCCTGGGAAGTATTTGCATTTAATTCACCACCGGCGTCCCTTACATATTTGTAATATTGACCTGGGGCAATATCTTTGGTTCCGGCAAACATCAGCTGTTCAAAAAAATTAGCAAAACCGGTTTTCCCTTTTTGCTCATTTTTTGAACCCACATGGTATAGAACGGCTATGGCTACAACCGGCGCACTATTATCCTTATGAAGTATTACATGCAGACCATTATTAAGACTATACTCCGTAAAATTTATTTTTAACTGCGCAAAACACTCGGTTCCGAAAAAAGAAAATATAATTAATAGGATTATATTTTTTAACATAATTATTTCCTAATACAGATAATGCTCAAAATAAGATATAAAATTACAAATAATATACCTTTGATTAAAAGATACTTTTAAATCTATTTTCCAAATATGACATATATGAAATTACATTATAAAAAAAGACGGAATTTAATTTTTTGCCGCATTCACATAGTTGATTTATAATAGTACCATGTACTTAAAATAATTTCATTAAATTTAAAAGTTATTGGTTTATAAATTTTCGGTAAAATTCCGATAATAAAGACTTTATAAACGCTACTATTTCATTTTTTATAACTTGCATTATATTCAATCATTAGTAAAAATTCTTTGCATAACATATTCATGTTATCTAATTTTCTATAATAAATGAAAATCTTTTAAAGGGAAACCCCATGAAATTCGTTTTGTCTATTCTATTCATTTATTCTATTAATTTTTTATGCTATGCACAACAATACTTCATACACGGAAATGTAACGGATAAAGCTACGGGTTCGTCTTTAAGCTATACAAATATTAGAGTGATGAATTCGACAATCGGAACTTCATCTAACAAAAACGGAGAGTACGAAATTCGACTGAATCGCGGCAAATATAAATTAGTTGCCTCTTATATCGGATATAATTCAGACACAATTTCAGTGGACCTAGAAAAGAATATTTACGGCAT
>CAZCFZ010000128.1:0-9643 GCA_964498065.1 uncultured Ignavibacteriaceae bacterium
AAATGAACGGAGGTAAATAATGCCCTGCGGCAAAAAACGTAAACGCCATAAAATGGCTACTCATAAAAGAAAAAAAAGGTTAAGAAAGAATAGACATAAGAAAAAATTAAGATAACTTAATCAAATTTTCCTTTAAATGATGAATGGTAAATGTTATTTTAACATTTGCCATTTTCTAATTAATGTAAGCCATCTTAGCTCAGCTGGTAGAGCAACGCATTCGTAATGCGTAGGTCGCCGGTTCGATCCCGGCAGATGGCTCTTGCATATATTAAAACATACCTGTTAAGCTTTTTCTTTAATTGCCAATCTAAAATTTATGAAACGTATTCTTTATTGATTTAAAAATTAATTAATAGTTTAGTGAAATTATATTAAGCTTATAAATTGTTGTAAAAGATTTTAAACAAACCGTAATTATACTGTATTATTAAAATTAATCCTCTCTTTAAAATATGTTGTTCTAAAACTGATTTTTATAAAAAAAAATAATATTCTAATAAAGTACTTTAAATATATTCCATAACTATAAACATGTTTATAGGTTATTACTTTTTTAATTATACAAGAGCTGAAATAATCTTGATAATTATGGGATTTTTATAAAAATTTTCTTGACTTTCGACTAAATTTTCCCTTATTTTGGGGAGTAGTGGGGAATTGTGGTGAATTTTCCCAAATAAAGGATAAATATTTGTTTAGAGGCCAATATACATATTCTGTTGATGCAAAAGGAAGAGTTAGCATACCTGCTAAGCTTCGTAAGCACATTAATGTTGAGGCTAATGATACTTTTGTAATGACTAAGGGTACCGCAGTATGTATTGATGTTTATCCTCTCGATCAATGGCAGCAATTCGAACAAACACTTTTAGATTTAAATACATTTATTCCTTTAAATGCAAAATTTGTAAGAATGAGTCTTCAATATGCAACGGAAGATACATTAGATACTCAATCAAGAATCCTTATCCCTCAAAATCTTTTGCAGTATGCAAAAATCGATAAGGAAGTTTTAATCCTTGGCGCTTTAAAGAAAATTGAGCTTTGGAACCCCGAAGTATACGATGAATATTTAAAACAAACGCCTGATACCTACGAACAAATTGCGGCAGAAGTAATGGCAAAATGATGAAGATACATCATTCGCCTGTTTTGTTAAATGAATCTTTGGAATATCTGATAACAAATAAGTCGGGTGTTTATTTTGACGGAACTCTTGGATTCGGCGGTCACTCCGAAGGGATATTACATAATTTAAATAATGATGCCCGGTTGATTTCAACCGATGTTGATGAAGATGCATTTAAATTCTCTAAGGAAAAATTTAAAACAGAAGAGAGGATAAAAATTTATAATTTCAATTTTATGAAGATTGATATTATATCTAAGATAGAATCGATTTCAGGCTACAACGGAATATTAGTCGACCTTGGCGTTTCTTCTTTTCAATTGGATAATCCTAAGTCCGGATTTACTTATAGAACAGATGCTAAATTGGATTTAAGAATGGACAAATCCAAAGTCATTACAGCTTCTGATATTGTAAATTCATTTTCCGAAGAGGAATTGGCTGATATCTTTTATAAATACGGGGAAGAAAAAAACTCAAGACGTATTGCAAAAAAAATTGAAGAGACAAGGAAAATAAAAAAGATTGAATCGACTACGGATCTTAATGAAATAATTTCTTCAATTACCCCTTTTAAATATAGAGTCAAAACATTATCCAGGGTTTTTCAAGCTTTAAGAATTTATGTTAATGATGAGCTTGGTGCGCTTAAAGATTTCTTAACCAAATCAGTTGACCTTCTTTTAAAAGGAGGGAGAATAGTTGTTTTATCATATCATTCTTTAGAGGATAGAATTGTAAAAGAAACTTTTAAGTATGAAGCGTTGGATTGTATTTGCCCCAAAGATTACCCTGTTTGTAAATGCGATAAGGAAAGCAGGCTTAAAATTTTAACCAAAAAGCCTTTAACACCTTCTGAAAAAGAAATAGAAAATAATATAAGAGCCAGAAGTGCAAAATTAAGGGCAGCCGAAAAGATATGAAGAAAGGTTCAAAGTCATTTATAGGATTTAGTATTTTCGTTTTTTTTACTTCTACACTTTTAATATTGGCTGTAGTCGGTTTAAAATTAGAATGCGAGAAATTAACCAAGGAAAAAGTAATAACAGAGGAAAAGTTTAGCGATATAAAGAATGCAAAAATAAATTTAACAGCCCAAGATCAAGCCTTGTCATCGGAGGAAAGGATTGTCGGTATTGCCCAGACTGAATTAGGTATGGTAAGAAGAACGGAGGCTCCTATAGTATTAACGGTTAGTAAAGAAAGAATAGAAAAAATTTCTAATGAACTGAAAAAGAAATATGAATAATTCCAGAGCAATAATAATCATTGGTATTGTTTTCATTCTTTTTGTCGGATTGATAATCAGACTTTTTGATATCCAAATTCTAAAGAGCGATGAATTAAAATTTTATGCGCAGCGTCAGCAGATGCATGTTGAAAAAGTTAGAGCCGAAAGAGGGCTGATATACGATAGAAATAATGTTTTGCTTGTTTATAACAGGAATGATGTCTCATTTTATCTTGATCTGCGGATGATTAACAAAAAACAAAAAAAGAAGATAGCGGATAAATTCTCTTCCGTATTCGGGAAAAGTAAAAGATATTATGCTAATCTTATGGAAGGATCAAACAAAACAATCTGCATTGAAAAAAAAGCTCCAAGTGAAAAAGCTTTGCTGCTTAAAGACTTTAAAGTAAACGGATTATTTTATAAGGATGATCCTACAAGAGTATACTATTATAATGATTTGGCTTCACATGTATTGGGTTTTGTCGGAAATAATTACAGAGGTGCGGATGATATTGAGAAATCCTTTGATAATGAATTAGCCGGGCAAGATGGAAGTATGCTTGTATTGAGAGATGCAATTGGGGATATGATAACCGTCGCTGAAGAACAAACAAAGCCTGCAGTCGCCGGAGATAATATTTATCTTACTATAAATAAAACTTATCAGGAAATATTAGAAGAAGAATTGAAAGATGGTCTAGCAAAGTACGGCGGAACATCGGATGTTGGAATTATTATGGACCCGGATAACGGTCAGGTTTTAGCAATGGCTTGTATCAATAATTTTGATCCGAATGAATATTGGAAATACAGCAATGCCGACAGGAGAGATAAGGCTGTTACAGATACTTATGAGCCGGGCTCTACATTTAAAACTTTTTCAATGGCGTCGCTTTTAGACAAAAAATTGTGCAGGCTTAATGAAAATATTTATGTAGACAACGGAAAATATAAATTTAAAAACGTTATAATAAGAGATGATCATAAAAATAAATGGCTGACTGCGAGGGGAATCATTGAAGAATCCAGCAATATAGGAATGTCAAAGCTGATTGAAAGAATTGATAACGATACCTATTATAAATATTTAAGAGCATTCGGATTCGGGAACTACACTTCAATCAACTTACCCGGCGAAGTTAGAGGTACACTTAGAAAACCAAATGACTGGACAGCAATTATGAAAGCCTTTATGTCGTTTGGTTACGGCGTAACAGTTACTCCTATTCAACTTGCTACAGCATATTGTGCTGTTGTAAACGGAGGTATACTTTACCAGCCTGAAATATTATTAAAAGAAACCAAACATGACGGAGAATTGGTTTATCAAAATGAACCTAAAATGGTGCGAAGAGTAATTTCTGAACATACTTCCGAGGTAATGAGAAATTTATTGGTTGGTGTAGTAAAGGAAGGAACCGGAATAAATGCACAATTAAAATCCGTAACTGTGGGCGGAAAAACCGGAACTTCTCAAAAATTAATTGACGGCAAGTATTCAAAACAAGATTACAATTCATCATTTGTAGGATTTTTCCCTGCGGAATCTCCTAAGATAGTTTGCCTCATATTAGTCAACTCACCAACAATCGGTAAATACGGCGGTGCCGTTGCTGCACCGATTTTTAAAAATGTTGCTCAAAGAATTATTGCATTAAATCCAAATTATTTTCAGAATCCTTACCAATATAAGGACGAAGAAAAAAGTGAACTGAAAGTAATGTTCACTTCAAATTCTGATAATGGTTCTAAAAATAGTTCGGAAAATATTTCTTCAAATGAAATTCAGTCAAATATTAAGTCTGTAAATTCTAAGGTAATGCCTGATTTGAAAAACTATTCAATTCGCGAGGCAATTGCCTTATTAGCTAAACTAAAATTGAAATATAAGGTTAACGGGTCGGGAAAAGTGGTCTATCAAAGTATTGTACCAGGTACGCAATTGAGTAATGGATTGATATGTATACTTAATTGTAAAGAGTCATTAGCAACCGGAGCAGTCGCATATTGATGGAATTAACTCAATTGATAAATAGCGTAAAGGCAATTCAGGTTATTGGAGAAATCCAGAGAAAGGATGTCTCCGGTATTTATTACGATTCCCGAAAGGTTGTTAAGAATTCGGTTTTCGTCGCAATTAAAGGTTACAAAACCGATGGTCATCATTTTATTTTAGATGCTATAAATAAAGGCGCTATCGCTGTAATTCTTGAAGATAATTCATGCCTTCCCGAAGAAGTATTTATTCTTGGTAAAATTGCAAAAATTCTGGTTAAGAACAGCCGCCTTGCATTAGCGGAAATTTCAAATTCATTTTTTAAAGAGCCTTCCAAGAGATTAAAATTAATTGGTATTACCGGGACAAACGGCAAGACTACTACTTCTTATTTTATTAAAAGCATTCTTGAAACTTCAGGAGCTAAAGTCGGTTTGGTAGGTACTATCTCAAATTTTATCGGCGAAAAAGAATTTAAATCTTCGCTCACAACCCCGGAGTCGAATGATATGAATGATATGCTTCAGGAAATGTTGAGGGCAGGATGTAATTATGCGGTAACCGAAGTTTCGTCCCATTCTCTTGCACTTAATCGTGTTGCCGAACTCTTTTTCAGCGGTGCCGTTTTTACTAACATTACATCAGACCATTTGGATTTTCATCAAACTTTTGAAAATTATTTGAGTGCAAAAAAGATTTTATTTGATTCCCTTACTGATTCTGCATTTGGTGTTTATAATAGTGATGACCCAAATTCTCCTTTTCTAGTAAAAGACTCTACAGCCAAATTATATTCATATGGAACAGCATCAAATGCAGATTTTATTTTGAAAAATATAAAATTCGATCTCAAAGGCACTTCATTTTTAATAGAATATAAATCAAAGCAGTATGAGATTTCAACTTCTTTAATAGGTGAATTTAATGCTTATAATGCCTGCAGTGCTTTTGCAGTATCGGTCTTAATGGGTGTTAATGAAAGTATTGCCGCTGAAGGGATAAAAAAAACCAAGCAAGTCCCGGGCAGATTCGAAGTTATTGGCGGAGGAGAAAAAAAAGTTGTAATCGATTATTCTCATACGGCGGATAGTTTGGAAAAAGCATTGTTATCGATTAAAAAGATAATAAAAAATGATGAGCCTGTTTATACGGTTTTTGGTTGCGGAGGAAACAGAGACAAAACTAAACGACCTGTAATGGGTAGGATTGCAACAGATTTAAGCAGAAGAGCAATTATAACTTCCGATAATCCGAGATTTGAAGATCCCTTTTCAATTATTGAGGAAATTAAAAGAGGAATTACAAAAAACAATTACAGTGTAATTGAAAGCAGGGAAGAAGCTATAAAGTATGCTATTGAAAATTCGGAGCACAACGCCGTAATATTAGTTGCAGGTAAAGGCCATGAAAATTATCAGGAAATAAATGGAAAGCGAAATCATTTTTCCGATAAAGAAGTTGCAGAAAAATACTTGAATAAATGAAAAACTTAAATTTAACAATAGAAGATTTATTTAATATACCGACTGCTGTTATTTATAATCCGGATAATTATAAGAATGTAACTTCCGTTTCCATTGATTCGAGAACAATTAAAAAAAATTCATTGTTTATTGCAATTAAGGGTGACAAGTTTGACGGTCATAATTTTATAAATGATGCAATAAAGAAGGGCGCAACAACTATAGTTATTAATAAAAAAAATTATAAAAAATATAATTCTCTTAAAATACCTTTTATAACAGTTAAAGATACTACTTTAGCTTTAGGCGATTTGGCTAAAGCATGGAGAAGAAAATTAAAGACTAAGATTATCGGTATTACCGGAAGTGCCGGAAAAACCACAACAAAAGAAATGCTGGCTGCCTTGTTAAAAGAGAAGTACAGCGTGAATAAAACAATTGGAAATAATAATAATCATATTGGCGTTCCTCTAACTTTATTAAGCACAAACAATAAACATGATATTTTAGTCCTGGAGCTCGGAACAAATCATTTCGGAGAGATTGCATACACTTCGAATATTGCACAACCGGATTATTCATTAATTACAAATATCGGGAGTTCTCATTTGGAATTTTTGAAAAACAAGAGCGGCGTTCTAAAAGAGAAAATAGCTTTATTTGAATCTACGATTTCCCGAAAAGGCATAGTATTTATAAATAATGATGACATTCTCCTGAAAAGATGTGTAAAAAATTATCCCAGGAAAATTAGTTTTGGATTTAATAATGGTGCTGATGTCGTTGGGAATATTAAAAATTATACGGATGACGGCAGGTCGATAATTGAAGTTTTTTTCAAAAATAAAATTATTACTCAAACTTTTCCGTTATACGGGGAACAGAATGCAAAGAATTATTTAGCCGCAGCAACAATTGCATTAACATTAGGATTAAATAAAAAACAAATTCTAAAAGGTACCTCAAAATTTATATCGGTCAACAAAAGATTAAATGTTAAAAAATATGCAAACTTTATTCTTATAGATGATACTTATAATGCGAATCCGGAATCGATGAAACATGCGTTTGAACTTTTAGCTAAAATTAAAATATATAAGAGAAAAATTTTAGTATTAGGTGACATGTTTGAATTGGGTGAACAAAGTGCAAAACTTCATGAACACTTAGCCGGATATATTAAAAGGAATAAGATTGATTCGGTATACTCAATTGGAAATTTTATGAAGAAGCTAGATTCAGTATTAAATAAAAGCAATATCGAAAGTGCCCATTTCAAAAATAGAAAAAGTCTAAATGCATTTTTAAACCGGTTGCCCCTTGAAGATTCTGTTATTCTTATAAAGGGGTCTCGCGGAATGAAGATGGAAGAATTTGTTAAAACAATTGAATCCAGAGTTAATGATTAATGCTTTACTATCTTTTTGAATACATAAATAAAGTTTTTAATCCGCCGGGATTCAGAATATTCCGGTTCCTTACCTTTAGGTCTGCAGTAGCTGCAATTTTTGGATTATTGCTTTCGCTATATCTCGGCCCGAAGTTGATTAAAATATTGCAGAAGAAACAAATTGGAGAAGCTAAGAAAATTGACGGTCCGAAATCTCATTGGTCTAAAGCAGGAACACCGACAATGGGCGGAATTATACTAATACTTTCCGTTATAATCCCCGTACTTCTATGGGCCGATATAACAAGTATTTATATAATATTAATTCTCATCGGTACAGTTTGGTTAAGCGCAGTCGGTTTTCTGGATGATTATTTAAAAGTTGTAAAGAAACTACCTAACGGATTAATTGCAAGATATAAACTTTTAGGGCAAATTTTAATTGGGTTGTTAATCGGCGCTGTAATTTATTTTTCTCCTCAATTCGGAGGATTTAATACAGTTACAACTGTTCCGTTTTTAAAGAATGTTAATTTCGATTTTTCATATTTATATATTCCGGTTGTTATCTTTATTATTACCGCAACATCAAATGCAGTGAATTTAACGGATGGATTGGATGGTTTGGCAATTGGAGTTACAATAATAGTTATGCTGGCGCTGGCGATTATTAGTTATGTAAGCGGAAATGCGATTTATGCAAATTATTTAAATATAATTTATTTGCCCGGATCGGGAGAACTTACGGTATTTGTATCAGCGCTCGTCGGAGCTTCGCTTGGTTTTCTCTGGTTTAATTCGTATCCGGCGCAGGTTTTTATGGGTGATACCGGTTCGCTCGCTCTTGGAGGTGCATTCGGTATTTTGGCCGTACTTATTAAAAAAGAATTATTGATCCCGATTCTTGGCGGTATATTTTTTATGGAAACCATATCTGTTATAATTCAGAGACTTTACTTCAAATATACAAAGAAAAGGTACGGCGAAGGTAAAAGAGTTTTTAAAATGGCTCCGATACATCATCACTTTGAAATGCTTGGCTGGCCGGAGCCTAAAATAGTTATGAGATTTTATATTATAGCAATTATTCTTGCAATAATCAGTCTTGCTTCATTTAAGATTAGATAATGGAAATAAAAGATAAAAATATATCAATAATCGGCGCAGTTAGAAGCGGAATCGGTGCTGCTAAATTAATCAAGAAATTAGGCGGCAAACCGTTTGTTAGTGATTCAGGTTCCGAATTAAAGCTTAAAGATTCAATTGATAAATTGACTGAAGAAAAAATTGAATTTGAAATAGGAAGTCATTCGGATAAAGTTTTTGATTGTGAACTAATGATTGTTAGTCCCGGCGTTCATTCAAATGCAGAAGTTCTTGTAAAAGCCAGGGAAAATAAAATAAAATTAATAAGCGAAATTGAATTAGCTTCGGAATATTGTAAAGGTAAAATTATTGCAATAACTGGCACTAACGGAAAAACCACTACAACAAGCCTTTGTGCACATGTAATGAATGCCTGCGGATTTAAAACTTATTCTGCCGGTAACATAGGCGTTGCTTTTTCCGAGATCGTTCTTGATGTAAAAGAAAATGAATTTGTAGCGTTGGAAGTTTCAAGCTTTCAACTGGATCTAATTGATAAATTTAAGCCGAAAGTTGCAGTAATACTTAACATTACTCCCGATCATTTAAATAGATATGAAAATAAGTTTGATAATTATATCCATTCAAAATTAAGGATATATAAAAATCAAAGCGAAGAGGATTTTTTAATCTTAAACAAGGATGATGAAACATTGATGAATTCGTTGACTTCATTTAAAAGCAAGGATTATTATTTCTCCTTAAAAGGAGCACAACCATTCGGCAGCTTTCTGTCCGGAGATAAAATAATTTTTAACGTCGAAGGAATATCTAAGTTTAATTGTAAAGTAAACGACATCAACCTGAAAGGTGAACATAATATTGCAAACGCAATGGCTGTAATTTCTGCAGCTAAATTATTTGATGCTGAAAATGAAAAAATAATTTCTGCTTTGCATTCTTTCCAGGGAGTTGAGCATAGACTTGAATTGGTGCGAATTATTGACGGCGTAAAATTCATAAATGATTCGAAAGCAACTAATGTAGATTCTGTTTGGTTCGCTTTAAGAAGTTTTAATGAACCGATCTTTTTAATATTAGGCGGGCAGGATAAGGGAAATGATTATAACAAAATCAAAGACCTAGTGATAGAAAAAGTAGTAAAGATATATGCAATCGGCTCTTCGGCTGATAAAATTTTTAATTTCTTTCATACAATTACAAAAGTGGAAATAAAATATTCGCTGGAGGAAGTAGTCCTGGCAGCAAATAATGAGGCGAGACAGAATGAGGTTGTACTGCTTTCTCCGGCATGTGCTAGTTTCGATATGTTCGATAATTA
>CAZCFZ010000129.1:0-6563 GCA_964498065.1 uncultured Ignavibacteriaceae bacterium
TTCTTTTATTAATATAGTTGCTTTTCTCTTTGTATACTATTGGGGGGACAGTTCATATTATAAGCAGAACGAATGAAAATAATGAAAACGAATTTTATATTGAAAAAATTGAAGGTATTGATTATGAGTACGAGCCCAAAGATGAACAAGATATTTATCCCATTGATGATTTACTTATTCGCAAAGACAGCCGGACAATTTATGACATAAAGAGAAGATTAGGCGACAAAGATAGTATATACATTCTGAATCCGTTATTTCAAAGAGATTTTATATGGGATGAAAAAAAACAGAGTAAATTGATAGAATCTGTATTAATGAGATTGCCCTTACCAGTATTTTATTTTGCCGAAACAGCAGAGGGCAAAATTATTGTTGTTGATGGTGTTCAAAGATTAAGAACATTTCAAAGGTATTTAGATAATGAATTTAAACTCAAAGGGCTTGAATCTACTCGTCCAGAAATCAATGGGAAATTTTTCAAGGATTTACCTCCTAAATATCAAGCAAGAATTGAAGATACTAACCTAACATTATACTTAATTGATCCTCACTTACCTGAAAGAATTCGCCTCGACATATTTGAAAGAGTTAACAGTGGTATTCCCCTTAGTCGTCAACAAATGCGTAATTCACTTTATATGGGATTAGGCACAGAATGGCTAAGAAATGAGGCTAATTCAAAATTATTTCAAAAAGTTACTGATGGAAGCTTAAATTGGAAGACTATGCGCGATAGAGAATTAATTAACAGATTTTGTGCATTTAAAATTCTAAGCGTTAATAGTTATACAAATAATTATAAAGGGGATATGGATTATTTTTTGTCGGAAACTATTAAAATTATGAATCAAATGAATAATGCTGAGTTAAATCATTTGAAAGAGATTTTTAATGTATCTCTATTAAATAATTACACAATTTTTGGAAAACACTCATTTAGAAAACACGATTCTCCTAACCAAAAAAAGAGAAGCGTAATAAATGCCTCTTTATTTGATGTCTTCACTGTTATTCTATCAGATTATTCAGAAACAATTATTAGCAACAAAGTAAAGCCGATTAGAACTGGTTTTTTCAGATTATTGCAAGATGATAGGTTTAACAATTCAATTACAATATCGACTAATAGTACGAGTAAAGTTAAATACAGATTTGGGCAAACTAAAAAAATGATTGAGGAGGCAATTGGATGATTACTCAAATTGGTTTAGATAATTTCAAATGCTTTACACAATTAAAATTAGATTTGGGTAAAATTACATTGTTAACCGGTAAAAATTCTAGTGGCAAATCTTCTATTTTGCAGTCTTTAGCTATACTAAATCAAACAATCATTGCAAACGAATGGAGTAAAAGCATACTCTTAAATGGAATGAATGTTTCATTAGGCTCCGCTAGAGATGTAATTAATCAGTCCCTTTATGGGGAAAAAAATAAATTAAAAATCAGTATTGAAACCGATGGTGATATAGAACTTGCTTGGGAGTTACAAGCAAAAGATGTGGATGTATATGAGCTACTCATTAAAAACAGCTAAGAGAATATTTTCTTTTAGTATTTTAGAGAATGACTTGTTTCTTCAGAAACTCATACAAAAATCTTCTATTGAGCGAAACCTTGCTGCAGAGGAGATATCTAAACAGTTAAAAAATTTGACTTATATATCCGCGGACAGAATTCCTCCTGCAGAATTATATGAAGTTGGCTCTAGTGATGCGGAAATAGTAGTTGGCAGTAAAGGGCAATATACTATCTGTGTTTTAGAAATCTTCAAAGAATTAAAAGTAAATCAGACATTACTTTATCACGCAAGTAATTTTAACACATTATTTAGGCAAGTTGAAAGTTGGTTAGGTCATTTCTTTCCTGGGACTATACTAAATATTAATCCTATCAAAAATGTTAGCAAACTATCGCTTGGTATAAAAACAAGCAAAGAGACTGAATTTTTAAGACCTCAAAATGTTGGATATGGCATCACGCAATTACTACCAATAATTACAGCCTGCTTAAAGGCAAAAAGTGGGGATATAATTTTAATAGAAAATCCAGAAGCACACCTTCATCCCTATGGTCAATCAGAAATAGGTGCTTTTTTAGCGAATGTAGCTTCAACTGGTGTACAAATAATCGTTGAATCCCACAGCGAAAATGTTCTGAATGGAATTAGAAAAGGTATGCTTAGTAATAAAAATCTTAATTCTGAAGATATTATGATTTATTTCTTTGAAGATATTTATAAGAAAGATAATAGAATAATTCCTATACATATAGAACCTAATGGTGATCTGTCAGATTTTCCAGTTGACTTTTTTGACCAAGCGAGACAAGATCTAAGAGAAATATTAAAACGCTCTAGAAGGTAATAATGGGTTATTTATTTCTAATTAGCGAAAGTTTTGAAACAGAACATATTCCTATTGATAAACGAAACTTCGTACTACACGATTTCTGTGAAAGCCTAGACTGTGTTAAACAATATCCCGATACTCTATATGGGACAAATGGATTGCATATACAGAATTTTTCTTATGGTACTATTTACACGTTACTATATGGTAGCTGGCAAGAAATTAAATCACAACCTACTTTAAATGGTATTTCAAATACTGTCCTCGGATTATTTCATCAATTGATGTTTGCAAAACCTGGCTTATTTGAAATAATTGATTCAAAGGAACAATTTGACGCGACTTATGCCGATACTAACTATGGATACTCTGGTTTTGATTTTAATGCAAGCCCTATTCCTTACGTTAAATGCAAACATTCTTGGCAAAAATGGAAATGCGAATGGTTGTCTAAAAATCAAGGAGAAATTATTTGGGGTAAAGCCCAAGATCCTTTTCTTCCAAATAGAAATTATAGCACTGAATTATTATGGGGAGAAGTAATAAAGCATAACAAAGCTAATGTGCTTAAAAAATATAATGGTAATAAAGTTACCATTTTCTACGAAGAGGTTATGCGAAAGAAGGGCCCACAAATAGAAGCTTACGCAAGGCAAATTGGCGGGGCTATTGCCAAAGCGAATTATTATTACTTGGATAAAGAACTTTCAAAAAAAGAAAGCAAAGCTGTGAGTGGTTCTCTCCGAGCTATTTATTCTTTAACTGGTTCAAATGGCAAGAGGAAATATATTTCAATAGACCACAAGCACGGGATGTTTGAATACTATAATTTTCGAGGTACACATCAAGGTGAATTCAGATTTGATGGAACTAAAAATAAAAATGCCGATCCTTCACACAATCTTAAAACCTTATAGGCAATCATTCCATAATTAACTGTTCAATAAAGTAGTATGCCATCAACAATTCTTTTAACTGATTCTTTACTAAACTTTCTTTCACTAGCTATATTCCATATAATTAAATATTGTTCGGCATAAGCATCATATTGATATTTCTGAATATAAATATGCTGCTTTATTTTGGCGGTTAAAGGTTCTATCGTTGCCATTACTTTACCCCTTATTATAACTCCGTTAATATTTTTATACTTAGCCAAAAGTTTCTCTAATTCATTTATTACGTGAATAGGCTCTCCGCAAGTGAAAAAGAAAGTATTAGCATAAATCATAATTAAATTCGGTTTATCATAAGGTAATTGTTTTCTTTTCTCATTTATTTTTGTTTTCATCCTCTGCAATTCATTGCTCTCAAAATATGGCTGTTCAAAATTCCCGATCTCACATTTATGTTCCTCAGCCCATTTAACTAATTTATTTTTTTTCTTTTCCGTTGATAGCCCCAAAGTTAATACATCGTTAATTATTAATTCTCCAAATCCGGTTTCTTCGTTTACCCGTTTCTTCAATTCAAATATTTGTTCTGAAATATTTTTTATCTCATTTTCTACTAAAATTTTTTCAACTTTTCCGGCAAATAGAAGATTAGGTAAAGATATAACTGCATTAAATAATTTCATTTCTGTATTCATTGCATTCTTTTCAATCACCGAAGCATTTAATACGCTCACTTCACAGAAGAAAGATTCTGTATTTGAAGAATTTATTACTCTTAAATCCGGTTCTTTCGGTCTTCCGTTTACCTTAACTTTCGGATCAAATTCAATACTAAATCCAGCTTTGCAAAACTTTATCGCTATTTCAAGAACCGAAAAAGCTTCTGGAAATTTTCTGGATTTTTTAACCTTCTATATAAAGATTTATAATTAGGAAATTCCTTTAGTCTCTTAATATTTGCTGCTAAATCAACAAACCACAATCTAGATGCCAGCACATAATTGTGTATATGAAAATTCATTGGATGATCAAGATCGATTTCTCTCAAATAATTTTTACCGAATTCATTTTTTAAAAACGAAAATGCATTTCTTACTAATTCTTTTTGTTCTTCAGTAATATTTTTTATTCCATAAAAATGATTTGCAACTATATCCCAATCTGTTGCTTCATCCCTCGTTAGAAATCTTGCGTTAATGTCTGCATTCATTTTATAAGTTTTCCAAATGTTTAAATTTTATTATAAATACTAACAATTTCCTTATTCTGGAAAATTTTCTGAAAATATCATCTTATTTTGGAAAATTATCTAAATTATTCGTCCATTTCACCTTTATGCTGGAAAATATTCAAAATTATTTTATTGTGGAAAATATTCAAAATTATCTGGCTTATTCTGGAAAATTTTCATAATTTTATAATCAAATTACAATTATAATGGAAAAAATTCAAAATGAGTGAAATAGTATTCTCGTCATCAGACCCTCAAGAAGGATATAAAATCCATAAAATGGTTCAAGCGAAAAAAATTCGCAAGATTGCACCAAGGGTTTATTCAACAAATCTTGAAGAGAAACCATCGGAAATAATCAAAAGAAATATTCTTGAAATTCTTGGCAATTTATACCCCGATTCTGTTTTAAGCCATCGCTCCGCATTTGAATTTAAACCAACATCAACCAACCAGATTTTTGTAACGTATTCTTACACAAGGAAAATTAAGTTGCCCGGTATAACCATAAATTTTCTTGAAGGCAAAGGCCCGGTTGAAGGAGATAATAAATTTATCGGTAGCCTTTATGTTTCTTCAGAGGCAAGAAGATATCTCGAGAATCTACAAATAACAAAAAAATCCGGCCCTAATTCCAAGACATTGGGCATCCCGCAAATTGAAGAAAAACTGGACGATATTTTAAGAATAAAAGGCGAAGATGGATTAAATAAATTACGCGATGATGCCAGAAAACTTTCTGAAATTCTTGGAATGCAAAAAGAGTTTGAGTCATTAAATAAAATTATTGGTGCACTATTTACAACTAAGCCGTCTAAAATATTAAAATCTGATTTGGCTTTATCGCGTGCTGCCGGTTTGCCTTATGATAGAAACAGAATTGAGTTATTTGAAATACTCTCAAACTACCTGCATAATAAAACCTTCAAAGAACGGCCTGAAAAAAATACATCATTAAACTCATTTAGAAATTTTGCATTCTTTGAAGCGTATTTTTCAAATTACATTGAGGGTACAGTATTCGAAGTCTCTGAAGCAAAGAATATTGTTGATACCGGCGTTCCGCTCCCTAACCGTGGGGATGATTCACACGATATACTCGGCACTTACCAGATAGTTTCAAATAGAAATGAGATGAAAATAATTCCGGATACTGCCGATGAGTTCTTAAATCTGCTTCAATCAAGACACAAGACATTACTTTCAGCACGAGTAAGCAAATCACCCGGTCAATTTAAAACAAAAAACAATAGAGCCGGTAATACCTTTTTTGTTGATTTCAAACTCGTACGTGGTACTTTAGTTAGAGGATTCGACTATTATAAAATATTAACTGATCCATTTGCCCGCGCAGCATATATGATGTTCATCGTTAGCGAAGTACATCCATTTGAAGATGGCAATGGTAGAATTGCCCGTGTTATGATGAATGCAGAACTTGTCAATAAGAATCAAAGCAAAATAATTATACCAACTGTTTACCGTGAAGATTATTTACTAACATTGAAAAAATTAACTCGCGATAAAGACCCTTTACCTTATGTGGAAATGCTATCTAAAGCTCATAAGTTCAGTTCATATCTTAACAATGAAGATTATGACGTATTATATAAATACCTGGAAACTCACAATGCTTTTTACGAACCTGATGAAGGAAAACATTTAAAAATTGATTAATGATAGTTAACTGGCGATTATTTGAAGGATAAAGATAAGAACTCATAATTGGCTCAATCGGCTCATAAAGGACTCAATAAATCAAGCCACTTGACCTAAGATGAACTCACCTCATCCTGACATTGTCAGCCAGATTTACATAAGAAACATTATGCAACTAACTAATCATCTTTACCTTTCATAATCTTTCTATCGAAGTCTCATAATGTTGGCTTATGTAAACTCGGCACATAACCTTATCAGTTCATCATCGCTCATTCCGGGTGGCTCATTCTTCGACACACCCTTCATTCGCTTTCATTTGTGAATCCCAGTAAAACCTGATATTCTCTTTCTGTCATTTTATTATCAGTAAACATCGCTTCATTACGGCGGCTCGTTCCTCGACACGCCTTCATTCCGCTT
>CAZCFZ010000129.1:6663-9629 GCA_964498065.1 uncultured Ignavibacteriaceae bacterium
TACAAAATGTATTATCCTTACGGATATACAATTAAAGTTAAGGTTGCCCGTGTAATTGATGGTGATACTTTTGTCCTTTCCGATTCACAGCATGTTAGAATGCTTGGAATAGACACACCTGAATTACCTCATTTGAGCAATCCCGCAGAAGCGTATTCGGATTCTGCCAAAATTCTAACCGCTCAGCTTATTGATGGCAAAATAATTAAGCTAACATTTGCCTGCCCGTCCGGAACGCAGCGTAGGCGGGACGGCAAATCATTCGATATTTTTGGCAGATTGTTAGCCTATGTTTGGTTAACCGATATATATGGCAAAGATTCTGTTTTTGTCCAAGCAGAATTACTTAAAAAGGGTTATGCAAGAATTAGCCACTATCCTAAAGGAATGCAATATTACGAAATCTTCTACAACCTTCGCAGAACAGCAATGAATAACAATTTGGGGATCTGGAATAAGTGAATCAATTATCGGAAGAAATAAAAAACCTGGTCAGCGATTCCAAATTCGCTAAATTATATTCACTTGGTCTTATTGATGAAATTGGTCTGCGCAATCTCATAATTAAAACCGAGTATAAAAGGATTCGTAAATCAAAATCTCTTTACGATTCAATCAATATCCTTTCAAACAGATTCAACCTCTCTGAAGCTGCCATAAACTCAATCGTTTTTAGGAAACGAAAGACAAAATCCATCAACATTTTATCCAATTTTAATTAAGCCTGTACTGAGCCTGTCGAAGTATCCTAACAAGCCTGTAACAAGCCACTGCCAAGCCTAAAAGTTGTTAATCCATTCACTCTTTTACTTGCACAGAAATACAATGAATCCTTAATGTCATATAATTATTATTCCATCGAATATTTCACCAAATAATGAGGTAATTAAAATGGCAATAGTAAATGGAAATGTTTTAGGCAACCTGAGCGGTAAGCTTGGTAATCTTTCTGCAAGGACGGTAGAAGGTAAAACCATCTTAGCAGCTCGTCCTTCCAGCTTCAATGTCAGCTATGATCCTGCTGTAGTTGAAGTTCGTCAGAAATTTGCAGTAACTGCTAAACTGGCAAAGAACATCAGTGCACTTTCTGCACTTGAAGCAATCTGGAAAAATTCAAAAGAAAATGGTATCTCTGTTTTCAACACCATCTTCAAGAAAAACTTTCAGTTTTCCGATACTGACAAACCCACAGTTGATAATATAATTACTCCTGGTGGATTTGCTCTTGATGTTCAGACACCTGTTGTAGGTGCTAATAGCATTACTGCTGATATTTCAGCTTTGAATACTGTTTCGGTATTTACCGCAGAGGAAGTCGATTTAACAATCTCAGCTTTAGTGTGCTTCTATAATCCCACTAATCCTGATGACCCTGCATACCAGCTAATCAATCTCTCCAAAGATGAAGCTGGATTCGATTTCACAACCGCGTATTCATTAAGTATGGCTCTAAATGTCTTACAGCAAGCCGTAGCAGCTAAATACCAGAACAGCATACTTTACTTGAGTGTTGCTTCCAAAAACGCTGACGGGAAAGTAGTTCAATACTCCGCTACTTATTCCCACAACAGCTAAATAATCCTTCCATAAGGCTTCCTCAACCCGGGGAAGCCTGATAATTAAATCATTGCATTACTATTTCTATCGAACCTCCGCCCTTGTTCCTTCGTTCCGCTCTTTTGTCCCGCATACGGGGCAACCGCTCCACTCAGTCATAAAGGCTTTCGATTAATCATTACATAAGCGTCATTTTAGTGTAGCTGTTTCCCGTTGGTCAACACCTACCAGTATTTATCACTTAGTATTTGATATTCTGTCATACCTTCGCCCTATTTTCACTCGTTCCGTTTACTTGACGGCTGCCGCCGTCAAACACTCCACTCGTTCAATAAGGCTATCATAAGGCTTAACATTAGCGTCATTGAGTGTAGCTACGTCACTATCGTGCCATAACTACCAGAAGAAACCCAACATTGTATGTTACTCCTGATGTCGTAACTGTTAGAACATATTTTGCCCGCTTTAATAAAAAGCTTAGTCTTAACCGAACCTCATCATAAAACGGGCAAGGGTATATGAAACAAAGCAGCTAAAAAGGAACAAAAGTTTTTACCAACTTTTATAATATCCTTTAGTATTGTATTCGGCAAAAACTTTCGCCCTTTTCTTAACGCTGCTTCGCCCTTGCCTTGCATAATAATGCTTTCATTACATCAACACCTTGTCAATGTACTGATTCGCCAAAGAGTGATTAAGCGGGCAAAATATTGTTTTTTTGTGGGGCAGTACGCCCTTTTTGATAATTAACTAACAGAAAGGTGTTACTATGATAACGAATCAAAAATCCGAGGAATTGAAATCCTTGTTCGAGGTGTGCCAAAATTCCGGCTGGATTCCAAAACACGAGTGCAGTAAGAATCTTAAAATTGTCTCTCAAACTCACTCAGTCAATTCATTACACAACATTGTAATTGCTCAGACAAAACAATGCAGAATTTGCGGAAGGAAATTTGAAGAATCAGATCCGGACGGTATAAAATGAAAGTTTATGAAAGTAGCCATCCAACAAAGCGGGATTATAAAAAAGTCCCGCAAATTAAAATCAAAAATTCACAGCTTATAAATTCCGGTTTTGACGTCGGGAAAGAATTTGCTGTAGTATATCAACCTGGCAAAATTACTCTTGTCTTAGTTGCTAAAGAGAAAGGCAATCACTAATTTTATTATACAATGTCATTCAATTTAACTAACCATATTACCCAACCAACAAAATTAGGGATGTGCCGGCAAAAAGTCGGTACACAGTCGGTACATTTTCGGTACAATGACAGTGGGATTTTAAGGAAGCACAGAAATGAAAAAAGCCTCAATACCGCTTGTATTAAGGCTTTTAAGAGCGGGGCCGACGAGACTCGAACTCGCGACCTCCTGCGTGACAGGCAGGCGTTCTAACCAACTGAACTACA
>CAZCFZ010000130.1:0-9437 GCA_964498065.1 uncultured Ignavibacteriaceae bacterium
CCGGGTTGTTGTAGTCTATTCCTGTGTCGATATCACCAACCAGAACTCCTTTGCCCGTAATTCCAAGACTATCCTGCACGATGTCTGCCCTAATTTGATGTACCGATTGTTTAAGATTAGCTTTTACTATTCTATCTTCGCTTACATAGGCGACCATTGGCAATGCGCGAATTTTATTAAGCATACCTCGCTTACATTCCATAGCAACACCATTAATTGATCTGTAATATTCACGAGTAACTTTGTAACTAAAATCAGATTGAAATTGAGCCGATAATTTCTGTTGAATAGTATTTAAATTTGCTCTAAAAGCAGAATGCTTTGCCTGCAGGGATGAATAAGCGGATGCAATAGATGTTTTTTGCAATGAGGATTTCTTAACATAATATACTGTTAAAGGCGGATCTTTGAATGTCACGATGATCCTTACCAATTCTTCGGGATTTTCTTTCAGGATAGATGTTGTTTTCCCATTTTGCATTGTTATTAAACTAACGCCTTTGTTTGGCGTGTTAACTCTAACATGCTCACCGTTTGAAGTAGTAATTTCGCTATAATATTGTGCTAAAATATTTGTTGAGCAGGTCAGAAAAATAAAGACTGCAATTGTAACCTTCACCTTGATCCATTTTACCTTAAAATGATTCATTTCGGTTCCCTCTGATATTATCAAGTTATTTAAAAATTAATTAATTATAATATCAGCTATAAAATTTAAAGAACGACAAAATCTTGCGTTCTATTTTAAAAGCAAAAGCTTTTTAGTTGTAACGTAAGAATCTGCTTGCAGTCTGTAGAAATATACACCGCTCGCTAACCGGCCTGCGTTCCAGTTAATCGTATAGCTTCCTGCCTTCTTCATTTCATTTACTAACGTTGTTACCTGTCTTCCAAGAATATCATAGACAGTTATTTTTACCCTAGATTCTTTAGGCAAATCAAACCGAATCGTTGTACTCGGGTTGAATGGATTTGGGTAGTTCTGGAACAATTCAAACTTACTTGGTAATTTGCTGCTTGCTTGAGTAATACCTGTAACCGTATTTTGTAGATCAACTAATATTTTATTTACTCTTAAATAATTCGTCTCTCCAGAAGTCCAGGAAATTGTTGGAGAGTAATATGTAATTTCATCATTTGACTGCTGGCTGCCGAGATATACTAGTTTGACCGCTATTTTTAGCGTATCAATTATTCCAATACTATCTAAGATAATTGATTGGGAATCAAGCGGTTTGAAATATGGAGTAGATGGAAACTGCAATTTCACATTTCGTGCCGTTACATTTCCGTAGTTTGTATAAGTGAGAGTATAAAGCAATGTATCACCTGTTGCAAATTGAATGCTTTGAGCATTGTCGAGTTTGTACGAAGACATCCGTACGAGGGCATCAAAGCTTATATTATCCGTACTATTACCAAAGTAAAATGCCGGGCTTGCGGTTAACTCACTTTTGTTCCCTTGTGCATCTTCTATTCTTGCAACTACATCTATAAATCCCTCGGGCAAATAGCCTGGTATTGCTGCATCGTATTCATTATTACCGATTTCTGTTGTTGGAAGAATTATTTCCTCACCTGATGGTAAAAGCACTGATAAATCCACCGATGCAATAGCGCTGTCACGCATGTCCAGGATTAAACGGACAATTCCATTTTGATCGGGCCGGACAATGTCTACAGCCTTTCCGTTTACCGATACATGTATAAGATTAATAGTCGGATAATATGTTGTGCCTGTAGAATTCTCCGGTATCTTGTATTCACAATCGATGGTACTTTGACCGCCTTGTCCTAATATCTTATACAGATGCCCGCTTGTTATTAAGCGCAGGGTATTGTTCTTCAAGCTATCATATTTATAATAAACAACAGGATTGTTTATAGCGGATGGTGCAGTGTCTATCTGAAGTTTATTATCCGCATAAGCATTCGCAGTAAAACGTGGTTTGGTCCAGCTATGGGTGTGATTATTTAACAATTCATATACTCCATTCGGGCGTCCCAAACCATCCGGAAATTCTGAGAAGGAATTAGTTAGTTTGTCATTACCTGATATGAATACTGAACCTTTGTTTAAATATGAAATATAAAAGGGAAAACAAACTTGATTATACTGCTGCAGATTAACTGTATCCCCCGGTTCCAGCACTTCATAAATATATTGTGGTGAAAAGTCAAAGGGAAAAGGAGGAGCACTAGAGAACCATGACGGTACCTCTCCAAAAACTGCTTCCCCGCTTTTCTTTACCACAAAATTTGGTGTTGAAAAGACAGGGGTCCATTCAAAATTTTGCACATAAGAAACAAGCTGAAAAACCATAAAAATATTCCTGTACGAATAATGATAATCACCGCTGCTTTCTACTTTAGCCGGATTTATGTCATAGTCATTATAAAAAACTTTAACTTTATTACTTGTAACGGGAAAAGGATTGCCTCCGCTGGTAATGCTTAATGCGACGCCGGTCCCTACTTCATACTGTTCTGAGATGTCGTAGGTACCGAAAGCGATACTTTTCACCCTGCCTGTAAGATCGTTCAAGTAGGGATCGTCGTAGGAAAGAGCTACATTATAACCATGCAGGTTGTCCTTCCCGGTTGGGAAATTTATATCTTTTTGATCTTTAATACCCCAAAAATATTTTCTTAAATCAAAATAATCATTACCGTGCGGCGTTACCATCCATTTGTATATGCAATATGTCGAATCGAGAGGGCATGTTAATATACGGAATCTATCGTACGGGAAACCCCATGAATATGAAAAACTCGAGCCGCCTATACTGCCGGAAATTGAAAGTTCAAATGTTAAATTAATATAAGAAGTTGAATCGATAGTAACAATATTGTTATCAGCATCTAATATAGTGGAATCTGTCATGCTGATTGTCGCTTCTTTACTGCTTAAAAAAACATAGGTTAAACCTTTCGGGTCGTCAATCTTACGGTCTACAATATAATAATACGTCGCACCAAGCGTATCCTGTCTCATTCCGGCCAGGAGTTCGAGTGAATTAATTGATGAAACGGAAACTTTATATTGTGTTACGCCTTCATAAGATGAAACACCTTTAATAATTCCCCCATTTCTATTGATAACCCATAAAAATTGGGGCTGCTTTTCAAAGTTAACAACAATAGTTGATGATTTTATAAAACTAAAAGGAACAATAACACTGTCGAATTCGGAAACCACTTCAACATTACCGTTATAAGCGAATGGCTCAGTATTAATAATTGGAACCGAGGATGGCACACTAAGAATTGCAGTAACAGTCGTTTCCTCTCCCGGTGCTAATGTGAATTGTGTTTTATCAAATGTAAGTGTAGCACCAGTTGGTATACCGTCTTTAACGAGAATCTCCAGGGTTTGTGTATTAGAGTAGATATTCTTAACCTTTATTTCGATAGTATCTGCCCATACGTCCTGTGCTAAGTCGACTGTGCCAAAGCTTAGTACTCCAGGTTCTACAATTGTTTTTGCTTCAGCGGCATCCAGAGCATCTACGCATCCTTTACCCTGAACAAATAGAGATACATTTTCACCTACCGAATGCGCTGTATTTACAATCGCCGCTTTCATTTCTTCAGGTGTCCAAGACGGATGTTCTTGTTTTAGTAATGCAGCAATACCCGTTACATGAGGTGTTGCCATTGAAGTCCCGGACCATCGTTCTGTTTTATTATTTAATACTGTTGAAAGAATGTTGACGCCCGGTGCAACCACTTCCGGTTTAATAGCCGAGTACAGAGGGTCGGGACCCGCAGAACTAAACCATGCAATATTGAAAGTTGAATCACAGGCGCCAACTGTTAACGCTGTTTCGCTCGTGCCCGGTGAACCTATTGTTCCCCACCAATTAGGACCATGCGAGTTATTACCTGCAGCAACAATCGATAGGACTCCGGCTTTATCTGCATTGTCCACGGCGCTGTCTAATGGATTACCCGGGTAAGGTGCTCCTCCAAGGCTCATGTTTATTATGTTTACTCCGTCATTTGTTGCAGGATTATTGTCGGGATCCAAGCAGTAATCTATTCCTGCAATAACATCCGATATATAACCCGCCCCTTGTGCATCTAAAACTTTTACCGCAAGAAATTCAACATCTGGTGCTACTCCCTTTAATGAATCCCCGTTTGCGCCTATTATTCCTGCAACATGAGTGCCATGTCCCATATCATCCATCGGGTCGCTGTCGTTATTTGCAAAATCATATCCGCCTATTACGCGAAAAGCAGGACCAAATCCTCCGCCCAATGCCGGATTGTTGTAGTCTATTCCTGTGTCTATATCACCAACCAGAACTCCTTTGCCTGTAATTCCGAGACTATCCTGCACGATGTCTGCCCTAATTTGATGAACCGACTGTTCAAGGTTGCATTTTACTTCCTCATCCGTATACACATGTTTTACCATCGGTAATGCACGTATTTTATCGATCATACCTCTTTTACATTCCAATGCAACACCGTTCAATGCTCGATAGTAATCACGCTTAATTGTAAAGCCATAGTCTGATTTTAGCTGGGTAGATAGCTGCAGCCGGATGGTATTAAGAGCTGTTCTGAACGATTCGTGACCGGATTGCAGTGCAGCGTAAACAGAAAGTAATGACAACTTTTGCAGCGACGATCTTTTTTGCACATATACCGCTAAGGGCTTGTCTTTGAATGTTACTATTAGGCGGACAGCTTCATCCGGGTTTTCTTTTTTGACCGATGTAATTTTCCCATTTTCAATTTTTTCCGAACTGACAAAAGCTTCCCGTTTGCCTACTTTGAAGTGATCTCCATTAGAATAATATTTATCAAAACCTTGAGCATTAACATTTTCGAAAAATAGGAACGAAAGGAATATTACCGCTAAAATAGAAGCGCATATTTTCATGATTGTTAAACCTCCTGTATTATTGTTGACTACGGATTTAATTGTGTTACACTGCGTTCAGTTATTGCATTTGTATGATTCTTTATTTGTTCTTTTTAAAGTCGAAGAGCTTCAGTTCACAGTTCGATTTTTAACATGCAACGTTTCAGAAGTATTCAGTCAAGCATAATTATTTACTTCCTTATTTTTTAATTAAACTTGAAGTTTTCTTATATCCGCCTTTTTCCCCAAAAATATTTGTTTATATTCTATAAGTAACATGAATGTGCGAAAGGTACTATCCCCGGCAAAAAATTTTTAATTTATTGAAGATTAGAATAATAAAATTGGAAAGGTAATAGCAGATTTCCTGATAGAGATAATGATTTAGAAAAAGAACAAGTACAAATTATTTAAAGAATTGCGGATAAATTTTAAAGATTCACTAATTTGATTTTTTACTGTTTGTAAAGAAAGATTAAGACTTTCGGAAATTTCTTTGTTCGAAAGCCCTTCATACCTGCTCATCTGAAAAATTAGCCTTCGTTGTTCGGGAAGTTTAGATATTGCACTTTTTATATGAGCTTTCAATTCTTTTTTTTCGTATAATTCATCAATTCTATACTGTTTATTTATCCGATCAAATTTCTCTAACAATTGTCTTTTATATTTACTCTTACGAAAGTGATTAAAAATTTGGTACTTTACCGATTGGTAGAGGTAAGAATCAAGATCAAAAATCTGAACATCATTTCTTTTTTTCCACAGGTCAATAAAAATTTCCTGTACTATGTCCTCGCATATTTCCCTTTCATGTAAAACATTGAAGGCATAAATATAAAGCTTTGACCAATATTCTCCGTAAATTTGTTCGAAGGATAATTTGTCATTAAAACTGATAGGTTGAATTAATTGATTTTCAATTAAATTCATCGTTAACTTCCAAAACAATAAAATATTTTATCAATAGAATATATTAATTAAATAAAAATATTCGTTAAAATAAATCAAACAACCGCAAATAAACATATTCACCGGTTACTATTTATTTTAAAAGCAAAAATTATTATTGCACGGTAATTCCTTGTTTGTACACCATTAGGTGCTTGATTCATGTAGTTAACATGCCCATTTGCATATCGGCTTACAATCCGGAGTGCCTATACCTCCCTGCTTTTTCTGCTTCATCAATTAGTATTTCAAATCTTCATTCCGGAATATCATAGACCTCTAACTTTACTACTAATTTTCCGGCAAATCGTGCTTAATCCTCGTGAATGGGTAAAAAGGATTAGGACAATTTACTTTAGCATTTATTTCAAATCCCAGTAAATAACATAACGTTGTTCATCAATCTGGTAATAGGGTATCATTGTAATTGCTTTTGATGTAATCCCAACAGTTTTGAAAGCCAACGGTTCACCTTTTACCGGTACAAGCCAATTATCCAATTTTTTTGTACCGACATTTAATGTAGTTATAATTTCCTTAGGTACGGGAACATTTTTATAATCAAGCTGGTCTTTGGCAAAGGGCATCGGAGGTTTCATACCTTCGGTTCCCATATCGCCGGCAAGGACGATAGGACCGTAAAGTACTGCTTCCATATTAGGATTATCATTTGTCGCTACCAGGTGCAAAGACATCGGATAATTAATATCTATCTTATCGCCGGCTTTCCAGGTATTGTTTAAAACAATATAACTGTCCGGCTTCTGATTCACATTAATTTTTTTACCGTTGATGGTAACGACAGCTCCCGAGGTTGCCCACGAAGGATAACGGATATATAAAGGGACATTTCCTTCTTTTATTTCATCTATTGTAAGATGTGTAGTTGCCTCGTCCGGAAATTTTGTTTGCTGAGTTAATTTGAATCCTTTTTCTTTCCATGTCAGTACCGACGGGATGAATAGGTTTACAAAAACGCCCTTATTATTATGATAGTATATGGCTTCGCCGTATTTTGCATGATTTTCAAATCCGGTACCCACACAACACCAAAACGAACTGTCTTTAGTACTATAAGTTTTAAACGTACCAGGTTCATATGATAAAAAGTATGTCACCATGCCGGTATGCGGCTCCTGCGAAGCTAATATATGATTGTAAAGAGCCCGCTCGTAATAGTCGGCATATTTTACATCTGCCGTCCACGTAAACAGGTGACGAGTAAGCTTCAGCATATTGTAGGTATTGCATGATTCGGTAGTTGCACGTGAAAGGTGCTTTGATATTTGATCAGGCTTAAAGAAGTGTTCGTAATCGCTGTTCCCGCCCGTTACATAAGTATGATGATCTATCACGGTCTGCCAGAAAAATTCCGCAATCGCTTTTGCATTATTATCCCCGGTCAGTTCGTATCCTCTTGCCTCACCAATAATTTTGGGTATTTGCGTGTTAGCATGAAGCCCGGCTAATTTATCTTCCTTATGTAGTAAAGGATCCAACACTTTATGGTCATAAAAGAAATCCGCTAATTTCTTGAATTTCACATTCCCCGTAATTCCGTACAAATTATAAGCTGCTTCATTCATGCCTCCGAATTCAGTTTTCAGCATAACAGCTAATTGTTCGGTAGAAAGGTTCTTAAGTTTGTCATAAGCCCAATTGCCCATTTTAACAACAATGTCCAGCGCTTGTTTATTACCGGCATACTGATACATGTCTATAAGCCCTGCCATTATTTTATGGATAGTGTACCAGGGCGCCCAAACGCGTTTACCTTTAATTACGCGATTTATTAAATTCTGAGGAAATGCGCTTAAATAACCTCCCTGGTTCAGCACTTTCTGAATTTCGGCTAACGCAGTTACAATAGAATCTCCTTTTTCTTTATAAGCTACATTGCCGGTGGAAGCATACATCATTGCTAAACCCGACATGACATGTCCCGTTGTATGTCCTCTTAATTCGACGTCTAATCCTTCCCATCCGCCGAGAGGCTTGGCATGTGTTTCCATTCCGGCATTAACCCGCCAGCTATGCAGCAAGCGATTAATATCGATGCTTAGCAGCCACTTGCCGTCACGCTCCATGTTATCTTTAAACCGGCTGTCAAGCAATCTTACATCATTTAGATCAAAGCTGTACGCTTTAACTTGTATTTGCGGTTTTATTTTTTGATCGGCAGAAAACTGACCGGCATACTGACTGTATGCAGTATTAACAATCATTGCAAGGCAAAACATGAAGATGGATATTCTTTTCATTATTACTATCCTATGTTATGTGGCTGAATTTATTTTATTAAAGTAATTAACATGCTTATTTAAAATCTATAAATTGTCTTTTCTCTTAATACTTAATAGTTTTATCGAACCAAGTCGAAGTCATGTATACAATTCCTAGATTTTAGTTACCGGATCAACATCAACTATATCAATTAAACACTCCGGGCAAAGAGCCTTTTTAATCAAGGACAACTAAACTTTTAGAAAAATTATAAACTAACAAGATCACTTTTTCGGAAAAATACAATACAATAAGCGCAGATACGGCATTAACTTGTATTTCAATAATTTTTATCGGCAGTATTTTTTTAGCATTTAAAAATTAAGCAATCATTATTTATTTTGCATATTAAGAATTCCTACAAAGCCTCCTCTCGGAAGACAATCAACTTTTATTGTATCTCCTTCTTTTACTTTCACCGATTCATATGAAAAAGATTCAGCATTCTTCCCGTCTTTTATAAGTCTTAAATTATAATTTCCGTCACCGAGGAAATTGAAACCAACTACCAATGTTTTATTTTCATCTTCTCCGTTTAATCCGCCTATATACCATTGATTCCCTTTCTTACGAGCTATAACAACTTTCTTTCCGGGATAACCGTCGATTAATTTAGTATCATCCCAAACAACCGGAACGTGTTTCAAAAACTCTTTCGGTTCGGCCGATAAAGATTCATATGCGGATGGTTCGTCGGCAAAGTGCTGCAAACCGGATTCAAAAACTACCGACAAAGCCAGTTCATGACCGTATGATGTAATATGCGGATGCTGCGAATTTGAAAATGTAACCGGAGTATAATCCATCGGACCAATTACGTTGCGGGTAAACGGAAGGGTCGTATTGTGGCGGGCTGCCCTGTTTGTCAGTACCGGTCCGTTGTTGTACCATTCGGCTCCGTATACCGCCTCCATGGTCATAAGATTCGGATATGTCCGGGACCATCCGGTTGGGACAGTTGCTCCATGAAAATTCACCATCAGATGATACTTTGCGGCATCTTTTATTATATTGATATAATATTTCATCATATCCTGCTGATCGCCTGCAAAGAAATCTACTTTAATTCCGTACACACCAATTTTATTGAGCCATTTGAATTCCTTCACCCGCTTCTTGTGCGTCAACAAACGATCGTTCGGTGTCGGACCGAGCCAGGAAGTACCGGAGTTATACCAAAGAAGCGGTTTTATCCCTTTGCTTTTTGCATAATTAACGGCATCGATAATATTTCCGCCGTTACTCATTTGATCCCATTCCCAATCGATAAGCACATAGGGCCAATGCATTTCAGCAGCTAAATTTACGTACTGAACAACTCTTTTATAAT
>CAZCFZ010000131.1:0-9145 GCA_964498065.1 uncultured Ignavibacteriaceae bacterium
TTATTATAAAAACAAGCTTTGTTTTAAGTAATTTAAACATACAAGCGCATCAACCGACTGCATTCTTCGGCTGACGGATCGCGCTCGGCGTTTTTGTAATTTACGGATTGCTCGTTTCCCGACATAGGCGGGCAGGCCGTTTCGGTCCGGCAGCTGCCGGATTTAAGGTGTTCGTACAAAATTATTTAACATGCAAACCGTACTTCCAAAGAATCCGTCGACAGACGGATGGTCGACGGATAAGTTGCAGCAATTATATAAGTTTAGTCCCATGGTAAGTATGATTAAATTAGAATAGATTTGTTATAGTAACTTTTTTAGTTTTCTGTTGTTATGAATATTCTGTGAGAAGAAAGGGACAATTATTAAATAATAAAAAAAGGGTGATATTATGGTTTCAAATATTCAAAAAGAAAAAGCCGAATTGTTCTTGAAATTTCATCAAGATAAAGAAATTCTAGTTCTGTTAAACTCATGGGATATCGGAAGTTCTAAATTAATTGAAGCATGCGGTTATAAGGCAATTGCAACAACAAGTATGGGATTAGCTGCTTCTTTAGGTTACCCTGACTGCGAGATAATACAACTTTCAGAAGTGATTACAGCTATAACGGGAATTGTAAAAGGTGTGAAAGCTCCAGTAACTGTGGATATAGAAGCCGGGTATGGAAATAATTTAGATGAAATAATTGAATCTGCTAAAAAGATAATTGCAACTGGAGTTGCGGGGATAAATATTGAAGACAGTATTGAATTAAATCCAAAATTAATTGACGAGACGGAATTCTGCGAAAGAATATCAGCCATTCGTGAATTATCAGATTCACTGGGATTTCATTTAGTAATTAATGCAAGGACTGATTCATTTTATGTTTCATCTGGTTCGCCCCAAGAAAAATTATCTGAATCAATTAAGCGCGGCAATAAATACCGAGAAGCCGGCGCCGACTGCATATTTGTCCAGCCAGTTTGGGAAAAAGAAATGATTGCAACTTTAGTTAAGGAAATTAATGCACCAATTAATATTCTAGCAAATCCTACAATTGGAACAGGAATGCCTCTTTCTGTAAGTGAACTGCAGGATTTAGGTGTTGCCCGCTTAAGTCTTGGTTCAGGTTTAATGAAAGCAACTTTAGCCTTAATTAAAAAAGTTGCCGACGAACTGTCCGCAAAAGGGACTTACAATATTTTATTGGATACTTTAACACCGATTTCAGATGCTGCAATGGCTTATAAAATGGCAATCGGGATGAATAATTGAGCTACTCACAGCTAAAACGTTGGTAGATTGCAATTATAAATCTAATCCAAAGCCGAGAATAACATGTTTTAGTACTCATCAGACTGTCGGCTGAAGGATAGCATTCGGCATGGTAATGCTGAAATAAAGTAATTTCATGATTCCTATATTTTTAAATCAAATTAGAACAAGGTATTTAATAGAATGAGAACTATTGTTTATACAATTATCTTTGGCTTAATATTAACTTTCAATTCTATTTTTGCTCAAGCAGATCAAAAAAGTATAACTGCTATTCAAAAAAATAGAGTAATTATATTAACGGATATTGGCGCTGACCCGGACGATTCCGAATCAATGGTCCGATTATTATTATACTCCAATGAAATTGATATAGAGGGATTAATTGCCACAACATCCTGCTGGCAAAAGACAACAAACCATCCCGAATATATTAAAAATATAATTCAAGCATACGGTAAAGTGCAGCCTAATCTTAATAAAAATGAGGCCGGTTTTCCTAGTGCTGAATCACTATTAAAGAAAGTAAAAAATAGTATTGCAGAATATGGAATGCAGGGAGTCGGCGAAAGAAAAGATTCACCTGGTTCTGAATGGATTATTAAAATTCTTGAAGAAAAAGATGAGCGCCCTTTATGGATATGCGTTTGGGGAGGAGTTAATACTCTTGCCCAGGCTTTATATGATATAAAAAAAACAAAAACAGAAACAGAAGTAAAAAAGTTAATAGCAAAACTCAGGGTCTATACAATATCCGACCAGGACGACAGCGGTGTATGGATCAGAAAAAATTTTCCTAATTTGTTTTATATTGTCAGCCCCGGCGATGATTACGGAAGCGCCACTTGGAGTGCAATCAATAGTTATATAAAGGGAATAAATAATGAAACAATTAGTAATAAATGGCTGGCAAAAAATATACAGCAAGGTCATGGGCCTTTAGGTGCCGTATACCCCGATGTAGCTTACGGAATGGAAGGTGATACACCTTCTTGGTTAAATTTAATACCAAACGGATTGAGTTATCCCGAACATCCCGACTGGGGAGGGTGGGGCGGTCGTTACGAACTGTACAAACCTAAATTTGATTCACTTAAAAAAGGTAATTCAGGTGTTCCGATAGAACCGGAAACCAGAGCCATTTGGACAGATGCAGTTGATAAATATACTCCTTATACTTTTAATGAATACGGACGAGCCGTTAGATTGGACACAATGACATTTACAAGCAATAAAGCAACACTATGGCGTTGGCGAAATGATTTTCAAAATGATTTTGCCGCCAGGATGAGCTGGTGCACGGAAACATATAAAGAAGCAAATCATCCGCCGATTGTCAAATTATTAGTCCACGAACATATAACTGTTAAATCAGGAGAGGGCTTTGATTTAGATGCTACGGCAACCGATCCTGATGGAGATAATCTCAGTTACCTTTGGTTTGACTACCCTGAAGCCGGTTCGTATAAAGAACTTATAAAAATTAATTCAGCTGAAAACGTTCATAACGCTTATGTGATAGCACCTATGGTTAAGAAAAAAGTAACCGCTCAATTTATTTTAAGAGTTACAGATAAAGGTGAACCTCAATTATCAAGATATAAAAGAGTATTCGTAACTATAATACCAAAATAATATGTAAGTAACACAAATTAGCATTCTATATATTGCTGTAATAACTGCTCTTTTATTTTTACAACAGCAAAGTTATAATGCAAATAAAGTACCTGTTTATAATGAATCAAACCTATATTCATGAAATTGGGCTTGCTGTCTATTCAAATCTTATTACATCGGCTCTAATATAAATTTTTGCACTTGTGTATAAAATTAAATTTATTGCATCAGTATCATATCTTACATTAATTAGAGCTAATTTATCACCCTCCGCTTTACCGTATTTCTCTTCATAATTTTTCCAAAGATTTTCCAGTGCCTCTTTATACAACATTCCCGTTCCGCTAACCCTTGCTATGGCTAATGTTTGTGTTAAAGGTCCTGCAGGGAAAGTAGCGCCGATTATGTATCCTGCCTCAGC
Source organism: uncultured Ignavibacteriaceae bacterium (assembly GCA_964498065.1). Lineage (GTDB taxonomy): Bacteria > Bacteroidota > Ignavibacteria > Ignavibacteriales > Ignavibacteriaceae > FEN-1297. Next base: position 3,300 of record CAZCFZ010000131.1, read on the forward strand.
TTCGCCGGAAATATTAGTCGCTATAATTTTATAATTCGCTTGCCTTAACTGAACATTTGTCATATTAGCCGAAGTGAACATTCCTGATGTCGAACAGCCATACAGTAGTGATAGACAAAAAAGTAATAATCCGGAGAATAAAATTTTATTTTTCATAATTCACCCTTTTAATTTGTTGTTTATTTATTCTTAACATAAGAATATATTCTTACGTATAATTATTGAGCAGTTATATTAAAATCCTTAAAGAGAATTTAACGGAAATATTTTCCCCATTAAAACTTATTTATTCAAACTTTTTTTATTTTTTAAATGTCAGTCAATTTTTTAATTATTTGATTTCTTTGAATTTACATGCATTAAAGAATAATTATATTTTAATTTTATCTTTTATTACAAGAACCTTTTTCCTTTCACTAAGACTAATATTACTTGGATTTAAGTTATTTGAGTACTTGTGATTTATAATACGGTTAAGGTATTTTATTTGGCCTTCTATGGCATTTAAAGTTTTAATTCTTTAAACTAAAATAAAGTTAGTAGTCCGATAATTTTATAATAATTACTTACCAATCAAAGTTTTTATTATATATTCATAATTGACTGATTGAAAACCAATATTTTTCAAGATTGACATTTATTAGATTATATTAAAATGATATAAACCTGCAGTAACTTTTGTAATTGCAATTTCTTCTTAAGCGGATCACTTTAGGATCAATATTAATTATTACAAAAATTTATATATGATTGCCCGAATTCTTAGCGGCTTTAGGAGAATTTATTTTTAAAAAGTCGGGGAGGGAAATAATGGATCTTAATAATTTAATTTTAATATCCATTCTAAATAATAATTTATTAATATCGGTAGGAGGTTATGATGAATAATGAAAATTTCGATATAGATCTCAAACAGTCTATGAGTATTTTAAGCCATAAGTTATTTAAGCAAAGTTTTAATCCAGTCATGAAGGTTTTAATGATATTAATTGTCTCATTGTTTTTTTGTCAACCGTCATTTAGCCAGGAATCTTCTTCAAAGGATCAGCCTGTAAAAGCAGCTAAATATAAAAATGTAACATGGTACGGTGTAGGACGTATAAAATTTAAACCAGGTAAAATGCATGATGCAATGAATATAATTAAGAAATATTATATGCCCGCGACTAAAGCTGCTGGAAATCCCGGCCCGGTTATGGTACTTGAAAATCAGACAGGTCCCTGGAGCTTAACAGTAGTCTGGAAATTTAAGGACGGACCTTCGGATCTTGAATGGAAAATAAGCCCTGAGGATGCTGCTTACCGGGAACAATTATTTAAGATAGCCGGAAGCAAAGAAAAAGCAAAAGAAATAGGCGAAAAATTTGATTCGTATATTGCTAATGAGACATATAATATTGCTTTGCAGAAAAACGATATGGTTAGCAGCAAATAAGTAGTAAAATTCTTTTGGCTGTAGTTTATCCCGACTTTCTGCAGCCGAAATTGACAAAAATTTCTTTTATGTAAATTTTAATAAACTTCATTATTGTTATAAATTTTAAGAAATATTTCTTGCTAACAAGCATATTTTATTTTAATTTTTACATAATATTTATTATAAAATAAAGCTGATACTTAAATCATTCCAAAATTGCGGTGGCTGTTTTCTTCTGCAAATATTTAAAATTTCTATTTCCCAGTGTGTAAATCCTTTTTAGAATATTCTGAAAATTTTCATTCAAATTAATTCTTAGTTAACTATGTTAAAAGAATCTAAAATGAGACAAGTGAAAAATGAAGAGGATTCTGCCATTAGAGCTATATTTGAGGGGACATCTTCATCTACAGGAACCGATTTTTATACTTCACTTGTTAAAAACTTATGCATTATATTAAACACAAAAGGTGGTTGGCTTACTAAATATTTTGAAGAAAAGAGATTCCTTCTTGCTCTTGCTTTTTGGTATGACGGCAAATGGATTAATCATTTTGGTTACAAAATTGACGGGACACCCTGTCAAAATGTAATTGAAGAATCACGATTTGTACATATTAAAGAAAATGTTTCTGAGTTGTTCCCGGACGGTCCGGATTTAGGTATAAATGTAGTTAGCTATATGGGCGCTCCATTATTGGATACCGGTGGCAAAACCTTAGGTCTTTTGGGTGTAATTGATGATAAGCCAATGCCTGAAAAACCTAATAATGAAGCAATATTTAAAATTTTTGCTTCAAAGGCAGCTTCAGAATTACAAAGGGTTGAAGCTGAAAATGAGATTGAAGAAAAAGAGAAAAAACTTAGAAGATTAGTTAATACTGCTTTAGATGCCATAATTGAACTAAAATCTGATTTAATCATAACAATGATGAATCCTGCCGCATTAAAATTAATTAAATGTGAATTAGAAAATATATTAGGTAAAAATATTTTGGATCTCCTTACTGAAAAAGCTAAAAAGATTTTTGAAAATTCCATTAAAGAATTATCCGGTATGCCCAAGGGAGAAAAATATATTTGGATTACTGACAGCCTGGTTGTTAAATGTAAAGATGGCCCGAGTTTTCCTGCTGAAGCTACCATTTCTCAATATGATTTAAATAATGAAACTTTCTATACCGTAATTTTAAGGAATATAAATGATAAACTGGAAGCTGAGAAGAGAATTCGAGCACTGGAGTTGGAGTCGGAATATCTTAAAGAAGAATTAAAATTGCTGAATAATTTTGATGAAATTATCGGTCAAAGCAAACCAATTATGAAATTGCTGCATGATATTAACCTTGTCGCAAAAACCGATTCAACTGTCCTAATTTCCGGTGAGACAGGAACAGGTAAGGAATTAGTTGCACGAGCAATTCATTCGGCTAGCAGTAGAAAAAACAAACAGCTTATAAAAGTAAATTGTTCGGCAATTCCTTCATCGCTAATAGAAAGCGAATTATTCGGTCATATACCCGGTGCATTTACCGGCGCTACTAAAAGAAGAATTGGAAGATTTGAACTTGCTCACGGCGGAACAATATTTTTAGATGAGATAGGCGATCTCCAACTAGACTTGCAGTCGAAATTATTAAGAGTACTTCAGGAAGGGGAATTTGAGCCTGTAGGAAGTTCCGAAACAAAAAAAGTAAAAGTTCGAGTTATTGCAGCAACAAATCGAAATCTTAAAGAAGAGATAAAGAACGGGAAATTTAGAGAAGATTTGTTTTACCGCCTTAATGTATACCCTATAAATGTCCCTCCTTTAAGAGAGCGGGGAAATGATATAATTAAACTTGCACAAGAATTTATAAATAGATCATCGAAAGTAATGGGAGTAGAACCTCCTATTTTAACGCAGGATGTTATAAAAAAATTAACATCTTATAAATGGCCGGGTAATGTTAGGGAACTTCAAAATGTAATAGAAAGAGCAATTATAACTTCGTTCAACGGGAAGTTAACTCTGGATAATTTATTTTCAGACAACTTGGTTGATAATACAGATCAAACAATAAAAGAAACTAAACCATCAAAAATATTATCTCAAAAAGAACTGCTGAACTTAGAAAAGGAAAATATTATCCAAGCACTAAAACAATCTAACTGGAAAATTTCCGGGGAAGATGGAGCTGCAAAACTTTTAGGCATACCTCCTACAACTTTAGGTTCAAGAATAAAAGCTCTTGGCATAAAAAAATTGCAAATGTTGACCTAGTTTATATTTTTAACCTCAATTTTGACTTTAATCTAGTAAAGTAACAATTGAGAGAAAGATCAAGATTTTTTCATAGCATTAACCTAATAATTATTAAACATAATTATTCAATAACACTCCAACATTTCTTTTTAATTACCATCCAACGAAATCTCACCAACTAATTCACGAAATTTCATAATTAACGAAAAATCGTAAAAATAAATCTTCATAACCCCTCTTAATTTTTTAATAAACATAATAATAATGAAAATAATTAACCTGGCATGAAGTGTGCCTAAATATGAACAAATGTTATTTAATTTATTGAAGAAGAATGGCAGAACCGAAGAGAATAAATGGGATTGATATAAATAAATTTTTTGAAATAATTGATGCCGTTAAAGGAAAACCCGAGCTGGCAAATTTTCAGTTTCGAGTAAAGAACACCTGGATGAATGGCGGACACAGCCGTGCTATAATAAAGGATTTTTACGGCGCAGATAGTGAAGATAGTACACGAACTTCTCCTTTTATATTTGATAATGATTTACCTTTGACTCTGCTTGGCAGTAATCTGGGTCCTTTTCCTATTGAATATGTTTTAAATGCATTAGCCGGATGTTTAACCGCATCAATAGTTTATCAAGCTGCTTCTAAAAAAATTATTCTGGATGATGTGGAATCGGAATTAACCGGCGACTTTGATTTACAACGTTTTTTAGGAATTTATTCAAATAATATTGATAATAAAGAAAATATAAAAGTGATAATAAGAATTAAAGGAGAAAATCTTTCAAATGAAGAAAAAAAATTTTTAGTGGAATTAGGTAAAAAATCATCGCCGGTTTATAATTTAATCGCTAATTCATTTCCAGTCACAATATCAATCGAAGATGAGTTTTCAAAAGTCGAAGTTTAATATTTAAGACTTTAATCTTTTACTAACTTAATGTAATGCGGATTACATAATCAATTATCAGCAATTAAAACAAAATTGATTTAATTCAATCATCAATAAAAAACCATTGGAGGTTATATGAAAAGAGTTATCTTTTTCTTATACGGTATATTATGTTATGCTGTATTTTTCATTACGTTCCTCTACGCAATCGGATTTATTGGAAATTTTGTTGTTCCCAAATCCATCGATACAGGTTTTCAAGGCGGAACTAATTTAGTCTGGCTTATTGATATACTTCTTCTTTCTCTTTTCGCAATTCAGCACAGTGTTATGGCCAGACAAGGCTTTAAAAAAGCTTGGACAAAAATAATTCCCAGATCAATAGAAAGAAGTACTTATGTACTGTTTGCGAGTGTCGCACTTATTTTAATGTTTGCATTCTGGCGTCCTATTCCAGGAACTGTATGGAGTGTTGAAAGCTCTTTTTGGGCAATGGTATTAAACCTTCTATTTTTTATCGGTTTTTTTATAGTACTTCTAACTACATTCTTAATAAACCATTTTAACCTTTTCGGTTTGCAGCAAGTATATAGAAATTTAAAAGGTAAAGAACAAGTATATCCTAAATTTGTAAAACCTTTTTTCTATAAACTTGTTCGTCATCCGTTATATTTAGGATTTATAATTGCGTTCTGGGCTGTTCCTAAAATGACAATCGGTCATCTTTTATTTTCATTGGCAACTACTGGTTATATACTCATTGCAATGCAATTGGAAGAAAGAGATTTAGTAAGATTCCACGGTAATGCTTATATACGTTACCAGCAGGAAGTATCTCAAATAATTCCGATGCCGCCTAAGAAAACTTCAGAGTTAGGTACTGCCGGGAAAATAGTTTCTGAATAATAATTCGTATTGCGTGATTTCTAGGTTTTACTCGGCAAAATAATAGAATGAAGAATAATTAAATTATGAATAAGGAATACTTTTAATAAATTTTAATATTTAAAAATATTAGAAAGGAGAATTAAAATGCTTTTTCATATAACATATAAACTTACTTCTGATAAAAGAGATAATGCTCAAGGGCGATTCAAAAAAACAGGCGGGCTTCCTCCGGAGGGAGTAACTATGAAAAGCAGATGGCACAGTGTAGACGGTAACCGGGGATTTATCATTGCCGAAACCTCAAATATAGATGCTTTCGGTAAATGGATACAGGATTGGTCTGATTATCTTACTTTTGAAACTACTCCTATATTGACTGACGAACAGGTTGCTAA
>CAZCFZ010000132.1:0-1550 GCA_964498065.1 uncultured Ignavibacteriaceae bacterium
AACAAATGAATATGAATTTCATTTTGCGGAGAACGGCGCCGAAGCACTGGAAAAAATTAAAAATGACGGAACTATTGATCTGATTTTAACAGACATAAATATGCCCGTTATGGACGGGCTTACACTGCTCTCTAAAATTAAAGAGCTTAATAATAAATTATTGAGGTCTGTTATAGTTTCTGCATACGGCGATATGGAAAATATAAGAACCGCAATGAATAGAGGCGCTTATGATTTTATAACCAAGCCGATTGATTTAAGAGATCTCGAAATTACCATCGATAAATCATTAAAAGAAATTGAACTGTACAAAGACGCATTGTCATCACACGATAAATTAGTGGCATTGCAGCAGGAACTCGAAATTGCCACAGTGATCCAGACCTCTATTCTGCCTAAAACCTTTCCGCCTTTTCCTGAAAGAAAAGAATTTGATATTTATGCTAAAATGATAACCGCAAAAGAAGTAGGCGGGGATCTTTTTGATTTCTTTCTTATTGATAAATACAGGCTCGGAGTTATAATTGGCGATGTAACCGGCAAGGGAATTGCAGCTGCTCTGTTAATGGCAGTCTGTAAATCCTTATTAAAAGCAACTGCTCAAAAAGGAATGCCCACAGATGAGGTCTTATCCGAAGTTAATAATATTTTGGTTGATCAAAGTCCGTCAAATATGTTTGTCACGGTTTTTTACGGAATACTCGATACAAGAAACGGTTCTTTCGAGTATTCAAACGGGGGTCATAATCCGCCTTACTTAATTTCTTCCGACAGAAATATTAATCAGTTAGAAAATATCGGTGGGCTGATGCTTGGGGCAATGAATGATTCACCATACGAATCCAATATTATAATGCTTAAACCAAATGAGAGTATTTTCTTCTATACCGATGGAGTAACTGAAGCATTTAACAAAGATGGCGAAGAATTTCATGAAACACGTCTCGTAAAATCTCTTTTAAATGTTAAGGATGAAAATCCGGATAGAATAGTAAAAGACATAATTTGTGATGTGCAGGATTTTATTGTCGGCACCGAACAATCAGACGATATAACATGCATGATGTTAAAATATTTAAAACATTGAAAATAAATTATGAATTGATTGTTTATATTAAAATGTAAGCGTATTTTAATTGTGAAGTCCGGGAAATATTATAATTATTTCTAGGATTGAAAACCTACTTTTGCGGAAACTATTTCTATTCATTGGCGGAAAATTCTAAAAAAAATTTAATAAAATAAATTGATTTAATTAGAATATAACATGATTGACAAGACAATTCTTCACTACAAAATATTAGAGAAGTTCGGCGAAGTCCGTCTCGTCCCGATTCTGTCGGGACGGACGAGACCTCATCCCAAATCATTATCATTAAATAATAGGTATTATTTATGATTGGTCAAACAATATTACATTATCAAATACTTGAAGAATTGGGACGGGGGGGGATGGGTGTGGTCTACCTGGCTGAGGATACAAAACTGAAACGCCAGGTTGCGATTAAATTTCTCCCTGAACAAATTTCTGCCGATACGGAGGAAAGAAA
>CAZCFZ010000132.1:1650-9011 GCA_964498065.1 uncultured Ignavibacteriaceae bacterium
GGCAAAGAAATGATTGTTGTAATGCCGTTTCAAAATCTTGGTCCGCAGGATGAAAAATATTTTGCAGACGGTATAACAGATGAAATAACAAGCAAGCTTGCCTCGATTGGAGATATTGGTGTAATTGCAACCAGCAGCGCTGAAAAACTTGCAAAGGAAAATAAAAGTTTTAAGGAAATTGGTAAAAAACTCGGAGTTGATTATATACTTAATGGTTCAATAAGATGGGAAAAGACCGGAAAAAATGAAAGCCGTGTAAGAATAACTCCTCAATTAATCCGCGTTTCCGATAACACTATTACCTGGTCAAATTCATACGACAAAGTACTTAATGATATTTTTGCGGTGCAGAATGATATTGCACAGAAAGTTGTCAATCAATTAGGCGGAACTTTTGCAAATAACCAGAGCCAAAAAGAAACACCACCGACCGGCAATCTCAAGGCTTATGATTTTTATTTGAAAGGAGTATCCTATGAAGCAAGGGGTGCCTATTTAAAATCGGATATCCAAGCCAGTATTAATCTATATAAAAAGGCAATTGACCTAGATCCTAATTTTGCTCAGGCTTATGCTCATCTTTCAATTTGTCAGGCTTTAATGTATTGGTTTTATTATGACCATTCCGAAAAGGTTGTAAAAGAAGTTTATGAGAATGCACAAAAGTCTTTGCAATTAAATCCAAATCTTGCTGAAACGTACCTGGCACTTGGATATTATCATTACCATTGCAAACTGGAATATGAAAGCGCCATAAGGGAATTTTCAGCGGCCCTGAAAATTCAACCAAATAATGCATCGGCCTATTTTGGCCTAGGGCTCGTTTATCGAAGGATGGGGAAATTTGATCTTGCTGTAAATAATATATTAAAAGGTTATAACCTTAATCCACTTTCTAATGAATATGCCAATAACCTTGCAGAAACATATGGGATAATAAGAGATTATAAAAAAGCTATTTCACAATACAAGAAAACTATAGAACTAAATCCTGATTTAAGTTTACAAAAGGTATCTCTTGCGGGGATATACATTTTAAAAGGTAACCTGCAAATTGCCTCAGACTTAGTATATAAGGTTAGTATCAAGAGTTATATTGATTTAAATTCAAATTTGAAGGCCTACATCTATATCCTTGAACGCAAATTTGATGCGGCAATAAATAATTTGAAATCAACTAACAAGCCTTATGAGAACAGCCAATTTGCTTTTACTCCGGAGGATGAAATGCTGGGATTAATTTATAAATATAAAAACGAACCTGCTTTATCAAAAAAATATTTTGAATCAGCTAAAGATGAACTTGAGAAAAAGCTAAAAGTCACCCCGCAGGATGAGAGATTACACAGTTCCCTGGGAATTGTTTACGCAGGCCTTGGAATGAAAGATAAAGCAGTTGCTGAAGGTAAAAAAGGAATCGAGCTTCTCCCTCTGAAGAAAGAAGCATACAGAGGATATTACAGACAACTGGAAATGGCAAGGATTTATACTCTTATCGGTGATAACAAAAGCGCATTAAAACAAATTGATTTTATACTTTCAATACCGGGTGATTTCTCAGTTCCTTTATTAAAACTAGATCCGATATATGATTCACTAAGGAATCTTCCGAGTTATAAAGCGATTATTAAGAAATACGAATTAAATATTGATTGAAATATTGATTGAAATATGATTGGTGAAACAATACTACATTACAAAATTTTAGAAAAGTTAGGCGAAGGCGGAATGGGTGTGGTCTACCTGGCTGAAGACACAAAGCTGGGACGCAAAGTTGCGCTGAAGTTTTTACCCGGATACATTGCCGGTAATTCCGCAGAACGGGAAAGGTTTAATGTTGAAGCCAAAGCTGCGGCATCACTAAATCATCCAAATATAGCTACGATTTATGCAATTGAAGAATCAGGTGATGATACTTTTATTGTGATGGAATATATAGACGGCCAAGAATTAAAATCTTTGATAGAGAAGAGTCAAATCCCGACTCTTCAACCTGAAATAATCATTAATTATTCTATTCAAATTGCCGAAGGTCTAGAAGCCGCTCATAGAAAAGGAATCATTCACAGAGACATCAAATCATCCAACATAATGATCACGACTGAAGGCAAGGTTAAAATAATGGACTTTGGTCTGGCTAAAATTAAAGGCGGTTCACAGCTGACAAAGGTTGGAACTACAGTTGGAACTATTGCATACATGTCTCCTGAACAGACAAGAGGGGATGAAACTGATTATCGAACAGATATCTGGTCTTTCGGAGTAGTACTTTATGAAATGCTTACCGGTAAATTGCCTTTCAAAGGAGATTATGATCAGGCAATAATTTATTCAATTTTAAATGAAGAACCGGAACCGGTAACAAAATATTTGCCGGAGATTGACACTGCTTTGATAAGAATTATTGATAAAGCATTAAAGAAAGAACCTGGGGACCGTTATGAATCAATGAGCGAAATTGCTACTGAATTAATTAATATCGGAAATTTCGGGAGTGGTGTATTAAGATCAAAATCAGCAGGGGTTAAAAGTGTAGTAACAGATAATCAAAAAGTGAAAGACAAACTTCAAGAATCAAGTTTATTCGTTAAAAAGAAAAGGATAAAAATTATTGCAGCGGGATTGCTTCTTCCTGGTTTAATTGCAGTTGGATATTTTTTACTTTTTAATAAAAATGAAACTATAAACACCTCGGCAGCTATTGGTAAATCTATCGCGGTTCTTCCTTTCGAAAATTTAAGTCCCGATAAAAGCAATGCCTATTTTGCCGACGGTATGCAGGATATGATACTAACTAAACTTGCAGACATAGGTGATTTGAAAGTAATTTCTCGTACTTCCACAGAGAAATACAAGAGTCATCCTGAAGATTTAAAAACGATTGCAAAGCAGCTTGGTGTTGCAACTATTCTTGAAGGCAGTGTTCAGAAGGCAGGCGACCAGGTATTGATAAATGTTCAGCTGATTGATGCACGGAACGATAACCACATTTGGGCAAACAGCTATACGCGCACGCTCCAGAATATATTCGGTGTTGAAGGTGAGGTAGCTCAGAAAGTAGCAGATGCTTTAAATGCAAAATTGACTGCAAAACAGACAAACGCTGTTGCAAGCATACCGACTACGAATCAAGTTGCCTACGACGCATATTTACGCGGCGAGTATTATTATGCAAAAGTCCTGGCAGGTAATTTTAACTTATTGACACAGGTTGTGAATTCTTACAAACAGGCGGTAGAGAATGATCCGTCATTTGCTTTGGCCTGGGCTAAACTTGGCTACAGTCAAAGTTTATTGATGTATGCCAGCATAGACCGTTCCGATTCAACTGCAAAGAATGCATTGAATAATGCACAGTATTCACTGGTGCTTGATCCTAATTTATCCTATGGTCATTTTGCATTGGGATATGTTTACCGTATGGATTATGCAGAGTACGGAAAAGCTCTCAATGAATTTGAACTGGCTTTAAAAGGACTTCCGAACAATGCTGAAGTTTTGGCAGCAATTGCATATATCAATGAACAAAGAAGTGATATGAAAGCGGCTTCCAATTATCTTCAAAAAGCAGTGTCTTTAAATCCGAATGATCCGAATCTTGCCTTGGGATTCGGTCTTACATCGGTTTATATGCGGCAGTACAATATTGCGGGGAAAGCTTTTAACCGTGTACTTTCAATTGCTCCGGATGATCCGGAAGGATATGCACTCCTAGCTCAAAATAAAATACTGGAATCGGGAAATGCAGATTCTGCTATGGCAATACTGGATAAAGCTCCATCTGATATTCAATCAACTGCGGATATCTTATATGAACGTGCCGACTTGTTATTGCTGCAGAGAAATTATTCAGAAGCCCGGAAAATTGCAGAGACACTTCGCCCCGGTGGTCGTTTTGTTACACAATTGCAGATTTTACTTATTCGTGCTGAAGTTTTCAGATTAAGCGGGGATAAGAAAAACGCTGAAGTTAATTATCGGAAGGCTCTGGCCGAGGCAAATAAGTTTTCTAGTGACGGAATCAGTGAAAAGACTTTCGGTATATTATTGGGGAAAGCTATTGCTCAAGCGGGTCTCGGGCAGAAAGCGGCTTCAATTAAAACTTTGGATGAACTAATGAAGCTTATGGAAGAGAAAGGATTAAAATATTATTTGCTAGAAGTCGAATACACACGTGCTAAGGTTTATGCAATGTTTGGAGATACTGTTGAAGCTGTTAAAGAACTTAATCAGGTTATGTCTTCTCCATACGGCGGTTTCTGTTCAGCAAACCTAATCCGGCTTGATCCTACTTGGGACCCGCTTCGTAAAGATCCGGCTTTTCAAGCGATGATAAATAAATATTCGGAGAAAAATTAATGATTGGTGAAACTATACTCCACTATAAAATTTTAGAAAAATTGGGTGAGGGTGGAATGGGCGAAGTCTTCAAAGCCCAGGACACTAAACTTGATCGCTTCGTTGCACTAAAATTTCTTCCTTCAAAACTTACTGCAACTGAAGCTGAAAAAGCGCGCTTCATACAGGAAGCTAAAACCGCTTCTTCAATGAATCATCCGAATGTCTGTACGATTTATTCAATTGAAGAATATGAGAACAAAGACGGCGATAAGCAGTTATTCATTGCAATGGAGTTTGTCGATGGAAAAACTTTAACCGATAAAAAAGATACCCTCTCTGATAAACAGAAACTCGAAATTGGAATACAAATTGCCGAAGGTTTAGCTGCTGCTCACGAAAAGGGAATTGTGCACAGGGATATTAAGCCCGATAACATTATGATCCGAAAAGACGGAATTGTGCAAATAATGGATTTCGGGCTGGCAAAACTTTATTCTTCAAAAGATATCAGCAGACTTACCAAAGCAGGCACTACTCTCGGAACTATGGGATATATGTCGCCCGAACAAATACAGGGTCAGGATGTTGACCACAGAACAGATATATTTTCTCTTGGACTAGTTCTTTATGAATTATTTGCCGGTCAATCCCCTTTCAAAGGAATGCACGAAGCAGCGCTGGTTTATGAAATTGTAAATATAGATGTTCCGCCAATCTCTGAAGTAAAACCGGAAATTGATCCCGAACTTGAAAGGCTTATACTGGAATGCCTTGGGAAGGATAAGGATGAAAGATTTCAGTCTGCAAAGGAACTTGCCAGAAGCCTGAGAAAATTAAAACGCGGTTCAACCGGGAACAGAACCAGCAGAATGTATAACGTATCGGGAATAAAACGGGCCGGAGTTCAGCAAAATACTGCTACAAATCTTTCCGGACCGCTCGTTTATGATGATGTTCCGCTAAAAAAATTATTAAGAAACATTGTTTACAACAGGAAAATATTGTGGACGAGTCTTTCAATTTGTTTCATTGCAGCTGTTCTTTTTTTCTATTTGTTTTTAGTAAACAAAACATCTAACAATTTATCGGGATTAAGCTCATTAGCTGCTTCAATTGATCCGCCTTCCGGTTATAAATTTTCTTTTACCTCAAATGGATATGAAGGAGTTCATCTTGCAGTTTCGCCGGATGGTAAAATGCTTGCCTTTGTGGCACAGGATTCAACCGGGAAAAATTTCCTCTGGGTAAGGCAGCTTGATGCAATTACTGCGCAGGAACTAAATGGTACAGAAGGCGCTTATTATCCTTTTTGGTCTTATGACAGTAAATATATCGGCTTCTTTGCCGACGGCAAATTAAAAAAAATTCTTGCTTCGGGAGGACCAAGCATTGCAATCTGTAATGCTGCGGATGCAAGAGGCGGAAGCTGGAACCAAAATGATATAATTGTTTTTGAACCTGAAGAAAGCACCGGAATATTTAAAGTGCCGGCAAGCGGAGGTAAACCTATGGAAGTTACAAAGCTTGACACTGCAAAGGGTGAAACTACACAAAGGTGGCCGTGCTTTTTGCCTGATGGAAATCATTTTATTTTCTATGTAAGGGCCGGAGTAAGTAACTCTCAGGCAGGAGATGCAATTTATGTGTCCTCGCTTGATGGAAAAGAAGAAAAAAAATTATTTTCTGCTCATTCAAACGCAGTATATGCTGACAAGAATATACTATACGTTCAGGATAATACATTGATGGCTCAGCCCTTTGATCCCAACAGTCTGAAATTAACCGGCTCTGCCGTTCCTATTGAAGAAAATGTTTTATTCAGTCAAAGGTTCAACTGCGCTGTCTTTTCCGTATCTAGGAATGGGGTATTGTTCTACCAGAGAGGCAATACAACTAACGGAATGCAGTTGGCCTGGTACGACAGAAACGGCAAAAAGGAAAATGTTTTTGGAAAGCCCGATGATTACCGTCAAGCTGTCTTATCGCCTGATGAGACTAAAATAGCGCTTTCAATTTATGATGACAATTCTAGATCTCAAAATATCTGGCTTTATGATATTAAAAGGAATATATATACACGTTTTACTTTCTCATCCGCAAATGACGAGTATCCATGCTGGTCGCCTGACGGTAAATGGATTGTGTTTGCTTCAAACAGAAAAAACAGTAAATTCGAATTGTATGAGAAATCCGCAAACGGGATCGGTGATGTCATCCAATTAACCAATAACGATAATAATAGTTTACCTTTAAGTTGGTCTTCAGACAATAAATATATTGGCTTTGCTCAGCAAAATACTAAAACAAAATACGATGTCTATATTTTACCCGTTTCAAACATTCCGAAATCCGGATATATAAAACCGGAAGTATTATTTAACTCCAAATTCAACGAGGGCGGACCTTGGTTTTCACCTGATAACAAATGGATTGCATACGTAACTGATGAGTCAGGACAACTTCAACTTTATGTAAGTCCGTTTCCCGATTTTACAAGGGGGAAATGGCAGGTATCTACTGTTTCACTCATACTTCAATATATTGGTTGGGCAGCAGACGGAAGAGGACTTTATTATGTCGGTAGCAATTATAAAGTAATGTATGTAGAAGTAAGTCCCCATGGAAATGAGATAGATATAGGAAAGACAACTCCGCTTTTCGATATACCATTTTCGAGTAGAGCACAGTTTCATGGGGTAAAAAAAGATAATAAACAATTTCTCTTTTTTGTTCCCACGCAAAACAAAGAAACGCCGCCCCTTACAATAGTTACTAATTGGTATAGTAAATTAAAACAAAAGGACTAAGAATGATAGATGAAACAATACTTCATTATAAAATATTAGAAAAACTCGGTGAAGTCCGTCTCGTCCCGATAAATCGGGACGGCCGAGACCGCGTCCCAATTCAAATTTATGTAAAAAGAGGATATAAATTATGATAGGCCAGACAGTATTACACTATAAAATACTTGAAGAATTGGGACGGGGTGGAATGGGCGAAGTATACAAAGCTCAGGA
>CAZCFZ010000133.1:0-8983 GCA_964498065.1 uncultured Ignavibacteriaceae bacterium
AAGAATTATTAAAAAGTCTGAACGGCAGGGAACTAAATTTAATAATGGAAAGCATCGGAGGGAAAGTGCAAAAGATAGGATTTGATTTATTAGCTCCTACAGGGAAAATGGTAATTTACGGATTATCGGATTACTCATCACCTACTTTCCGACCAAATTATTTTAAACTAGCTTATAAGTATCTTACAAGACCCAAAGTAGACGGGTTAACGCTGGTAGAAAATAATAAATCCGTTATGGGCTTCAATCTAATATGGCTTTATGATAGAGTTGAAATGTTAAAAGACTTTTTAAGTAAAATTAATGCACTCAATCTCGGTAAGCCTTATATAGGACATGTTTTTAATTTTGAAGAGTTAATAGAAGCCGTCAAATTATTTCAATCGGGAAAGACTAAAGGGAAAGTGGTAATTAGGGTATAAAATCACCATGCATTTTGTTCCAATAATAATTCTAATCATTTTTAACTCTTTTATTCAGCTTACTTTCTCCACAATCAGCGGAAAATTTATTTGGTGAACCCAGAAGGCTTTAAAAGCAACATTAGGAATTATTGCTACGATTTCTCCGGTTAAACTGTTTAAAAATTGTTCCAATTTGTTCTCGTCCCTTGTCATTTTAATATTAAATCTGTGGACTTTATATTTCATTTTTAATTATTAATCTCTGTAGATGAACAACTATTAATTCGGCAAGAATATTTGAGAAGATTTTTCAGATCGCGCAAATGTATTATATAGTTTATCAGGACCAGTAACAATCCCTTTATACTCATTTCTCACCATTCATGTAAATTACAATGTGTAAAAAATCAAAATAAATTCATTTTAAGTTCTAATTGCTGACTTTAACCTTATATTCTTGACTTTCACGGATAAAACAATTATTTACTAAATAGTTTTTAAATGATTTTAATTCTCTTAATAGCAATATATTATTTGATTTAAAATTTTTAAGGAGCATTTCTTATGAATGCTTCAATTACAAAAGGGAAAGTATTATTAAAAGCATTTCTTTTAATTTTTACTATAATAAATATTATTTATCCGCAGATTAGCGATATATCATTTGATCATATTTCACTTGAAGACGGTCTCTCGCAAAGCATAGTTAAATGTATTCTTCAGGATAAAAACGGATTTATGTATTTCGGTACAGAGGATGGATTAAACATTTACGATGCATATGCATTTACAATATTAAGAAATTCGCCCCGTGATCCTAACAGTTTAAGTTATAATGATATTACAACCCTTTGTGAGGATAATATTGGAAGATTATGGATTGGAACGTTCAATTCCGGTATGAATCTTTATATCCCGGATAAAAAGGAAATAATAAGATTTAATTTTAAATTACAGAACACCAACAGTCTTAGTAACAATAACATTAATGCGGCAGTATTAGACAATAAAGGGAATATATGGATTGGAACAGACTTTGGTCTTAATAGAATTAATACTTCAATTAAAGATTCCGGATTTGTTATAGAAAGAGGAGTGATGGATTCCTCACGAAACGCTTTACTTGAAGATGTTAAGGTGCTGTCTTTATTATTCGATAAACACGATGTTCTATGGATCGGAACGACAAGTGGATTATTTAAAGTTTTCAAAAAAGGCGGAAGTAAATTTTTTACAATTCTTAATTTCAAATATGAACTGAATAATAAAAATTCTTTAAGTAATAATACTGTTCGCTCAATCTATGAAGACACGGGAGGAGAAATATGGGTAGGTACGGATAAAGGTTTAAATAAAATTTCGTTAAAAGAGAGAAATTCCATATCGCCTAAGTTTTATAAATATTTTCATTCCTCTGCTAATAAGAAATCAATCAGCAATGATGAAATATATGCAATTTGTGAAGATCTTTCAGGTTTGATTTGGATTGGCACTAACGGCGGCGGAATAAATATTTATAATAAGAAAAAAGATCAATTTACATCATACCGGTTTGATCCTTTGGATGATCGATCTTTAAGTGCAAATGAGATAAGATCATTGTATTTAGATAGGTCGGGTATTATGTGGATAGGAACATACGGAAGCGGAATCAATAAAGTATCGAGAAAAACCGGACAGTTTTATCATTATAAATATAGAACAAATGATTCAAATTCATTAAGCCATTCTATTATTTGGTCGTTTTATCAGGATAATGACAGCATCCTCTGGATAGGAACTCATAACGGCTTAAATAGATTGGATAGAAAAACAAACTCTTATAAACATTATGTACATCTTCAAAATAAAAACAGTCTATCCAATAATGTGGTTAGAGTTATTACACCCATCGAAAACGGCAAACTATTATTAGGCACTAATGGGGGAGGAGTAGATGAATTCGATACTAGAACAGGCCGATTTAATAACTGGCATCATGATCCTAAGAATCCGAATAGTTTAATCTATGATGAAATCAGAGCCATTTATAAAGATAAGGATGGCATTATATGGATAGGTACTTACGGCGGAGGTTTGGACAGGTTCAATCCAACAACCGGATTATTCAAACATTATTTTAATATTCCCAATGATTCTAAAAGCCTTAGTCAAAATTATGTGAGAGTTATAGTTGAAGATAACAACGGCTATCTCTGGATAGGTACAGAGGGCGGAGGCTTAAATAAATTTGATAAAAAAAATGAAAAATTTATTCATTACAGAGCAAGAATTAATTCTATCAATTCATTACAGAGTGATTATATATTTTCAATTCTCATTGATCCGGCTGGTTTTTTGTGGCTGGGTACTTTCGGAGGCGGATTAAATAAATTTTATCTTGAAACCGGCAAATGTAAAATTTATACTGTTAATGACGGATTGTGCAGCAATTCTATTTACGGTATAGTAAAAGATAACAAAGGCAACCTCTGGTTAAGTACAAATAACGGATTATCGAGATTTGATCCTTTAAAGGAAAAGTTTAAAAACTATAATGTGAAAGACGGACTGCAGGACAATGAATTTAATGGAGGATCGTATTACAAAACAAAAAATGGTGAATTATTATTCGGCGGGATTAATGGATTCAATGCTTTTTATCCTGTTACCATAAAGGACAATAATTATATACCTCCTGTTGTTTTAACTTCATTTAAAGTATTTAACAGAGAAATTAATTTTTCAAAACCGTTAACTTCGATTAAAGAAATTGAGCTTCCGTATTCAGATAATATTTTTTCATTTGAATTTGCTGCCTTAGATTATTTTTCACCGGAGAAAAATAAATACGCATATAAGTTGGAAGGCGTTGATAAAGATTGGGTTTATATTAGTGCAGACAAAAGGTTTGCCGGTTATACTTTGCTCAGCCCCGGTAATTACAACTTTCTGGTGAAAGGATCTAACAGTGATGGTGTATGGAATGAAAACGGACTAAAATTATTTATTAGGATAATTCCTCCTTTCTGGCAAAGGTTTTGGTTCATTATTCTTATTTCTTTAGTAATTATTTGTGTTGCCTTCCTCCTTTATTTGAGAAGATTGAAAATCATAAGAATGAAAGTTGAACTCCAGACTGCACATGATGCACAACTGTCAATTATGCCTGAATCGGATCCCATTAATGATAATCTGGATGTATCAGGTATCTGTATACCTGCAAACGAAGTAGGCGGTGATTTCTTCGATTATTTTCAGCAGGGTGTTGATGGGAAAAGATTTGGAATTATAATTGGAGATGTATCCGGTAAAGCAATGAAAGCAGCCGTTACCGCAATAATGACAAGCGGGATGATTATGTCCGAAATCAGATCACAAAATAGTATTAATAAAATTTTAGATAATGTAAATTCTTCTCTAATTAATAAAATTGAAAAAAGAATGTTCGTTTCTATGTGTATCTGCGTTATAGATACGGAAAATATGAAATTATCGGTAGCGAATGCAGGATTAACCAGGCCGATTTTATTATCCGGGAGCAAGATTGAATTCCTTCAATCTGATGGGCCAAGATTACCCCTTGGGGTCAAATCGGATATTCATTATAAAGTATCAACTTATGATATTAAAAAAGAAGATTTAATATTTTTAACTACAGACGGAATTGATGAAGCAGAAAACGCAAATCGTGAATTATTCGGTGTTGAAAGATTAAAAAATCATATTTTATCAATATCAGCCAATCATTTATCTGTTTCCGAAATGAAGGATTCAATAATAAAAGAAGTGCAGAAATTTATTAAAAAAAATAAGTCCGATGATGATATGACTGTGCTGGTAATAAAGGTTAAATAACCGATTATTATTAATTTTTATTAATAAATTTATTCTCCATCAAAATTCACAAAGTTACCTCCTTAAAGTGTCGCAATAAATTTATGAGTAAATCCATCCAAACACTGCTGATCTTCTACTTGAAAGAGATTTGCACCATGATTCATTTTTTCGGAGTTGTCTGTATAGAAGATTATATTAATAGCCTATAATTCAAGAAGAGGAATCAATTTATTTCTTTATTTTGAATTAATATACTCGATTAAAAACTTATTTTTGAATAACAATTTCTGATCGAAAATTTTTTTTGCTAAAGGATGTCATGGTAAGCGGAGTCGAGCCAAAACATCCTTTAATTTCATTAAATCCCTCGTCTTCGTTCTGGATGACAAAAAATAATTTTCAAGATTTAAGCAAATTAGGACACTACCATAAAATAGGATCCCTCCCCTTAAATAATTATAAAATAATACGATAATATGATATAGTAATTAGGAAAGTAACAAAATGAAATGGTTTACTAATCTTAAGCTTTCAAGGAAGCTTCAATTCATAATATTTATCTTTGCGTTTGGTATTATAATCTTTGGATTGACTTCATTTAATACAATTGAAAAAATAAGAATAAATGGTAATATGTATTCCCAAATTATTCAGGGTAAAGACTTAATAGCTGATATTCTGCCTCCTTCTGATTATATTGTCGAATCATATCTAAATGCATTCCAGATATTGAACGAGAATAGCGCTGATACATTGCAGCAATTAATAGCAAAATCGAAGGATCTTAGACATGAATATGAAGTTCGACATGATTATTGGGCTAAAGTATTGCCACAAAGTAAGATGAAAGACTATTTAATAGATAAATCATATCATCCTGCAATTGATTTCTATGATTTAAGAGACAATAAATTTATTCCATTGGTATTGAGCGGCCGGAAAAAACAAGCTGAGCAATTACTTAATGGGCAAATGAAACAAAAATATAAATTGCATAAATCTTATATTGATAAAGTTGTAAAGCTTGCTGCAGCCCAAGATCGACACGTTGAAAATGATGCAAAAGATATTATTTATGCAAGGGAAGTCGGTTTAATAATCATTGGAATAACTATATTATTAATTTTATTTTTTGTAGTTTCCCAAATGTTTAAGAATATAACCAAGCCGATAAATAAAGTTCTTACTATGGCAAAGGAACTTTCTTTGGGGCATGTAAAAGCCAGATCAAATATTGATTCAAACGATGAAATTGGAATATTGGCTAAAACGATGGATGGAATGGCCCAAAACCTGGATGCATTTGCTTCAAAACTTCATAGAATTGCATTAGGGGATGTTTCAGTGATTAGTAATTCTTCGGATGAAAACGATTTATTAGCTCCGGCATTAAATGCAATATCTTCAACTCTTAAAAATTTGATTAATGAAATCAGTAAATTAACAAAAGCTGCTCTGGAAGGAAAATTAAATGAACATGGTGATGAGAGCAGATTCAAAGGCGGATATAAGGAAATTATTTCGGGAGTTAATGCTACTTTAGATGCAATGGTAAAACCGATTAAAGAAGCTAATGAAGTATTAGGCATATTAGCAAAGGGAGATTTGACTATTCGAATTATCAATGATTATGAAGGTGATTTTTCAATATTTAAAAATAGTATAAACGGATTAGCAGTTTCATTTAATGAAGCCATAACAAACGTAATGGATGCAGTACAGGCAACAGCAAGTGTATCAAACGAAATATCTTCATCGACAGAAGAAATGGCAGCCGGATCAAGCGAACAAAGCCAGCAGTCAAGAGAAATAGCCGGGGCAATTGAAGAAATGACAAAAACTATTCTTGAGACAACAAAGAATGCAAGTTCGGCAGCCACAGCCGCACAAGAAGCAGGCAATACGGCTAAGGAAGACGGAGCAGTTGTAAAGGAAACGATAAAAGGTATGAACCGGATAGCTGAAGTAGTAAGAAAGTCAGCTCAAACAGTACAAGAATTAGGGAAGGGAAGTGATCAAATAGGTGAAATTGTACAGGTAATAGATGATATAGCAGACCAGACAAACCTGCTGGCATTAAATGCAGCTATAGAAGCGGCCAGGGCAGGAGAACAAGGAAGAGGTTTTGCTGTGGTAGCCGATGAGGTAAGGAAGTTAGCAGAGCGGACAACAAAGGCTACAAAAGAAATTGCCGAAATGATAAAGAAGATTCAGAAAGATACGGGAGAGGCGGTAAGGTCAATGACAGAAGGAACTGCAGAAGTTGAGAATGGAATTCAGTTAGCCGATAAGGCGGGAAAATCGTTGGAAGAAATTATAGAAGGATCAAACCGTGTTGTTGATATAGCAACGCAGGTAGCGGCAGCAAGTGAGGAACAGTCATCGGCATCGGAACAAATTAGCAAGAATATAGAGTCAATAGCAAATGTAACAAATCAGAACGCAGCGGAAATCCAGCAAGTAACAAGGTCGTCGGAAGATTTAAGCAGGTTGACTGAGAATCTGCGAGAATTGATATCTCAATTCAAGATAAATGAAAGAACTAAAAAAAGTAATATGGAAGACATTGGAGAAGATGAAAAAATAAGCAAGTCGTATATTCGGCATAATGGAAAAATAGTTCATAACCAAAATGATTTTTAAACAGAAATAAAAAAAAAAGATATGGCTGAAAACAAAGAACAAGGAAGAGAAGCAGGGGAATTACTTCAACTGGTAAGTTTCATATTGGGCAATGAGGAATTCGGTGTAGATATCCTGCATGTTCAGGAAATAAACAGGATGATGCTGATAACCAAAGTTCCCAATGCACCTGGCTATGTAGAAGGAGTAATAAACTTGAGGGGAAGAGTAATACCTGTAATAGATCTAAGACTGAAACTGGGAATGGAAAAGAAAGAACCTGATAAGAACACTCGAATAGTAGTAGTGGAAGTAAGAGAAAAGATAGTTGGATTTATTGTTGATGCTGTAAAAGAAGTAATCCGGATACCGGAAGAAATAACAGAAGAGCCGCCTGATATCGTAACAGGTTTAAATTCGGAATACATAAAAGCAGTTGGTAAACTTGAAGATAGGCTCTTAATATTGATCGACTTAAAAAAGATATTATTTGCCGAAGATATTGAGAAACTGGAAGCAGTTATGTAAATAATAATACCTGCTTTTTCAAATGATAATTAAATAGCTGTTTAGTTACTTATTTGTTTTTATAAGATGATAAAAATTTTTGCATCATTACTAAATATATTTGGATTTATCTTGTTGTTGGCGGCACTTATTTCCGGTTTTTATGCTTTTACAGCTTTTATTGAGAGAATACACGGAGGCCGCGGTTTATTTTTTACCAATGTGGAAATTTTTTCCATCATTACGGTCTTCTTTATTATTTTAGGTATTGTATTCTTGTGGATTTCACACAAAATTAAGAAAAAACTTTCTCCTCACGAACAAAATTAATTTGTTGCCATCATCAAATAATTGAATTCCTACGAAATCTTTATAAAAACAGATAAACATTCTTTTACTGTATACGTTTGCTATTTTATATCCTCTAATTTATATTTGGTCTAAATAAGAATAATAATATGCTAATTTTTATTGTAATTTTTTATATATAAAAAGGAGTGAATTCTGGGAATCAAAGCAATTTCAAAATATTTGTTTATAACAATAGGAGTACTAATCACCACCGGTGTTATTGTCTGGCAGGGTTTGACATTTGCCGGTGTTCCAAATCCAGTGGCTGAAAATTTAAGTTCATTTGCTGCCATATTAAGCAGCGGAGTTCTTGTTTTTCGCGAGGGTCTAGAAGCGATACTTGTCCTTTCTGCTATAACGGCCACAATGACACGTAAGCAGCCTAAAAATTTTGGTAAAGGGATTTCTCTAGGTGCCGGTTTTGGTTTAGCTGCTACTGCCGCTACCTGGTTTATAGTTGTTGAAGCTCTTTCGGATATTAATTTACCCGAACTGGATATACAAGCTGCAACCGGACTCCTCGCTATTATTGTTTTGTTAATCGTGATGAATTGGTTCTTCCATAAAATTTATTGGACAGGCTGGATAACTCACCATACAAAGAAGGGAAGATATATACTAGAATCTTCCGAAGATAAATCGTCTAAAATGCTGCGGGGCTTTATTCTGCTCGGCTTTACGGCTATCTATCGCGAGGGATTTGAAGTGGTGCTTTTTTTACAACAGTTAAGACTCAGAGACGGAGGACATATTATTCTTATCGGCTCCGGTATTGGAATAATACTTACTGCGATTGTTGCGTTACTTACATTCAAACTTCATAAACATCTGCCTTATAAAAAAATGCTAGTGCTTACGGGAGTTTTATTAGGAATAGTCTTACTCGTAATGGTAGGTGAAAGTGTTCAGGAAATGCAGCAGGCAAACTGGCTGCCTGTTACACCTGCAGGTATTTCAATTCCGGGGTGGCTCGGCACATGGTTTTCAGTTTTCCCGAATTTGCAATGTATCTTTGCTCAAATTGCTGCGGCAACATTTGTTTTAGGTTCATATTTCTTAGCCAGGTATTCCAAATCTTTCTCGCATTAGATGAAAAATTAAAATTTAAAAAGTATCAAACTTTCAGATTTAGTTATATTAAAAATTTAATTAGAATTGATTTAACTAAATATGGTTTAATTAATAAATCGGTTGTTCGAAACTAATTTTAAACCGTTGTACCTTCCTACCGGTAGGTAGGACGGTTACTAGGCGAATTTTTATATCGTTAGTGGCTGTCT
>CAZCFZ010000134.1:0-1728 GCA_964498065.1 uncultured Ignavibacteriaceae bacterium
GGGTTTGTTAAAGGTAATGGGAACAGCAATTCTCCAAAGAATTACTATTTTGTTGACGAAAATGTTAATTCCGGAAAATATTATTACAGATTAAAACAAACCGACTTCGATGGGAAATACACATTTTCAAAAGTTGTTGAGGCTGATATTTCCAGCCCGGATGTTTACAGTCTGGACCAGAATTACCCGAATCCATTTAACCCGGTAACAACAATCAAATATGAAATACCTAAAGCAGGAAAAGTTAAAATTGTAATATTTGATATGCTGGGCAGAGTGGTTCAAACACTAGTCAATGAATTTAAAGAAGCCGGAAGATATAATGTTCAATTTGATGCCGGTAAATTAGCAAGCGGAACTTATTTATATCAAATTCAGGCAGGTAATTTTACAGAAGTTAAAAAGATGATACTTATAAAATAAATATTCCTGACCCAAAATCCCCATAATAGCAAGGCCCCAAACAATTTGGGGCTTTGTATTTTTGAGGGAATCAGGAGGACATAATTATCAAGGATCTATTAATTTATACTGCCGGTTATTAAAAATTTATTTCTTTAATAATTTTGTATTTTATTATATTGTACATATAGTTATTTTATCAAATTAGTATTTAATTATTATCAATTAGAATCTTTAATTTATCGTTTAAGAGTTCATACTAGCTGTTGGAAAAAATTTTTAAGAAGTTATAGAGGTAACCGTGAATACAGACTACCCAAAAAGATCATTAAATTTCAACTTTTCTGTTTATGCAATTATTATTTTTCTAATATCATACTCCACTTTTGATTTTGCCCAAGAGAGTAAGAAGATATTTCAGCCGCTAAACGGTTCTGTCCTTTTATCTCTTGAAGGAAGTGCTACATTTTCCCAAACTGATTATCAAACTCCTAATATTGATTTTGCATGGCGAGGATTAGGAGAATATTATTTTAATCTTTACTCAAAATATTTCCTTGGTGCACGATTAACAGGGGGAAGCGGTTATATAGCCGGTAAACAAACAAGTTTCATTAGTCAGGGAATATCAAGGTCATTTCAGACATCTATATATTATGCAGGAGTTGGTATAGAATTCGGGTATCAGGTAGCCCCGCAAATATTCCCGTATATTGCAAGCGGTGTAAATACACTTTTCTTTGATCCTAGATACTACAGCGGCGGGAGGCTCCCTAACAATGCTAAAAATCTGTATTCCAGACGAACAACCAGTGAATACATTGAAATAGGATTAAGATATTTTTTAACCGATCATATTGCAGCGAATTTAAGTTTAGATCAATATTTTGTTCCTACAGATTATTTGGACGATTTGAAAAGAGGCACTTCAAATGATTCATACTCTCAATTAAACATCGGCATTTCATATTTATTGTTTAATAAAAAAGATTCAGATGGTGACGGCGTACCGGATGATGAAGATAGATGCCCAAATACACCCTGGGGTATAAAGGTCGATTCACATGGTTGTCCGCTCGATGCTGACGGTGATGGTGTACCGGATTATCTGGATAAATGCCCTAATACTCCAAAGGGAGTTAAAGTTGATGCGACCGGGTGTCCTCTTGATAGCGACGGCGATGGTGTTCCGGATTATTTAGACAAGTGTCCAAATACTCCTAAAGGAGTTAAAGTTGATGTTTTTGGATGTCCTTTGGATAGCGATGGTGATGGTGTTCCCGATTATTTGGATAAATGCCCTAACACTCCAAAGGGAGTTAAAGT
>CAZCFZ010000134.1:1828-6492 GCA_964498065.1 uncultured Ignavibacteriaceae bacterium
GGATAAATGCCCTAACACTCCAAAGGGAGTTAAAGTCGATGCTTTTGGTTGTCCTTTGGATAGTGACGGTGATGGTGTTCCAGATTATTTAGATAAATGCCCAAATACTCCCGCTGGGGTCAAAGTAGATGCTTTCGGTTGTCCGATAGTTAAAGATAGTGATGGTGATGGTGTACCGGATAATCTTGACAAATGCCCAAACACGCCGGCCGGTGTAAAGGTCGACGCAACCGGATGTCCGTTGGATAGTGATCATGATGGAGTACCTGATTATAAAGATAGATGTCCTAATACACCTAAAGGGATTAGAGTTGATAGATATGGCTGCCCACTAGACAGTGATCATGACGGAGTTCCCGATTATCTAGATAAATGTCCAAATACTCCTAGAGGAGTAAAAGTAGATAAGTTCGGCTGCCCTATTCCTGCTGATAAATATATTCTTAAATCCGATGAATATTTTGGAACAGGCTCGGCAACTTTATTGCCTTCCGCTACATCAAATCTGAATAATATAGTTGAAAAAATGAAAGAAGATCCCACTTCAAGATGGCGCATAGAAGGTTATACGGATTATGAAAATCCTTCATCCTTTAACCAGACTTTAGCATTTAATAGAGCTAATGCGGTCTATTTGTATTTTGTAAGAAAAGGATTGAATAAAAATAGATTTGATATAATTGGAACCGGCGGATATTATAAGATAAGCAGTGAATCGAAGATACTTAGTAAAAGGAATAATGTTGGAGTGGTTATTACAAAAATAAAATGATAGCGATATGTATTAGATTGTTTATTCCCTAAAATATTTTAATAATTATTCAAAATTAAAGGAAGATTATTTTCTCATATTATATAAAAATTATAAATCGATATTTCATTTTTCAATTATTACCGGAATTCATAATACCGGCAGTGATATTATTCCTTTTGGGGGCTTTTTTTAGAAAAACTCTTTCCAAACAGACTTTCTATTTTTCCAAATAATAGCGGGCCAAAATCCGATTTAGATAAAAAATCATTCGCTCCAGCGGCAATTGCTTCACCTCGATATTCTTCTTCTTTTCCAATTGTTAGCACAATTATTTTTATATTTGGATGTGCTTTTCGTATTTTTTTGGTTGTCTCTAATCCGTTCAAACCTTTCATGGAGATATCCATTATAATTAAGTTAGGCTCAAAATCATCTAACTTTTGAAGAGCATCTTCCCCTGACTCAGCCCATGTTATAAGTTCAAAATTGAGAGAAGAATTTAAGTAACGTACAGCTGAATTTATGAATTTAACATTGTCGTCGACTAAAAGAATTTTTAATGCTTCCATAATTTACCTTAAAAAATTTCATTCCTTCATTAACTTTGGATCAAAACTAGGTTAATTCTTCTTTATTGACAATCGGGGAATACCTTATATTTACCGGTAAATGCCCTGATATTTACACATTCACTACTCTTAAAGAGAGAGGAAAGTATATCCAAAACTTATCTAAATATAAGCGGTTAATTTTAAAATAATATAATCTTCACACACTAATGATTAACATTATATTCTAATAAACCGAAGCTTAAATACATTTTCATTATATAATAAGGTAAATCTGAGGTTGAATTTATATTTTCAGTGCCGGATAATTCCCTCCGCATTAATTGCCAGGGACCATGAAGAAATTATTATATAAATTATAGGCTTTACTTGCCAATTTAGCATACTTTTCTAATATACCAATTATACACTTATTGAGAGCTTGCTATAGGCTTGTTATATACTTGTTATTGGCCGGGCAGAATTGCTCTTTATCTAAATGAAGTTGGACTACGAATATGAAATAATGACAGACAATTCCGTTGCTGCAAGTGATCTACTGAAAACGGGTATATTTACTGTTCTTAAAGCTTGGAAATTGGTATCTCATTGATGTTTACTGCAAAGGTAGGATGAAAAATGAGTTTTATTAAAGAGTAAAATGCAAAGGAATAAAGATTATAGACAGTATCTAATTTCTTTCTTAAAAATTACTGCTGGGTTATTATTCCTTCTCTTATAGCATATTTGACCAGCCCCGGAACATCGTGGATGTTAAGCCTTTCCATAATTTGAGACCTATGCGTTTCAATAGTTTTGATACTAATATTCAGCTTATTTGCAATCTCTTTTGTGGAATTTCCCTCTGCGATTAACTGTAAAATTTCTCTCTGTCTCGATGTTAATCTTTCAAAAACATTTTCATGATCTTTGTCTTCAGGAAGCCCTTCGTTTATCCGCCTCAAGTAATCAGTTACCAAGTTTTTAGATATCGAAGGACTAAGATAAATTTCTCCCTTAATCACCGCATTTATTGCCAGCTCCAATTCGGTAGGTGCGGCATCCTTTAGTAAGTATCCCGATGCCCCGGCTTTTAAAGCCTGGATTACATACTCTTCATTAGCATACATAGAAAGGATTATAATTGAGACACTGATATTTTCCTTATTAATCTGTTCAGTTACTTCTAAGCCGTTTAATTCCGACATTGCAACATCCAGTAAAAGGATATCAGGAAGAAATTCTTTTATAAGCTGCACGGCTTCCCTGCCATTGGATGCTTCTGCAACTACTTCAACTCCTCTTATATTTTGAAGCAGCTGCCTTATACCTGCTCTAATTAATGTATGGTCATCGGCAATAATAACTTTTACGGGTTTCATGTTACTCCTTAATTTTATCAATATTTTGAGATGAAGTATTTAAGGGTAATATTGCATAAACCTTTGTCCCTTTTTTAGAAGATGAATAAATATCCAGCCAACCTCCAACAAGTTCTGCTCTTTCCTGCATTCCAAGTACACCTATGCTTTGCCCGTTTATAGCTTTTCTTCTGGCTATTGAAACATTGTAACCTATACCGTCATCGGTGATCAACAAATGCAAGTCGTTTGATTTTCTTTCAAGCTCAATAGAAAAAGTCTCGGCTTTAGCATGTTTGATGATATTTGTTATTGCTTCCTGTACTATTCGATAACATGCAATTTGAAGCTCAGGTGATAAATTTCCTTCAATTTGTTTTGTAATTACTTTGCCTTTAATGCCGGACCTCTGCGACTGCCTGTCTACATACCATCTAATAGCCGGCAATAATCCCAGATCGTCCAATATAGATGGACGTAAGTTTAGCGATAGTTCTCTTACTTCATTTAATGATTCCTCAACCAATTGAATACTGTCTTTTAATTGAGTTTGAATTTGAGCTGATTTTGTTTGTTGCATAATATTTAGCATATCAATTTTAACAGCAGTTAGGGACTGCCCTATTTCATCGTGAAGTTCCCTGGCAATATTTCTCCTCTCTAATTCCTGAACCTGGATTAAGCTTCTGGAAAGTGTTTTCATCAATTTTTGTGCTTCAACCAATTTGGTGAGTAGCTTTTCTTGTTTTTCCTCGGCAATTTTAATTTCTGTAATGTCTGTATTTATAACCGCTACGGCTAATTTCTTATTATTAAATTCAACCGGAATTCCCGTACTTTTAATTATCTTCTCATGTTTTGTTTCCGGATCAATGATTGTAAATTCGTCCGTTAAATATTTACCCGCTAAGGCCTGCGTATAAATATCATCGCCATTAGATATAATTTCCCCGGTTTTAAAATTTCGCATTCCCAGTATTTGGGGTATATTTTTTATTTTTAAATTTAGTTCTTCAATGCTAGTTAAACCATACATTTCTAATGATTTCCTATTAGCTTTTATAATTCCCGTTTCATTACCGATTAAAATCCCATCGGGCATATTGTCAAAAATAATATCCAATCCCGGCATAGTCTTTTTAAATATCTCTGGAATTTCTAATTTTTTATCCAATCGTTTAGTATTTTTTTTCATATCCGGTAAATTCCCTTCAAGCATTTAATCTCTTTCAATAATATTCATTTCAAAACAAATCCAGGTAAATATTATTTTACATATACTGTATATCACAGCATAACTCAGATACGTATCCGGTTAATTCATAATATTGTAACTTTACGGAGGATAAAATTTTATAATTAATGAAAAGATATACATAAATTATTACTTAATAAACGATAATTTTTGAAAATTAAAAAATTAATTTCAACACAAATTATTATTAAGTAAATATTCCTTCTAAAAAATTGGTTTTAATAAAGGGCTACGGATTTTCCAAAAGTTAACCTAAGTAGTTTTTATTATATATTATTATATTCATCTCAAATAATAGTTAAAGGCCGAAGTATTAAAATTATATTTATCAAGACTATGTTTAAATTAGCAATACTTCCGTCAGTCAAATTATTTTTTATTTTTATTTGCTTGAGCGCATATTAAATAGTTTGAAAATGTATTATCTTTCGCCCGAAAGTTGTGAGGTTTTTTGAAAGCTTAGATAATTAATAAATGCATGTTATTTGTATTGAATTAATAAATTAAAATTTATTTTTTTATATTTTAAAAAAATATTCTATATAAGCTCAAATTAAATTAACGCTTTTAATAAGTATAAATCTATTTTAATATCTAAACATCCTGTTCTAAATTTTGCTAAATGGTCTTTATCTGTTTTCGTTGATAAGGTTGATTTATTCAACTCAACAGTAAAAATGAATTGATGACGTACTACTGCAACCCCTGGTCGTGTTTTCATTTCACAAGATTGAATCAAGTTTACT
>CAZCFZ010000134.1:6592-8871 GCA_964498065.1 uncultured Ignavibacteriaceae bacterium
ACAACCGATACTTTAACTGTAGCTTCAATTAGTTTTAAAAAACTAACTTCTTTCGATTCAACATCAATTTATCCTACATTAGTTCAATTTTTCAGCCCATCGTCAAGTACCCTGTGGACAGTAGGAAATTGGAAGGATTATCAACCGACAATTGTAGCAAATACTCCGACTTCTCCTGAAAAATTTGAATTGATGCAGAATTTTCCCAATCCGTTTAATCCCACAACCACAATTAAATACCAAATTCCATCCAGCAGTTTGGTTACATTAAAAATTTATAATATCCTGGGCCAGGAAATTGCCACATTAGTAAATGAAATGCAAAATTCCGGTTCCTATACAGTCCAATTTAATGCCGTAAGGCTTGCAAGCGGAATATATTTATATAGCCTTCATGCAGGTTCGTATATTAAAACGAAAAAAATGATTTTAATGAAATAGTCTTCATATAAAAGAAGAGGTCAAAGCTTTTTAACACGAGATAAAAATATTATTTAAATTATTATATTTTATTTTTGTTAAAGTTTGAGAAGTGCTGTTTTATCTATTTTCCCTGTTGAGGTTTTAGGAAGGGAAGCACATAAATCTATTTCATCCGGAATCATATATTGAGGAAGCTTTTTACCTAAATACATTCTTAGTTCGCTTAAATTTATTACTTTCCCGTTATGCCCCACAACAAATGATTTAATACGATGCCCTATTATATCGTCCGGAATAGGTATTACAGCAGCTTCTTTTATATCGGAATTGCTGTACAATGCTGTTTCAATTTCTCCAATTTCAATTCTATACCCTCTGCTCTTTATCATATGATCTTTTCTGCCTTTATAAAGGTAATCGCCATTCTGATCCAACGTAACAAGATCGCCGGTTTCATATGCTTTCTCGAAGTAATCTTTTTGCAGAGGATTCCATATAAAATTTTTGGCAGTCTTTTCAGGATCGCCCCAATAGCCCTGTGCCACACATGATCCTCTTGCAAACAATTCGCCCTCAATTCCAGGTTCGGTTACAAGTTTACCATCTTCAGTTAATGCAAATACCTCCATGTTTGAACAAGACTTTCCAATAGGGATTGAATGTTCCTGTTCAGGCGAAATTGAATTAACTTTATAATATGTTATTACATTTGTTTCCGTAGGTCCATATAGATTATAATATTCCGGGTGTGATACAGTGTTCATAAGTTCACGCAAATATTTGGTTGGGAACACTTCGCCTGCAAATAATAATAATCTCAAGTTTTCGAATTTATATCTGTTCAAATCCCCGTGAAGCAGCATCATTGTAAGAATGGAAGGAACTGAATACCAAATTGAAATTTTATTTTCAGCAATCCAATCTACAAGTTTTCTTGGAAAAGTTGAAGTTGTTTCTGGAACAAGTGCAAGAGTTGCACCAGCTTGAAATGCACCATAAATGTCCAGGATAGAAAGATCAAAGTGCAAAGGTGCATGACTGGAAAGCCTATCATTTGATTTTATTTGAAAAACCGATTGAACCCATCTAACAAACGTAAGGGAATTGAGATGTGAAATCATTACTCCTTTGGGAACCCCTGTAGAGCCTGAAGTATATATTATATATGCCAGATCATTTTCCGTCATTATCGGCTTAGTGTACCCGGTATGTTGCAATTCAGTTACTTTCTCCCATGTTATAATATTATGTTTATACGAATTCTGGTCTTTAAAGGAATGATCTGTGACTATAATTGTCTTAAGTGGATTATTATTGGAAAGAATTTGTGCTACAGATTTGAATTTAGCTGTCGACGTTAGGAGACATTCAATCTCGCAATTTCTAATTATATAATCTATACGTTCAATAGGTGCTTTAGGATCGAGTGGAACATACGCTGCACCTGCTTTTAAAATACCAAAGATACTGACAATTGATGGAATTGATTTGTTAATATAAATCCCAACCCGATCACCCTTTTTTATACCTGAATTTATCAATGTAGCAGCTAATTTATCAGTCAATTTATCAATTTCCTCGTATGTAATACTATCATTTTTATAAATTACTGCAGTTTGATTTGGATACTTTTCAGCTGAATCTGACAAAAGGTGATGTAATAAATATTCCAATGTTTATTCCTTATGATATATTAAAAAATCAAAAGATTAAAAACTTTTATATAAATTAAATTATAGTCCAAGAATTTGAGCAATTATATTTCTTTGGATTTCCGAAGTTCCGGCGAAAAGCGTACTTCCGACAGAATCTCTTAAATCTCTTTCTATCTCAAACTCCGTCGTATATCCATACCC
>CAZCFZ010000135.1:0-8470 GCA_964498065.1 uncultured Ignavibacteriaceae bacterium
AAATTCCCGGTTTAATGAAAAATCAAAATTGTATAAACTATGCATACCTTTTCATCTATATGATGAACGGCCGTCATACTTAATTAATAAATTAAAAAGTACTTCAGACTTTTTAAGAATGAGGGGAGGCAATCCTTTTGTTTGGCTTTTAATATGTGCGGCTTTTCCGCTGGATTTTTATTTCAATATAAAATTTACTAGCCGCAAAAGACTAATTTTAAAACATATTCAGGAATGGATTGATATTTGGAACTATCTTGAAGCATTATGTTCATTGGCTAATTTTGCTTATTTAAATCCTGTTTATAACTTCCCGGAAATTAAAGAATCAAATAACGAAAGTGAAATTCTTTTTAACGGGAAAAATTTAGGACACCCGCTCTTAAAACACGAACAAAAAATTTGCAATGATTTTTCTTTTCAGGAAAATAATAAAATTACAATTATTACCGGTTCTAATATGTCCGGTAAAAGCACGTTCTTAAGAACTTTGGGAATAAATCTTTCTTTAGCTTACGCCGGCTGTGTTGTAAATGCCGATGTATTTAATGTTTCTTTACTGCGTTTGTTTACATGTATAAAAGTAAGCGATTCTGTTGTGGACGGCATCTCATATTTTTATGCCGAAGTTAAAAGACTTAAATCTTTGCTTAATGAAATCGAAAGCAGTGAAAGAATACCGGTCTTCTTTTTAATTGATGAAATATTCCGGGGAACAAACAATATAGAGCGTTTAAAAGGAAGCTCCGCGTTCATTAAAGAAATAGCAGGTAAAAATGTAATCGGCGCAGTGGCTACGCACGATCTTGAATTAATAAATCTTTCCGGAAAAATAACACAAGTACATAATTATCATTTTAAGGAAGATATTAAAGACGGAAAAATGCTGTTCGATTATAAAATACATGAAGGTCCGTGTCCAACCACCAATGCATTGAAAATAATGAGCATGGAAGGGCTGCCGGTAGACTAGTTCTTTCGCAAAGTAAGTTTTGAATAAATGAATAACTGAAGTTTAGCATAATTAATAAAAAGTATCTCTTGTCATCAGAACCTGCTTGCTGCAAATAGGCGTCAACTTAAGGCTAAACAAAATTTATATTAATAAGCAAATAAAGTTAAAAATAAAAAGATATTTAAGTAAATAATATTGTGACAGGACAAAAAATGTAAAGATATCACTACTAATAAACCTTTCCCTTCCCAAGGGAAAGGTATGGATAGGGTTCAAAGAATCCATAAAAACAAAGAACCCATCCCAACCCTTCCCTTTGAGCCCAAGGCTCATCAGCCTTTGGCTGAAAAAATGGAAGGGCTTATAGACAGAATTAACTTTGACATTATCATTCTGTCATTTGATTGTCATTTAATAACTTAGTGATTAATAAATTAAAATTAAGTTGACGCCTATGTGCCGCAGGCAAGCTGGATTCGGAATCTTCATTTTTTCCCGGGTAAAAAAAATTTTAAATTATACTTTTTAATTTTATTTATTTAAGATGAATACTGTTAAAGATACCTCAAAAATCGACAGGGTCAATTATCTTAAAAGCTTAATCAACCGTCTTGAAGAAAGAGAAAAGAAATTACAAAGTATTTCCGATAAGATTTCCAGGTTCCGGCTTGTCATTTTTCTTTTAGGAGTAATTCTCTTCTTTATCCTTTTCTTTTCTGTTTCAAATATTACTGCATTAATAGAGGCGGTTATATTTTTTATAATGTTCGGAATAGCTGCAAATAAACAAAGCAAAGTAGATAACGGAATTAAAAGATTAAGACTTTGGAAAAAAATAAAAGAGACTCACATTGCCAGGATAAATTTGGATTGGAATAATATACCGCGGATTGAATATTCTAGTGATAATAAATTTACGCCGGCCGAAATTGATCTTAATATAGCCGGTGAACAATCTCTGCATCAGCTTATAAATACGGGAACAACTCTTCGATCAAAATCATTACTTAGGCAATGGCTGAATAATTTAGATCCGTCAACCGGTGAAATATTTGAAAGACAAAAATTAGTAAAAGAGTTGATTCCGCTGAAAAAATTCCGGGATAAATTAATTCTTAACTCAATCATATCAAGCAAAAAAGAATTCGACGGGCAGCAGGTAATTAAGATCTTATCAAAAACCGAGATTTACAAAAAATATTTCAGACTTATTTATACTATCCTTACAATCCTGGCTCCGGTTAATATTGTATTGTTTGTACTAAATATGCAAGGACTAATATCCCCTTTATGGCTGATTACAAATTTCATCTATATTAATCTTTATTATTGGGGCCGGAAAAATAAGGGAGGCTTGTTTGACGAAGCGGAATATCTGTTCGACGAGCTTGGAAAAATGATTAGTGTGGTTGAGTTTCTTGAAAATTCCCGGTTTAATGAAAAATCAAAATTGTATAAACTATGCATACCTTTTCATCTTTATGATGAACGGCCGTCATACTTAATTAATAAATTAATAAGTATTTCGGGCTTCGCTAGGATAGCAAAAGGCAATCCTTTTGTTTGGTTTTTAATATTTATAGCTTTCCCGATGGATTTTTATCTCGATATAAAATTTACAAGCCGAAAAAGACAAATTTTAAAACATATTCAAGAGTGGATTGATATTTGGAACTACCTTGAAGCATTAAGTTCTTTGGCTAATTTTGCTTTTTTAAACCCGGATTATAATTTCCCGGAAATAAAAGAATCAAATAACGAAAGTGAAATACTATTCACCGGAAAAAATTTAGGGCATCCGCTTATAAATTATGAACAAAAAATTTGCAATGATTTTTCTTTTCAGGAAAATAATAAAATTACAATTATTACCGGTTCTAATATGTCCGGTAAAAGCACGTTCTTAAGAACTTTGGGAATAAATCTTTCTTTAGCTTACGCCGGCTGTGTTGTAAATGCCGATGTATTTAATGTTTCTTTACTGCGTTTGTTTACATGTATAAAAGTAAGCGATTCTGTTGTGGACGGCATTTCTTATTTTTATGCTGAAGTTAAAAGACTGAAATCTTTGTTGAATGAAATCGAGCGAGATGAAAAAATGCCTGTCTTCTTTTTAATTGATGAAATATTCCGGGGAACAAACAATATAGAGCGCTTAAAAGGAAGCTCCGCATTCATTAAAGAAATAGCAGGTAAAAATGTAATCGGCGCAGTGGCTACACACGATCTTGAATTAATAAATCTTTCCGGAAAAATAACACAAGTACATAACTATCATTTTAGGGAAGATATAAAAGACGGAAAAATGCTGTTCGATTATAAAATACATGAAGGTCCGTGTTCAACCACCAATGCATTGAAAATAATGAGCATGGAAGGGCTGCCGGTAGATTAATTTACTGAAGTTACGCAACTGTCATGCTGAACTCGATTCAGCATCTGAAAATAGCTTAATTATGCAGATTCCGAATCAAGTTCGGAATGACAATGGCTGATTTTTTCTTGTTTTGCGTAACTTCAGTTAATTTACTTAAGCTGCCCGTCTGGGAAATAAAACTGTCTATCTATTGGTAGATAAATTAAAACAGTTAAATATAAATATTCAAGTATTCATCGAACTCTCGTCAGAGTCCGTAGACTCTGCCGAAGTCTACGACCTAGTGGAGTTAGATTTTTGTTTTCGCTCCGTAGGAGCGATATATTTATAAAATAATTAAACACTAAAATTAAGAACACCGTAGGTCCTGCCTACCGGTTGGAGCCTGTTGCAGAACTGTCATTTCGACCGGAGGGAGAAATCTTTTAGACAAAAAGATAAGATTTCTCAGTCGAGGACTCCTTCGAAATGACATTTTCATGGTTGGCAACACTCTCGGTCAGGCTGGTTCAATATAAAATAGTAATTATCATATTCAGTTTTATGAATATTAATAAACCGGTTGTGTGAATTAGAATGTAAAACCGTTAAAACGGTTAAAAAAATACTTTCTTTTTTATTAACCCACGGATTAATCCGTGGGTTAATGGAATCCTAAGATTACGATTAGAAACTGTTTAACAGTTTTTCATAATTATATTTTTTAATTCATACAACGGGTTAAATAAATCAAAATATAATTTTAACACGACTTCTTAATCCCGGTGTTAATGATTTAATAATTCATAAGAAAACGAATGGATGTGCAATAGAATTTATTTCCCTAAATCCAATCTGTAGTAGCAGATGTAATTAAAATTAATTTTTTCAGAATATTTTAATGGCAGAAAATATAAAACCCGTAATTTTAACCGCATCCAACCTGGAAGTTCATTACGGAGAACAAATAATATTAAACAAAGCTTCCTTGTCGATACATGAAGGAGACCGGATCGGACTTGTCGGCAGGAACGGATCGGGTAAATCAACTTTTCTAAAAATTATCTCGGGTGAAATGAATCCCGATTACGGCGAGGTTGTAAGAAGAAAAGGTTTGATAGTGGGGTATCTGCCTCAGGATTTCAGTCTTGATGTAAATAAAAATGTATATCAGAATATTCTTGAAGGCGCACATGATGTAATCGGGTTAATAAAAGAATATGAAAAGCTTCCGCATGATTCACAGCGCAGACAAATCTTTGAAGACCAGATTTTACACCTTGACGGATGGAACCTCGATACAAGAATAAAAATAGCGATGCAGTCATTAAATGTTCCCGGTGCGGAAAAAGATATCCGCTTTTTATCAGGCGGAGAAAAAAGAAGAGTTGCATTATGCAAGGCAATAATTTCCAGGCCGGATTTACTTATACTCGATGAGCCTACAAATCATCTCGACACTGAATCTATAGAATGGACGGAAGAATTTCTTGCCGGCTATTCCGGTACATGTTTATTCGTTACTCACGACCGTTACTTCCTTGATAGAATTGCCAACCGTATTGTCGAGCTTTCAAAAGGCGAGTTTTATTCGCATGCGGGAAATTATACCGCCTACCTGGTTAATAAAGCCGTAAGACTGGAGAACGAAGAAATTGAAGAAAGGAAAAAGCAGAGCTTTTTAAGAAGAGAACTGGAATGGGTTAGAAAGGGTCCGAGAGCGAGAAGGACAAAAGCCAAAAGCAGGCTGGATAAATTTAATGAACTTGCAGAAAGTGAAGACTTTTCCCGTGAGCTTGATGTTGAACTTATAATTCCGCCTGCGCCGAGACTAGGTAAAAAAGTTTTAAATCTTATAAATCTTGAAAAAGAAATTAATGGGAAAATTTTATTTAAAGAATTGAATATCCTGTTTGAAAAAGGAAGGAAGCTCGGGGTAGTAGGGAAGAACGGGCTAGGTAAAACGACTTTATTAAAAATTATTCTGGGAGAAGTTAACCAAACCGCCGGTAAAATTGATATCGGTGAAAACACGGTATTTAATTATGTAGATCAGTCGCGCTTGTTATTAAACGGAGAAAAGACTGTCCTTGAGGAAATCGGGGAAGGAAGCGAAACGGTTAAATTCGGAGAAGAAAAATTAACAGTGTGGAAATACCTGCGCTGGTTTTTATTTACCGACGACAGAATTAATTCCAAAATAGAACGCCTTTCCGGCGGTGAGAAGAACAGGCTGCTCCTTGCAAAGATTTTAAGGAACGGCGGAAATTTTCTTTTGCTCGATGAGCCTACAAACGACCTCGACCTGCCGACCTTAAGAATTCTGGAAGAAGCTTTGATCGGTTTTGAAGGATGCTTGATTGTTGTCAGTCATGACAGGTATTTTTTAAACCGTGTCTGCGGAAGCATTCTTGCTTTTGAAGGAAACGGAAATGTTTATTTAAGCGAGGGAGATTACGATTATTATATTGAAAAAAGAAATACCCGATTTAAAGATAATTTCGATCCGGACAATAAGCAGAAAGAAAAGAAAGGGGATACGCGCGTAAAAATTAAGACTCGCAAATTAACCTACAAAGAAAAATTAGAGCTGGAGTCGATTGAAGAAAAAATTCTTGCCGCTGAAGATGAAATTGCCAAAACAGAGTCTATTTTTTCTTCACCGGATTTTTATGAAAAATATGCCGAACAAACCAACGAGCTTAATAATAAGATTGAGCTTCTTAAAAAAGAAGTGAAAGCTCTTTACGAAAGATGGCAGGAACTTGAGGATATAAAGAATGAAAGCTAAGTTGAATTATTATATAACGGGTTGAACCGATTATTATACCTCGTTAAAAACTTTCTTATCTATTTCAATAAAAATATTTTGATTAAAAGTTTGCACTGGACGTTTAATATGATTAATTCTATTTCTAATGGAAAAATATGGTGAAGAATCTAATCTCATACCTAAATGTGATAAATATCGAATTTTTCTACCAAGATTTTCATAATTGGGCTCCTTTGAAAAAATTTTACCGATTAATAATAAAACATATAAGACATCTCTTTCGATTTTTATATTTTTTAAATTCCCCTCTATTTTTTCAAAAAAAACATTTAAATTATTTTTTATCTTCGATAGACGCTCGGAATCGTAACTCTTGCTCCATTGAAAGTCCAAAATTATTAATGATAAAAAAGAATGGATGAAATCATTTCTCTTATGCAAATCTATTTCTTCCCCAAGCCAAAGCTTTATAATTGCTGAAAAGTAAAAGTCTAATAATGTGTTATAGTTATCTTCTATTCTTTGTTTTTGAATACCAGAAGGAATCGTAATCATAGGATCATATATCAAAATATCTGTTGCAATTTGATGATGGAGATATGCAAGATAATAAATGCCTATTTGATAACATTGAGTTATAAAACTTATCTGAGTATTTGGTTTCTTCCAAATTGCATAGGTAATTTGATGCTGCAATTCTTTTACAATTTTTTCAGCTCGAATTTGGAAATAATCATAATCTCTATCATTTTTGTATTTCAATGGGAATAATAAATATCTAATTAAAGTAGCTATGCTCGTGTCTTTTGTTACATCAGCATCATACCAAAATATACCGTCTTTTAAAGCTGGTGAATAAATAGGCGAACAATTTTCTAATATATTCTTATAAATCTCAAGCATTTCACCTGCAACAAATTCAAAATCAGAATCAAGACCGCCATTCATAATAATACTTTTAAATATTTCAGATAAATATAAACGTGTAATATATGTTATTTCAATTATATTTTTAGAATTTGAGTGGAGTGAAATAGAATAGACTTTTTGTGCGATTAATGATGTAGAATTAATAAGTCCTTTATTAGCAAAGATAAGTGATATTTCACCTAAAGTACGCGATATTTCAAATG
Organism: uncultured Ignavibacteriaceae bacterium; assembly: GCA_964498065.1. Lineage (GTDB taxonomy): Bacteria > Bacteroidota > Ignavibacteria > Ignavibacteriales > Ignavibacteriaceae > FEN-1297. Next base: position 7,218 of record CAZCFZ010000135.1, read on the forward strand.
CACTATCTCGGTTAGTTTGGTATAGTACAAAGTAATTTTCAACTAGCATATCAACATAAGGCTGTGCGAATAAATTATAGCTATCGGTTTGAGTGGGTTTTAGATTACAAGTTTGTAATGACACTTGTTTCACAAGTTGCCATATTATTCTATGGTAATGAATATTATTTTCTTTGTTAGCAATTAGAATAATATCTTTTATTTCTAATGAAAGATCAATCAAAAAATCATCGTGGCTTGAAACAAAGTCCTTGCGATATTTAATATATTCATAAATACAATCTCTAAGGTGCTCAACGGTTTTTCTAAATAATTCTATTTGATTTGTACGGATGTATTGGAATGATAAATCCTTTAGTAATAATAATTTATCAAATATTGGCTGCACATCTTTTCTATATACTTTGTAATGTCTTTCATCAGGTTGTATTTCTTCTCCAACATATAGTGCTTCTACCATCATTTCTTTTAACACTGATATTTTTTCAATGTCTGTTAATTCTCTTTTTTCAATTGCTGAAAAACATTTTTTAATTTCACTTTTAATATCGTCTCTGATGGCTGGCAATAAATAATAATTAGGATCAAGTAGGTTAATAATAGTTCGCCAAGAATTTCCAATAATTACAAATATAATAATGGTACACATTAAACCGATATACTCACATAAATTGATCGTTTCGCAGAATGGTAATATCAACAAGATTATACCAAGTATTGCAATGAAGATATATGAAAATAATAGACTTTTATTGTTTTTTAAATAATGTAGCGCACCTATTGTATTGGTAGATGTGTATTGCTGAAATGGGATAATGCTGATAGAAATAAATAAAACCGAAGCTGTAATAGCCACAGTGATATAAATATCTAAATGGCTAGAGCTGGAATGTTGATATAAATATTTTAATAAGTTTTCAAGCATATTATTTCAGAGGTATAACATATATTTATACCGAATTACTTCTTACCTTTAATTTCATATTATTGTGATTTCAAACCACATAAAATTATGCTATTCAATCTTTCACTAAATCAATAAACATCTCTTAAAAAATTAAACTTATCAATATCGGTTTGTCCCCATGCGTGTCTTAGTGTAGTTATAATTTCCCTGCCCTTTAACATCGTATCAAATTATACGCTGCATAATGTAAAGATATTTTAATAAATGCACAATCATTGGAAAGAAAATAGGTGTGAGACAAAAATGTTACGGACTTGGCTGTCTCGGCCCATTCAGTGGCGGCAGT
>CAZCFZ010000136.1:0-8184 GCA_964498065.1 uncultured Ignavibacteriaceae bacterium
TATTAAAACAATTAATCTTTTAACAATTTTACGCTTTTCTATGCGACACCCACCAAAGGGAGTTATATGATACTAATAATTTTACAAATATATATATAGGTAATTTTCCCGGAAGAACGACTGATACTTCAATTGGTGAACAGCTCATCAATATACTGCCAAATGGAAAAGTATTATCTGCCGGAGGTGTAGTAGGAAATGTAGATTCAACCGGTCTTTTAATATTAAATCCTGCTTCTGTGTGTTATTTGTATGATCCTAATGACGTTAATGCTATTTATAACGTGAATAACAACAATTTAAAAAACTTTAAGTTATACCAGAATTATCCTAATCCTTTTAATCCAACAACAGCAATCAGCTATCAGCTTTCAGAATTAAGCTTTGTTCATCTAAATGTATACAATATACTTGGTGAAAAAATAAAAATATTAGTTGACAAAGAACAACAGGCTGGTAACTACACAGTTAATTTTGATGGGAATAAACTTTCAAGCGGAGTATATTTCTATCAGTTGAGAGCTGGCAAGTTCATTTCAACAAAGAAGATGCTGCTGCTAAAGTAATTTTTACTTTATGAAGTATTACCTTAAAACAACTACCAATTTGAAGGCTTATAAATATTAGCATTTGGTATTGGATTTGGCAATTGGGAATCCGCTAAAATATTTTTTCTAACTCTTTTTACAAAATCTGAATGTTTCATTAATTCCTTTGAAGGATGGCCATTCCCAGGCATAATTAATCCCAGTACTTTATTTGAATGAAATTCTTTTACCAGTTTCATTGATTCTGCTAAATCACTGTCATTTGATACTATAACTGCACATTCATAATTATCAAGCCAGGCATCGTTAAGTAAATGAACTGCAATATTTACATCCGAGCCTTTTTCCTCGGTTTTAATAATTTTAATTAATTTTTGGTTACCTATTGGTTGAACCAAAGGTGCGAATACTTCATGTGTTAAAAAGTGTCCGAAAAAGATTTTAATTTCGGGTATATATGCCTTTAAAGCTCTTAAATATGTTTGCTGTCTTATTGGTTTTTGAGAGTCTTGTTTCCCGGATACTAGTGCAGTAAAATATTTTATTTCAGTAATTTGATTATTTGATGAAAGTAATTTTTGGAAAAGTGTTTTAAAATCCACCCATTTATTATGAGTATTTTTTACGGCTCGATAATAAAAATTGAAACCGTCGATGTATATAATTGTTCGCATTAGTCCCCAATTAATTTAAAAAAGCAAGAGTCACCGAAGTGACTCTGCGCCCTTGGTCGAAACCAAAGGGGTGGTTAAACCTAGTACAAATATAGAGCCTTTTACTAAAAATTGCAATTTATAAATACCTCTTAAATCGATCAATATCAAATTTATTATTTCAAAAAAAAGAATTTTTTGCAAAATTAGGTTTTACAGTTTATAGTTTCTTTAATGTAGTGATTTAATTCTAGACTTTGTTTTTCAATGAATGATATACATATAATTAGGAATCTTAACCTGTATCCCGTGATCCGGACCGTTTAGATCGCTGTATTGATCCCCTACAACACCAATTATATCGTATCCTTTTTGAGTAAGCTCTGTTCTAATCTTTGATTTGTATTGCTCTGCAGTCAGACTATCTTCATTATTAGTTCTGACAATTAACGTATCGAAATTTTTATAACCGGCATCGACAAGATTTTTATATGTTGCATTATATTGATATGAATATCTTCCCGTAACGAATGCTACTTTTACACCCCTATCGATTAAATAATTATAAAGTTTCCTTACATCTTTTATGGCAGGCGCTTTTGCAGTTTGTATCCACTTATTCCATAAATCTTTTACATAGCCGAAATCAAGTTCTTTATTAATTTCGTAATTGGATAATGATGTTTCATCAATATCAAACACTACGAGAGAATTGTTTTTTACTTTTATCGATTTGAATTCTTCAATTGCTTTATTTACAGCAGCAGCTACATCCTTATCATATCTGCCGGAATCATGATATTTGATTAATTCTTCTTTAGCAATTCCTAAGTTTATTGGAGTCGTTGCACATGACTGAACAATAAAAGCAAAGGCCAAAACGAACAATATTTTTAATTTAGAAACTACATCAGTCTTCATAACTCCATTTCCCCTATTTAATTATAAAATGGAATGTAAAAGATAAGAAAATGAATGAATTTGTCAACTGTTTAAGAAAAAAATAATTTTGCAAGTATAATGTATCTTTCATGTCATCTTAATCTTAAACATGAACTTAATCTTGAATCCGGCTTCGTCCGGCAGCTGCCGGACTGCACCGGACAGGTTTAAGCTTATATAATAATTCCGAATAAAAATTTAAGAATTTTTTTGTTTCATATTATATTTTTCGAAATACTCATAAGTAAATGGATTATTGTTCATATTTTACGGATTTTTAATATGTCAATTTTAATTTTTTAGGAGACATCTTAGACATGGCTGTAATTAGACCATTTAAAGCACTCAGGCCTTCAAAACAATCGGCAGATAAAGTTGCAAGCGTTCCTTATGATGTAGTTAGTACGGAAGAAGCAAAAGAAATAGCGGAAGGAAATCCTTTAAGTTTTTTGCGGGTAACCCGTTCCGAATTAGAACTTAATAATAATACCGATCCTTACTCACCCGAAGTATATACCAAGGCAAAAGAAAATTTAGACCGTCTGGTAAATGCCGCTCCTTTGTTAACAGATGATAAAGAACATTTTTACATTTACAGATTAATTATGGACGGCAGGCCGCAGGTAGGTATTGCCGCTACATTCTCGGTTGATGATTACGACAATAACATCATTTTAAAACATGAAAAAACCAGAAAAGTGAAAGAGGATGACAGGACAAATCATATTGTTACTACTGGCGCACAAACAGGTGCGGTTTTCTTAACATACAAAGGTGTGGATTCAGTAAATAAAATTGTTGATGATACTATCAATAATATAGAACCGCTTTATGATTTTACTTCACCCGATGGAATTACACATGCAGTTTGGATGCTTCCCGATGAAAAAAATCAAACTGTAATTAATGAAATGGCAAAAGTTAAAAACTTATACATTGCCGACGGTCATCACCGGGCTGCAAGTGCTAGTCGCGCAAGAACTGTTAAGAAAAATGCAAATCCAAAACATACCGGTAAAGAAGACTATAATTTCTTTTTAGCCGTATTGTTCCCGGCAGAGCAGCTTAAGATATTGCCGTACAACAGAGTCGTAATCGATTTGAACGGTAAAAGCAAAGAGGAATTTTTTAGTGAAGTAAAAGAAAAATTTATTCTTGAAAAATCATCCATTAAAGAGCCGCAGCAAATAAACAGCTACGGAATGTATCTGGACGGCGAGTGGTACATGCTTTTAGCCCGTGATTCAATTACCGCAAGCAATAGTTTATCCAAATCAGTTGCGGAAACTTTGGATGTGAGTATTCTCCAGGATTTTTTGCTTAATCCTATCCTCGGTATTGATGATCCGAGAACAAATAAAAGAATTGATTTTATCGGCGGAATACGCGGAACTAAAGAACTGGAAAAGCTTGTAAACAACGGGAAAGCAAAAGTTGCTTTTTCACTATACCCGGTTTCAATAAATGAATTAATTAAGATTTCGGATGCCGGAGAAATTATGCCTCCAAAATCAACATGGTTCGAACCTAAATTAAGAGACGGACTTTTGGTTCACTTAATATGAACATAAAATAATAGAGTAATAATAAAACTAAATTAAATTGAAAGAGGAAAGGAAATATGCAAAATAGAGTATATAATTTTAGTGCTGGACCTGCAATATTACCCGAAGATGTACTTAAGGAAGCACAGGAAAATCTCTTCGCCCTTCCCGGGGTGGGAATGTCGATCTTAGAAATCAGCCACCGTTCAAAAACTTTCGATAATATTATAAATGAAGCTAAAGCAGATTTAATTTCATTACTTAATTTAAATAATGATTATGATGTTTTGTTTTTACAGGGCGGTGCGAGCCTTCAGTTTTCTATGGTTCCGTTAAATATTATGCCTCCTAAAAATAAAGCGGATTATATTTTAACCGGAAGCTGGTCAAAAAAAGCTCAAAAGGAAGCGAAGAGAGTCGGGACAGTAAATGTTGCAGCATCAACCGAAAGCGAAAATTTCAATAGAATTCCGAAACAGGAAGAATTAAAATTAGATCCGGATGCTTCGTATGTTCACTTCACTTCCAATAATACAATTTTCGGAACCGAATGGCAGAAAGAGCCTGAAGTTGGAAAAGTTCCGCTGGTATGCGATGCTTCTTCCGATATTTTAAGCAAAAAAATTAATGTTAATAAATACGGATTAATTTATGCCGGTGCTCAAAAAAACATGGGACCTGCAGGTGTGACTCTCGTTATCATAAGAAAAGATTTACTTGAAAGAAGCTCGGATTCGCTTCATACAATGCTTAATTATAAAACGCATTCTGATGGAAATTCTTTATACAACACTCCATCTGTATTTGGAATCTATATTATCGGACTAGTAGCGAAGTGGTTAATTAAAAACGGCGGATTAGATGCCATGTATAGAATTAATAAGGAAAAAGCAGATCTTTTATATAAGTGCATTGATGAAAGCAACGGTTTCTTTAAAGGTCACGCGCAGAAAGACAGCAGATCTATAATGAATATAACGTTCAGACTATCCAGCGAAGAATTGGAGAAGAAGTTAGTTGCAGAGGCAACCGCTGCAGGATTTGACGGTGTAAAAGGACATCGTTCAGTTGGCGGATTAAGAGCTTCGATTTACAACGCTTTTCCTAAAAAAGGAGTGGAAGCACTTGTTCAATTTATGAAAGAATTTCAGAAGAAAAACGGTTAAATATTATTTATACGGCGTTTGTAAATTTAAAATTTATAAACGCCTTTTTATTCTTATTAAAAAGAGAAGGAAGTTATGAAATTTTCCGTGTTTATTTTATCCGCATTAATGCTGATTTTTTATTCATGCTCTAAGAAAGAAGAGGCTAAACTAACTGCCTTCAGCACGGAAGCATTTGCTTATAATATGGGAGATAGTTCAGAGGTAGATGCAACTACCCAGGTAAAAGGATTTCAACAAGAAAAAAAGAACGGCAGTTATTATGCAACTTTATCTTATGATGTTGATTTGATTACTCCCAAGGGAGATACGGTAAAATCTATAGTAAGCAAGGTAGTTGATAAAATTCATAAAGAGGAAATGATGGACGCGCAGCTTGACGCACAATTCGATATTGACTCAACTTATAAGAATGGAAAATATAAAGTTTTGTTTAGAATAAAAGATGCTCTTTCGGGAAAGGTTGCAACATCCACTGCTAATTTTAATTTAGGCGATTAAAAAGCAGCAGCAGTCCGGAAGAATTCTAAAAAATAAAATTCATAAATACTAATTATTTACACTGCACTTTAAAATACTTTTCGGGTATAACTTTCCTGCCGGCATAACCTTTTTCCATATCGTGATAATATCTTATTTCGTCTTCATCACTCCGCCAGCATAAAAAAACTTCTTCTCCGTCAATTACAGCAGGAAAATCCACTAGTCCGACACTGAAATTCCAATCCTTATAGAAGCAGCCGATTTCCTCCAGTTCTTTCATAAACCCGTTAACATCGTCTACCATTTTTTTTATATCCGGATTGTCTTCAACTGCTCCCCCAAGATCTTCGGCAAGAAGACGGATTTCCTTTGTCGTATCAAGTATATCCTTAACAATTTTCTTAACTAGCGGAAGTGTAAGCTGTGCCTCATCCGGTGCGAAGTATTTTGTTTCGGTCATTTGATTCTCATAATTATTTGAATTTCAAATTCCTTTGGATTTCAACAGTAAAATTACACTTTAATTATATAAAAAAAAGCTCATTTATATTTAAATAAAATGATAATACCGGTACTTTAGATATTTATTTCGCCGGGAATTAGAGACTCTACCAGTGATATTTTATATCTCTTTGAATAATAAAGATTTAGACTAAAACCAGGCAATTAAATGAATTGAAATATAATATGTAATCATTGCAAATATTGCTGAGAGAGGAATTGTTAAAATCCATGCCCACAAGATATTCCTTGCAACTCCCCACCTTACTGCGGAAAACCCTTTAATCGATCCGACACCGATTATTGATCCGGTAATAGTATGAGTAGTACTAACGGGTATTCCAAGCAGACTGGCAATAATAATCGTAATACCCGCAGAAGTTTCAGCGCTGAATCCGCCGAAAGGAGTAAGCTTAGTTACACGCATTCCTAGTGTCTTTATCACTTTCCATCCGCCTATCATTGTACCTAATGCAATTGTAGAATAGCTTAAAAGAATTGCCCAATATGGTATATAAAATGTATTGCCTAGCAGTTTGTTTGTAAATAAAACAATAGCAATTATACCGATGGTTTTTTGAGCGTCGTTGGCGCCATGACTTAAACTAAAAAGGGCGGAAGATATAAGCTGATAACGCCTAAAATGTTTATCAACATTTCTCGGTGTCTTATTTCTGACAATCCACATTGTAACAATTGAAAAGACAAGTGAAATTACAAATCCCATTATAGGTGCAAGAAAAATAAAAATTATAACCTTAGTAAAACCGGAAAGTACTAATGCCCCGAAACCGGCTTTTACAATTGCCGCACCGCCGTAGCCCCCGATAATTGCGTGAGAAACACTAATCGGTAAACCGAAATGGGTAGCGGTTGCCGATAAAATAATCGCACCGACTAGGCCGGAAAAAATTACTAAATTTGTTACTATGGAAGGATCTACTATCCCCTTTCCAATTGTTGTTGCAACGCTGACACCGAATATAAACACAGCTAAAAAGTTAAACCCTGCTGCCCAGATTACGGCTTGCATTGGCGTCAGAACTCTAGTTGATACGATTGTAGCAATTGAATTGGCGGCATCATTCATACCGTTATAAAAGTCAAAAACCAAAGCCAGGATTATAATAAATATAGCAAAGTGCATTCCGTCTCAGGCATTTTTTAAGAAAATTGCAAGAATAATATTAGATGCGGCCTGGCACTTATCGGAAGCTTTTTCCAGTATTTCCAATATTTCTTTTTCTTTAATTATTGTTATCGGATCTTTAGAGTTGCTGAAAAGTTCTTTAATCGCCTGATGATAAACTCTATCGGCTTCGGTCTCCAGGTCTTTTACGGCTTTTAATTCATTTACATGTTTTGCCTTCAAATCAATAATAGCTTTGCCCAATTCCTTAATTTGCTCCAAAACTATTGTTGAAAGTTCGGCGGCATAATTTATTTTACTTGTAATATTCAGAATATCAACTCTTAAAGAAGCAGCTAAAAGCATATCGCTTATATCATCTAATCTTTTTACAAGAGTAAAAATATCTTCGCGGTCAAACGGTGTAATAAAGGTTTTATTTAGCCGTTTAATAATTTTATAGCTTAATTCATCGCATCTTATTTCAAGTGGTTTAATTTTTAGTAAAATATCTTTATCAACTTCCGGCAAAGAGAATAAATTATGAACATGATTTCCCATTTCTTCAATATATGAAATCATGTTTCTGAAATCTTCAAAGTATTTTTCTTCTTTGGGTAAGAGTTTATTAAACATTTAACTACCTGTTTTTTAGGGTGGAATATTTGCCCACTTTGTTTGAAATCATCATGCAAAATTAAGAATAATTTGTTAATCCTAAAACACAATTGCACTAAATTTTCATGGAAAATAAACTTTATTATTACCAAGTGAGCACAATTATTACTCTTTCTTTTTCTGGCCGCCGAAAAGATTGCCAAAAGGTGATACACGGAATGGAGGCGGGTCATAATTTTTAGGCAAATATTCATCCGGTATTTGAATTTTATTACCGTCACGCACACCTGAAAAATGAGGAGACATTATTTCAACACCGGCTTCGTTAAATTTATCCTGAATATTCTGATGCAGATCGGAATAAATTTTTGCCATTATATTCGGCTTATCAGTATAAACATTCAATTCATAATGGACATAAAAATCGTCCAGTGCAGTTTGTAAAATAAACGGTTCCGGCTCTTTCAAAATATTTTCTGTAGCCGAAGCTGCAGATTTAAGAAGCTCGTGTATCTTTCTCCAGGGGGCATCGTACGTAATTGTAACTCTTGTATGCAGAATTAATCCCTTTTGTTTTGCCGAAGAACTGTAATTGATAAT
>CAZCFZ010000137.1:0-8007 GCA_964498065.1 uncultured Ignavibacteriaceae bacterium
GTAAAACAATATTCTAGGGTTTATAATGCAGCCTTCAATGTTTCATCAAGCTTGGATAGAATATTACTAATTCACCGATGTTACGTAAATGCAACTTATTCAAAAGGTGTAGTCCCTTTTTCATCCCTTTGGGCTATTGTACAGCACATAATTTTTATATATGATAATTTAAATAAAATTTGCTATTAATTACGGAAAAATAAAACTGTTTTATTAATTAAAAAATATTAATCATAATTCAAAGAATAATAATCATGAGCAAAGGTCACAACAGTAAAAAAAGTTCTAAAAAAGAGCCTGCTAAAACAATGAAGGAAAAAAAGGCGGCTAAAAGGGAAAAGAAAAATGAAAAGAAGAACTTTGTACAGATAGACAAGTGACATTGTTATTAGGTCCAGGCTATTCTATTTTTAAATATCTCATGTTAAAAATATCGTGTTTGAGGTTGTTTAAACATATTTGAAGAATAAATTGGATTTTGGGAATAAAAATTTCGTATAAACTAATTCTGACAGCAGTCGGACTTATGGGGACATGTACAATCATTCTTCTTACAAGCCGCTTCGGGGTAGGAGTATTGCCGGATTCCGTTTATTACATATCAGTTGCAAGGCATATAGCGGACGGCACTGGTTATGACGGTTACTACTTTGTACTTCAGCCTCCGCTTTATCCATTATTGTTAGCAGCGATAGAAAAAATATTTTTCATAGATCCATTATTTCTGCCGGTTATTTAAATGCAATTCTTTTAGGATTTATCGTTTATATTTCCGGTTTTTTTTATTAAAGCATTTGAAATCTTTGATGTAACAATAATCAGAACCGCATCAATTTTGGTTTCGTTCGTATTCATTTAAGTATTTCTAATTGCATTATCGGAACTTTTTTTCATTTTGTTCGTTCTTCTTTATCTCTATTATTTTGATATCTATATAATAAAAGAAACCTTTACTTCACTTCTACTTTTTTCAATAGCAGCAGCGTTATCATGCTTAACCCGTTATATCGGTGTTATAATAATTTTATCTTGGGTAATAAGTATCTTTGTTTGGGGGAGAAAAACCTTTAAGAATAAGTTTTGACATTTAATCATCTTTCTATTTATTACAATTATACCAACAGGCTTATGGATATTAAAAAACTTTATTTTATCAGGCACCTTAGCTGGGCAGCGCGCTGATTCATCCTACACCTTATCCCAAAATCTGGTATTCCTATTTAACACGATTCTAAAATGGTTTTTGCCTATACAGATAAGCAATCAACAATTATTGCTTTTAATTTTAATTGCATCTGCCGGAGATATTGCAACTGTTATTTTAATGAATAGATGGAAGAAAGAAGAGCCTGGATTAGGACAAATAAATCATTTATTAAATTTTATATTATTTTATTTTGTAATTTTAGTAATCTCAACAACAACAACCGCATATAATAAAATAGCCAATAAATTATTATCTCCGTTTTTGTGTCTTTGATTTTTGTAATGTTCTTAATTCTGGATAATATTTTAAAGTGGTTATTAAAGTATTTTCGACAAAGAGTAATATCTATATTATTTTTAATCGGAGTAATTTCCTGGATGGCATACCCGGTTATGGGAACAATTTATAGCATCGAATATTATATTGAACAATCGGGCTGGGAATTCAACAGCAAAGCTTGGAAGGACAACCAGGTAATTACTTATCTTAATGACCACAAACAACTTGAATCGGGATATTCATTTTACAGTAACGTGCCTGAGGCAGTTTACATTTTAGCTAACAAAGAATCTAAGCGGAGTCCGGCTAAAACATTATATAATTCTCCTAAACTTATAAATACAAAATCCGAACTAAAAAAAATCTGGCAGAATAAAAATAAGCATGCCTTGTTTGGTTTAATATTATGAACCGCAATTTCTTATTTAACATTGATGAATTAAAACAACGCACTAACATGGTAAAAGTTGTTCAATTGAAAGATGGTGAGATTTATGTTATTACGAGAAGTGATCTTTAAACAGAAACCGATTGAACCTATTCTATTTTTCAAGCAGCATTTATATCGTTTTATATTATCATCGCAAAACGCTTTTTATAATGACTCGACTTTTTATTCTGTTTTAAGATTTTTTAAATTTAATAATATACCTTCTAAATATACTTTTGAAATTCGAATACACTATTTTTATTAAAGTGACCATTTTTAAGAAAGAATTTAATCTCAAAAAAGGGCAATTGGTCGGGTAGTTTATTTTTTAATGCAGTCTTAGAAAGCCAATCCAATTCATACGAGAAAAGAACATGGTCTGAAAACGCAAATCTTATGGCATCTTTTATAAAAGCCTCGGCAATTTCTTTGTGTGAAAATTCAGGCGGCTCTTCAATAATATATTTATGCCATCTTATTTCATCAATAGAGTTATCTGAAAAGTAATGCTTCAAGCCGAGTTCCTCAGTCAGCAGGTGTATAACCTTTTTATCTTCTTTTTTAATATTTCCTTGTATAACTATGAAAATCAAAATCCCTCTTAAATAATTGCTTTTATCAGAATTGTTTAAAGTCATCAGTTGCTCCAGAATAAATTATTATAAATTGAGAAAACTGTCACAATTGTCATATTAAAAGTTGAATAAAATCAGTCGATTATAGGGACAATTATTAAGTTATATTTTATTTATGGAAAAACCGCCTCAATAAACATAGGCGGCTTATTAATATTAACTCTCCAATTATAAAAATGTATTTTCATTAAAAATATCATTTAACTTCTGTTCAATATAAAAATCTAAATTCTTGTACATTAACTTTTTTAATTGGTTTATTTATTCTTTTATAACTTGAAAAACCATCCAACCGTTACCATAACAAAGTCGCTTTTTGTACCTGGCGAGCCGGGAAGAGTTTGAAAATCATAATTAAGAAAGACATATCTTATATCAGCCGATATCATAGATTGCCCCATAGGTATCTCAACACCCGCTCCAAAATGCCAACCGAACGCCTGCTTTGTCTGGTCATTTATACCCAGTAAATGAAGCTCCGAAGAATATGTTATTGAAGTATTATACCATCCTGCGCCAATAGCTCCGTAAAGAATCGGTATTGGATAAAACATTCCCGTTACCATTACAGGCCAGGTAGTAACTTTAATATTACCATCGCCATATTCCTCTTGCCTGTAATATATTCCTCCTTCAACACCAAGTGTAGGGGATAACTTCATTCGAAAAGCTCCTCCGAATAATACCTTTCCATTATCGGCATCTGCTGCTTTATACCATCCCACCTGCGGTCCGAGATACATTTCCTGAGCTTTTATTATTGCTGGAATAGAGATAAAAAGCAATAATATTAAAAGTGATTTCTTGTACATAACATTTCTCCAATTGTTTAATTGTTTTTATTTCTTCTTATTTAATGTTAGTTATAATAAATAATTATTAATGTTTCATCAATAGTTCAAAAGGATGAAAAGAGAATTAATCCAGAGGTACTTTGAATGTTGTCCGCTTGTCTTATTTAATATTAATACCATTCCAAAGTACATTTATTATTTGCCTATCTATATTAGTGTTAGCTCTCATTCAAATGCACTAAGCTTAAAATCAAATGCAAATACAGTTAAAGTTTATTTTTCTGATCTTTTTTTAATAAAGTATATTGTTCCAATAAATTTTGAAATATATTAAAATATTTTATTAGTAGAATTCCAGCCATATCGGTTCAAGGAAGTCCATTATGTAATTAGTATGAGAGCGTTTTTTGATTTCAGTTAAAAAAATTCCGCAGTTTTACAAATTATATTACCACGGAATTTTATTATTTATCTGTGCAATTATTTTTAATACCGATTACTTATTTTTATTCGCCGGAAATCATACCCTCAAATTTTGTGCGTTGGTCATCGGTTAGAATTTCCTTTATAGCAGAATAGGCATTGGTGATTATTTGCTTAGTATCATCAACTTTTTCTTGTCCTGTCGAATTTAAGTTGTTTATTCTCGTCTGAGCATTGGTAAGGATTGAATCAACAACAGTCGCTTGTGAATCGGTTAAAGAGAGACCCTCATTCAACTGGCTCGCTGTAAACAATGAATCAGAATCTAAAACTTTACTAGGGGTAACGGCAGGTTCATTTGTAAATAAATGATATTCTTTATTGTTAGCTAGAAAAGAGGTATTAGCGGATAATACACTTGCAAATGTCAATACGGCAAACGCCGATAAAATTAAGAGTTTCATATAACATACTCCATTATTATTTAATTAATTATATCAGCCAATTCAATTAATTATTATTGGCTGATGGAAATTTATTATTAACATGATATTTGTATTTTATTTAATTTATCTTGTTAACGCTGATGATATTATATAAATATAGATCCCTCTACAATAGTTCAAAGGGATGGAAAAATGATTAATCCGAAGGCACTATGATTGTTGTCTGCTTGTCTTATTTAATATTAATGCTAATCCAAACGATATTTATTATCTGCCTATCTATATTACTGCCTGCTCTAACCCAAATGAATAAAGCTTAAAATCAAATGTAAATACAGTTAAAATTTATTTTTCAGATCCATTACTAATAAGAAAGAGGGTTTTATCGAAGTGTCTGTTCAGGATACCGGTATAGGAATCGAATCGAAAAAATCTTCCCGGCTGTTCAACTTCCACACGCTATTTTCAACCAACGGAACCGCCGGAGAAAAGGGAACCGGACTGGGATTACAGCTGTGCAAAGAATTTGTAGAAAAGAACTCCGGTGAAATTTGGATTGAAAGTGAATTAGGAAAAGAGTCGAATTTTATATTTACTTTACAAAAAGCAATTTTATAAATATATTATAAGTGCATTTTGCCGGGTATTTTAGTTACGCTAAATTAATGGCAACGCAAAATGTTTCCCCAAAAATAAAGTCCTAATTTGAATAGTGGTTTTCTTTTCAACAATTGAAATCGTAATGAAAAAAATCCAAATATTGCTTATCGAAGATAATAGGCTTCTGCGTTAAGGGATTGCATCAATGCTCAAAAAGCAAACCGATATGTATGTAGTTGCCACTGTCGGCAACGGTGAAAACATCCTTCTGTTAATTGAGAAACACAAACCAAATATTATACTTCTTGATATCGGTTTATGAAGTCAAAACAGCTTGCAAGTTGTAAAATTAATTAAGCAGAATTTCCATGAAACTAAAATAATAGTAATGGATATTATACCGCTTCAAACAGATGTTTCTGAATTTGTACTAGCCGAAGTTCATGTTAAAAAACATTTGTGTAACTGAATTTCTAAAAACGATACGATCGGTTTATGAAGGAGCTCAAGTTTCGCCGCCGCATTTAACCGGCTCACTTTTTACTCAGATTGTGGAACATTCAATTAACGGATACAAACCTTCTGCAGTTATTGAATCGATTCGTATTACAAAACGCGAATGGCAGGTGATTGAATTGATCGCAGACGGTTTGACCAATAAAGAGATTGCACAGGAACTTTATCTTTCAAACTATTAGGTAAAAAGCCACGTTTATAACATCCTTGAAAAATTAGATGTTCATACCCGCGTACAAATTGCTAAACATGCTCATTTCTCCGATTCGAACAAATCTACAGCAGATAATACTATATTACCCGGCGAATAATTTGCCTTCATAGTTTTAAACCAAAAGATGTAATCCATTTTTCATCCCTTTGGGCTATTTCTTTGCGGTAGGTTATTTGATAGATTCTAACAGTTTAATTATCACATTACTGAATGGTATCATCAATGTTTAAAAAATGTTTTACACAAAAAGTGTCTGCAGCTAACAAACAGTTAAAAAGGATAAGCATAAAATAATACATTCTGTTTTGAATTTGGTTCTTATCTGTAAAGATCTTTTTGTAAATAAACCCATCCTGGTAATTATATGTTAAATAAACTTTATGAAAGGAACAACAATGAAAGCGCGAATTGCTATCGGATCTATAGTCATGATGTTTGTCCTGACCATCCCGGTAATTGCGGGCGGAAAAGGTGAACTTCAAAAATACTTCAACAATACAGCCAACAAAGTGAAGGCAACAGAGAACCCGACTGAAAAACGTATAATCCTAAACGAATCATTTCAGAACATGTCCGAAGCCTTGAACAAGGTTCAAAACATGGGATTGATTTCGAAAGCCGATCAAATAGGTATTGACCGCTTCAAAGCTGCTCTGCAAGAAAAGCAAGATGAACTTGCAGGCACCAATGGCTATGAGCGCGTTTCGAATGCACAACTCAATGCTTTTTCTAATTACGTAGTGCAGAGTATGGAACAGGCATCAGGGACAGTTACCATAGGTGTTGTCACTCTACTCCTTATTATCATCCTGGCGGTACTTTTATTTTAAGAGTTTATTTTTGAAAAGCAAACAATTATATGCTAATCCGGTTTAGCCATTTTAACGGATACTCAATGCTCATTGTGAGCCTTGTTCTTTCGGTGCTTGTTATGTTTCTATCTTCGTGCAGTTCCGATCTCCCGGTTCAGCGTGAAACGCGACAAGCAGCTGAAAGTGTGCTCACGACACAGTATTCAATCGTATTTGTCATCCACGGTGACGGTGATTATCTCTTCCATGATAATAGTGGTAACGAACACGAAGCAGACGAGGAGGCTGTAGCAAGTGCAATAATGGTCGCGAAGCAAAATCCACACGCTGAGGTGTTCATCTTTCACCAAAGACCCAGTCGACACTTTCTGTTCTTTTTTCCACTTCGAGATGGAGAATTTTATTATTATCGGAACGGAAAGCTCATCTCAAATGAATTATACTGGCGAGATCAAAAACAATCTGATTTAGAACCTGAAGCGGCTATTTACCATCGCTTCAGTGTGGAGAATCGGCGCAAGATGATAAGAGTGTTCATATACTGCGGTCACGAAATTCCTGAATTCGACGGTGCCGGCTATGATGCATCGTATCCAGATCGGAAATTCACTATAAATAATTTTGTAAACGGGTTAAAAGGTTTCAAGCCTGATTCCGTAAAATTCGATCTCATGATACTTTCCACTTGTTATGGCGGGACACCTTATACTATCGGAGCGCTTGGATCGATTTCGCACTTCATCATTGCTTCTCCCGACAATCTTCATTTGTCCTATTTCGATCTCCGTTCGCTGGAGCGATTGGACTTAAGTTTGGGAAAGGGAGATTTGCAAGCTTTTGCAAAAAAATTCGCTGAACTATCCTTTGAACGGCTAATAAAGAATGTACAAACGGCAGTTAGCGTTGCGGTGTATAATGCAGATCGTATACAAAAATTCTTACACTCAGTTCGTAAGGTTTATGATAATACGTTGAACAACTTGAAAGGACAGAAACAGGCCGTATTGGCAACGATGGAACACTGCGATTGCGCTGACCTTCCTGCATATTCATTACCAAATATGAACGAGGGTGTAGAAATATTTTACCGGCAAGCTCGCTTTGGAAAATCAAACCGTAAACAGATTCATTCAGGTTGGGAATGCTGGAAGGAAGAGGGAGACAGCATGCAGCCTCCATACAATACAAAGCCAGTTCCAAAGTAACTCGTAGGGATACGATAAACAGTCAACATTCAGCAGAGAATAGTAAAGCATAGTAAAGTATTTTGAATTGGATACTGAGTTTAAACAAGAATTGTAATAATAAATTTTGGTGAGATCTCAAAACTTACTTGCGATAAATTAATTCCACTAACTTTTTTATTATCTTTTCTAAAGTACATATACTGGGATTTATTAACTATTCTTATGCTTATAAAAATTTTAAAATGGCCTCAAAGGTAATTTCAATGGTCAATGATTGATCCATCGACAAAATACAGTTTGAGTCCAATAATTTATTCACCCAAAAGATGTAGTCTATTTTTCATCCTTTTGATTGATTGCTTTATCAACTTTTAACATCTACCTTTTATTATGAAGAAAATTAGGTTGTTATTAATTGAAGATAACCGGCTGCTTCGCGACGGAATTATTTCTATGCTTAAGAA
>CAZCFZ010000138.1:0-7978 GCA_964498065.1 uncultured Ignavibacteriaceae bacterium
AGCACGCCGCCAGCGTTCGTCCTGAGCCAGGATCAAACTCTCCGTAGTAGAGTTTTTATACTTGTGTAATCTTGGCGTTAGACGCTAAGTTGAAACCATTTAACTGACTGGTTAAATGCACTCACTCTATCAAAGAACTTTAAAACTTCTTTCATTAAAGAAAGGTCTGAAATTTAAGACCTCTGGAAATTAATGTCAAGAGAAGTTTTCATATTTTCAATCTTTTTGTTTGATATTTTACTTTTTTGTTTTTACAAACAAAATCATATCAAGCCTTTCTAAAATATAAGATATTCTTAGAAAGTCAAGTTTTTTTCTATATTTCCTTAATTATTTTCCCCTAGTTTTTTGAAATTTGAATTCTTAGTAACATAATATTGGCTGAAGCATTAAAACAGTAATTATAAAAATTAGATTGCCGGAGAAATTGTTAACTCATTTCTCTGATAATTATAAACACTTTTAATAATTAGGAAAATCTTTTTGAGATTATATTAACCAATAGTATTTATCTATTCAGCCGACAAAGGTTATCCCATTTTATATAGCAAATTTGATCAACGCAAATATTTAATTCGTTATAGCTTTTTCAATTGAGTCAACAATAGAATAACTGTTGCTACGCTTGCTACAACGCTCAAGTAAGTTGCTACTTTCCCTATATAATAATCAAAAGTATGAGCTGGATTTTTGGGTATGTAAATATAATCACCAGGTTCTATTTTTAAATTTTTGTTTCCAACCGGAATCCATTCTCTAGAAACTCCTTTAATTACTGCTATATCCCCGGATGCCGCCAACGGGCCTAATCCCCCTGCTTTATCAATATAATACGAATAATCTTTTCCTTCGGTAAATTTTATGTTACCAGGACTTGCAACTTGGCCATAAACATATACCGTGTTAGCTTTTTGAGGAATAATAATAATATCACCGTCTTTAAGTTTTTCACTTCCAATAGTTGAGCTATCATCCATCACATTTACAAAATTAATTGATGATTCGTCTAGCGTTTGTCTAAGCATTTCATCTATACTAAAAAATACCGTATCTATTTCTGTCAAAGTACTCATACTAAACATCTTGTCTCTTTCATATTGAAAAACTATTGGATTGGGATATTGATTTAAATACTGTGACTCCTGTTCTAAGTTTAATCCAAACTCTTTTTCTAAAATAAATTGCAATGTATTACCTCTGATCAACTTAGCTCTAGTTAATGATGCATCGTTTGTAAAACCTCCGGCTTCTTTTAAAGCTTCTCTTAAAGTAGTATTAGACTTTGTAATAGGTATTTGCCCCGGTCGATTTACTTCGCCTAAAACTAATACGCTATAGGCTTTTTTTTGAGATTCATTAGCAGCAACTAAAATTCTGTCACCTCTTTCCAAATAAAAATTACTGTCTAATTTAACTTGTAACTTCTGCATTTTTTCACCATCATAACTGAGTCGGTATATATTTGCATGAGTAACATTTTCATAGGATTTATTTATACCCTGAGCTAATTCAATTGCATCAGATAATTTGTCCCCCTGCACAAAAGGAAATTTTCCAGGATTATTTACTGCTCCGGAAATTGTGAAAAAATTTGTCTCCAAATCAGCGGGTGCAAAAATTAAAACATCATCATTCTTTAAATAAGGATTATTTGAAAAATCACCGGTAAGCCTAAACTTTAAAAGATCAAGATGAAGTACTTCGCCATCTGCACGTTTTAAAGTTATATTTCTCAGCGAAAAATCATTAAATTTTTTTGTGATTTGTTCAATTACTTTCGGATCGTTTATATTTCCTATCAATTTAGTTCGACCTTCATTGTAAATTCTTGTAACAAAATCATCTACCCTTTCATTTATCAAAGCAGGGAAAGAACCGGTTAATATAAAATCCCCGCCTATAGTAACACTAATAGTGCTGGCTGCATTCAGCAATGAGTTGCTGTTTGTATTTGATTTAATATCGGTTTGTGCTTTAAGAGAACCAATAAAGATTAAAAGTAATAAAAAGGATAAATATTTTTTCATTTAACAGCCTTAAAAGTAATTTTAGAAATCCTATAATTTATATTGTTTATTATAATATTTTACATAATCGCCGGATATTATTGATTCCCACCAACTTTTATTCTTTAAATACCAATCAATTGTTTTACCAATTGCTTCTTCAAACAAAAATTCAGGCTGCCAGCCCAGCTCGTTTTTTATTTTGGAAGAATCAATTGCATAACGTCTGTCATGCCCCGGACGATCTTTAACGTATTGTATAAGCTCTTCGGATTTATTTAAATGTTGAAGAATTAATTTTACAATCTGAATATTTGGCATCTCATTGCTTGCACCTATATTATAAACTTCACCTATTCTTCCTTTTTCAAGAACCAAATTTATTGCCTTATTATGGTCTATCACGTAAATCCAATCTCTAACGTTTAATCCATCTCCGTATACGGGTAGTTTTTTATCATTCAATGTATTTATAATCATCAGCGGTATTAACTTCTCGGGAAATTGGTATGGTCCGTAATTATTTGAGCAGCGTGTAACAACAACCGGCATTCCGAAAGTATGGAAAAATGAAAGAGCCATCAAATCTGCTGCCGCTTTACTGGAAGAATAAGGGCTATTAGGAGATAATGGAGTTTTTTCCGTAAAATACCCATCCTTGCCTAAACTTCCGTACACTTCATCTGTTGAAACTTGTAAAAATTTTTCAACATCAAATTTTCTTGCAGTCTCCAAAAGTACATTTGTACCCAGCACATTTGTACGGTAAAATATTTCCGATCCTAAAATACTTCTATCGACATGGGATTCTGCTGCAAAATTAATGACGTACCGAATATTATATTTTTCAAAAATAAAGTTCACTAATTCTGCATTAATAATATCGCCTTTAATAAAATGATAGTTCTTTTTATTTTCAGACTGTTTCAAATTTTCAAGATTTCCCGCATAAGTTAATTTATCAAGGTTAATAATATTATAATCATCTCTTTTGATTAAAATATGATTAATAAAATTACTTCCGATAAATCCAGCTCCGCCTGTCACTAATATATTCTTCACTTACCTCCTAAAATGAAAATAGGCCTACAAAAATTCCTGCCTGAATAAAAAAGCTGTTACCGTTTATGTCAGAAGGTGCATTATAAATATCTTTATTGTTATCGTACGTCCAATGGCTTCCAAAGGTTAATTGATAACCGATACCAACACGAAAATCCAAGAGACGGTAAGCTGGAATATCGATATTTATAATTGGAGAAAGCAGCCAGTAACTATTTATTAACGAAACGCTCTGTCCGGACGATTGCGACCATAGGTTACTCCATTCTGCTCCGCCAGTATTCGAATATAGATCTAATTCCAAACTACCTCTTCCAATTGATATTCCTGCCGACACTCCAAAATTTTTAATAAAAGGAAGAGTATATTCAATAGTCAAAGCACCTCCGCTTATTCTATATATTGCTTCATTATTGATATGGTAACTGTTAGATCCATTTGAAATTAATGTACTTGATGAACTTGATCTTGAACCACCAAAACCCATTCCACCAATTCTAATACCGGGAACGATTCCCAAATAAATAAAACCCGCACCTCCGGATGTATAAAATCCACCCGTAGATAAATGTAGTTCAGAAAAATTTTTTAATTGAGTATTTATACCGTCAACTTTAGGAATTATCCAGCCCCCTACATAACCGCCGCCGCCGCCGAAAGGGGCATCATAAAAGGTAGACTCCTGTGCAAAAACTGCTGAAGAAAAGAAAATCAGCAGTAAAAAAAAGCGATATATTGTCTTCATAAAATCTTGTAAATATTAAATAAATTTACCAAAGCTCCCTTATAAAAACAAAGCTATTTGAACTCACCTTAACTAAAAAATCTTTATTAAATTAAGTGAATAAAAAGTTATAAAACCAAATATATATTTATAAGATCATTTTTTCTCAAACTTTAAATATTGTATGTATATATGATAAATCCACTTTTCAAAGTAAATATTTCAGCACTTCCATTCTATTTCACCATGCCGGAAGCAGTTGGTTTCTCTACTCGGATAGATTTTTGAAGGAAATAACAATTGCCCGTAATCATCATTTAAGATAAGCCGGTAAAAATCTATTATATAAATATAAAAATATTTCAAATGCAGATCATCCGAATATTGATTAATACCAAATTTTTTAAGGGAAAATCCATCTGTAATCGTTGAAGTTACCTTAATTTCGATTTCATGATGATTTGTTATATTTCATATTATTTCTTTTTATAGTTACTTATTTCGATTTGTAAAAACTATGTAAATCGATCTTTGGGAAGAGAATATTTTATAAATTAAGGATGCTAATTCGTAAAGCAAAACGACCATAAAATGAATGTTGTGCTGCTCATGATACACATTATATTCTAATTGTATTTTACAACTGTCTGTTTATTCTTTTCCTAAATTTCTTTTTATAAAGAATTTTTCGGATGTGTGCTGTCTGCAAAACAAATTCATTTGAATTTATAGAAGGTAATTTAATATCCATGAACTTTAAAAAAATTATGAAAGGGATAATTTGAATCTTTTAATCGGTGCTCATACTTCAATTCAAGGCGGCGTGGCCGAATCAATTCCGTTAGCTGAAAAATTGAAATTCACTGCAATGCAAATCTTCACAAAAAATAATAACAGGTGGTTTGCCAAACCTTTAAGTGAAAACGAGATTACTCTCTTTAAATCACGGCTTAAAAATTCAAACATAAAATTTGTCGTTGCACATGACTGTTATTTGATTAATCTATGTTCAAAAGATAAAGGAATACTAAATAAATCAAGAACTGCCTTTTTAGATGAGCTTGAAAGATGCGAGCTTTTAGGAATTCCATATCTAAATTTTCATCCGGGATCTCATGGCGGAAAAGGAGAAAAAAATGGAATTAAAATAATAGCTGAATCTTTAAACATTACACACCAAAAGACAAAAGGTTACAAAGTTTCGAGCATGCTTGAAGCTACTGCCGGACAAGGTACTGCAATCGGATATAAGTTTGAACAATTGAGAAAAATTATTGATATGGTTGATGGGAAAGAAAGAATGACAGTATGTATAGATACCGCTCATATTTTTGCTGCAGGTTACGATATTAAAAATGGGAAAAACTATGACAAAGTAATTTCAGAATTTGATGATATAATCGGGCTTGAATATCTTAAATGTTTTCATATGAACGACAGTAAAAAAGAACTCGGCAGCCGTGTTGACAGACATGAACATATCGGCAAAGGCTTTATCGGTAAAGAAGGATTTAAAAATATTATGAACGATAAAAGATTGGAAAAAGTTCCTAAAATTCTTGAAACGCCTAAAGGAAAAGAATGCAAAGAAGATTTGAAAAATATAAAAGTATTAAAAAGTTTGATTAGGAAATAAATGCTTATAGTTGAATTGTTAAATTGTTTTATTATTAAGATGCAGTAGTTATATAAATAATATCATCTGATTATTTTAGCATTTCAATTTGAAATTTATTTTTGTTTATCGGAAACTTCCGGTTCGAGTGCACGCAATACGATAATGCCGGTGTCTTTGTTAAATTTGGTCAAATAACCGGCAAGGGATTCCGGCGTTATTTGAACTTTATAACCTACATCCGGTGCGTGCATAAAATGAATCTTTCCGTCATCCGTTCTTACTGCTATACCAACATGATTGATATCCAGTCCCTTAATATTAGAAGTAATTGCAATCAAATCGCCATTATTAATTTTACCTTCGACTTTCGAAACCAAATCTTTAGGGATATAATAATAGTTTCGTTGATTTATTGCTTCTTCCTGTTTCTTTATGATAGGGATAAATTTCGGGTTTTCTTTTAATCGGATATAACTATCCGGGTGAGTAGACATGTAATCAACATGAAATTTGATCGATTCTCCCCCAATTTCTTTAGAAATATTTTTTACAATCCCTTTCTTTTCGTTATTATAAATCCAGTCTGAAAAATAATTCAGCCGCGACGGATATTTATTTATTATTCCGTTCCTATATCTAATTTTAATCAATTCTTTTTCATAATCCTTAAAAGTAGTTTTACCTTCTTTAATACATCTGGCAAATGTTAAAGCATTTTCCAAAAATGTTGTACAATCAAGTCCGGTTAAATCGACAACTAATTTTTCAGTATTACCTTTTTCCAATGTATTAGCCGCATATTTGGTACCGATAAAGCTTTTACCGATTGCTACTATAACATCACCAATCGGTTCTTTCCCTAAATTCTTTTCAACTGCCAATTTGAATTTGGATTTACAAATCTCTTTGTCCTTTTGAGAATAAATTTGTGCTTTGATCAATCCGGCGGCTAATATAAATATTAGAAGGCATTTTAATTTCATGTCTAATAACTTTCAGAGCAATTATATCTTTTGGAAATTCGTTTAAATAATATCTTCACTTGTGGAAATATTTGAGTATTCTTCAATTTGTCTTGCATGCGCAAGATTTTCAAACCGAGCATACTCTTTGATAAATGCTAGCCGGACATCGCCGGTGGGACCATTACGCTGCTTCCCGATGATTATCTCGGCCACTCCATCCGTCGGAGTTGCGTCATCAGGAAAAGTTTTAATGCCGTAATACTCAGGACGATTAAGAAAAAGCACAACATCTGCGTCCTGTTCTATCGAGCCGCTTTCTCTCAAATCCGATAGCTGAGGACGCTTGTCTGTTCTTGTTTCAACTGCTCTATTCAATTGTGCTAATGCAATTACAGGTATGTTAAGCTCTTTAGCTAAAGATTTTAATGACCTTGAAATATGAGATATTTCTCTTTCGCGGCTTTCAATATTTGAAGGTCCTTGCATCAACTGAAGATAATCTATTATTATCATACCGATATTTTTTTCCGCTTTTAACCTTCTGGCTTTAGCACGAATTTCAAGAACCGTTTGTGCAGGCATGTCATCAACATAAATAGGAGACTCTATTAATTTGTGAGCATTCCTGCTTAGTTTAACTCCTTCTTCGTTTGGTAATTTACCTGTCCTTACTAAATGAGCATTCAATCTTCCTTCTGCACACAACAATCTTATGATAAGCTGCATTGTAGACATTTCAAGGCTGAAGATTCCAACAGGTACTTTATGTTCAATAGCTGCGTTTCGAGCAAGTGTAAGCGCGAATGCGGTTTTTCCCATGGATGGCCTGGCGGCAACAATAATCAAATCCGATTTTTGAAATCCGCCGAGTAATTCATCAAGCTCATAAAATCCTGTAGGAACTGAAAACTTTTGTTTTGTATTTGAGTGAATAGCTTCAATATATTCAAGCGCATCTCTTACTGCCCTATCCATGCCCTGGAAAGATTTTTTTAGATGAGTTTCTGTAATCTCAAAAATCTTCCTTTCTGCTTCATCCAAAATATCGAATGCATCTTCGGTTCCTTCATAAGCTGCTTTGGCGATTTCGTGAGAACTTGAGATTAAGCCTCTTAAAATTTGTTTTTCTAAAATAATTTTTGCATGGTATTCGATATTAGCCGCTGAAGAAATATTCTGAGAAAGTTTACTTATATAAACTGCCCCGCCGACTTCCTCAAGCTGTTCTCTTTTTTTCAATTCTTCATAAAGCGTAACCGTATCAATGGGCTCGCTTGCATCAAAAAGAGAGGCCATTGCTTCAAAGATCAAACGGTGTTCCTTAAGATAAAAGCTTTCGGAAGAAAGCAGCTCAATTGCTTTCGGCACAGCCTCTTTTTCAATCATCATTGCACCTAAAACAGATGCTTCTATTTCGGGAGCTGCCGGTGGTTTTACGTCGGCCGGAATTATACTTTCCAAAGTAATATTTTGTTTTTTAGTCTTTGCCATTGCCTGTCACCAATTCGTCATAAAGTTTTCTAAATTTCTTTACATCTTCCCAGCAGCCTCGCTTCCAGTTAGGATTCCTGAGTAAAGCAGCCGGATGATATGTAACCATTAC
>CAZCFZ010000139.1:0-7801 GCA_964498065.1 uncultured Ignavibacteriaceae bacterium
ATTGCTCTTCTAAATCCAGCTTAATATTTTATTTTTGCATCTTAATACATTAGTTTATGCTTTATGGACTTGATAAAAGAAGTCCGTAAATTTAGATTATCATTTCAAAAAGTATATTCTTCTGTTGAAATTAAAATTTAATTTAATAAACATAATATTTGCGGTTCTGTTATTGCAGTTTTATGCAACAGCACAGCAAAAATACTATTATACTTTAGTAACCGATACTATTCATATAAACTTTGATAATCATTATAAGTTATCTCATGTAGATATTATCCCTTTCACCGAAACTATCAAATTAAAGAACAAGCTTCTTCATAAAGGAGATTATAAATTTTCATACTCAACAGCTTCTTTCAGCCTATCCGATTCCCTTAAATATACGATCTTTGATACTCTATTTGTAACATATGAAACTATTAAATTGGGAATGAAAAATTCATATATGAAAAGAAGCCTTGCATATGTTTATAATCAAAAATACGGGGATACTTTGCGAGTAATGAAAAGTGAAGAAAATGCCTTTACACCTGAATCAATATTCGGCTCCCAAATAGAAAAGAGCGGAACAATAGTGCGTGGATTTACAGTCGGTACCACAAAAGATTTTTCATTGAACAGCGGCTTAAGACTTCAATTGTCCGGCCATCTTTCAAAAAATATTGAAGTTGTAGCAGCTCTGACAGATGAAAATACTCCAATTCAGCCTGAAGGCAATACGGCTAACTTACAGGAATTGGATAAGGTCTTTATCCAGATAAAACATCCGAATGCTGTCGGAACTTTCGGTGATTATGAATTGCAGGAACACTACGGTGAATTCGGTACTATAAGTAGAAAGCTTCAAGGTTTGTTAGGCGAATTTAATTATAAAGGTCAAAAGGCATATATTTCCATAGCCAGTTCTACAGGGAAGTATACGACCAATCAATTTAACGGTACCGACGGTATGCAGGGGCCTTATCAATTAACCGGTGAAAATAATGAAAAAGATATTATAATTATTGCCGGAACCGAAAAAGTTTATGTTGACGGAATTCAAATGAAAAGAGGTGAAAGGAACGACTATACAATTGAATATTCCAATGCTCAATTAACTTTTACACCCAACAGACTTATTACATCGGCCAGCAGAATAACAGTAGACTTTGAGTATACAGATAGAAAGTATTCTCGAACATTTTTTGGAGCAGGCGTTCAATCAAATATATTTAAAGACAAATTAAATCTGCAGTTTCAATATTTACGAGAAGGTGATGATAAAAACTCACCTATTGATATTTCTCTTTCAGATTCAGACAAAGCAGTTCTTGCTGCAGCCGGTGACGATCCCAATAAAGCAGTGAAATCCGGAGTAGCTCTAGCAACACCGGACTCACAGGGAGTAACGATAGGTATTTATCAAAAAATCGATACGGTTATCAATGGTCAGTCCTATTCATTTTATCGCTATAATCCCGGCAGTCCCAATTCTTTGTATAATGTAACTTTTAGTTATGTCGGTTTGCAGCAAGGAGACTATAGCATGATAAGTATAGGCAATTATAAATTTGTAGGTATTAAACAGGGAGACTATTCTCCAATTATATTTTTACCTTTACCCGAAATGAAACAGCTTGGCAATTTTGTTTTAAATTATAAGCCTGTTAAGGGAATTAGTCTTGATATGGAATTATCCGGCAGCAATTGGGATCAAAATTTATTTTCAACAATTGATGATAACAAAAATAACGGTTATGCAAGAAATCTTAAGTTAAAAATTGATCCGAGAAAAGTTGAAATAGGAAAAATTAATTTAGGCAATGTCGGATTTTCATATCAGGACAGATACATTGAAGACAGGTTTACGCCGATAGATAGAATTAACCCGATTGAATTTAACAGGGATTTTAATATTACTCAAACTCAAATACCGCAAAACGAAGAACTGAGAGAATTTAATTTAAATTATATCCCGGTTAAAGAAATGAATTTAATGTCGTCATACGGATATTTAAAACGTGGAAGTAATTTCATTTCCAAAAGATTTAACAACACATTAGCATTTACCAATAATAAAACGTATAATTTAAATTATAATCTCGATTATGTTTCTTCGAAAAATATCGGATTAAACAGCAGCTGGCTAAGGCAAAACGGCGCCGGGTATTTTACAATTTGGAAGCTGCAGCCCGGCGTGGATTTTCTTGCTGAAAATAAAAAGGATCTGGAAACTACCGCCGATACCTTACTGTCAACCAGTCTTAAATATTATGAAATAGATCCATTTTTAAAACTAGTTGACTTAGATGGATTTAAATTATTAACAAAATATTCTTTAAGAGATGATTACGCTCCGCTAAACGGGATGATGTTAAAAGAGTCACGTTCAACCGCTCAGTTTTTCGAGCTTGAATATACGGGCATCAGACAATTCAACACAACTTTAAATGTTACCGTAAATAATAAATCTTATGAAGATATTTTTAAGAAGAAAGGAATGCTGAATGCACAAACTATTTTAGTTAGGTCCCAAAGCCGATTTAATTTTGGTAGACCTGTATCGGGAAATTATTATTATGAAGTATCTACTCAAAGAACGGCAAAATTGCAAAGAGTTTTTGTTAAAGTTGCCCAGGGGGCCGGTAATTATATTTATTTAGGCGATTTGAACCATAACGGTGTAGCGGACGAAAGTGAATTTCAACCGACGCTTTACGACGGTAATTATATTTTAGTTACCGTACCTACGGACCAGCTTTACCCGGTTATCGACTTAAAAACAAGTACCCGATGGAAAATAAATTACAAAGATATTTTTGATAAAAATTCCTTATTAGGAAAATTACTAAATCCGTTTTCATCGGAAACAGACTGGAGAGTTGAGGAGAATAGCCAGGAACAGGATTACAAAAAAATATATCTTCTTCACTTTTCGGATTTTCAGAATCCGAATAAAACAATTCACGGTACAAATTTTATTCAGCAGGATTTATATTTGTTTGAAAATGATCCTGAATTTTCAGCAAGGCTTAGATATTCCCAAAGCAAAGGAATGGATCAATATAGCGGAGGCATTGAACAATCATATACAAGAGAAAGAAGCATCAGAATTAATTTTAAAATGATTGAAGAAATGAGCAACCAGACGGATATTGTAAATAAAAGTGATAATTTAAGCGCCCCGGCTTCATCTACCGATAGAAGAGAAATTACATCAAATAGTGTTACTTCGGATTTTTCGTACCGGCCTCAAAGAAATATTGAAGTTGGATTTAAATTTAATGTCGGACAAAGAGAAGATGATTTCCCGGTGCATCCTACAATTATTGATATTAATACCCAGTTACTTAGATTTACACTTTCATTTGCAGGTTCAGGAAGGCTAAGAATCGAATTTGAAAGAGATGAATTAAATTCCAATACAACACAAAATTTTATTCCTTTTCAAATGACCGAAGGAAATGTAGTAGGAAAAAATTTCTTCTGGCGTTTTAATTTTGATTACAGACTTTCGGCAAACCTTCAATCAACTATCAGTTATGATGGTAGAGCTCAGGGGAATGAAAGAGTTGTTCATACGGCAAGAGCAGAAGTGAGAGCATTCTTTTAAATATTTTATTAATAAAAAATTATTTAAAGATGGAAATAATCACAAAATATGTTGAAGTACATATCATTCGGCAGAAAAAAGGAAGACTGGAATTTTTATTGCTTAAAAGATCAGAGAAAGAAATTTACGGCGGTTTATGGCAAATGGTGACTGGTAAAGTAAAAAAAGGTGAAAAAACATTTGAAAGCGCTTTAAGGGAAATTAAAGAAGAAACAGGTCTGACACCTAAAAAATTCTGGACTGCACCAAATATTAATTCATTCTATGATCATAAAGAAGATTGTGTTATTTTATTACCTGTTTTTGCTGCATTGGTAAATGAAAATTCTCAGGTTAAACTAAGTGAAGAACATACAGAATTTAAATGGACCGGTTCTAAAAATGCAAAGATATTACTTGCCTGGCCCGGGCAGCGCAAATCTGTTGATATTATTGAAAACTACATTTTAAAAGAACCGGACTTCCTTAAATTTGTCGAAATAAAATTATAAATAATTTTGAATATTAAATTTGATATGGATTTATTCTGATTGTATCTCCATATTGTTATAAGTCACAATATCATGGAATTTATTTTATAATTTTTATAAATAATTAAGCTATATAAATGGAAAATTTAGTGCTGCAACTTTTATTTCTTTACGCTGAACAAAATTGCTGATAATCAAATCTATAAACAATGGGTCTAAAAATTTTCTTTTCTTTTATTCTCATAATATTAAAAGCAGATTTGTCTGATAAGTTAATTCAGAATATAAAAACAGATTATATTTAAAAATTTAACTCAATCAATTTTTTAAAAAATTTATAAACGGACTTAAGGAGCATAATAAATGAATTATAATAAAAAGGGATTAATAGTTTTTCTCTCGTTTTTATTACTTCTGGTTTTTAATAATAAAGCCTTCTCGAAAACTGATAAGCTTGAAAAAAATAAATTCCATAAAGACAGTACTGACATTTTTTCCGCATTAAAATTTAGAAATATTGGACCGGCAATTGCAGGCGGTAGAGTTTCTGCTGTCGTGGGCATTCCCGGCAAACCGGATATTTATTATATCGGCGGAGCAAGCGGAGGTGTTTTTAAAACAACCAACGGAGGTTATTCATGGAAGGCTATTTTTACAAAATATCCGCCTTCTATCGGAGCTATTGCACTGGCACCTTCAAATCCTAATTTGGTTTGGGTAGGAACCGGTGAGGCAAATATTAGAAATGATATTACTGATGGTAAAGGAGTTTATTATTCACCGGACGGAGGTAATTCATGGAAATTTATGGGATTGAAAAATGTCGGGCAAATTTCTAAAATTATTATTAATCCGGATAATCCGAAGATTGTTTTCGTAGCAGCTATTGGACATGCCTGGGCGCCGAATAAAGAAAGAGGTTTATATAAGACAATTGATGGAGGCAAAACCTGGAAAAAAGTTTTGTTCGTTAACGATACAACTGGTGTAAATGATGTAGTTTTTGAACCCGGAAATCCGGAAGTAATGTTAGCTGCAACCTGGCAGGTAATTCGATATCCCTGGGCTTTAGTAGACGGCGGAAAGGGAAGCGGTATTTGGGAATCGAAAGACGGCGGAGATACCTGGCAAAGATTAAACAAAGGATTACCCAAAGGTTTAATGGGACGAATTTCATTTGGTACTTCATTAAGTAACCCGGAACATGTCTATGCCTTAATTGAATCAAAGCACGGAATGCTATGGGATTCACATGATTTTGGCGGTCATTGGAATTTAATAACTAATAATCATGAGTTAGATGTACGTCCGTTTTACTTTACAAAAATGGAAGTAGCGCCTGATAATGACAATAAAATTTATTTCCTATCATTTTTACTTACACTTTCCAAAGATGGCGGTAAAACCGTAAAATCCATTAACGACGGAGTTCATGTGGACCATCATGCAATATGGATTGATCCTAAAAACCCGAGTAGAATTATTGAAGGTAATGACGGTGGTGTATATCAATCTCTTACCGGAGGAAAAACATGGCATTATTTTGACAACATTCCGATTGAACAATTTTATCAGGTTGCAACCGATACTTTAATTGCATATCACATTGGAGGAGGTCTTCAGGATAATAACGCATGGTACGGTCCATCTAGAAATTTATATGGAAATAATGTAGATGGCTCACATTGGTTTACTGTTGCCGGCGGCGATGGAGAATATGTAGTGCCGGCTCCAAGCGATCCGAATATTATTTACTCCGAATCTCAGGACGGTTACTTAAATCGACTTGATTTAAAAACCGGATTAAAGCGTCATATTCGTCCTTACTTTTTTGATGTAAGCGATAAAAGTCCTGCGGAATTGAAATATCGTTTTAACTGGACAACTCCGATTGCAGTTTCTTATAATGATGCAAATGAAGTTTATTTAGGAGCAAATGTTTTGTTTAAATCTACGGATGGAGGAACGAATTGGAAAGTTATTAGTCCGGATTTAACCAGGAATGATAAAAGCAAACAAATAAAAAGCGGCGGACCGATAAATCTTGATATGAGCGGGGCAGAAACTTACGGAACCATAATTTCAATAGGGCTTTCAAAACAGAATTCTAATGTAATTTGGATTGGGACGGATGACGGTCAAGTGCAGGTAACACAAGATGGTGGTGTGCATTGGATGAATGTAACTAAAAATATTCCGAATTTGCCGCCATGGGGAAGGGTATATCAATTAGATGTTTCTCCATTTTCTCCCTCAATTTGTTACATTGCTGTTGATCTTCATATGCTGGATAATGATAGACCTTATGTTTATAGAACCGATAACTTTGGAAAAACATGGACTGAGATAACCGGAGGCCTTCCTGATGATGAGGAAGTACATGTTGTTAGGGAAGATCCTAACAAAAAAGGATTTTTGTTTTTAGGTAATGATATGGGTTTATATTATTCCTCTAATAATGGGGAGAATTGGACAAGATTTAAAAGTAATTTTCCGTCGGTTCCTGTTTGGGATTTAAAATTTGTAGAACAAACACATGACCTGGTGGTTGCTACTCATGGACGGGGAATTTTTGTCCTGGACAATATTACTCCGTTGGAAGAACTAACAAAAAAAGTTGAAGAGAAAAACTTTTCTTTATTCAATTTGCAGCCGGTTTATAGATTTAATATTTGGTATAAAAGTTCATCAAGTCAACTAGGAAAGTATTCGGTCTCAAATCCTCCAAACGGTGCAGTGATAGATTATTACTTAAAAAATAAAATAAAACTTAATAAAGAAGAAAAGAAAAAACATGAAGTTCCAGTTCTAATTAAAATTACAAATAGAAATGGTGATGAGATTGATACATTACATGGAACTGCAAAAGAAGGGATAAATAGAATTACCTGGAATTTACATTATAAAAGTGCAGAGTTTTTTAATGAAGATACTGTAAAAGAAAAACATATAGACTACCACAATGGTCCTGAAGTATTGCCCGGTAATTATAATATTTCCGTTACTGCGGATAATAAAACCGAAACAAAGAATGTGGATGTAAAAACCGATCCGAGACTAAAGTATAATATGCCTGACGCCCAGTCACAATTTAAAGCTGCAATGAAGGTTTATGCGGATATTTCGGTAATGAACACAATGCTAAACAGAATAGACGGTTTACATCAACAAATAGCAGATATTAAAAAATCCATTAAAATAATGAAAGGGAATAACACTTCGAATGAAGATCAATTTAAATCGGTAATTAATAGAGCGGATAAAATAGATTCACTTTTAAAAACTATTAAAGATACAATCTACGCAACAGGTCCCCAGCATGGAGTCGGCGAAGATGAAATTCATTTTTTAACCCGGTTATATAATTGGTTTTATGGCATTTATTACGGAATCACGGGAGATTATGATGCTGCTCCAAATAAAACTACTTTAGAACAATTACATGAGCTTGAAAATCAGCTTACGAATTACATTGATGATTTTAATAGTATAATTACTGATAAAATAGTTTTATTTAATAAAGCAGCTGTAAAAGAAGGGATACCGACTCTGCTGCAGGGCAATACCATTAATATTAATCAGTAATTCCTACATTTAACATGATACTTTGGGGTGCGTTAAGCACCCCCGTTTTTAAAATTTATGGGGAAATTCTTTTAACTTTAAAAAATTCCAATATTTTTCATATCTGTCCAAAATAAATAAAAAAGAATCCCTCTAGTAAAGTTGGTAAATT
>CAZCFZ010000140.1:0-7794 GCA_964498065.1 uncultured Ignavibacteriaceae bacterium
TAACCGATATGAGGATTCAAAGCCGTAACAAGCATCAAAGAATCGTTAAGATGCTTTTTAATATTTTTTTCATTCGCTTTAATACCCGCTACACAATTATCCGTAAAGCTTTCACAAGCATCAGCCAATAACCGTATCGATTGAAGAACATTAAAAATTATTACGGGTTTAAATACATTTAATTCAAAGTTCCCGCTTGCACCGGCCAGAGTAACAGTAGTATCGTTTCCAAAGACCTGAGCACATACCATAGTCATCGCTTCTGCCTGCGTCGGATTTACTTTCCCGGGCATAATTGAACTTCCAGGTTCATTTTCGGGAAGAAGCAATTCTCCAATCCCGCAGCGGGGACCTGAGCCAAGCCATCTAATATCATTTGCAATTTTCATCAATGAAGCAGCCAATGTTTTCATTACTCCGCTTGTTTCAACCAAAGCATCATGAGCAGCGAGTGATTCAAACTTATTCCTAGCAGATATAAAGGGTTTACCCGTAAGTGAAGCTATTTGAGAAGCCGCTTTTACTGCAAATTCCGGATGAGTATTTAAACCGGTCCCAACTGCCGTGCCGCCAAGCGCCAATTCATATAGTCTGGTTAAACAGCTATTAATTCTTTCAAGTCCGTTTGAAAGCTGTTGAACATAACCGGAAAATTCTTGCCCCAGCGTTAAAGGAGTAGCATCCATTAGATGAGTTCTTCCTATTTTTATTATACCTTTAAACTCTTTAGACTTTGCATCCAGTGCATCTCTCAGTTTTGTAACCATAGGAATTAATCTTCGATGAATTTCCTCAACTGCGGCAATATGCATTGCGGTTGGAAATGTATCGTTAGACGATTGAGCCTTATTTACGTCGTCATTCGGATGAATCGGCTTTTTGCTGCCCATAACTCCGCCGGCAATTTCTATAGCTCTATTTGAAATTACTTCGTTGGTATTCATGTTTGTTTGAGTGCCGCTGCCGGTCTGCCAAACTACTAAAGGGAAATGCTCGTCTAACTTCCCTTCAATAACTTCATCAGCTGCTTTAATAATAAGGTCGGCTTTTTCAGCAGGTAAAATTCCTAATCCTTTATTTGTAAGTGCTGCGGCTTTTTTTAGAATACCGAGTGCTCTAATTAATTCACGAGGAAATCTTTCTCCTCCTATTTTGAAATTCATTAATGATCTGGCTGTTTGTGCGCCGTAATATTTATTAACCGGGACTTTCATTTCACCCATACTGTCGGTTTCAATTCTGAATTCCATAAAGCTTAACTCCATATTAATCTGTTAAATATTAGCCGGGGAAGGTTAAAGGTTTCCCCAAACTTTAATTTCATATGCTAAATTTACAATATTTTATTGAAAATTATGATTGACCGAGTATTTTAGGTAACGTTTTTAATTGTGCAATCTTATTTCAACTTTTGACAAAGATATAAGAACTTCAAAATAAATTTAGGTTTTTGCTTCTAATCACAAAATATTTTTAAGTAAATTATTAAATCTTATTGAAAACTTTTGGAAATAAATTGTGAAAAAAATATTTATAATTTTTTCACTATTAATTACAAACTTACTTAGCGGAAAACATTTTTTAATATAAAGATAACAATCAAAATAAAAATTTTTAAAATGAGCTTTTTAAGGAAGGAGATATCTTATGCTTTTGAAGGGCCCTATTGAGAAAGCAAAATTGTATGTGGAATCCCAGCAAAAAATTGAAGAAAGTACAAAAGTAAAAAATCGAAAAATAAAACCAGGTCCGTGTATTACAATATCCCGTGAGCCCGGCGCACGTGCCAACATTATAAGTGAACGGTTAACTGATTTTCTAAGTAATTTTTATAACGCCAATCCGATTCAATGGACTGTGTTTGATAAAAATTTAATTGAAAAAGTACTTCAGGATCATCAATTGCCTCAAAGACTGGGCAAATTAATGGAAGAAAAAAAATATTCTGCAGTTCATTCTATCACTACGGAACTACTTGGCGGTCAGCCTTCGATCTGGAGTCTTGTGCATAAAACCACGGAAACAATTCTTCAATTGGCACAAATAGGAAATGTAGTTATAATAGATAGAGGTGCGAATGTGATTACTTCCAAACTTTGGAATTCATTTCATATCCGTTTAGTCGCTCCGCTCGAAGACAGGATTAATCACGTTCAAAATCTTTATAATTTCGATAAGAAAGAAGCTTTGGATTATATTAAAAAAGAAGATTCGGATAGAAAAGATTATATAATGAATTACTTCCATAAAGATATAAATGATCCTTTATTATATCACCTCATAATTAATACTCATATGATTTCCGATGAAGAAGCTGCTGAAATTATAGGAAAAGCAGTGATGAAAAAATTCCCCGAAATGTTTTCTCCAAATGATTGATGTAAAGCGTACTTGAAATTATATTACATTTACACCTCTAATCGGAATTAATTCTTCCCAGTGTTAGTGATAAATTAGTTTTCGTCGATTATTAACATATTTAAATTTTAAAAAGAGTAATGGTTTGGGAATTATGTTTAGACTCGTTAAAAAAAATACTATATTATAATCAGTATATCTTTTCTCCTAATTAATAAATAATTGTTAATTAAAAGGAGGGTATTGATATGATAGTAAAAGGGTCATTTGAAAAGGCAAGACTCTACATAGAATCACACACCAGAGATTTAGATCAAAAAAATATAAAGAAAAAGCAAGGACCCTGCATAACTATTTCGAGGGAAACAGGAACCGGTGCTGATAAAATCGGTATGGAACTAATTGATTTTTTTCAGTCTTATTGGAATGAATATTATGCTCCTTGGACACTCTTCGATAAAAATTTAATAGAAAAAGTCCTGGAAGATCATCATCTCCCTCAAACGCTCAGCCAATACTTTGTTGAAGACAAATTATCCGAACTAAAATCAACGGTAAACGAATTATTAGGGCTTCACCCGAATACATGGATTTTGGTTAACAAAACAAGCAATACAATATTACAACTAGCACAAATGGGTAATTGTATTATTATCGGGAGAGCAGGAAATATTATTTCGGGAAAATTAAAGAATTCATTCCATGTTAGATTGGTAGCTAATATTGAAAAAAAGATACCATATATAATGGAGACTTACAACCTGTCCGAGTCTGAAGCCGTTGATTATATTAAAAAAGAAGATTTGGCGAGAAAAAATTATTTGAAGAAATATTTTAAAAAGAATGTTGAAGATCCGCTAATATACAACTTAGTTTTAAATACATCATCACTAAGTTTTAAAGAAGCTGCAGAGATAATCGGTAAAGTTGTATTGAATAATTGTCTTCATTTTTTCCCGTGTATTGAAAAAGAGATGCCTATTGAGCATTTTTAAAAAAAGTAAAGAACATTAATAACAAATAGTTAAACTATTTAATAAATTGTGAATTAATCTCTGCCAATAGTTTTCTATATTAATTGTTTCCCTGAGCACAAGAAAAATAATTTATTTAGGAAAGATTTCTTCCTTGCAATGAAGTAATATTTACGATTAAGTTTGTCATAAAATAAATACACTAATTTCTCAAAGAATTATTTTTTCATACCTATTAATTTCAATGAAATTTAGAGCATTAAAGAACCAATTCTTAACTTTTAACCTTGAGAATTATTATTG
Organism: uncultured Ignavibacteriaceae bacterium; assembly: GCA_964498065.1. Classification (GTDB taxonomy): domain Bacteria; phylum Bacteroidota; class Ignavibacteria; order Ignavibacteriales; family Ignavibacteriaceae; genus FEN-1297. The sequence continues at coordinate 3,636 of CAZCFZ010000140.1, forward strand.
TTAAAAATAAATAAAAAAGAACCGGAAAATTTTAACATAAAATTAATTTAAGAAAGCCTACTAAAATTGCAGTGAATTAAAATTTTTTTGTACTTTTGTTTTGAAACAAGGAGAGATTTTTAATGGAGTTAACCTTAAAAGATAAAAGCAGCTATTTAAAGGGATTATTAATTGTCGCGAAAAAAGATAATCAATTAACCGAACCCGAGAAAAAGATACTAAGAGATGTTGCCATTCGCTTGGGCTTCGCTACTGATTTTTACGAAGATACATTAAGAAGTCTTTTATCAAACAAATATATTTTAGAAGACCCGATAAAATTTTCAAATAAAAAAGTTGCGGAATTATTTATTTCCGACGGATTAAAGTTAGCTTTTTCGGATATGATGACATCGGAAAAAGAAATCGACTGGCTTAAGGCCACAGCACTCGAAAATGAAATTGTTGAAGAATGGTTTGAAGAAAAATATCAAAAACAAAAAGATTCTTCCAATGCAACTTCAAACTCGGAGTTCGCACTTTTTCAATAAAAACAAAAATTTTCCGGATTAGCTTTACATAAACCTAAGAAAATATTTTAATAATTTAACATAAAACTTCAAAGTTCGATAAAATTCACCTGCCATCCGTTTTTTAATCGGATAAGTCGACTAATATTGTTTTATATATTTGTTGTTTGTCCGGCTAATTTCTAATTTTCAAATCACAATATAATTCTTGTTGAATTCTTATGATTACTTCAAAGATTCCACATTTAATTTTTTAAGGAAAACAAATGAAAAAGATGAAGGCATTAGTAAAAAAATATGCCGAGCCCGGCTTGTGGCTTGATGAAGTTCCGGTGCCTGAGGTAGGATTAAATGATGTTTTAATAAAAATTCATAAAACCTCAATTTGCGGCACTGATATTCATATTTATAATTGGGATAATTGGGCAAAAAAGACAATACCGGTACCTATGGTAACCGGGCACGAATACGTCGGTACTATAGAAGCTTTCGGCAGCAATGTACATGATGTTAATATAGGAGAACTTGTAAGCGGAGAAGGGCACATTGTTTGCGGACATTGCAGAAACTGTTTGGCGGGAAGAAGACATTTATGTAAAAATGCAATGGGAGTGGGTGTAAACAGACCGGGATGTTTTGCTGAATATCTTTGTATTCCGGTTTCCAATATTTGGCACTGCGATCCTTCAATCCCGGAAGATATATTCTCAATATTTGATCCTTTTGGAAATGCTACTCATACTGCATTATCATATGATGTCCTGGGAGAAGATGTTCTGATAACCGGTGCTGGCCCAATTGGAATAATGGCGGCGGCAATAGTAAAACATGCAGGCGCACGTTATGTTGTTATTACGGATATCAATCCAAAACGTTTGGAACTTGCAAAAAGAATGAATGTTACCAGAACCGTAGACGTTACAAAAGAAAAACTTGAAAATGTATTAAATGAACTGGGGATGAAAGAAGGTTTCGATATAGGTCTTGAAATGTCTGGAAGTACTGAGGCGCTTAACAGTATGCTTCCGGTAATGTGCCATGGGGGTAAAATAGCTTTGCTCGGCATTTTACCCAGCAGCGCAGCTATTAATTGGGAAACAGTTGTTTTTAACGGACTGACTTTAAAAGGCATTTACGGCCGTGAAATGTTTGAAACCTGGTATAAAATGACTGTAATGATACAAACCGGTTTGGATATTTCGCCAATAATAACAAATCATTTTCCTTATGATAAGTTTAAAGAAGGCTTTGAACTTATGAAATCAGGTAATTCGGGTAAAATAATTCTTGAGTGGCAGTAAAATAACAATGCAATTATTTTATGTTTAGAAGATTATATTTTAAATGCAAATGATATTCTTCAATAGATTACAAATGACCTATACTTTAATCTTTAAAAATCCCCGGGAAAAAATGCCGGGGTTTTTCTTTTAAATATTTCAAATAACTTTATGTATTAATTAAGATAGATTAAAATCAAAAAATCGTTATTAAAAAGTTAAAGGAACTTATCATGATAGAATCTGTTAAAAATTTTTTTTCCCGGCAATTAACACAAATTGAAACCGAAGGACTTTACAAAAAAGAAAGAATTATCACCGGCCCTCAAAGTTCAAGGATTGATGTTAAGGGCGGTCAATCGGTTTTAAATATGTGTGCAAATAATTATTTAGGCTTAGCCAATCATCCTGAAATAATAAAAGCGGCAAAGGAAAGTTATGATAAATGGGGTTACGGACTTTCTTCAGTCCGTTTTATCTGCGGTACCCAGGAAATTCATAAAGAATTGGAACAAAAAATTACAGAATTTCTGGGTACCGAAGATACTATTCTTTATACTTCATGCTTTGATGCCAACGGCGGACTATTTGAAACAATTGTATCGGAGGAAGACGCCATTATAAGTGATGAATTGAATCATGCCAGCATTATCGACGGAATAAGACTATGTAAGGCTCAAAGATATCGTTACAAAAATAGCGATATGAACGATCTGGAAGAAAGATTAAAAGAAACTCAGTCTGCACGATTTCGATTAATTGCCACGGATGGTGTCTTCTCGATGGACGGATTCATTGCAAGATTAAAAGATATATGTGACCTGGCAGATAAATACAATGCAATGGTTATGGTTGACGATTCTCATGCAGTTGGTTTTATGGGAAAACATGGAAAAGGTACTCATGAATATAATGATGTAATGGGAAGAGTAGATATAATTACCGGAACTTTAGGAAAAGCACTTGGGGGTGCCAGCGGCGGCTACACAAGCGGAAGGAAAGAAATAATTGATATGCTTCGTCAACGCTCTCGGCCATATTTGTTTTCCAATACGGTTGCGCCCAGTATTATTGCAGCTTCATTGAAAGTATTGGAACTTCTTCAATCATCAACAGAGCTAAGAGATAAATTAGAAAATAATACAAAATATTTCCGCGACGGTATTTCGAAAGCCGGCTTAAATATAAAACCCGGCGTGCATCCTATTGTGCCGATTATGCTGGGAGACGCAGGTCTTTCACAGAAAATGGCTGTTAGGCTTCTTGAAAAAGGCATTTATGTTATAGGTTTCTTTTACCCGGTAGTTCCAAAAGGTACTGCAAGAATTAGAGTACAAATTTCGGCAGCTCATTCTAAAGAAGATCTGGATTTTGCAATCCAAAAGTTTAAAGAAGTAAAAGAAGAGTTCGGTAATTAGAAAATAGGCATCTTAACAATTTTTCAAAAATAAAATGGACCTCTTAGAAAATTAGTTAATGGACTTTAGTCCTTAATCTATATTTATTTATTTTATTATATAAAGTTACTCGATCTATTTCCAAGATTTGTGCACTTCTGGATATATTCCAGTTATTCTCATTCAATACTTTTAAAATATATTTTTTTTCTATTGCCGATAAACTCTTTTTCCCATCGTCCAAATCAATATGCCCGGATGCTATGTGAAAAGGCAAGTCACTCACGGTAATTTGATCATTTTTACCGACAACTACAGCTCTCTCGATAGCGTTTTCCAATTCTCTTACATTACCAGGCCATTCATAATTTATTAAAAAATCAGATGCCTCGCCGGAAATCTCTTTGATAGGTTTATTCATTGCCGTAGAAAATTTCTTAATAAATGATTGTGCAATAGGAATAATATCTTCCTTTCTATCTCTAAGAGGCGGAATTGAAATTGAGAATACATTTATCTTATAAAATAAGTCTTCTCTAAATTTTCCTTCTTTAACCAGGTTTTCAAGTTTTTCATTGTCGGCAACAATTAATCTGAAATCCGTATCTATTCTTTCGCTTCCACCTATTCTTATAAATTGTTTAGTTTCTATAACATTTAGAATCTCAGCCTGCATTTTAAGAGAAATAGAACATATTTCATCCAGATATAAAGTTCCCCTGTTAATGATCTCAAATTTTCCTTTTTTTGTTATACGACTTCCCGGTGCAGCGCCGGCTTCTTCTCCGAACAACTCACTTTCAAGCAAAGATTCTGTTAGCGCACCGCATTTTATAGAAATAAAAGGATAATATTTCCTTTTACTATTTATATGAATTGTTTTGGCAGCTAATTCTTTTCCAACTCCACTTTCTCCACTTATCAGTGCTGTCCAAAATAAATGTTGAAAGTTAAAAAAGTTTTTATATTAACA
>CAZCFZ010000141.1:0-7755 GCA_964498065.1 uncultured Ignavibacteriaceae bacterium
AAAGTCCCCCCTTGCTTGTCCGCCGAAATCCGTCAGCCTCAAAGACCCGGCCGCTGCCATAATTGAAGGATGAAGGCAGAGGGGATTTAGGGGGCCTTCCTTTTACAGCTTCGCCTCCTCAGTCACAAAAACTGACTTAGAAAATAGTTAAGAGCGAAAAGAAAGCAGCGAACGGATAATAATAAATCGTATTATTAATTTGATCCTCGCTGTACGGCATTCAACTTTAAGTATCTAAATTCAAACATCTGCATACACCACATCCATCCGTTAATCCCTTAATGACTAAAAATGACAATTAATGAATAACTTTCTTTTCTATCTCTTTTCATCTTTTCCTCTCTCCGCCTGTGTTTTCCTTTCCCTATTCTGCCATTTATTTTCTATTTCCTTACAACCCTCCCTTGGTTAATTAATAAAATTTAAATAACACAAAATGATCATACTGCTCATGATCAAATCAAAATTAAAACCGACGTAATTATTATTTAAAAAGGAAGATTGGCAACCTGATGATTTATTACCCTTAACCTTAAAGAAGAATCCCTTATAATTTCCTAAGAGCTTCAATATAATCGCGCCCCCGATAATTATTTTGAACCTGCTTCGGGAAAAGTTTCCCTTAACTTCTTACAACTTAAGTAATTTTAATCAAATATTCCAAAAAAACTTACTGAATTTTTATTCAAAAATAATTTAATTGAATTGTTAAAACCGTACATGTATTTGTAATTAAAGCCGCCTGTGAAAAAAGTTCAACGAATGTTATGATTCATGACGGATTGCTTAAACAACTGATATATAATTAAAAATTTGTTAATATTTTTCTCTTTAAATGATAATCTCATTCAACCCCTGTCTTATTCGAAGGAAAATTCCCGAATATTAAGTTGCTGCTTTTTATAAATTACTTAAACAAAAATATAAGCTGCCGCATTTAAAGACTAACATTCTTTAATTGAGTATTAATTAAACTGCGAAAAAGTTACTTTGTCTTAATAGAAATAAAACGATAGGTTAATAAGTATAAAGAAATGTGTTAAATACCGTCTGCCGAAAAACCGGTACAGCCGGAAACGCCGGATTAAAGTATTATTATCGCATTAGTTCGGATAAGTTGGAGAAAATTTCACATGCGGCTTTATAGCTCCTTTAGCTTACTTTCCCTCATAAGCCTTAATAATTTCATCTATCTTTTTATTTGCGTTATCATTTACTGTTTTTCTTTTCGGGTCTTCTTCAAACCAGTTAAGTGTGCGTTTAATACCCTGGTTAAACGGAATCACTGCTTTAAAATCCGGGACAAATGTTTTGATTTTAGTGTTGTCGAAAACCGCACATACGGATTTATCGCCTAGTAAGCCGCCCGTAAAAGATGGTTCGATTCGGCAAATAAAGTCGGAAGCAATATGAATAATATTTGCTTCAACACCTGCGGCATCGGCTATTGATTTATAAATTTGGTTCCATGTTAATACCTCATCGGAAGTAATATGGAATGCATGCCCGACAGCCTGCTGATGGCCGAGCAGCCCTGCAAAGCCTTTTGCAAAATCCTCTGCATGTGTAACCGTCCATAATGTTGTGCCGTCTCCGTGCACGATAATTTTCTTGCCTTTTAACATTCTATCTACAATTGTAAATCCGTTAGCGTCATCAATTGAACTTGGTATCATTGTATCGTAAGTATGTGAAGGCCTGACGATTGTAGCCGGAAAGTTATTATTACGGTAAGCCTCATTTAGCTTTTCTTCACAGGTAATCTTATTTCGTGAATATTCCCAGTATGGATTATACAGCGGAGTTGATTCCGTAATTACCGGGAATGTCGGCGGCTTTTGATAAGCTGATGCCGAACTGATAAAAATATATTGGCCGGTTTTACCCTGGAATAAATTTATATCCCTTTTAATATCCGTTTCGGTAAAGGCAATCCAGTTAACTACGGCGTCCCACTTATGCTTCGATATTTCTGCCGAAATCGAATTAGGATTTGATATATCGCCATTGATTAATTTAGCTCCCGGAATATTTACGCCTCTTTTCCCTCTATTCAACAAGTACAGCTCAATTCCCTTTTCAATGCATAATTTGCTTACTGAAGTACTTATGTTCCCTGTTCCGCCGATAAATAATACTTTCATAATATCTTTCCTATTTTTTTCAATAAAAATATTAAAATGATGTTTAAGTATAAAGTTATTGCTGTTGTTTTTCAAAAAAAAATTTAACTAAAAATAAAATGACGGTTTGCCTATCAAAATGTTTTATGATTAAGCTGACTTTTTTTCCCTGCTTAAAATTGATTTAATAATAATCCGAAATGGAATTGGATTAAAAAAAATGATTATTACTGCCCTTGTTCGAAATGTAATTACTAATGAATTACCTTACCGCAAGCAGCGAGGTATCTTAATTGATGATTTAATCCAACGCCGCAAGCGGCGGGGAACCTGCCCGTCCGGTAAGCGGGTTTTGCCCTAATGCTCTCGCTTGCCTTTGCCAAAAGCAGCCTTTCGGCCTGTCCGCTGTACAAGATTTTGGAAGGCGGGCTACTGCAGGCAGGTCCGCCGAAGTCCAACGGACGAAGGCGGATTAAAAAAGCGGATGAAATGATTAGGAAATATTAATTAAAAATTTTTTAAAAAGAATTAACTGAAAAGATATTTGTCAATCTGAGCGAAGTCGAAGACGGTAATTGTGAAATTGTCATGGTTCGACTCCGCTCACCACGACAATTTAATTTCTTTTAGTAAAAATTCTTAACAAAAAATGCAAAAAACTATTTCAACGGTTTTAGATTTAGTTTCGAACAACAGGTTATTAATATAACGCGTTGTGTGAATTAAATAATATGATTATGAAAAACTATCTTCCTATTGAAAGATAAATTGAAACAATTCCAAAATTAAGAACGCCGCAGGTGCCTGCCTGCAGGTCGGGCAGGTTCAATATTAAATAGTAATTGCCTTATTCGGTTTTATATATAGTAATAACTCACTTTACGCAAAAGGAGTAATAAAAAGATAACATCTTTTTTGCCGGATTAATATTGGTACAACACTTGATAGTAATATTTAGATTGAGTTCGGAAATTTTTACAATGTTAGCTTACAATTGGTATATTTACAAGGCAGATCGTAGAAAAATTGTAATCATAAATATATTCATAAAACCATAAGCAGTAAAAAATTTATGAGGTTATTTAAATGAAATATCGATATTTAATTTTAATAGTATTTTATGCATTAACTTCTAACTTTGCTCAAAATATAATGGTAAATCAAGTCGGTTATATAATAAACCGGGAGAAAATAGTTTACTTTACTTCAACCGCAGATAGTTTTTATGTTACAGGGAACTCAAATGATGCGGTTCTTTTCAGCGGTAAAGTTGAAGTTTCAAAGTTAAACGATGCTGCAAGCGGGGCAAATATATATTTCGGTGATTTCTCGTCATTTAACACTTCAGGAACATTCAAAATAAAAACAAACACCGGTGATTCATCGTACTCATTTGATATATCTTTAAATCCTTTTAATGATGTTTATAATAAGTCATTAAAAGGTTTTTACTTTCAGCGATGCGGAACTCCGCTTCTTGAGTCCAATGCCGGGAAATATATACATCCGGCCTGTCATTTAAATGACGGACTATTTCATACGACTACGGGATTAAACGGTTCAAAAGATGTAACAGGCGGCTGGCATGATGCAGGGGATTACGGAAAATACATTGTTAATTCCGGAATAACAGTAGGAACTATGCTTATGGGTTATGAACAGTTCCCGGAGAATTTTAGAAATGATGATTTGAATATCCCGGAAAGCGGAAACTCAATTCCCGATCTTTTAGACGAAGTAAAATACGAGCTTAATTGGATGTTAAAGATGCAGGATTCGGACGGCGGTGTATTTTTTAAAGTTACTCCTGAAAATTTTTCCGGTTTTATAATGCCAAACACTGATAATTCGACTAGATACATTTATCAAAAATCAACTGCTGCTACAGGTGATTTTGCAGCCGTTATGGCAATGGCCGCACGAATTTATCTTCCTTTCGATTCTGCCTTTGCATCAAAGTGTTTAAGCTCTGCTGAAAACGCATGGCAGTATCTGCAGGCAAATCCGTCTATTGTCCCTGCAGGTGGTTTTCATAATCCGTCAGGAACAGTTACCGGTGAATACGGCGACAATAATGATTCCGACGAACGGCTATGGGCTGCCGTAGAACTTTTTAATACTACGGATAATAGTACTTATCAATCTTATTATTTAAGTAATTATCAAAGTGCAGGGATGATTTATTATGCTATGAGCTGGGGAAATGTTACATCTTTAGCCCAAATGGAATACTTGCTCTCTCAACAGTCGGATGCAGATGCAGCAGCGAAAAACAATATAAAAACTTCATTAATTAATTACTGCAATCAGCTATATAATACGGCAGGTAATGACGGTTTTAATGTTACATTAAAAACTACGGATTATAATTGGGGAAGTAATGCCGTTGTTTTAAACAATGCCGTACTTTTAATAATAGGATATAAGTTGACCGGCAACATGAATTTTTATAACACGGCGCTTGAACAATTAAATTATATATTGGGAACAAACATAAATGATTATAGTTACATCACTGATGTTGGAAGTAAATATCCGATGCATCCGCACCATCGTCCTTCAGCATCAGACGGAATAGTAGAACCTGTTCCGGGCTTAATGGCCGGAGGTCCAAATCATGATCTGCAGGATAATGTATTAAACACTTTATATAATTCTTCTACTCCGCCGGCACGCTGCTATGTTGATGATCAAGGGAGTTATGCTTCCAACGAAATTGCAATCAACTGGAATGCACCTTTGGTTTTTGCAGCAGGTTATTTCAGCGGGACAAAAAATATTTCTGATTTAAAAAGCAAAACCGGAAGTATTCCGAATAATTTTAGATTGGGACAAAATTATCCTAATCCTTTTAATCCTCAAACGATAATACCTTACAAGATGAAAAATTCGGGAAATGTACGGTTTACTATATACAATATTCTCGGCTGCAGAATTTTTAGTAAGACTATTCACGGAAATAGAGGCAATAACAGTTTTGTTTTTAACGGTGCCGGTCTTAACAGCGGAATATATTTTTATCAAATGAAAACAGATAATTATACTGCTTCTAAAAAAATGATTATTTTAAAATAGAGAATTGTTTTTACCGGAATAGAAAATAAGCTGCTTTTTATATGCGGGGAACTATAAAGCAATTATAAGAAAACATGTAAAAGAGTAATTCTCATTTCATCAATATTAATTTAATTTTTCCGGATAATTGTAAAACAATCGGCTGAGTGGGCGCTAGTGGATTCGAACCACTGACCTCCTGCGTGTGAAGCAGGCGCTCTAACCAGCTGAGCCAAGCACCCAAAAATTTATTTTATCTGTGTTCAAATATCATTCAAGTTTTTTCAATATTCAAGTTGCAATTGGAAAAATAATTTACTTAAATTCCCTTCGATAAAAATTATTAGAGAATTAATTTTAATTAATATTTAAAATTTTTTGATCTTCGACAATTGATATTTGTATCCTGTAATGTAGATTAGCATTTAACTTTCCGCTGCTTAATCTATTTTGGATGTAATTTCTTCTTAATTACTCTTAATATTTATTAATTTGGAGAAATATTCATATGGGTATTTCACGAGAACTGCTATTATGGGGCTCAAAAAATCCATGGCTGCTCAATCATGTGCCGAAATATAAATTTGTAAAGAAAGCCGTAAAGAGATTTATGCCCGGAGAAGATTTGGATGATGCAATTACGGCGGCAAAAGACTTTCAGCAAAAAGGCATACCGACAGTCTTTACCCGTCTGGGTGAAAACATTACCGATTTGAAAGATGCCGATGAAGTTACCAATCATTACCTTGACGTGCTTGATAAAATTTCTAAAAATAATGTCGAAAGCGAAATATCCTTAAAGCTTACACAAATAGGTTTGGATCTTTCTTTTGAAAAATCATTGGAGAATTTTAAATCGATTACTGAAAAGGCAGAATCATTAAATAATTTTACTTGGATTGATATGGAGGGAAGTCCTTATACTTCAACAACTTTAGATTTCTATAAGCGGATTAAAGAAAATTATCAAAACTCAGGCATCTGTCTTCAAGCTTATTTAAAAAGAACTGAAAAAGATCTAAAGGATCTGTTGACAATTAAACCTTCAATCCGGCTTGTAAAAGGTGCATACAGTGAATCTAATAACATCGCTTTCGAGAAAAAAAACGATGTTGATAAAAATTATTACAAGCTGGCGGAAATAATGCTGAATGAAATAAGGGACAACAAATTGAGAATTGCATTTGCAACGCACGACATAAATCTAATTAATAAAATTACGGAAGCAGCAGTTAAATTAAATGTACCAAAAGATAAGCTGGAATTCCAAATGCTTTACGGAATTAAGACATCCGAGCAATTAAGACTTGTTAAAGAAGGTTACAAACTGAAAGTTTTAATCAGTTACGGATCAGCATGGTACCCCTGGTATATGCGGCGGCTGGCTGAACGTCCTGCAAACGTTGGCTTTGTAATAAGGAATATTTTTCAATAAAATAATTAAAGGGCACTTCTAAAAACTATCTTTTTAATTAAATAGCACACGATAAACACGGATTAAACGGATTTTCACAGATCATTTTTGTAGTTTTTAGAAGTACCCTAAAATAATAAGTGGTGCCCTAATTTGTTTTTCTAATTTACGGTTCGATTTACTTGCTATAACCAATATATTAAAATTGTCATCCCGAGCGGAGTCGAGGGATTATTAATTCTTAATTAATTTCAGCATATTAGGACACTAGCAAATAATAAAATCAATTTAATCCAAAGGAAATATGATTAAAGGAATAATGCCTCCGATTGCTACTCCGTTTATAAATAATGAAGTAGCTTACAATAAATTAAAAGAAAATCTTTCACGCTGGAATAAGTCACAATTAAGCGGATACGTTGTATTCGGCTCTAACGGGGAAAGCGCCTTTCTAACTAAAGATGAAAAGTTAAAGCTGATTGAAACCGTTAAGCTTAATATTCAGTCAGATAAACACTTAATTGCCGGAACAGGTTCGGATTCAATTAAAGAAACTATATCGCTTACAAATGAAGCCGCAGAAAACGGCGCAGACACGGCTTTAATTCTTACTCCTTCGTTTTATAAAAGTCAGATGAAACATGAAGCTTTCATTAAATATTTCACTGAAGTCGCCGACAATATTAAGATTCCTCTTTTAATTTATAACGTCCCTAAATTTACCGGCGTTAGCATTGACGCGGAAACCGTAGCCGCATTAGCAGAGCATCCTAATATCATAGGAATAAAAAACAGCGAAGAGAATATTGCAAGACTTTCCGAAATAATTAATTTTACGCCAAAAGATTTTATAACACTAGTCGGAACCGCTTCTGTTTTATATCCTGGACTATTCATGGGAGCTAAAGGAGGAATACTGGCACTTGCTAACATAGCTCCGGATAAATGCATACAAATTTACGATTATGTTCAGGATGGTAAACATTTGGAAGCAAAAAATATTCAGATGAAAATGTTAGATGCAAACAAAGCAGTAACAGCAAAATATGGCGTTGCCGGTTTGAAAGCGGCTTTGGATTTAGCCGGTTATTTCGGAGGTGAACCGCGCTCCCCTCTCAGCAGGCTAACAGAAATACAAAAAGAAGATCTTATAAAAATTTTAAA
>CAZCFZ010000142.1:0-7724 GCA_964498065.1 uncultured Ignavibacteriaceae bacterium
GAGGGATGAGGAAAAATTATTGACGCATCTCCGCCGTACTTTCACAACCATCAAGGCCCATAGAAGAGTGAGACTTGAAGTAATGATGAGCTTCGACAAAACTTCCATTACGCCCGCAGATAAGTTCCGGATCGCATCCAATATTGAACGAAGTTGATTGCATAGTATAAGACTCCTAGTTTATTAATAACTAGGATTTTTATACCAATATTTAGGTGTGAATAAAAATAAAAAAGGATATTTTCATAAGAATTAAATCGAAGCCGGCTCTATCGCCATCTTCCCGCTGTAAGGAACGCATTTTGTTACGTTGGAATCAGCCTCATCTAATAAATAATTTAACCCTTCTTTTATTTTTAGTATAACCGGCATTCGATGATGAATGGGCTGCATGAATTTGTTTGGCGTTATTGTAAGGGTTTAGTTTCGAAACGTCCGCACATTTGAAACCTCTTAATTTTGTTTTGATAGAATAAATTAATACACAGCAAAAAATACGCTAACTGGAGTCCGGGATAATTTACAATCTTTATAAGTTTAATTTATTAATTCAGACATATTGTCATTCCATTTTTTGTTAGTACAAGATTAGTACAAGATATGTACAATATAAGTACAAGATAAGGCAATTGAGAGTTAGTGCAATTACGCTTAAAAAACAACAATTCTAATAATCCAAAATTTATATTAATGACAGATTGACATAGTTTATTTTTCACTTAATTTTAGATATTACTATGCCGCAATAGTAACACTCGATGCGGACAACAACCCGGTTAACTTCTCATCTACAATCTGCATAGAGTAGGCAAAACAAAAATGGCGCCGCATGGCGCCATTGATTAAGAGTTAAAAAAAACTATGGATATAGTAACTGAGAAAAATGTGATAACCTTTTATGGGCTATATCGATGAATTCATTCTTAAATAATTTTTTCTTTCTTTCATTCCAATTATAAATTTTGTCTTTCAAGAGGGTAGATTTAAAATCATTTTTCAACTCTGTATTGATAACAAAATCCACAGTTGCTAATAATTCCATACCAAGTGGAGATTCAAATCCTTCGATTAAATTGTAAACGGATTCTAATCGTTTTTTCTGTTCATCATTACAATTTTCTTCAATATACTTGTCGATCTTATCAATTTCTTTTTTATTTATTAAGATTTTATCAAAGGGTTGAGCGGTTTTTTCTTTCATCCCGGACAAATAATGTCCGTCCATATCATTCAAAACGTGAGTTAATTTATGAGTATAAGGACCGTACTTACCTTTCTCAAAGTTTAATTGTAAGTTTTCCCCGAAACGTTGTAAGAAGTATACTAATTTTTGTGCTTCTAAAAGAGTAAGCTCGTAACCGAGAACAGTATATCGATTTAACAAAGCAATTACCATTGCTCTGACTGCTGTTAACTTTGGTTTTTTAGAGCGTGTCTTTATAGAAGGTTTTTCATAAGCGAATTCAGAAGGTTCAAATAGTTTTATTTCTAAATTGGATATATCACTTAGAGAATTAATTATTAATGGTTTAACATCATTCCATTTTAATTTACCATTACCGCAGCCTAAAGGCGGAATTGCAATGGATTTGATTTTATTATGCAATATAAAATTACGCAGGTCTTTTAAGCCTTCTTTAACCCATTCTATCTTAGAAGGGTAGCGCCAATGTTTTTTTGTTGGAAAATTTATGATGTATTTGGGATTGGTAAATTTGCCGGTCTCCGTAACAAATACTTTCCCGATTTGAACTTCCTTATTTTTTACTGCTTGTTCGTATTTTTTAAAATTTTCCGGGAATGCTTTTTTGAATTGCAGAGCAACACCTTTACCCATAACACCGACAGTGTTCACGGTATTTACAAGAGCCTCAACGTCGGATTCGATGAGGTTACCTTTCTTAATAAATTCAATCATATTAATAATACCAATTTCGTTTAACAATGGTTTTTATATTCGTATTACATTTACGCTGAATCTTATTTACCGCACTTTCCATTCTGTCATCGAAAACAACTATAGCAAATATACAAGTAATTGGAACAAATTGATAGACTAGAAACTCTGCCATCCTTCTCCTTTTTCTATCATTATCATCAGCGGTATTGTTCCAATAAGTTTCGCCCATAATCTGCCAGTCAATATTCTTTAAGTCCTTTTCCTTATTATAGAAATTAGAAATCAATTCATAAGCGTGGCCATCGGTAAAGACAAAAGGAATTTCAGATTCTTTTACCTTTTGAACAGAACTGACAAGATAAATTATATCTCTTTGCGAACCGGTAAAACCTTGTACAAAACCAGTATGGATGCTATAAAGCATTGGTGAGCGTGGTGCGAAATAAAAGGGTACGTAATCATTAAGTACACCACCAGGTTCAACAGGAACGACACGGCTGCCTCTTTTATCAATCAAATTTTTGTGCCCAATATTATAATAATCCGGGTCGCAGCCCTCTGAATTTCTACAAAATAAACCATTCTCCAACGTAAATTTTAAGTTACGATTATGAGTCAAGCGAAATACTAAAGTAGGGCGTTTAAATCCTTCAGGCATCTATTTACCCGAAGTTTGTAAATACTGAATGATTCATTGCTTATTTTGCCTCATATTCTTCATTATAGATTATCTTATTAATTTCCGGTTCTATTATTTAATTTCTTCATAAGTAATGGCGTAATTAACAAAATAATGCCAACTTTGCTTGTTTTTTATGTTTTGATGTTCGGGCATTATAAGGATAAAATTTTATTGTTTTTATAAATATAAAAATAAAAGAAATGGATTCTAAGAGGATGTTTTTAAAAGGTTAGTGGAATTATATTGTACAAGAGAAATAAAAAACGGGATCCTTAGTGAAATAAAAGGATCCGTAGGAAATATTACGGGGAGAATAATTAACGGTAGAAATATACTAAGCCGTAAATCGGGTTTTAGGAAAGTGTCAGCCAGTCCTAACCTATTAAAGGTAAAGAATAAATTCAAAATAGGCGTAAAGCTGGGCTCGGCAATGAATAAATTCGATGTGCTTAAAGCAGTGTGGAAAAACAATACACCGGACGGAATGAATTTCTTCAGCTACTTCATACAATCCAATTACAAGCTGACAGGTGAAGGCGTACTGACGAGCAAAAACATAATAACTCCTTACGACGGCTTCCCGGTGGATGTGACCGCAAACGATATAACTTCAACATCCGTAAGCATTACATTAGGTGCGCTTGCAGGCACTTATAATTTCGATACGAATGCCGAGACAAATGTAAAGATGTGCGCGGTTATTTATTTATCCGGCACAGCAGACCCGCAGGCAGCACCGTATTATCTTATGACTGTAGATTTCGATCCGCAGACAATGCAGCTCGATAACCCGCTTTCATTTACCAGGGCGCTGCTTAAAGCAGACCAGGTAATATTTGAAAGCTATACAGACCATAAGGTATACGCTGCAATAGTAACTCTCGATGCAGACAACAACCCGGTAAACTTCTCATCTACAATCTGCATAGAGTAAGATAAACTAAAATGGCGCCGCAAGGCGCCATTGTTTAATAATTAGTATTTAAATATTATTTTTTTCTAGTATTTGCTGAGCTGATTTTTTAAATTAAACAGGAGGCAATCCTAATTCCTTTAAAAAATTATTGTGTGTTTTTCTTGCCTTAGCTATATCCTTTTCTATTTCTACAAGTTTCTCATTAACTTTTTGTAAGTCAATTGGTTCTTCTTCCATGGCTGTGCTTACATAACGTGAAATATTCAGGTTGAAATTATTTTTTTCTTCAATTTCCTCCATTGAGACAACACGTGAATAACGATCTTCTGTTTTTCGATTCTGATAAGCATTGACAATTTTCTCAATATGCTTGGGCAGTAAACTATTTTGGCGTTTACCTTTTTCATAATGCTCGCTCGCATTGATGAATAGGACATCATCTGTTTTCTTACACTTTTTCAACACTAAGATGCAGACAGGTATACCGGTAGAGAAAAACAAGTTTGCTGGCAAACCTATGACAGTATCAATGTTTCCGTCCAATAATAATTTTTTTCTGATTTTTTCTTCCGCTCCGCCTCTGAACAAAACGCCGTGGGGAAGGATTATTGCCATTGTTCCTTCTTTGCTCAGGAAATGAAAACCATGAAGTAGGAAAGCAAAATCTGCTGCCGATTTTGGCGCTAGGCCGTAACTTTTGAAACGAAAATCTTCGCCCATTGCCTCGTTCGGCACCCATCTGTAGCTGAAAGGAGGATTAGCAACAACAGCGTCAAACTCTACTTTTTTTGCAGGGTTTAATTCACTTAGTATCGGCCAATCATTTGTTAGTGTGTCACCATGATATATTTCAAATTCCGAATCTTTAACACCGTGTAAGAGCATATTCATACGGGCAAGGTTATATGTAGTAATGTTTTTTTCCTGTCCAAAAATTTTACCGATACCGTTTGCCCCCATTTGCCTACGCACGTTTAGCAGTAATGAACCCGAACCGCAGGCAAAGTCATACACCTTATCCATTTTTTTCTTTTTCCCTTTGCTTGGGTCCTGACTATCAAGTGTAACAATTTTAGAGAGAATGGTAGATATCTGCTGCGGCGTATAAAATTCTCCCGCCTTTTTTCCTGAACCTGCCGCAAATTCTCCGATCAAATATTCATAAGCATCGCCCAGGATGTCGGTATTGGTAGAAAATTGAGCTATGCCCTCCGCTATTTTTTGAATGATTGTACAAAGTCTTGCGTTTCGTTCTTCGTAAGTCCTTCCAAGTTTATCTGAACTTAAATTGATTTCGGAAAATAAACCTTGAAAGGTGCTGTCAAAAGAGTGGTTCTCAATATATTTAAAACCCTTTTCCAGCGTATGTAATAGCTCACCGTTTTGCGTTCTTGCCATTTCGGCAATGTTGCTCCACAAATGCGGCGGCTCAATAACATAGTGGACTTTTCTGCGCATTTGTTTTTCAAAATCCGCAACATCTTTTGGGTTTTCACCGTACCAAATTTGCAAAGGTGTAGAAACACCTAATTTTTTCATTATATCAGGATAAGTCTCAGGATAATCTTTCCCTAACTCTTTTTTAGCTGCCGTTTCGTAATTGTCTGATAAGTATCGCAGGAATAAAAACGAAAGCATATAATCGCGGAAGTCGTCCGCATTCATAGCGCCGCGCAAATCATCTGCTATTGCCCAAAGTGTTTTACCGAGTTGTTGTTGTTCTGTTGCCGTCATTTATAACCATTAATATTTGAAATTGTATTTATCTTGTATTTTTTGAAAAACCTCTTTAAAAAGTTCTTCTTCAGTTGGAGACATTTCATTAAACTGAAGGCGGTAAGCATTTTGGTGAGAGAGAGAGTTAATAGTATTTAAAGCTTTTTCAACATCTGTAATGCCTATCTGTTCCAAAATATAACCAACTTTACCAGAACCAAGAAATGAAGATATATTTTCTAGTAATTGTCTGAGTAAAACGAAATGATACAAGTACAAGTGATTCTTAGTTGCTATATCTATTGTCTGCATCAAGTGTAGGTGAAAAAGAAACACATCATTATTGGGGCTATTTAAACTTAAATCATTGTCTTGAATGCTTAATACATACAGTTTAGTTAAGTTTTTATATCGACCACTTTTTTCTCCTCTTGTTAATCGGTCTGCCAATATGGAAAACAATCCGATATGATGTGTTGTAATAATTATTTTCTTTTTAAAATCCTTTAAATTATCCTCAATTAACTCAAATATTGAGCCTGCTGTGATAAATATATTGTGCTCATCTAAACTCGATACGGGGTCATCAATAAAGAAGTGTTCATCCTGTACACCTGACCAGCCATCAGCTTCAAACAGTGCCAAGAAAAAGCACCAAATAAAAATTCTTTCTTCCCCTCTGGAAATCTTAATAGGCTTTTCCTCACCTTCCCAAGAAAATGTTATTGATTCAATTCCTTTCTCAGGATCAGAATTAGCGTTCAATTCAAAAGCATATTTCGGATTATAAAGAGAAAGCTTTTTACTAATCAAATCCTTACTCTCTATAAGAAAGCTGTGAAATTGGTTTAAACTACTTGGAATGATTTCTAGTTTAATGTTTTCGTTGTCATGCTCTTCATCATTATCCCATTTAAATAAATCTTCACTATAAGCATTGTAATAAACACCTGCAGGTTTCCCATTTTCGGGATTCCTTGTTATGTTCTTATATTCAACGCAAAGCCGTGTTTTACCAGTAGAATTAAAAGCATATATTAAAATAATATTCCCCTTATTGTCTTTTAATTGTTGCGCTATTTCTACTAGAGTACTCATACATTTACTTCACTCATATTAGGAAACAATCCTTGCATCAGCCCTTTTTTATGCTCTTTCAACACCTCTATCTTTTGGCTTTGGGCGGTGATTAAATTATCTAATGAAGAAAGGCAATCGGCGATTTTTTGTTGTTCTTTTATCGATGTATGTGGTAACATTGTTTTATATACAATATCACTGCTAATGTTTTGAACAATTCCACCTGCTGAAAACTTTGTATACTGGTTTTGCATATACTCTGAATTAAGCAATTGAAGTAAAAATTTTTTATCGTAGTATTGCTCATATCCACGAAGAACAAACCAACCATCGTAGATATAGCCATCTATTGCTAATTGATATGTTTTACCAAAACTCATTGAGTTTGCTAATATCAATTCACCTACGTTTACCTTTCTTGATTTTTCTGCACCCTCAGGTGTTATTCTTTCTTCAACTGAACTTATTATAAAGTTATTGACAGATTTTGTATCCCCAATCTTTATCCAATTAACACCCCTACTATCTCTTGTTAAGTAATTTTGAATTGGACGTGGAGAGCTACCTCTATAAAGGACAATGTAATTTGAAAATTCTTTAACAACCCACTCTCCACTATTATTAAATTCCTTAAACCTTAGCTTCGGCACCTTTTCTCCATCGGCGGGAAAAAGGTTTTGCATTAAACCTTTTTTATGCGCTTTGAGAGTTTCGAGTTTTTGGTTTTCTGCGCTAATCAAGTCATCCAAAGAAGAAAGACAATCGGCTATTTTTTGTTGTTCGGAATGTGAAGGAAAATAAATCTCAAAATCATTTATTTGTTTTGCGCTAATGTGAGGAATTCCGCCACTTGTATTAATTCTATCAACATAAGAATGAAACTTAATTGAATTAATATGCTGAAAAATAAATTGAATTGATGTTCTATCTTTAGCTCTCAATCGAGCAACTCTCTGAATCAGTAAGGATCCGGAATCTTTTTTATCTATAAGTGCCGAATTTTTACCAACTTTTGAACCGTCCATTCCTATTACTAAATCATCTTTTAGTAATATGTATTTCCCAAGTGTTTCCAAACTACCAAGATAGAATCTGTCAATATCTTGATTGTGTCGAATATATCCTTCTGTGATATTAATACCCCTCATCAGCGGAAGACCACTAGCATCTTCTGAAATTTCCGAACCGCTAAATGGAAATCCTGATAACAAATCAACTTCTTCACCCAAAGATAATTTTACCCATTCTTCATCATTACTAAACTCAGGAAACCGCAGCTTGGGCACTAACTTATTTTTATTCTCTTTACTCATTGTCTAATTTAGATTCAATTAATTTCCGGTTTCGTTCTGTAATCATGCTCGCCAGTTCTTCTTCGGTAGGAAGCACGGTTTTATATTTAGAGGCAAACAATTGTTTGCTTTCCTTCA
>CAZCFZ010000143.1:0-7412 GCA_964498065.1 uncultured Ignavibacteriaceae bacterium
TGTGGTATTCATCTTATCTTCCAATTTACTTTTTTACTTCTGCTGCCGGCTGCGGAATAATGTTTATTATTCTTATCAAAATTTTGTACGCGAAATTATATAATCCTGTACCTCTGTTTGGCGAACAAAATAACGGCAAAACTTCTATATTTCCCTTAAATAAAAATGTCGGTAGAATTCATATTAGAGAATACGGTAAAGAAATGCCGGTGTTGAGTTCATTGAGTATCATAGGGGCTTCACTGCTGGGAATTTATCTATTATTAAAAATCTTCGACCTTTTTAGGTTAAACCTTTGGAGCACTTTGTTCGCCGGTACTTGGGAAAGCTGGCTGTATATAATTGAATTACTGCTTACCGCAGTACTGCCGATTATTTTGGTAATAAATGAACGAAGCAGGCGATCACCATACGGATTAGGTACGGCGGCATTTTCCGCATCATTTGGTCTTGCCTTAAACCGGCTTGATGTAGGTATTCTCGGTTATTTCCGTGATGCAGGCACCGTATATTTTCCATCGTTAGCCGAATGGTCTGTAAGTATCGGAGTTATTGCTGCTGCAGGACTTGTATTTCTCTTTGCAGCAGAAAATTTTTCAATATTCGATGAACAATGGAAAGTATATAAAATCAGCAAGGGAATTTTTAAGGCTTCCTTTGATTCAATCTCGCGTGTTTGGCAGACTGCGCTTCAAAGCGGTTTGCATCGTGCAACTATAATCGGAGTTTTTGCTATACCTATTGCTTTTGTTCTTATGTATCCCCAATACAAAATTGAAAACGAGGCAAATGTTGTTCCGGCATCGGGATTTAATACTACACGTTCCATTCTAATTATCAATTCAACTAAACCAGGAATGAGTACTATATTTCCACATTTAAAACATCAAAATATGCTGGGTAAAGATACATCATGCATTTTGTGTCATCATATGTCCATGCCGAATGATAAGTCAACTCCGTGTTCAAGATGTCATCGAAAAATGTTTCATAAAACCCTAATCTTTAATCATGAAATGCATAAAGTTTGGGTTGCGCAAAAAAGAAAAATCACAGGCTTTCATCCGGAAAATAAAACTTGCACCATTTGTCATAAGTCAGGCTTGCCTAAAAATTTAAATAGTGCAGTCGGCTGCCTTGAATGCCATAGTAAAGATATGAATATAGCTGATACTCTAAATTTGCCCAAACAATTTTTATATGCGGATAGTTATTTCGATGTGATGCATAAAAAGTGCATAGGCTGTCATAAGGAAAGAAAAGCACAGGTAAAAAAACCTAACCTCGATCAGTGTTCAAATTGTCATAAAAACTACTACAGAGAAAATAAAATAGACAAGTTTTTGACATTATCTCGGTGAGGGTGTAAATACCCATAAAATTTACTGTATATAAAATAAAAAAGAGGCTGTCTCAAAACTGTCATTCCGGGCTTGACCCGGAATCTAAACATTTAAATTTCTCTTAAAAAGAGATGCTGAATCTTCCAAAGGAATGCCTTTGGCAAAGTTCAGCATGACAAATTCCATCTTTTAAGACAACCTTTTAAATGGTGGGGGCTGAAGGATTCGAACCTACGACCCCCTGCTTGTAAGGCAGGTGCTCTGAACCAACTGAGCTAAGCCCCCGGGATATTTAAAAAGAACTTCTAAAAAAATGTTTGTAAATATCTTACTTTTCCCCAAAAAATACAAATAAAAATTAAATATTTATAAAATTGATTAAACATTCTTTATAAATTTTCTAAATTTGTATTTATTAAATATGTCAAAAAATTATTGTGGAAAAATATTAATTAAAAAAGTGTTAAGAGCTTTTTATATAGTTACTTTAAAATGAAAAAACTACTAATATTTTTAGCCATTTTAACGATTATTCTTGTTTATATTTTTTATCCGGCAAAAGTAATTACATATCCTCCCGGAGAAACTGCACCTTCTCCTCCAAAGCAGACAAACTTAGTCGAAAAAAAGAAATGGACAGATGGAGAATTTACAGTTGAAGCGCTTGCCGAATATGATATCAAGGCAAGAGTTTTGAGTCGTGATAATTATTCCTACGGAAAAGAGAGTGAAATATCTCCTTTTGATCTCGCTCTTGGCTGGGGTCCAATGTCCAACCAGAGTGTGATTGATAAATTTGATATAACCCAAAGAGATAGATGGTATTTTTGGTACTCGAATAATCTGCCTATTCCCAGACATGAGGTTATTATAAATAGTGCGAATACACATATTATTCCTAAAGATGAGGAACTTGAAGACAAATTTGATAGAGTATATAAGGGGAGTTTGATTGAAATGAAAGGCTATCTTGTTAAGTTGACTACTGCAAAAGGCTGGCGATGGATAAGTTCTCTTAAAAGGGACGATACCGGCGGCGGTGCATGCGAGTTGTTTTGGGTAGATAGTTTAAAAATATTTGATAAATAGTTTTTATATCTGCCTGATATATTTTTTATATCTGCAATAATTATCTTTGACGTACAATGTAAAGCTGAGCGAGCGACGGGATTCTTCCAAAGGTCCGAAGGACTCCTGTGGAGAATTCCTTCGGCAGAACCCGCGACATACAGCTTGGGAATAAATTATTCATACTTAATTAATTAAAATAAAATATGTTAACAAAAAATGAGTAACAAAAACGCAACAAAATTATAATTTATTTGAAATATTCTTATCTTTTTTAATAGTTTTATTAGACCTAGATAAATTGCTTGATTTTTCATTGATTAACTTTGTATCATTTGCTTGCGTAGAGAACGCAGATAGTGAACTTAATCCTTTTGTAATTAATGAAATAATTGAATTCCCTTGAATAGCCCAAGTTTCTTGTTGTTTTTTGGGATTAATTACTCCAAAATTGATTCTATGTACTGTTTGTTTTTCTTTATCAATTTCGCCGCTAGCTATTTTTATATCTAATCCGCCTCTTTTATTCGTTGTAGTTATTAATGAAATATCAAAATTAATCTCATCATTAATCTCATATTCCGAGGGTAAGCCCTCATTTATTTCGAGTAAAGTTTTTTGGATAAAGTCTTTAATACTATCATTCATATTTAATTAAAAAATCATTATGAATTATACCATACCTGATATAATTAAAAATTGATAAAAATTTCAAGATATTATATTAGCAAGTTACATCAGGTATTATTAAATTTCTTTTGAAATTAAACCTAATTTTTAAGATATTTTTTAGAAAGAAATATAATTTTATGTCTCAGCAAAATTATATTAAAGAGATAGTAAAATTTGGTTTAGAAAATGACCAAGAAAAATTTAAGGCTGCTCTCCAAGAATTAATTGAATACTCTAAAAAAACTAAAAAAATAAATTTTGCACTACAATTGCAATCTCTTTTGAGAGATACTATTAGATCGGAAAAATCTTCGGGTTTATCTTTAGTCGGAAGTGATTCTTATTTTACTAGAGTTGAGGATAGGGAAGTAAATGAATTTATAATTGAAAAATTGACATCAAATTATTCATTTGAGAATTTAATTTGTAATAATCATTTAAAAAGTGAATTAGAGTATATCGTAAAAGAACATAATACTAAAGAAATTATAACAAAGTTTGAATTACCAATAATTAATAAAATACTTTTTCATGGTCCATCCGGCACAGGAAAAACATTAGCTTCATATGTTCTGGCTGGAGAACTTCATAAGATGATTTATGTAATAAATTTAGGTGCAATTGTTTCTTCTAAACTTGGAGAAACTAGTAGAAATATTGCTAAATTATTTAGAAAAGCAGCTGTAGATGATTGTATTATATTTTTAGATGAATTTGATTCATTAGGTAAAATTAGAGATTATAATCAAGATCATGGTGAAATGAAAAGAATTGTTAATACAATACTTCAACTTTTTGATTATCTACCTCAATCAAGTATCGTGATAGCAGCCACAAATCAATTAAATATGATTGATAAAGCTTTATTAAGAAGATTTGATGTAAATTTAAGATTTGAATTACCAAATGAAATACAGATCAGGAAGCTTGTCAACTTAGTTTTGAAAAATGGTAATTTTACTTTTGATAAACCAAAATCACTTAATTATATCATTAAAAAATCAGTTGGGTTATCTTATTATAATATACAAAAAGCACTCGTTACTTCAATTAAAAGAAGCATATTTGAAGAGATAGACAAGAATATTATTCCAGGTAATTCCATTAATATTAGTATTAAAATTTTTAGAGATTTAATAAATCAAGAAAAAACTATCAAAAATAACTAGTTCTCTAACTCTACTTCTGCTTCAATTTCACCAATGACTTCTAAATTATTAATTGCATTCATTTCGGTATATAATCTATTTGATAAAATACCATGAACAGGATTTTCTTGTACAGTAATAACCAAAGAAAATGAATGTTCAAAATCATTATGTCCTTTATCTAAATTATTAATGAAGCCATGAAATTTTGACCGGACTGCAACTTTAAATTGACAATTTTCATCTAATAAATCCTTCTTAGAGATAACAAACCTAATTTTCTGACAATTACTTAATAATTTAGCCTTAAAGTAATAATCCTCCGACCAGCTCTCTTTAAAAATGTAATCATTTGATAAACCGCCATTTATCCCTTTATTTACAGGATTACCTTTTTCATCCTCTTCTACAACTTCTAAATCAATATTTCTAAAAATTCCAAAAGAAATATGAATCGGACAATATGCTAAATGATTATATAAAATAGGTTCAAATTTATAACATAAAGTTGCATTAATTTCTAATAAAGATATTTTCCTATCATGACTTAGTAAATATTGTGGCAAATTTAAAGGGAATGTTTTTATAAAACCAGGTTTAATTTTATCTTCTAATACCATTGTAATTTTATTTTCATTTGAATATAATGAACTATTAATATCTGGTATTCCCTTACCAATTAAATCAACCAATGAAACTTCTGGTAAATTATTAAATAAAATATCATATTTAGGAACAACACATGAATTTATAATCAAAGCTTTTATTGTTTGCATGTTTTCTGATAATTTTGGTTATAGCTTTAATATTTGTAAAGCGTGATTTGCTAGAAATGGAGTCGAATAACTCGTGCCACGAACTCGTTCAAAGAATATACCAGGATCAGCCGAAAGGACTTTTAAACCAGTATGTTCAACTTCTGTAGATAAATCCATTTCCCCTCCACAATCACAGAGATCTGGTTTAGTCAAATGCTTACTAATTAATGAAGATTTTATCGATTTCCTATTAATAAAAAATTTTCTAGTATAACTAGCTGGAAGTGTTGGATCAAATAAATTATAACTATTGTTAGTTGTATTTTCCAAATTACTAGAAATGGCACCACAACTTATATTATTCATACTGTCAGCAGGTGAATTAAGATTAAAATTTGGATTATTAAAAAGATAAGGATATTCAATTAACTGACCACTATTATCAAAATAATTTACGATAGAATTTCCGACACTTATAAATATCAAAATATTTAATTCATTTGATAATAAATCCAATGAGTATGCATAATTACTAATCGATGAATTATATTCCTTAGGTTCAGTATAACTAAGACATAATACAAATACTTTTATATTATATTTATTATTTGCTTCAATTATGGCATTTCTTATATCATTTTCTGAGACAAATCCCCAATTACCATTTAATGCCTTTATAGATAAAATTTTTGCGTCAGCTTCTATAAATTTTGAATTATTATAATAAAATGCTTTACCTAAAGCAGCAATAGCAGCTATAGCAGTGCCGTGGTTAGCATCATCAATTTTAGGATTAGTATTTGTCAAGTCAAATTCATTCCCAACATTTATAATTATTGAATCTAATGGAGATAACGAACTTACTCCAGTATCAATAATGCCTACAATTGGTAATTCCGCAGTCGAATTAGAAATCTCAAACCCATAGTCCTTTGTTTCTAAATTAAATGGAGATGGTTTTACTACCCCAGTTATTGGTGAATTGACTGTCATTATAATATCATAATTGTCTATAATTTCATTAAGTGTATTGATAGAAATATTTGAGACTTCTATAACTGTTGTAACCTCATCAATTGAAAAAACAACATTATTATTATTTAAGTATTCTATTAAAGATTCTTCTACCGGTTTTATTTTTCTTTCATAAATATCAACTGATTTATCAACTAATTTAATTATATAATTTTCTTTAACTTCATTATATCTTTTTCTACTAACAGAAGAATAGAATTTAAAACTCTTAATAAAGATTATTTTATTATCGACATCATTTGGCAAACTATTATCATTTTTATTTGAAATAAATAATTTAATATTATCAATAAAATTCTTAAATAAGTCAATATCATCAATAGCAAATAAACCATTTCTATTGAAAAGATTATATTGAATTGGAACTAACCCAAAATTTGATCTATAATAATTTTCATAACGATCTATTTCAAAATGATTAAAAAAATCTATTTCAATAAGATCAAATAAATATGGTATCTCTAATAAACCATTTCTATTATTATCTCGAATTTCTTTATCTGAATAATAACTATTAAGGAAAATTTGAAAATCATTTTTCATTGGCGAATAATTTTTTTCAATATTTTCTTCTTCTTTAGCAAATACAGCTCTACTTCTTTGATTATATGATTTTATACCTTCGGTTGGATTATTAAAGAAGAGATGTGATTTATTCATGCATTACCCCCAATATTTTATTTGTCTTTATAGAAGTTGGATAATTTTTTATACAAATTTAGTAGAAATTTTTTAATAAGGTTTAATAATTTCCAATTATAATTCGTATTGAATTTATTACTTAATTTAAAAAATTGGTCGCATATATATAAATATAATGCAACCTCTTCATCACTTAATAAATCTCTTTCAGTATAATTAGATTCTATATAATCTCTATCTACATTTTTAATTAAAACACTCAATTTTTCATCAGCTAGACTAATATTATCATTAAAAATATTCTTAATTTCATCAAAAGGGAACTTACCACCGTATTCAATTTCATATACTTCTTTTGATCTTAAATTAAGTAACATTGATTTTAAAGCTAACCAATACGATCTTTCTTTTAAATACTTTTTAAAATATCTAAACTTAGATTTTAAATTATAAGAATAAGTTGTACTTGCAGAACTAATATGTTTGTATTGGAATAACGAATATAAATTTGAATAAAGTAAAGTATGCCTTTTTTTAATCCTAAGATATTTTTTAGAATTTATCCCTTTTTTATAACCCCAAAAATAAATACCAATAAATGTACTAATTATTGCTATAGTGTATGCAACTAACTCAAATTTCGAAATATTAATATCCATTTTACTTTTAATAAAATAATAAAATCATTTAAATCAGTGCTGTCCAAAATAAATGTTGAAAGTTAAAAAAGTTTTTATATTAACAAG
>CAZCFZ010000144.1:0-7351 GCA_964498065.1 uncultured Ignavibacteriaceae bacterium
GCAAGAAGGCACAATTAATTTTTTTAATAATCTTTAGGTAAGATAGAAATCGTTATGTTGCCTATGAGGGTATAAAAAATAATTTGCATATAATAGGAAAAGTAATTACATTGTAGCTACATAAATGAAGAAAGCTTGAAATGAAAACAAAGGTAATTAAAATTGGAAACTCCAAAGGCATTAGGATACCAAGACATATGCTTGAACAAAGTGGATTAAAAAGTGAAGTGGAAATAGAAGTAAAAGATAAAACAATTGTATTAAAACCTACAACAAAAATAAGAGAAGATTGGGATAATGCTTTTCAAAAAATGTCGGAAAATAAAGATGATATACTCTTAGATGAGGAATATTTAAAAAATTCCACATCTTGGGAAAATGAAGAGTGGGAATGGTAAATGGAATATCAAAGATTTGAAGTCTATTTAATAAATTTGGATCCCACAAAAGGAAGTGAAATTAGAAAAACACGACCATGTGTAATTATTTCTCCTAACGAAATGAATAATCATATATCTACATTAATAATAGCACCATTAACTTCAAGACTTCGTAATTATCCTACACGAGTTCCGTGCAGAGTTGAAGGAAAACAAGGACAAGTAGTTTTAGATCAAATAAGAACAGTAGATAAATCAAGATTAATTAAAAAAATTACAACTCTAAATAAACCAATTCAAAGTAAGATAATATCCAAACTAATAGAAATGTTTTCAGAATAAGAGGCAACATAACATGCGGTTCAACCCGTTATGTAAAAAGTCAATATTTACAGTAAATATATTTTTAGATTTTACCTCCTACTAATATTAAGAAAAGGGATAAGCAAAAAATAAGACTAATCTCTTTCCATTTTAGTTGGACAAATGTAAAATAAATAAAAGAATCATCCTGTTATAAACAGTCCTCCGGTTTATCAATAATAGAAATAATAAAAAGCGGTGCTGCAAGAAGTAAGAATAAAATTCAGAAAGGTGCGGCTGCAATCTGACCGAAACTGACTTTGCAGCTATAAATATAGACTGTAGGAACAAAGTTTCCAAGTCAGCAGGGTTGAGTAAACAGTCCGCACCGCTATTAGAGAATTCTTTTATCGTTTATTTAAGTCAACGCCTTACAAGTTATTAAGCTACGAGAGCATAGATATATTCTTCATGCTTAATCCACACATGTCTTACTCTGCGTAAGAGTTTCTTAGCGATTCTAATAATTGCATCTTGAGGCTTCATTCTTTTAATGAGTTCTTTATATTTGGCGGTCATAGCCGGGTCTTCTTTAACTGCTTTCCAAGCAGCTTCGATCAATAAAGGTCTTAAGTATTTATTTTTTCTAAAGGATATTTGATTACCGTAAATAGTTTCATCCGAAGAACGAGTAGAGGGTACAAGCCCAACAAAAGCACTAAGCTGATCCTCATAATTGAACCGATTGATGTCGATAATTTCGGTATAAAGACTCATAGCAATAATAAAAGCTATACCGGGAACAGATTTAAGAGCATTAATTATAGGCTCAATATCTTTTTGTTTTGCTTGCACTCTAAGCTCCTTGAGAATATTTTTATAATGAACTCTCAGCTGTTTAAGCTGTGCAATTAAATTAAGGAAACAGTAGTCCCCAGCTGTAGAATCAAATATAACTTCTTGCTCAAGCCATTTAATGAAAGAAGCAGACCAGCGAGAGTTGCCGATAAACTTTTCCGGAATTTTAATTCCCCGTGTATGCAAGAGAGATTTTATTCTATTCTTGGTTCTGGTTTGGTTCTGTACAACACGATAACGAAGTCGCATAAGGCTTCTCGGTTCTTCATGAAAAATGTCCGGGATGTAAATTCCCTCTAATGAATTATTTTCAAGTTCACGTGAGAGTTTACGAGAATCAATCGGATCGTTTTTGTTAACTTTCTCTTTGTTTGAAGTAGGAACGTCGGCAGGATTAACAATTATGCAATCAACACCAAGCTCCTTAAATTTTCTTGCCACCCAAAATCCGCAGAAACCGGCTTCGTAAACAATGTGGTAATTACCGCCGGGATATTTCTTCCTTAAATAATTAAGTAGTTCTTCCGGCGATGGATTCATGGAAAGGGTTTTAAGTTCAATGCCGTTTAGTCTTATTGTAACTCTCCAGTTTTTAAGGTGAGTATCAACGCCAATATGAAAGTGGCTGTCTAAAAACGAGTTTTTATCTAAGATTTTCATAAAAAGTCTCCTTATTTTAAATATGATAAGATAACTTAGCTTTTATGAGAAACTTTTTAAACATAACTTCTGACCGCAGATACGGTGCAGGTAATTTGCAATTTTTAGCATTGTCTTTTTCGTTCGGCAAACTCGTTCAACGTTGCCCAACAAAATTAATTAACTTGCAAACCGTGTGTACTGAGAAAATTACACACGGTTTGCCAAATCATCGGCTTGGTCATTTCATAGCTGCCCGTTTATTATGGGCGGCGGGTTATGTGCAGGCCATTATACGTGTAGGAAGAAAGAACTATGTTAAATCTCATTGCGATAAGTTAACTAATTAGTTATCTTTGCTATGTGAAAAGAAAAATAATCTTCTATGGGAACTACTTCTTAGAATTCTATTCTAAGCAAGATGAAAAGACAAAGAATAAAATCGACTTTGTTCTTGATCTTATACGTAATATAGATAAGGTACCTATTAAATTCTTAAAGTATTTAGAAAGTACGGATGGATTATATGAGATCCGAGTTAGAACGGGAAATAAAAATATAAGGATACTCTGCTTCTTTGATGAAGATCGATTAATAATACTGATAAATAGTTTTATTAAAAAGACAGCCAAAACTCCAAAAAGTGAATTAGAAGAGGGAAGAAAGTTAAGGACAGAATATTTCGCAGAAAAATTGAAGAGGAAGTGAAAAAATGAAAAAGTTGACAACATTCGAAGATCATTTAGAAAAGCAGTACGGTAAAAAAGGTACAAAAAAGAGAGAGAGATTTGAATATGATTCCCTTGCTTTTAGATTAGGGGAAATGCTAAAGGATGAACGTAAAAAAGCAAAATTAACCCAAGAAGAATTGGCGGAGAAAAGCGGGACTAAAAAGAGTTATATCTCAAGGATAGAGTCTGGCAAAAGTGATATTCAAATATCAACATTCAGTAGGATCGTCGAACTTGGATTAAAAAAGACAATTAACATATCTATTTCTTCAAAATAACAAATCAAAGAAACACGTATAACCATGCGTTTCTACCCGACCGCGTGCCCGTGGTCGATGAAAAACATGTCTCTGCCATATTTTTCTATCCGGGCAAACTTGTTCAAAGTTATCGGACATTGCAATCACTTTTCAGTTCATTGACAGCTCAATTCTAATTGGTGTTGCTGTTTTGGGCGGCGGGTAAAACGCGCCGCGTTATAGGAAAGATTTATACGAAGTCGGCCGCAAATAATCAATTTGGTTCGGTAGTGACTTCAGTTAGAATTAATACATCGGTTCTAAAAAATTTAACTACCCAATCTCCTAACTATTTAATGTTTCAAATTATTCAAGGGAAATTGGTAATATTGGACAGTAAAAGAAACATAATTTTACAAATGGAAAGTTCAGTTCCGTTTCTGTAAGCACTGTTTTTAGAGTTTTTAGTACATCTATTGTAAATGATTTATTAGCAAAAGGTAATAGCACGGAGACTTATATAGAGATAAGAAATAATGTTTTAACAATTACAAACGGTGATGACACATTGGAAGAATCAGGTACTTGTCCTCCATTTTGTCCATAAATTTCTATGATAATTCCATATATAATATTTTCAATATCTGCATTAACATGGTTATTGGTGCCATTCCGGCAATATAAAGGTGAATATTTTATATTTTTTTTAATATTAGGCATGTTGGATCCAATAATGGTAATATTAAATAAAACATTGCATGCTCAACCAGAAAGTGTTTATATAATTTTTATCGCCATGGCAATCCTATCCTTACTAGGATTAAATGCCATTAAGAAGAATATTGCTTTAATAATAGTGTTTATCGCAGCAAGTATATTAATAGCTTTTTATGCAAGTAAAAGGTATATGGAAGTATATCTTACCTTGCTGCACTTAATGATATTTACAATTTTTTTAAGTAAAACACTTTTAGATACGTATAAAGATGATATAATAAATGTTTTTTATTTCGTGTTTTGCGTTTATGAAATATCTATAATAATGAAGGAAATAATTCTTGCCATTAATATCAGAACCAGTATAATTTTCTTTTATATAACATCAGCATTTGAGATATTGATTGGAATATATTTTATTCTTTATAATGAAAAGAACGGCCTAAAAATAAAATTAAATCTTAAAAAATAATTTAATGCAATAAATAAAATTGATTTTCATGAAATAATAATAAAATCAACACTATCTAAATAATAAAAAATAATAGGATTAAGAGAAATAGGATGGTTTTAAATCAGCTAAGTGCAGATCAAGATAATAGAATTTCAAGCTCTGATTTGTTAAATAAAATTGAGCACTTTATTGTACTTATGCTAGAGAATAGATCATTTGATCATTTATTAGGTAATCTAAAAGAATATAATAGTAAGATTAATGGGCTATTAGGAAATGAAGTTAACTTTGAAGATCCTCTCAATAATCAATCAAAAAAAATAACTGTTTCAAACTCTTCTAATTATAATATACCGTTTGATCCGGTTCATGAATTTGAAGATGTTCAACTTCAATTATTTGGAGTTGATAATCCGGCGAATAATCAAGTTCCTAGAATGAATGGTTTTGTAAAGAGTGCTTCCAAAGCAGCAATTGCCTCTAATCCTCCATCATCGGCCGGTTTAATAATGAATTGCTTTAAGCCTTTTTCCAATATTGGTTCAAGTATATCAGTACCTGTAATTTCAACTTTAGCTCTCGAATATTCTATTTTTAATTATTGGTTTTCTTGCATACCTGGTCCAACCTGGCCGAATAGATTTTTTATGCATGCAGCTACTTCAGGAGGATTTACTGATAGTCCGGATTTAATTAGAACAGTAGAGGGATTTTCATTTAAGGATACAATATATAGTAAGCTGGAAGCTAAAGGAAAGAATTGGCGGATTTACCACGACGACTTCCCTCAGATAATAGGAATAGATGAACTTCGTTTAGAATTTCTTAATCCCTTTACTAAACGATTTAGAAAAATGAGTTTATTTAAACAAGATTTAATAAACGAAGACTTACCAGAATATACTTTTATAGAGCCTCGTTATGATTCCGGGAAAAGTTTCAGAAACGGTAATTCTATGCATCCGTTAAATGATATCCGAAATGGAGAAATTCTTGTAAAAACGGTTTATGAATCTTTAAGACAGTCGGAATACTGGGGCAAGTCAATTTTAATTATAACCTTTGATGAACATGGCGGGTTCTATGATCATGTTCCACCTCCTGTGGCTGTCCCTACCGGAGACGACAAAAGATATTCTAATTCCAGTCACCCTTTTCTATTTGACAGGTTAGGTGTGCGTGTACCGGCAATAGTCGTTTCTCCTTATACGAAAAAAGGAACAGTAATTGATTTGATGGAAAATAATACGCCCTATGTTTTTGATCATACTTCAATATTAGCAACAGTTGAAAAAAGGTTTGGCCTAACTCCTCTTACAGAAAGAGATAAGAATGCAAATACTATTGATGTAGTTCTAAATCAAACTTCACCCCGAATTTCTACAGAGGATGCTATGGTAACCCTTCCCGATCCAATGAAGGATTCGATATTAAAAAGGACATTTAAATTCGTTAAAGACAAATACAAGAATTTAACCGACAAAACAAATTTAACCAATAACCAAAGAAGCTTTTTAGGATTGGCTCATTTATGTGAAAGAGATTTGGAATTACAAGCCGGGAATAAAGCTTCTACAGAGCAAATCTTAAAAATTCATACTAATAGAAAAGCATCGCGTTATATAATAAAGGTTGAGAAAAAAGTTAATAAGGGACTGAAAAGAAGTTGAACTAAAATTTTTATTTAAGAAACTCTATGATTATTAAAAATCGTAATATCTAAATAGATATTTTCTATTAAAATTGAAATTCAATAAGATCAATAAAAATAGTTTTACTAAATCATTAATGTGAGTTATCCATGAGGATTTAATTATGAAGGAAAATAATAAAACTTTTGCTTCAGGATCCGCTCAGCCTGTTAATGATTTCTCAACATTTTGTTAAGGTGATGTTGACCCGACATTAAACAAAATTATTGATACAATTATTGATGAAACAGATGAATATATAGTTTACTTAGATCATAATTATTTCGTCCAATGGTCTTGGGTCGATAAAAAAAGCACTCCAACCGGTTTTGGAGAAATTGCTAATAGATTAAGTCAGCTTGAAACAATTTCAAGAACGCAACTTAGAAATTCTCAATTCTATGATTTTGCTAGAATACTTCCGGAAAGTATGGCGCGAATAATTGGCGACGAAGATGCGAAAACAGCCAATAAATTGTTAGATAAAGCTGAAATGTACTTAAAAACAAGAGGAACTGAGAACGCAAGAATTTGGTATCTTATAGGTTCTTCAATTACTGCAATTATCTATTTAATAATATTATGCATTATCGGATTTTATCGTTCCGATATTACAAATTCATATAATCTTGATACATTTGAAATAATTTTCGGAACTTTAATTGGAGGACTAGGAGCAGTATTTTTTATTTTTACTCGATCTAATAAAATAATAATGGATCCGGCTGCTGGAGCATTTATTCATTATGTAGAAAGTGCATCTCGTGTTTTTGCCGGAAGCTTAGGAGCTTTGTTAATTGCATTAGCAATAAACGCTAATGTTATACTTGGTATAATTAAATATTCGGATTATTCATTTCCTCTCTTATTGACTTTGTGCTTTTGCGCTGGTGCATCTGAAAGATTTGTATCTGGAATAATAAAAAAAATAGAAAATATATCTAAAACAGATGGTAGGTAATTATGTATTATTTAACATCTTTAATAAGTAAAAAAATTCTATTGGCAATAATTATTTTATACACTTAAATGAAAACATCCTTAAGTTTTAGCATATATAATCAGCCGCGATATCGCGTTCGGCATTTTAAAAATTATTGGCAATCTTGCTCCGTTTCGGCTAACTTGTTCAGAGTGACCGGACATTGCAATTACTTTTCAAATTATTGGCAGATCAATTCTAATCGGCATTGTTGTTTTGGGCGGCGGGTTATGCGCAAGGGCGTTATGTGCATATGTAAATTTAAAGAAGTTCTTATGAATACAAATAAAAATTCCTATATCTGCGTGTTGGGTCATAATAAAAGGTAACCATAGAATAATAAAAAATTATATTAAT
>CAZCFZ010000145.1:0-7334 GCA_964498065.1 uncultured Ignavibacteriaceae bacterium
TTGCGTAACCGCTTGTGCCGTCAAAGAAATTAATTTTAGTATTATTGAAAGTAAAGCTTTGTTCCACTCTCGGATCCAGCCTGGCCACATCCCGATCGCCGAACTGTGTTCCGTCTGTTCCGCTTAAATAAAATCCGAACCACCCGTCATAATCACCTCTAAGGGTACCGCCGATATCCAGTAATGTACTATTATTCTTAAACCTGCTTGAATAGATATATTTAAAATTAAGAACAGGATCAACAATAAATTTTATTGATGAATCCTTATAAAAATACAAATGCTTTTCTTTATCAACTAAAAGATTACTATAAAATTGAGACGGGAAATTATTGAAAATATTAATAGCCGGTTTTTTACTATTCATTCCGAGCTTTTCTTCCATTCTTTTTAAAAATTCTTTATCCACTGAATTTAATAAGGTTTTATTGCTGTCAATTTCAGCTAAATCTTTTATAACCTGCTTTTGAGATAAAGGCAGTACAACATCATCGTAATTTTTTAAAATACCTTGGATATACATCCGTTTTAAAAAAGGATAAACCGGATTACCTACCGGCACAGTTTCAACTTGAGCAGAAATTTCGGGTAAAAAGATGAAAATAAATAAGAATAATAAAGATAGGAATTTTAGGACGGATGATGCTTTCATTAATATTAAAACTGTCTATTTCAAATTTGTATAATTACAAATTATCCTTATATAAGTTACTAAAGTTACGCAATTGTAATTCTGAATCATGTCATCCCGGGCTTGACCCGGGATCTGCAATTTATTCAACATCTCAAAACGGCTAAAAAATGAAGATCCCGAATCTTCCGAAGGAATACCTTCGGCAAAGTTCGGAATGACAAAAGATACTTTTTTACAAATTATCTTTATATATGTTAAATAAATTTACAAATCTTTAAGCTAATTTTCTTCACCCGTTCTGTGTTAGAGATAACGAAGTCGTATTTAAATTGCCGCTATCAATTTCTATAGGATCTGCAACTACTGACTGTTGAAATGAGGGTACATAATATTTAAACAGAGCAATCCAGTCTTTCTTACTGTGATAACCGTTAAAATTAATAAACTCTTCAACCATCTGCTGAATTGAGGATTCATTTTGTCTACAAACCAGCCTGGCTTTAAATATTTTTTCATGAGAAGTTTTTATTACGCCTTCTTCCGCAGTTAAAACTTCCTCAAATAATTTTTCACCTTCTCTAATTCCGGTATATTCAATTTTAATATCTTGATCAGGGATTAGATTGTTTAATAAGATTAAATCTCTTGCAAGATCTACAATTTTAATCGGTTCACCCATATCAAGCACAAATACATCGCCGTTTTTCCCGGTAGCTCCGGCCTGCAGTACCAAGGCAACGGCTTCGGGAATGGTCATAAAATATCTCTTCATATCGGGATGAGTAATAGTTATCGGTCCGCCGTTACGTATTTGTTCCATAAATATCGGCAAAGCGCTTCCACGGCTTCCGATAACATTTCCAAACCTTACCGCAACAAAATTACAATCGCTGTTTTTACCTGTACCTGTAACAATATATTCCGCTATTCTTTTGGACGTTCCCATAATGCTTGTCGGATTGACCGCTTTATCCGTCGATATTAATATAAAGCTTTCGGTATTATATATTTTTGCTGCCGTAGCCAGATTCTGAGTACCAAGGATGTTAACTCTTACCGCTTCTTCCGGAAACTTCTCCATTACAGGAACATGTTTATAAGCAGCAGCATGCAGTACAACTTCCGGCATAAAGTTTTCAAATATCTTATTAACTTTTTCCTGGTTGGAAATATCACAAAGCAGCATTTTAATGTTTGCCTCAGGCCGTAAGCGCTTCAACTCCAATTCCAAATCGCATAAATCACTTTCATTGATATCCAGTATTGCAACTTCTTCAGGATGATAAGAAATAACCTGACGGGAAATTTCAGAACCTATAGACCCGGCAGCACCTGTTATCAGTACACGTTTATTCTTAAGATAACCGCTGATTATTTTTGTATTAATAGAAACAGCCTGTCGCCCTGTTAAATCGCTTAAGTCAATATCACGAATATCCTTCATACCTACCTTAACGGAATCGGATATATCATTTATAGTAGATACAACTTTAACATCCTTTATCCCTAAGTTATGAGCATATTGAAAAATTTTCCTATGAAATTTTCTATCAACGGAAAGAATTGAAACAAGAATTGTATTAATTTTAAACTTTCGAATAATTTCGGGAAGATTATCTATTTTACCTACAACCTTTATCCCTTGAATATAAATATTCTGCTTCAACGGATCATCATCCACTAAACATACAGGATTAAATATCCTCGATTCCGTTCTATGAATATCTCTAAGAAGTTGTTCACCCGCTCTGCCTGCACCTACAATCAAAGTCCTTTTTAAATCGGACTTTCCGATATTCTGCCGCATTACCTCCAGATACATCCTTTTTGAAATTTTAAATGCAGATGAGAACAAAAAGCTTAATGCAAAGTCAATCCAGAGAATACTCCTGGGAAATCCTTTAAATAAATTTATATTTAATCCGTATATCAAGATAAAGAGAATGCCGAAACTTATAAGACATGCTTTGGCAATATTTGCAAGGTCATGCAATGAAACATATCTCCATGAGATTTCATATAATTTGAAAAGGTAAAATACGATTAACTTTATTGTTAAGAATATGAGAAGAATAAAGATTACGTTTGATTGCAATTCGAAAACTTGAGAAAGTTTAAAACGTAGAACGAAGGCTAAAATTAATGCTGAGCTGAAAGCCAGTATATCAAAAGTGATAAAAGTAATTTTCCTGGTCAAATTACTCTTAGGCGAAAACAAATTTTGAGTTACCCCCATAATAGGATTGCCTTAAATGTTAAAAATAATATTTTAATATCTACAAAAAAATTCATTTCTGCAATATATTTATTATACAACTTTATTTTTTCAGGAAGAATATTTTTAAGATAGAAAGCTTCGCTGTCTTTTGAAGATTGTAAAAGCGAAGCTTCATTTCTAAACTTAACCGATGCGTAATCCGAAAGGCCAGGCTTAACTTTTAAAATGTTCAAGTATTCATTTTTATATTGATCCACATATTTTAACAGTTCAGGCCTCGGGCCAATAATACTCATTTCCCCCTTTAAAACATTTATGAATTGCGGAAGTTCGTCAATTTTAAATTTCCTTAAAATTTTTCCTATTGCTGTTACCCTTTTATCGTTTGAAAGAGATACACCGGGCCCGATATTTTCTGCGTTATTCACCATGGTTCTGAATTTAATTACTTTAAATTCATTCCAGCCTTTGCCCACTCTTTTCTGCAAATAAAAAATAGGCCGGCCGGTACTGATTAAAATAGAAAAAGATATTAAAATAAATACCGGTAAAAGGAGAAGAATTACCGTTATGGATATTATAATATCTGCTAAACGTTTGAGTTGTAAATACATATAAAAATTTTTCTCAATTTAATAAATACAATATATCATTTTTTATGTCTCAATTTTTAGTAGCGTTCCAATTTGCTCACGTAGGTCATGGTTCGATTTACTCACAATGACAAATGTATTTAAATTGTCATCCCGAGCGAAGTCGAGGGATGATTAATTTGATAACAATAATTTGTGCAAATTAGGATACTACCTAATTTTTCTTTCGAAAAAATTTCCTTTGCTAAATATCTTAAATAAACCAAGATACTTACTAACTTTAAAACAACAATTATGCTAAACTCAAAAATATTTATAGTTTAAATAAGATTAAACAATATAGAAACAAAATCCCTTTTTTCATTTACTTCTTATATTTTTTTACCAGACCGTTTATCGTTTCTGCCACCCGGTTAATTTGTGAATTGGTCATTCCCGGCCATATGGGTAAAGTTATTATCCTTTCGTAAATAAATTCCGATACCGGGAACATATCAGGCGATAAATTTAAATAATCACGATAAAACGGATGCCGGTATAAAGGTATAAAATGAACGCTCGTACCGATGCCTAATTCTTTAAGTTTGTTGATGAATTCAGCCCGGGTTATTGTAAGGTTATTAATATCCAGCAGAATCGGATAGAGATGATGTGCAGATTCTCTGTCGTTTTTAATCTTATATAATTTTATTAAGGCGTTATCTTTAAATGCAGAGTTGTACTTTTGGTAAATTTCTTTCCTATAATCAAGCATCCGGTTAATCTTTTTCAATTGAGCCAAGCCAAGCGATGCCTGGATATCGGTAAAGTTATACTTGAAACCCGGTGATACGACTTCATAATACCATGTGCCTTCCGCTGAATATCTTTTCCAGGCATCTTTACTAATACCATGCAGCCTCATTATTGAACATCTCTGTGCAATATTTTCATCATTAGTGCAGATCATGCCGCCTTCACCGGTTGCCAAAGTTTTAGTAGCGTAAAAGCTAAAACATGTAACGTCGCCAATAGTGCCTACTTTTCTATTTTTATAATATGCGGGAAGCGCATGAGCTGCATCTTCTATAATTTTTAAATTATGACCTTTAGAAATATCAAGTATTTCGTCCATATCACACGGCTGACCGCCGTAATGAACAGGTATGACGGCTTTTGTTTTATTCGTTATTGCTTTTTCAACCTGTAAAGGATCAATATTAAACGTATCTTCCTGAATATCAACAATAACAGGTTTAGCTTTAAAATAGCATATAATTTCAGCCGTAGCGGTAAATGTCATCGCAGGTATAATAACTTCATCATTTTCACCAAGGCTGTAAGCTTCTAATGCAAGGTGGGCTGATGCAGTCCACGAACTTGCGGAAATAGAAAAATTCGAACCTATATAACGGTTAAATTCTTGTTCAAAACGAAGAGTTTTAGGGCCAGTTGTCCACCACCCGGACCGAATGGAATCTGAGACTTCGTTAACTTCGTCCTCTGTAATAAAAGGTTTATGGAACGGTATAAATTCTTTAATCATGATAACATATGATCAAAAATAATACCAAATAAATTTGTTTGCAACCAAAGAAAACCGGAATAATTTATAACAAATTTTCTTAAAGGCGAGATTTTGCATCCCTTTTTTACCGTT
This sequence comes from uncultured Ignavibacteriaceae bacterium, assembly GCA_964498065.1. Taxonomy (GTDB): domain Bacteria; phylum Bacteroidota; class Ignavibacteria; order Ignavibacteriales; family Ignavibacteriaceae; genus FEN-1297. The sequence goes on from CAZCFZ010000145.1 coordinate 5,085, forward strand.
TTATTTTTATCTAATAATTGATAAAATATCAAATTCCTGATGATTTTTATTGAAATATTAATTTTCAAAAATTTCACATGTTGAAGTTTTATGCACTAAAATGAATAAGTGGAAATAATATTATACAATATTAATTCCGGTTTAATACGAATTATTTTCGTTCATTTCATAAATATTTTGAATAAGAGCTTGGTTCAATAAATACTTCCGGATTTTAAATAAAGACTATGGCAACAAGTATCTTCTATTGTTTTAAGCAAATCGGATATCAATTTTAAATAAATATTATTGTAATTATATATGGATTTGTTTATTAGAAGGTGAAGCTGGAGCATAAATTTAACTAAAATACATTATTTGATTTAGATTGAATTAACCGGATTTAATTACTTTTTGTCAGGTAGACTTCGAAATAAACATCTTTATTTAATAAATGGCCAATAAATTCAATCGGCAATAAGAAAAAAAGCCCAATCCAGAATCCCCTTTGATTCGGTCGGTGACTTAAAAAATCAAATTTTCTTCCAAAATTTCTCATATATAATATCTTCAGATTGATCTTATTAATAATATATTTCAACGATTTATTATTGAATCCGATTACATGGTAAGGCGAATCGAATGGTTTAATTTTTACAGAAATATTCTTTTTGCCTATCAGAATGAAAATAATTCTTCTAACATAATTAAATAGACTATCTTCATTTGGAATTCCTATATAAACGATTCCACCAACTTTTAGTAATTTTTTAATCTTCAGCAAATATTCATCGGGATTTAGTACATGTTCAAGAACAGAATCAAGGTAAATAAAATCAAAGTTATTCTCCGGGAAATCATATTGAAGAAATTGCGAGGTAATAAATTTTATTCCTTTTACTTTAGCTTCATCAATTCTATTGTCTACAATATCAATTCCAGTTACATTCCAACCCCTTTTTAAACCCTCAATTAAAGTTTTTCCTTCGCCGGAACCTATATCTAAAAAATTAATTTTTTTATTAGGCAAATAATTTATAGCTTTATCAAAACGATGAGATAATTCTTTTGCACGTTTACGGATTAACCAACCAGATTGTGAAGAAAAATATTCGTTGTTATATAGTTTTGACCATTGTTCATCACTAAACGATATCTGCGGAGCAACATAATAGATATCGCAATTAGTGCATTGTACTACATTATAATCCATATTAATAAAATTTATAGATATACCATTTGTTTTAGGTTTTCCGATTACTTTGTATTCTGCACTATTACATTGGGGACAAATAGAATTCATAATTAATACATTTTATTTAAGAAATTAATTAAAGACTTCAATTAGAGTTAACAGATTGCTAAACTATTTTAATATAAATTTAGAATTTCAAGCTTAATTTAATAATTAATCTATATTAAAATTAACTGCACTTATAAATTTTTCAGCAAGTACTTTATAATCATGATTTTTTATAACATAATCATAACCTGAATTTCCAAGGTTTTCTCTTTCTTCAGGCGTTATTTTATATAATTTAATAATCGCTTCAGCCGTGGCTTCGCTATTTTCAGGTTCTACTGTTATTCCGCAGCCAACATCGGTTACGAGGTCATTTCCGGCATTAATGGACTGAATAATCGGTTTACCAGCCATCATATAATCCAAAAGTTTATTGGGGCTTATTCCAAATCTAAAAATAGATTGATTTTTTAAACCTATATATAAAACATCCATCAAAGATAAAAGCTCAGGTATCTCATGCTTAGCAACTGCCTCCATAAAAGTAATATTATCATAATTGCGGGATTTGACAAAATCAATCAATTTATTTTTCTCAGGACCCTTACCTATTAATAAAAGCTGAATCGGATAATCTCTGACAAAGGGAGCTGAATTTATAAAAGTTTCCAGTGCATTTGCAATACCATGAGCGCCTGCATAAGCGACTAAAAATTTTTCTTGCTTTTTAAAGTTTAATATCTCTTCCCGACACTTGTTAGATAATTCTTTTTTATCATTCCATTCATCAATACTAATACCGTTAGGGATGTAAACAAATTTATCCTTTGTAAGGCCATGCTTTTTCATATGCCCGAAAGCTTCCGGTAGTATTGAAACAGTCTTATAAGATTTTTTATATGCAAAGTTTTCTGCTAATTGAAAGAGCATTATCAGCGGATTGAATTTTGAAAAGCCCCCGATTTCAATTAAAGTAAGAGGCCAAAGATCGTGAACCTCATAAATTAATTTTGCACCGGATAATTTTG
>CAZCFZ010000146.1:0-7259 GCA_964498065.1 uncultured Ignavibacteriaceae bacterium
GCTGAATTGCTCATAGATAACCTTTAAAATTCTTGGTTACCTATATTATGACCCAGCGACCTTTTTACAAATCGCCTTCGGTTACCTTATTTATGGTCCAATGTGTGTAATTGAAAAATTATAATTTTTGTTGTTTTTAAGTGCCTACTTTTCTATATTAATTTTAAATAATCATTCATCTAGCGGAGATGAACCTCAGTACAATTAAATAAATCAATAGAATGTTTGTAATTTATTTTATATAGATGTTAAGATGCAATAGGTACCTGAATATATCAAATTCTCGAAAGATTAATTATTTTATTTAAATTCAATCCTTTCTGTTTAATCTTAATTTTCAGGTCTCCCATTTTTATTATTAAACTAAGTTAATTCTATGTGCGGTAACCAGATAATCCAATTTTAAGAATTTAAAAATGTAAGTAAAAATTCTTGGGAGATTTTTAAAATAAAAAATGTGTGAGTCTATCATGAAAAGGTTACTTTTACTTTTTATTTCAATCCTTCTGCTTTTAGCTGATTATTCATATGCGCAAAACGGAACTGAACCGATTCCCTGGACTGCGCCAATCAAAGTTAACTCCGATAACATATTTCTTCTTTGGAGTCAGCTTTCCGGCGATTCAATAAGGAGCTATCAACAGGTTTACAAATACTTATTAGACCCGTCAGTGGGCTCGCAAATAATATCCACAGCGCCTCCATCGGATACAACAGTAACTTTTGGCAATGGTCAAATGGATGTAGCGGCAGGGTACTTTCGAAGCAGCGTTTTTGAAGATGTGGTTGCAGCCTGGGAAACGTATAATGCTAAAATACACGTCATGATTCCGCACATCGACTCGACGACGCATATGTGGTCATCATCTAGTGAGATAACAATCCCCGGACCTGCTGTAGGTTATTACAATCTTACTTCCTCCTCGACTTCATCGCGAGGCAGGATTTATGTTAGGACCGGCGACTTCCTTGGAAACGGACTCGACCAGTTTGTGGTTGCCTTTGAAGGTGCAGATTCTTTGATCCATATTCAGTTATATCGTGTAGATAATAACCTGAATCCTCACTTGCTTGCTTCAGTACAAGCTGACACTTTCGACGTCAATCCGCCCTGGGCCAAGTTTTCTATAGCTGCGGGCGACCTAAACGGAGACGGGAAAGACGAGATCGTATTGAACGGACTGCGGGTTATCAACAATGGAAGCCGGGTTAGCATTTATACTAAGATTTACGAATTGAACGGTTCTACTTTGGCGCCTGAAGGAAGCATAGTGCCCTCACAGTGGAACACCGGCACCGGTAATGTATCGGAAGCCAATTTCAATGCTTCGGTGGGTAATTTCAACGGCAGCGGCAATGCAATCGGGTTAACCTTAGCTACTTTCTACGCTGGCACAACCGAAAACTTTAACACATTCTTCATTACTGCGTCTCCGGATTTGAAGACTTTGATGTACTTGACAACTACTCCAGTTAAGACATCGTTGTCCTCTTCCCGAAATGGAGCACTGAGCGTCTCTTCCGGAGATCTAAACGGCGATGGTCGCGATGAGCTTGTGTTCGCTGACCTTGGCAATCTTTATGATTGCGGAATCGATTCGTCGGGCAAAGCTTTTGTTAATCACCTTTCTACCTTCTATAATGAAAATTACGACGACATTGTGACATATGACTACCTCGGGGTTGGAGATCTGGACCAGGATGGCGGTGATGACATTGTTCTCGCCAAAGGGGTCTGGGTTAACGGAAAAGAGAATTTCAATCTCTACGGACGCTCAGTTAAGAAAGATCTGTCAAAGGACTCTTTACTGTTTCATATAGTATTTGCGCCAGTGATCGAAAACAGTATCAACTCCCTTTTCCACTATGCACTTGTTTTGGGCACGTTCAATGGCGGTAGCTTCAAAATCGGGGCGCCGACGTTTTATAAAGTTAACAATATTGTAAAGCCGATTGTCGTACTAAATACCCCGCCTATTCACTTCGATATACTAAACGGAAGTAAATACGACCTGTCGAACTGTTTCAGTGGAAACGGATGCAGTTTTTATTCGACTTACGAACAACAAAGCTCAACGTCTTTTAATCTTGTAACGCAAACTCAAAATGATGTTTCCGACGCAGCCGGAATCGATTTGTCGGGATCTACCGGGGCCACTTTTGGGGTGGGTGTCCAATATAATGTTTCTGCTAACTTCGAATTGAAAGTTGAAGGCACTTGGGGGCATTCTTTTGCCAGCAATACTTCTACGAAGAAGACAACATCCCTGCAGATTGGAGTATCGGCTATGGGTGACGATCAGATATATGCAACTACTTCCTCATACAATCTTTGGGTATATCCGGTTTTTCAGGGGAATGACCCTGAACCGGTCAATTTTCTTAATTTCGCTTCACCGATAAAAACACAAGGCGAGTGGTTTTCCAGCAAGACTTACGTTACGAACAATTACGTCCCAAACCATCAGGTAGGCAATGTGCTGTCTTATCTCCCTTCTGATAATGCAATGAATAATCCCAGCATTGACTCGAGTATAGTTTCTGTATCTCAAAGCCAGGGGCTGCCGATCTCCGGACAGAGCGGCTCTTATTGGGATTTAAATTTTACAAAATACGTACAATCATCTCTTGATTCGACATGGAACAGCGGATGGGATATAAATATTCAAGCTGTAGGTGCATTTTCAAGTACCGGTGACAACGTACAAATGACCACAAATACTACCTCAATTATGAGTGGATGGGATCTTCGCGCAACTTTTGGAAGTCTTGTTGATAGCCTGGGCAGCGCTGCCGGGTATACGGTTTATCCTTATGCTTACCGTTCGAAACAAGGCGCAATTGTATTGACTTATGCTGTTGATCCTGATATCGCATCTCCCGGCCAGCCTCCGACATGGTGGCAGAAGGAATACGGTCATTATTCTAATCCCACATTTATTCTTCCATGGTTTTATGCTGCACAGGAAGGAACGCCATTGGATACTGTAAAGAAATACGAGACAAGCGACATATACTTCAGTAAAAACAACCCTCAACCCGGAGACACAATTACTATTACTGCAAGGGTGAGAAACTTCAGCCTGGTACCGACCACGAATCCGGTCACGGTCAAGTTTTATATCGGAGATCCTGAATCGGGCGGAACAATCATAACAGGTATCAACAGATTGGATTCAGCTACGACCGCAACGCCGGTCAAAGATCGCGGCTGGTCAGACGCAGCTATAAAATGGGCTGTGCCTTCTGGTTTACCGCAATACCCGAGAATTTATGCATTAATAGACCCGAGCAATCAAATTCATAAAGTGCATGTGAATAACAATATGGGATGGGCCGTACTAGGTCAGCAATCCCAGACAAATGTTTCAGGCATCGTTCAAAATAAACCTTCGGCCATCCCAAACTCACCAGTCCTTTATCAATCTTATCCCAACCCGTTTAATCCAACTGCCCAGATAGATTATTCTATCCCTAAAAGAGCTTTTGTAAAATTGGTAGTTTATAATATTCTAGGACAGAAGGTCAAAACTTTATTTTATGGCGAAGAAGGTCCTGGTAAATACAGTATTACTTTTAATGGTGAACAACTTGCAAGCGGAGTATATTTTTATCGATTGCAGGCAGGAAATTATACGAAGGTGAAAAAGATGTTACTTCTGAAATAATTTTACGGAATGACAGTTTCCTATTTTAAACTATATTAATGTAGGAAGTAGGGTTGGTCGAGTAGGTCAGACATTTCCAATTCTTTAATTGCGTGTACAGCTATCCGATCGAAATTAAAAATAAAACAATCCCGCCTATCTTATTTAGCGGGATTTGTTAAAATGAATATGGTATTTAACGTGTCCTTTTACCAGCTCTTATATCTACACACGCACTACAAAGTTTTTTATTACCCTTACCTTTAACTTTATTTTTACTTGTAATAGCATGACCTGCCGTGCATACTCCATAAATATGATATACATTTCCGGATTTGGAATAATAAGGTGAAACTTGTTTAGGCATAACCACTCCTATGTAATTGTTTATATAAAATAAGATGATGCGTACATATTTAAATATGCGGATATTATTTTATAGAAGCAAAGGTTTTTTGTCGATTATGAAATTAGTGTATTACTCGATCATTTATATTATCTCATGTCTAAGGTGTAACATTCAGTAAGTTGATCGAACTTGTTGAACGAACACATATTTTAATTCGTTAAAAAACACTTGTACAAGTTGAACAGTAATTTTTTATTTTGGAGTTCATATTCTAAAATTTATTTAAAAAATAGGAGAAGAATAAAATGGAAGTCAAAATAGAAGACGGTAAGCTTATAATAAAAATTGAATTACAAGATCCAACACCAAGTGCCTCCGGGAAAACATTGGTAGTAGCTACTACGCACGGCAATGTGAAAACTGAATGTGAAATTGAAGGTAAGCCAGTAGTGATTGGAATAAACGCATATATAAAAAAATAGCGTTCAGCTGTTTTTTAAGGTGGTAGAGAAGAGCGGCTTTGATTACTAGTATGAGCAAATGTAACCTATTGACATTTTCAAGCTTTATACAACTAGAAAATTTCTCCCACAAAAAAATATTTAGAACAGATTTTTGCCTCAAATATAGAGCGGAGGTACCTTATCCAGTCTGAAACTTTTTATAAATAAACACGACGATGTAGATCTAGCAAGGTACGGGGGCCGCTAGCGAGGCTCATTTCAGCTAGTTTGAGTTTGAAACTTTATTAAAGGGGCGTTTCCGCCCCATTATTTATCCATCACTTAAAGACCCTTTGAACTGGCATCCAGTGGGAGCTACAAATTCGTCAATTGTTTTTTCGTCATTGAGATAAGCAACCTTAACAACATATCCACCTTCGTCCATTCTAAGCTTACTTAACTTTAGCCAGCTTTCCGGATAGAAGAAACCATATTTCTGGGAAACAGAAGCAACCTCATTTTGATTTAGTCCTTTACAGAATAATATATCCGTGAAAAGATCAGAATAATCCCTATTCACAAATCCAACAGCCAGTAGATCATCATCCTTATAAACTACTTCACTTGGGATTCTATACTTAAATTCATCTAAGCCGCCAGGATATTTATTTCCAATTGCCTTAAGAAACTTGCCTCTTGAATGCCAATCTGTATTTTCAATCTTTATATCTTTATAAGTATTACCCAAGGAAGAGTTAACATCACAGTTAAGGCAGTCACCGTCATCCATTACGAGAAGTTCAAGAGGTGTCACTCTGAATGAACTGACCATAATCTCTTTTGACTCATCACCATTACTAACCTTTTTATATGTTGCATCGTTAAACTCATAATAGTTAACCGGCAGCGTAATTTCCTTCTCTACGTTTCGTTTATAAAAATCATCAATTACAAAATTGAATTATTCCTCGGGTAGAGGATTTTCAAGTGAGTTATTCCAATGAGTAAGAAGATCATAAATGTTTTCCTTTGGAATTTTTCTGGAAACAAACATACCGACCATTCTAGTTAATGCGGTTCTGCGGTTACCCGGTTTGGCTCCCTTAAATGCTAAATTAAGATCTGCAGTATCCTTTAATGTTCTTTTCTTGGATATCTGCAGTTCTGCATCCGGAGTATTTATATCAAGTGTTTCAGCTTCATAGTTGATATAAAGATCCCGGTCATAGCTGAAGTAACAAGGCCTTGCTGCATCGGATGTCTTATCGGGTTCGAGCCCGAGACTAGCTCCAAACTTTTTAGCATAGTATTTATATAAAGCAGAGTACTTATTGTGATCGGTTATTTCTTCACTGAACCGGTGGATGACCTTTAATCCTCCTCTCGGAGAAGAAAATAAACATAGAACCTTAGGATCAGCCATTAGGCTATTCCTTTTTTCAATCACCCTATCATCTAAATGATCATAGTCTAGGATCATCAGCTGGGTCGATTCAAGTTCTTTGTTTAATCGGCGGTTTTGTTTGAAAGAAGATGTGACAAAGTAGGGAAGATTATTCTTTTTATATTCTTGTTGTTCGTCGTCAATTTCAATTTTACTCAGAACTTCAAGTTTATCTTTTATATCTTTATCATTTTTTATAGTATCCGTTATATCACGGAAAGAATAAACGGTGTCGAGGTAAGAAGAATTTGTTATGTCTAACCCTACAGATACTTTTGTATTGTTTATTTGATCAGTTAATTGTCCTTTCTGATTTATTATTGAATCCATGGTTATAGTTCCCATCATTTGCATTTAGTTTCGAATTGTGCAGTATGCTTTTTAATGTCTTAATAGCATTGGCGTAATTCGTAGGTTCTACCTTAGCTTTAAGCCCGTAGAACTGATTTACTAGATTTATTAAGACTTCATTGTCTTCAAATATGAAAGTCGTAATTCCGCTGCTTACCGGAGTATCAATAAGATTGCAGCCGGCACTAAGCAGGAAACTCGACAGATAGAAGTCTTTGCATTTGTATAGGTTCATAAGAATCCTCCCTATGAAATTTATTATTTGTATATGGAATTTTTAGTGAGTTGGTAGGCAGTCCCGAAGCGAATTTAACTATCTATTTCAACTTAATAGAGAATTTTGTATCAACTTAATTTATGTTTAAATATATTCGCACTTTGGTCTGAAGTCAAGTGGACTTGAAAATAAAAAAAAATATTTTTGAAAAAAAATTAAAACTCATTCTTCAATTAATTATTAATTCATAAAAAAATTTTCAGAAAAATGTTAAAGTAAAAAAATCACTATGTCATTTACTATGTCACTAAATGCTAACATATTGTATCTTAATATGTTATAGAAATGAAAAACTCCTTTGTAATCAGCCGGTCGGCGGTTCAAATCCGTCCGCCAGCTCTAAAAAGGCTCGATTTTGATTAAAAATCGGGCTTTTTTGTTTTTAAGAATTTTTAAAATCCTCCTATCAAAGTACCTGCTTTTTGTAAGAACAACTCCCGGAGAAAGGTAACAGCTATGTTGTATCTAGAGATTAAATGCATAGGTTATTAACCTAACTATTAATTGTATCTCTTTCAACAAGTACAAGTGTAATTTTTCCGTGCTGGTATATTACAGCATATTCTTATTCAAAATTAAAATCATATTTTCTTAAATCATCATTCTTGATCTAAATCTGAGGAACCCTTTTATAGTTTATATCAAAATAAGCAGGAATGTCATATAGGCATTTCTGCGACTAAAGAAAAAGTATATATGATTATATAAAAATATTTGCTAAGGATTGGGGCAGGGGAATAAGCAAGCA
>CAZCFZ010000147.1:0-7229 GCA_964498065.1 uncultured Ignavibacteriaceae bacterium
GGATTTAAAACATTTCCGAATGCCGAATTTTCATTTGATGAGCCCATTGCAAATTCATCGCAGTTGGATTTACCGATTATTAAAACATCTTCATCAATAAGCTTTTTAACTGCTGTAGCTGTATAGAGCGAAGTAAAATCTTTTAATATTTTTGATGAGCAAGTTGTCGGTTTATCTTTTATGGAAAGGACATCTTTAACTGCGATTACCATACCGGCCAATTTTCCGTGCTTACCGGATTTTATTTTATCCCCAATTCTTACAGCCTGTTCTTTAACTTCCTTATCAAATACAAAATTATAAGCGTTTAGATGTTTGTTTTTTTCAATTTGATCCAGAAAATAATTTACATTATCTGTTAAGGATAATTTCCCGGCTTTTAACAGCTCTATTTTCTCCGAATAATTTTTGTAAGGCAGCAATTTTATTCCCGGTTGTTTCTAACAATAAAAACCCGCTGAATTGTTTAAAAGCAGCGGGTAAAAAATTTAAATTACAAACTTCAATAATCAGCTAATCTTTTTTGTGTCCTCTTCCTTTTTCGAAGTATCCGATTTTGTATTATCACTTTCTTCATCATTTATAGCTTTTTTAAATTCCCTTATGCCTTTCCCAAGTCCTTGAGCAAGATCGGGAATTTTTTTTGCTCCGAACAATACAAGAATTACAAGCAAAATTAATAATATTTTCCCGAAACTTAAGTCATCTAACATTTTTTCACCTCGAGTCCTATTTCATCAAGTAACCGAGCAGTTTTAAACTGCTTAATTAAATTTATTTCTTTTCTGTTTTCTTTTCCTGGTCATTCGGAATTTTTATATCTTCTTCAACATCGCGTATTGCTTTTTTGAATTCTCGTATTCCTTTTCCTAAACCTTGAGCGAGATCGGGAATTTTTTTCGAGCCGAATAATACAAGAACTACAAGAAGTATGATTAAGAGTTCGCCCATTCCCATATTATCAAACATTTCATCACCTATATGTTAAAATAATTCACCCCAAAATCTAATAAAAATTATATTTAAATGCGGTGCTATAATGCAAACCACTATTTATTCTGCTTTTCTTGGTCCTTTTTATCATTATTTGAGTCTTTAACTTCATCTTCAACATCTTTAACCGCTTTTTTGAATTCTTTTAAACCTTTTCCTATGCCTTGTGCAAGATCAGGAATTTTTTTTGCACCGAAAAGCACCAAGATCACAAGGAAAATAATTATTAATTCACCGGTTCCAAAGTTTCCAAACATTTCTTCACCCTTTTAATTTAAAAATTATTTATTATTGAATTCAATATAATACTTCCATCCACATTTCCAAGTACCGGATCGGCAACTCTTTCGGGATGAGGCATCATTCCTAATACATTTCCTTTTTTATTAATAATTCCGGCAATATTTAATGAGGACCCGTTCGGATTATATTTACCGGAAATTTCTCCGTCTGCAGAAGAATATTTGAATACTATTTGATTATTATCCGTTAAAGATTTTAAAGTCTCCTTATCGGCAAAATAATTTCCTTCGCCATGAGCTATCGGTAATTTTAAAATCCTCCCGGCTTCAATATCTCTCGTAAATATTGTATCTCTATTTTCAACTGAAAGATAGACATCCTTACAAATAAATTGAAGGGATTTATTTTTTAACAAAACTCCGGGTAATAATCCTGCTTCCAAAAGAATTTGAAAGCCGTTGCAAATACCAATAACCAAACCGCCTTTATTAGCAAAATCAATTACAGAATTCATTATGGGAGAAAATCTTGCTATGGCTCCGCACCTTAAATAATCCCCGTATGAAAAACCGCCGGGTAAAATAATTATGTTTGAGTTTTGCAAATCATTTTCTTTATGCCATAAAAAAGTTACATCAGAATGAAGGATTTTTTTTAACGCATAATAAGCATCGTGATCGCAGTTGGAACCGGGGAAAACTACTACTCCGAATTTTGTATTCATGCTGATTTTTCCTCCGAAGGAGTTCCTTCGGACAGTGTAAATTCATAATCTTCCATTATCGGATTCGAAAGTAGCTTTGTACAATAATCTTTCACTTCTTGTTCGGCTGTTTTTTTATCATCAATATCCACATTAAATTCAATAAATTTTCCTATCCTCGTATCTTTAATGTTAGTTAAGCCCAAATGAGCTGCGCCTTTTTCTACTGCTTTACCCTGCGGGTCAAGAATGGAAGGTCTTCTTTTGATAATTACGGTTACTTTGAACAATTTTATAATCCTAATTTTTAGTTTATTAAAAGAGGAATACTATTTATCAGGCTTTTTTCGAAATTAAATAATAAATGTGCCGAAAAATACCAAATAGTATTATGAAAATAAATATATAGAATAACGCTTTTCCCGAGGTTAAAATTAAAAGAATGATTGACAAAACAACAAAGCCGAAATGAAAGGGTTTTGACCTAATACCCTTAACAGTAAATTTCGGAAGAGTATCATACTTTATTGTGCTAACCATTAAAATAGAAAGAACAACAACTAAGGGAATTATAAATGAAGCGTAGGGTTCCTGAAATCCAATGCCTTTTTCATAATAAGTCAGCACGAAAGCAGCAACGGTTATAGCAGATGACGGTATAGGCAATCCTTTGAAGTAAGATTTATCAAATCCTACCAATTGAACATTAAACCTTGCGAGCCGGAATCCTCCGGCTATCAAAAGCAGGGAACTAATTATTACTCCGAAAGCATTGTAATTAATAAAATGAATTTGATAAATTAAAAATGCCGGTGCTGCGCCAAAACTAACAAGATCCGATAGAGAATCAAGCTCAACTCCAAGTTCGCTGCTTGAATTAGTGAGCCTGGCCATTATACCGTCCAGAGCATCAAACAAAGCGGCGATAATTATTAACCATGCAGCGTAACTATATTTATCCTGACTGGCATTAATAATAGAAAGGAAACCACAAAACATATTCATGGCAGTAAAAAGGTTGGGTATTACCGACGGAGTTATTCTTAATCTATTCATTCGTTTTCTGCAAATTCAAAAAGAATTGATTCACCGGCTTTTACAGTATCTCCCTTTTTTACTTTCGGCTGCCATTTTTCCGAAACAACAACATCAACTCTGCTGCCGAATTTGATCATACCGAATCTTTCCCCCATTTTAACATCATCACCTGGCTGAATTGTATAAATTATTCTTCTTGCAATAAAACCCGCTACTTGTGTAAAAAATACTTTTCCATATTTACTTTCAATACCGAATTCCGCACGTTCATTTTTTTCCGATGCTTTATCCTCAAAAGCAGCTAAGTATTTGCCTTTATAATATTTAAAATATTCTACTTTACCGTCAACCGGAATTCTATTTACATGAACGTTTAAAGGCGACATAAAAATAGAAATTTGCCTAGCCTTACCGCCGATATATTTATTTTCTATTACATCTTTAACAAGAAGAACCTTTCCGTCCGCCGGTGAAACAACGATATTATCTTTTGCCGGTGAAGTTCTGTCCGGATCTCTAAAAAAGTAAAATGAAAAAATAAGAAAAAGCAGCGGTAAGACAATGAAAATTAATTTTACCGTTTCATTACCGATAAAAAAACTAACGATAATAATAAAAAGCGTAATTACTGCTGTAATACCTAAGGTAGAATATCCATATTTAGTAAGCATTTTTTAAGCACTCATCATATTGAATAACTGATCCGTATAGTGCCTTATTTCTGCGGAAGTATTGAATTTGTAGGGATCGATTCCGTTGCTGTTTTTGTTTAATGGAATTACTTTTACGCTGCGGGGTGTAAAATCATCTACAAGAAATATTTTTTCCTCAAATTTACCAAAACTGCATGAAGCCTCTGCAAGCAAATAACCTCTTCTTTCAAAGAAAGACTTAAGTACCGCATTAACTTTGGAACAAATACGGCTGATTACTTTTATATCTTCATTTGTACATAAATCAAAGGAAATTAAATGGCTTTCGGTTATTAAAGAATCTTTCCCTTCGCCGAAATGTATTTCGAAAATCGGCAGATTTAAAATTTCACTCTCTTTTTTAGAAAAAATTTTGGCTGTTCTTTTATCTATTATATTAATAATTTTTACATAGAACGGAAAGCGTGTATGTTTAACAAACTTAAGTGTAGTTTTATTATGCATTTTAACGAAAGCAGCCGGTATATGATATTCTTTTAAATAATCGAAAAAGAATGAATTTATAGCTGCAAATTTTTCACCTAGATTTTTTACTTGTACTTTTTTATTTCCGTTTGGATTAAATGAATCAAGATATTCTATAATTAAGTAATCATGTTCATCTATCGGTAATTCTTTTTTTAGTAAATCTTCTTCAAAGCGCAAGTGATTGTAAGACCTGTTGTTATTCAAAACTTCCTTTTCAAATTTTAGTTGAGAAATTATAAAAATTAGGTATAAAAAGTCAATCGAATATATTATATTTGCACAAAAATTAAAAAAAATCATAGAAAAAGTGTAGAAAAAAATAGACAGGAGGATATTAATGAAGGGCGGAATGCAAGGTATGCTGAAACAAGTGCAGAAAATGCAGGAAGAGATGCAGAAAGTTCAAAGCCAGCTTGGAAATTTAACTGTAAGCGAAGAAGCCGGCGGGGGAATGATAAAAGCAACGGCTAACGGCAACAAAGAAATAATTTCCGTTACTATTGACCCTCAAGTCATTAATCCTGAAGAAAAGGAAATTTTGGAAGATTTGGTAGTGGCCGCTGTCAATAAGGCGCTTCAATCTGCCAATAAGATGGCTGAAGAAGAAATTGGAAAAGTAACAAAAGGAATGCTTCCTCCCGGAATGAATATCCCAGGATTTTAAAATTGCAAATAGCTGAGCCTTTATTAATTGCTATTGAAGAGTTAAGCAAATTACCCGGTATCGGTAAAAAGACTGCGCAAAGGTTAGCTCTTCATATATTAAAAAGTAATAATGAATCCGTCGATAATCTTATAAAGTCTATTCAAGATTTAAAAACCCGACTAGGATTCTGCAAGAGATGTTTTAATCTTTCCGAAGAAGAATTATGCAATATTTGTAAAAATCCAAAACGGGATAAGACGGTTATTTGTGTAGTGGAAGAAGCCAGTGATGTTATTGCTATTGAAAAAACAAATGAATATTTCGGGCTTTATCATATTTTAGGCGGGGTACTTTCACCTCTGTCAGGTGTAGGTGCCGATTCACTTAAAATAAAAGAATTAATTAAAAGATTTGAATTAGAAGATATAAATGAAGTAATTCTAGCTTTGAATCCGGATACGGAAGGGGAGACAACTGCATTATATTTGGCAAAATTGATTAAACCACTGGGAATAAAAGTAACCAGAATAGCTCGCGGTCTTCCAATCGGCGGTGATTTGGAATTTGCAGATGAAGCAACTATCGGTAGGGCAGTCTTAGGAAGAATTGTATTATAATGTCTGAATGGTTTGAAGATTGGTTTAATACCAAAGAATATTTGAATGTATACCGGCATAGAAACGAACAAGATGCCAAAAAGCTTGTTGATTTAATTTTACAAAATGTTAATATTCCTGCCGGCAGTAAGGTTTTAGACATGGCTTGCGGAACAGGCCGGCATTCTGTTATATTTTCAAAAAAAGGCTTTCAAGTAACTGCTGTAGATTTAAGTAAAAATTTACTTAAAATAGCTAAAGATTCTGCCGAAGAAGCAGGTTTAAAAATAAATTTTGTACATTCCGATTTGCGGTCGTTTTGCGTAACATCAAAATTTAATCTCGCTGTAAATCTTTTTACCAGCTTTGGATATTTTGAAGATGAGTGCGATAACTTCAAAATATTGGAAAATGCTTACAATCTCCTTTTTGAAAACGGATATTTTGTTATAGATTTTTTTAACAAAAGATATATTGAAAATAATTTAATTCCTGAATCTGCAGATACGGTTTTTGATAAGAAGATTATTCAAAAAAGAAGTATTGAAGGTAACCGGGTAGAAAAGCAGATTATAATCAAACGGAACGGAAGTGAGAAACTTTTTCACGAGTCTGTGAGATTGTACTGTAAAGATGAATTGTTTAATGCTTTAAAATCTAAAGGTTTTAAAATTAGAAAATTTTTTGGTGATTCCAGTGGAAAATCATTTGACTTAGAAAGTTCACCGAGAATTATTATTATAGCTCAGAAATGAAGCTGTTTTTTTTAATTACATTAGCAGTACTATTTAACGGCTGCAATTTATTCTCAACAAGGAGTGCCGAACCTCCATCTCAGCCGCGGGCGGACTATCAGCAGCCGGTTACGCCTGATGCCTTAATTTCAAATCTTGTAAATTCCTTGAAAGATAAAAATGTGGAAAATTATATTTCCTGTTTAGCCGATTATTCTTTCACTAAAAGAGTTTTTACATTTTCAGCATCCAGCGGAGCTATATCCCAGTTCCCTTCGCTTTCGGAAAACTGGGGGATTAAAAATGAGGAACAGTATTTTAATAATATGATATCAAAAGTACCTCAAGGTGTTCCGGTAACACTAACTCTTACAAATGAATCGTACAGCCCTCAGGGCGACAGCCTGGTATATACAGCTTCATACAATTTAAATGTTCCGACAAACGATCCCAGTTTACCCGAGAATTATCAAGGTGATTTAAGGTTTAATATGATTCGAGATTCAAGGGCAATATGGAGTATATATTACTGGCAGGATTCTAAAAACAGCAGTCAGCCAAGCTGGAGCGAATTAAAAGGGAGGACTTATTAAAACGATAGTTTTGATCTCCGTTATAATTCTTTTGTTTGCCGGATGCAGAAATCCTTTTGCACCGGCATTTGATGCTGAAGCAAATAGTTCTTCCGCTGCTCTTGCCGATCAAAAAACTATTGACGGAGTTTTTCAAAACTTTAAATATGCATACACATTTAAAGATACAAGTATTTACGGTCAGTTAATAAGCAGCGATTTTATCTTTACTTATCATGATTATGATCAGGGTATAGATGTTTCTTGGGGCAGAGACGATGAAATGAAGACAACTTACGGGTTATTTCAAAATTCGCAAAATCTAAACCTTATATGGAATAATATAGTTTTATCCTCGGTAGATTCTACTACTGCAAATATTGTCCGCGGATTTAATTTAACTATAACATTTAGTCCGACTGATATTCCGAGGTTAGACGGAAGAGTGAACATGACTTTGAGGAAAGATCCTGCCACTCAAAAGTGGCTGATTACAAGATGGATAGACGAATCAAATTTTTAA
>CAZCFZ010000148.1:0-7089 GCA_964498065.1 uncultured Ignavibacteriaceae bacterium
AGTTCAGCATGACAAATTCCTTCTTTGGAGACAGTCTCTAATAAAACAATTATGTATAATTCAACTGTTTTAATTTATCTACCAATTGGTAGACAGTTTACGAATTATGAAATATATTACCAATAGCTAATTACAAATATTTTTACCATATCAAATTAACAAGATTACAGGTTAATTATATGAAAAATAAAAGATACCATCTTATTTTGGCGGGATTATTGTCATTCTTATTAGCAGCATGTTCGGCAACACAAAAAACAACCGAGAGTACGAATACCCAGACATCACAAAATAATAAAAAGGATTCGGTGTACGTATTTGATGAGATAAAAACACCTCCGCCGGCAAAAACAACAGAGAAGCAGAATACCCAGCAGAACGATGAATCGCAGAATATTTCTTATACATATTACGTAATTCAAGTTGGTGCATTCAGCACTAAAGACCGCGCTGATGAATTTGTCGCGAATAATCAGAATAAAGTTCAGGATGAAATGAAAGTTTCGTTTAACCCTGATATCAATTTATATGTTGTTCAGCTGGCAACACATTATCCTTCTCATGATGAAGCGGAAAGTATGAGAAATCAATTATGGAAGGTGAATGAATTTAAAGACGCATGGATTGTTGCCAAACAAAAATAATCTTAAGTAATTTTTGAGTAATCATACGGCATAATTAAATTAATAAAATTTATCCTTTAGCGTAAATTAAGATATAATTACCCGTTGTGTGAATTAAGCAATAATATAGGCTAAAGGAAATTTTAGAAATAAATCTATTTTCGAAAACGTCTTAAATTGTCGCCGTGAGCGAAGTCGAACGGTGAATATCAGTCTTCGACTCCGCTCAGACTGACATAAATGTTTGTTTATTTTACTATTTTTTAAATAAATTTTTAATACGCACAACTAGTATAATTAAGTTTTTTTAATAATTTTTGTTATCTAATAGTATTTATTCCAAAGAATGATTAAATTAAAACACAATTACATAAATCATAATCAAGGGAGGTAAGATGGCTTTTTCGCTTAATAAAATTATGTTGATTGGAAATCTAGGAAGGGATGCAGAAACACGGTTTACAACCAGTAATGTTTCCGTAACCAGTTTTACTATGGCAACCACAAACAGCTATAAGGGAAAAGACGGCAACTGGATTAATGAAACGACATGGCATAATATTGTTGCATTCAATCTTTCCGACTATTATAAAGAAAATTTGAAAAAAGGTAAAAAGTTTTATATAGAGGGGAGATTAACTAAAAGAGATTATACCGATAAAGAAGGTATAAAACGTTATTCAACCGATGTTGTTGTCGAGAAAATAATTCCCTTGGAAGCTGCAGGGGGAGATTCATCCGCTTATGAGGGAAATAATTCTACTGCAGCGGAAATTAGTGATCCGGGTATACAGACTGAAGAAAATGAGGATCTTCCATTTTAATCAATTATGTATAACATTTCGGGATAAAAGCAATTTTTGGATATAGATTGGCATTATAAACTTCTTTTTCTTTTAATATTATTTTTTTTATCTGCTTTTTTTTCAGGTTCGGAAGTTGCTTTGTTTTCTTTGGATAAAAGAAAACTGAAAGATAGTTTTTCTAAATATCCTCTCATCGAAAGATATATTTTCCAATTGCTCGACTATCCAAGAAGGCTTTTAGTAACAATATTGGTAGGTAATACAATCGTCAATGTTGCAGCTTCAATTGTTGCTGTTTCATTGGCGATTGATTATGCCGATTATTCAAAACTTTCCTTAAATCTTGTCTTAACCGTACAAATAATTTTACTTACTATTTTAATTGTTATTTTCGGCGACTTGATTCCGAAAGTATGGGCAACTAAAAAGCCTTTATCTTTTGCAAAAGTTATTTCGATTCCATTGTTCTGGATCAGCGTTATTTTTTATCCTGTTTCGGAAACCTTAACCGAGATAATTAAAATGATGGTTTCGAAAATAAAATTTGATAAAACAAAATCCGCCATGTCACCCGAAGAAATTTCGGAATTAGCGGACCTAAGTCATGAGAGGGGAGCAATTATAGAAGAAGAACACGGTTTGATAAACGGGATAGTCGGCTTCAGGAAAGTTCTGGTTCATGAAGTTATGACGCCGAGAGTAGACATGGTTTGTGTTTCTATCGATTCCGATTTCGAAACAATACTTAAAATAGTTACATCATCGGGACACAGCAGAATACCTTTATACGAAAATAACCTGGACAAAATTATCGGGATAATTTATGCAAAAGATATTTTACCGTTCTTAATGAATGAAACTTTGCGTAAAAATTTATCTTTAGCTAAAATAGCAAGGAAAGTATTATTTATTCCCGAGACAAAAAAGATTGATGATTTGATGAGGGAATTCCAGGAAAAGAAAATGCATCAAGCTATTGTAGTGGATGAATACGGAGGAACTTCAGGACTAATAACCCTTGAAGACATAATGGAAGAAATTATCGGTGAAATAAGAGACGAATATGATAAAGAGGAAACTCAGGTAACAAAATTAACCGAAAATAGTTATCTTGTACTCGGAAAAATTTCTGTTGATGACGTAAATGAACTTTTAAATGCAAAACTTCCTGTAAGTGAAGGAGAGTTTGAAACTTTGGGAGGCTTGGTTTTAAATTATGCCGGACATATTCCTAAGGAAGGTTATTCTTTTCAATTGGAAAATTATAAATTTACTGTTAAGGAAGTCTCAAATAAAAGAATTAAAAAGGTTTTAATAGAAAGTCTTTCATCTGAATAAAAAATGAAAAAAGGGTGTTTTGTTCAAATTATTATTGTTTTAACAATTGTTATTGCAGCAGTTTTGTATATTGTCAATAATAAATTTAACGAGTTTATATTTAATCCCAGTAAGGGCTTATTAATAAGCCAGGTTACCAAGGATTTAAATTATGTAAAAGATTCACCTGAAAAAGATTCATTAAGAATATTAATTTCGGACTATATTAAAAATTTAAAATCAATTAAAAATATATCCGATGGATCAGTTGGAAAATTTGTGGACTCTTTAAAAGCGGCGCTTAGAGACAGTGTAATAGATAAAAGAGAATATAAAAATCTTTCAAAAATATTAAGAAGCAAGTTTAACCATGAAAGACCAAAGAAAGACTGAAATAAAAGTCGGGATAACGGTTATAGTATCCGTAATAATTTTTTTATGGATACTCGGCTGGGCTAAAAATTTTAGCTTTACCTCAGATGAAAAGACACTGGAAATAGAATTCGGCAATGCTTCCGGTCTTGAAGTAGGCGATTATGTAACGGTAAACGGAGTAAGAAAAGGCAACGTACAGGATATTGAAATTAAAGCGAATGAAGTTTTAGTAAAAGCAGCTATATCCAATGATGTTAATTTAAGAAAAGATGCTAAGTTCTACATCGCTATGGTCGATATGATGGGCGGGAAAAAAATAGATATAAAGCCGGGCATTTCCGAATACCCGCTTGATTATAATAAGATACAAAAGGGAAGCTTTAATGCGGATATTCCGGCGGTGATGTCGCTTGTAGGCTCAATGCAGAACGATTTAATTTCGACATTGAAAGAAGTGAAGGTTACGCTGAGTTCGCTGAACAATTATTTGACCGACAAAAAGCTGAATGAAAATGTTAAAATGTCTTTAGCTAACTTGAATAAGCTGACACAAAAATTAAATTTAATGATCGATGAAAACAGAACCAATATTAATAAATTAGCTTCCAACAGCGTGGAATTGACGGATGAAGCTAAGAATTTTATTAAGGATAATCAAAAAGAAATTTCCAACTCGATAAAAGAAGCGTCGAACGTTTTAAGTAAAACGGATTCTTTAATGGTAAAGCTAAATGAATTTGCTAATGAGGTTAAGGATCAAAAGAATAATTTCGGCAGAATAATGTATGATAAAAAACTTTATACAAATCTATCCCAATCCATTAAGCAGGTTGATGAACTCACCAAACTTCTATTAGAGCAGATAAAGAAAGAAGGTTTAAAAGTAGATGCGAAGATTCATCTGTTTTAATACTATCCTAATTTTCTTATTCTTAATTTCTTTTAATCTTAATGTAATTTATCCGGCAGCTAAAAATCCTGTTAGTGCCAAAAACGGAATGGTTGTAAGCTCAAGCAGTTTGGCTACAAGAGTCGGAGTAGAAATTTTAAAGAAGGGAGGCAATGCTGTTGATGCTGCCGTAGCTGTGGGCTTTGCACTTGCGGTTACATATCCTTATGCCGGAAATATCGGCGGCGGCGGATTTATGGTTATTCATTTAAGCAGCGGTAAAAATACAACCATTGACTATAGAGAGAAGGCTCCTTTAAAAGCTTACCGTGGTATGTTTTTAAATAAGAAAGGTAATTTTGATCCGAATTTGAGTCAGCAGGGCGCTACTTCTGCCGGCGTTCCCGGAAGTGTTGCCGGAATGATATATGCCCTGAAAAAATACGGTACTATGAAACTTGCAGAAGTCATTCAGCCTGCAATTGATCTGGCGGAGAACGGATTTAAATTAGATTATTCCACAGCCGGATCTATTAAAGAACATTTAAAAGAATTTAAGAAATATCCCGGCTCATATAAAAAGTTTACAAAGAACGGAGTCCCATTCAAAGCTGGGGATTTATTTAAACAACCTGATTTAGCCAATACATTAAAGCTTATTCGTAATAAAGGTACAGACGGATTTTACAAGGGAAAGGTTGCCATATTATTCATTAAAGAAATAAAAAAATTAGGCGGGTATATTTCTCAGGAAGACCTTGATAAATATACTCCCGTTGAACGGGAACCGGTTTTAGGCAGTTATAGAGGATATGAAATTGTGTCAATGCCGCCACCGAGTTCCGGGGGTATTGCACTGGTGGAATTGCTGAACATTTTGGAGAACTACCATTTTACTCCCAAAGATTGGGGAAGCAGTGAATACATTCATCGTTTAGTTGAAGCGATGAAGTATACTTATGCGGATAGGACCCAGTATCTTGGAGATCCGGATTTTTATCCTGTTCCTGAGAAAGGATTAATTTCCAAAAGATATGCTAAATCAATTTTTGATAAAATAAAAAATAATTATGCAACACCTGCAAAAGATATTAAACATGGAAATCCTATAAAATATCAGGAAAGCAATGAGACTACTCATTACTCTGTTTATGATAAATATGGAAATGCGGTAAGTACAACAACAACTATTAATTCAGCTTACGGTTCAAAAATTGTTGTTGAAGGAGCGGGATTTTTACTTAATAATGAAATGGATGATTTCAGCGCAAAACCGGGAGTACCAAATCAATTCGGTTTGTATGGAAGTGAAGCTAATTCCATTCAACCTCAAAAAAGAATGCTTAGCTCAATGACGCCTACAATTGTTCTTAAAAATAACAAGCCTTATATAATTATCGGCTCTCCGGGCGGCTCAACTATTATTACCGTAGTTTTACAGGTAATAATGAACTGTATAGATTTTCACATGAATATACAGCAGGCAATAGACATGCCCCGGATTCATGATCAATGGCTGCCCGATGAAATTTATTATGAAAAATTCGGAATGCCTCAAGATGTAAAAAATGATCTGATAAAAATGGGTTATAAAATAGGTAAAGAAAGAACATTAGGCGATGCCGAAGGAATTTTAATTGATCATAAAGATCATATAATATACGGCGCGTCCGATCCGAGAGGAACAGGACTTGCAGAAGGATATTAATCAAATGAAACATTATCAGGAAAGAGGTAATAATTAAATGGTATTTGGAATCGGAATAGATATTATTGAAATCGACAGGATTAAAGACAGCGTTGAGAAATACGGTGAGCATTTTCTGAATAAAGTTTATACGGAAAAAGAATTGGAATATTGTATGAGTAAGTTTAATAAACATCAGCATCTTGCAGCGAGGTTTGCCGCAAAGGAAGCCGTATTCAAAGCATTAACTACCGGATGGAATAAAGAGATAGGGTGGCAGGATATAGAAATTTATAACGAGCCTAACGGAATGCCTTTGGTTAAACTTAAGGGTGAATTAAGTGAAACACTTACCGATGGAAAGAATTTAAAAATTTCAATGAGCCATTCCCGCGATTACGTTGCCTGCGTTGCTATTATATATAAAGAATTGGATGAGAATGGTATTACTCTTTGACTGTTGCCATTTTTATTAGTTGGAAAATCCATTGCCAATTTTTTATATTAATTGTCTAAATATTGTAGATTTTTGAATTTAACGCTAAATAATTGATATTTTTAATTTAATTGAATTTACAAAAATAAAAGTAACTTATTATTATGATATCAAAGACTTTCTTTGATTATTTTAATTACGGATCTCTGGCAGTTGTTATAATAATTGCAATATTGATGTATACGGAAGTAATACCGCGCGAATGGTGGTTATATGCTTTAATATTTGCGCTGTTACTATTTATTGCCAGAATAATAATTAGAATTTCTTACGTTCGACAAAATAAAAAAGACATTACCGGAGGTTGATTTCGAAACTGCAAAAAGAGTTAACGGGAAACTTAATGCAAAGGTATTAATTCTTAATCAAAGTTATGAACCTTTAACAGTTTGCAATATAAAGAAAGCTGTGATCTTAATTTATCTCGGTAAGGCGGAGATGGTTATAAACGATAAAAGAAAAGAAATTCGCAGCATCTCTCAAAGCTATCCCTGGCCGAGTATAATTAAATTAAATCATTTCATCAGTGTCCCTTATAAAAAAGTTGTCCTTACCAGAAAAAATATACTTCGGCGCGACGCATATAAATGTGCATACTGCGGAAGAAGCGATCTGCCGTTAACAATTGATCATATTATCCCTAAATCAAGAGGAGGCAGCGATTCCTGGGAAAATTTAGTTTGTGCCTGCACGATTTGCAACAATAAAAAAGGCGACCGGAGCCCCGAAGAAGCCAACATGCTGCTTCTTAACAGACCTTTTAAACCAAGCCATATCATGTTTATTAAAAATGTAGTTGGTAAAATTGACGAAAAATGGAAGCCATATTTATACCTTGCTTAAATTCTTTCTAAAATTTTTTAAAAGCTTATTAATGTTTTACATTTAAATAACAT
>CAZCFZ010000149.1:0-6942 GCA_964498065.1 uncultured Ignavibacteriaceae bacterium
GGCGGTAAGTGAGACGGTGGATCAGCAGCGGATATCCATGGTAGGCGAAGATGACGTGCTTATCTTTTGTAAAGAGAGTATCAAAATCCTTATCGCTGAGTCCGTGCGGATGCTCGCTTTTCGGCTGAAGTGTCATAAGATCTACCACATTGATTACCCTGATTTTGAGTTCCGGGAAGTACTGCCGCAGGAGTTGGACGGCAGCCAATGTTTCCAAAGTCGGTACGTCACCGCAGCAAGCCATTACCACATCAGGTTCTTCGCCTTTGTCGTTGCTTGCCCATTCCCATATGCCTAACCCGGCGGTGCAATGCTTAACTGCAGAATCTATATCCATCCATTGCAGCGCCGGCTGCTTGCCTGCAACAATAACATTAACATAGTCTCGGCTGCGTAGGCAATGGTCGGTTACTGACAGCAATGTGTTGGCATCGGGCGGCAGATACACGCGGATAATGTCAGCCTTTTTATTAACCACGTGGTCAATGAAACCGGGATCTTGGTGACTAAAGCCGTTATGATCCTGCCGCCATACGTGAGACGAAAGCAGGATATTTAATGAAGCAACGGGACTTCGCCAGGGGATTTGGTGAGCCACTTTGATCCACTTGGCGTGCTGGTTAAACATAGAATCAATTATGTGGATGAACGCTTCATAACAAGAGAAGAAGCCGTGCCTGCCTGTAAGTAAATAACCTTCAAGCCAGCCCTCGCACTGGTGCTCACTTAACATTTCCATTACTCGTCCGTCAGGTGCAACATGATCGTCAATTGGAATTATCTCCGCTGTAGAGCAGCGATTTGTTACTTCGAATACATCTCCCCACCGGTTCGATGCAGTTTCGTCCGGGCTGAAAACGCGGAAGTTGGTCTGGTTAAGTTTCACTACATCGCGGATGAAATTACCTTGAACTCGCGTGGCTTCTCCTTCAACAGTGCCCGGGTTAGTTACCTTTAAAGCGTAGTCACGGAAATCCGGAATTTTTAATCCTTTAAGAAGAAGTCCTCCGTTAGCATGCGGGTTCGCTCCCATTCGCCGTTCGCCTTTAGGTGCTAACTCGGCAAGTTCAGGAATCAGCCTGCCGCTTTTATCAAATAATTCTTTTGCTTTATAACTCTTCATCCACCGTTCAAGCACTTTCAAATGTTCGGGCTTCTTCACGAAGTCAGTAACCGGTACTTGGTGTGCGCGGAACGTGCCTTCGATCGGCAGTCCGTCAACTACCTTCGGGCAAGTCCATCCTTTAAGAGTGCGGAATATAATCATGGGCCACATCGGTCTTTCCTTAAAGCCCTTATTTCGCGCTTTGGTTTGTATGTCCTTAATCTCGGCAATTACAGTATCAAGAGTGGCTGCCAGGGTTTGGTGAAGTTTATCAGGTTCATCTCCTTCAACAAAATAAGGATTGTAACCGTAACCGCGGAATAGCTGGTCCAATTCTTCGTGACTGATACGTCCAAGCACTGTAGGGCCGGCTATTTTGTAACCGTTTAAATGCAGGATAGGAAGTACGGCTCCGTCACAAATCGGATTTAGAAATTTATTTGAGTGCCAACTGGTGGCTAACGGCCCGGTTTCGGACTCGCCGTCGCCAACAACGCATGTAACTATAAGGTCGGGGTTATCGAAAGCCGCGCCGTATGCGTGCGACAGTGAGTAGCCGAGTTCTCCGCCTTCATGAATAGAGCCAGGAGTTTCCGGCGCGACATGACTCGGAATACCTCCCGGAAAGGAAAATTGTGTGAACAGTTTTTTCATTCCTTCTTCATCTTGAGTAATATTCGGATAAATCTCGCCGTATGTTCCTTCCAGATAGGTATTGGCTACTATACCGGGAGCGCCGTGACCCGGTCCGATAACATATATCATATTCAGGTCGTACTTCTTAATGATACGATTGAGGTGAACATAGATAAAATTAAGACCGGGAGTAGTTCCGAAATGCCCCAGCAGCCGCGGCTTTACATGCTTAAATTTCAAAGGTTTCTTTAACAGCGGATTGTCAAACAGATAAATCTGCCCGACCGAAAGGTAGTTGGCAGCGCGCCAATAGGCGTTCATCTTTCGCAGAAGTTCCGGCGTTAAAGGTTTGTCCTTTGCATCGGTTTTTTTCATTTTGGCTTCAATGTTTTCTTCAAACCCTTCTTCTACTTCCTTAACTAATTTCTTTTTAGACACCTTTTTTGTTTTCATATTCATTAAACCTCTCAATATTAAGTTTTAAAATTGATAAACACTTCAGCGGTTCTTCACCGGCATAGAACTCGTTTCCGCTTGAACGGCGCACAAGCATGCTCCGAAGATGAAAATGCACCCGCAAAGATAAATCCAGAGCAACAATGCCATGATTCCGCCGAACGTCCCGTAGACGGCGTTCAACGTGGCGAAGTTTCTTAGATAGATCTCGAACAGAATTTCGCTTACCAGCAAAAGAATTGTAGAGAACAGAGCGGCGCCCCATACTTCAGCAAACCGAATAGGCCGTCGCGGTGCGAGCATGTAAAAAACGCTCAGACTAAAAAAAGCCAGAAGTAACGGGACAAAAAAGCTTCCTATATCATACAGCCAGGAACTGAAATGGTTTGCTGCAAAGAACCAATTCTTAGCTATTCTCATCATTACCGGAAATACCATACCCAGCAGAACCATACTTGCAGTGGTGCCGGACAGCACCAAGCTTCTGAGCGGTAGACGCCACCAACTTTTTTCTACCGTAGTTCCCCAGGCGCGGTTAGTAGCAACGATGAGGGTAATGAAACATTGAAGGGCGGCCCAGACAAGGATTACAAACGCAACAACACCTGCTTGATCACGCGCATTGACAACGCCGGAGATAGTATTGAAAATGTAGTTATGCATTTCTCCGCTAATCGGGACGTATTTTTCTATGTATGTAATAATCACTTTCCCGGCCCGGTCTCTGTCAATAAAGGTCGAAGAAATGGTGACAAATAGGACGATTAAAGGAAACAGGGAGAAAAACATGTTGAAGGAGAACGCTCCCGCCCATTGCACTCCATCAATATGAAGGAACTTTTTGAATGCAAGAAACAGAATCTTCCAAACCCGTCTTATACCATGACCATACTTACTTTTATTCCATAATGGCGCCATGCTATCCATATATAGGATCCTCAATGATATTTTTATTTTTTCCAAAATATTCTTAAAGCACGTTTAAATGAACCTACATGCATGCTTTCATTTTGATTGACGGAAATGCCGCAATATGACTGTCCTTTTTTGTTCATGTTTCAACTTGAATGTTCCTTAACAACCGGTTCATCAACCCAGTATCCTTTGCGATTATAATGCCTATGCAGCGCCGATTCATAATCCCGGGTTAGCAGAGATCCCTCCGTGAATTCCGGGGACTGCTTTATAGCCTCGCGGGAAAGATTGATAAAGGCTTTCCTCTCGCTCCAACTAATACGGTCGATCCATTTCGGCGAGACCAGTACCTTTTTTCCCGACCACCAGTTTTTTGTATCGATGATTAAATAACGAATCGTCCATGCCTTGTCATCGATGATAAAATCCTCGACATGACCAATTTCATTGTCGTCCGCATGAATATGGTAGCCCTTAACTTCCTTAGAGCTGCGTAAGTGATTATCGTCTTGGGCTTGTTGAGCAGAATCATCTTCTTTCTTCACCGGTTTCCTATCGTAATAGGGATAAAACGGCACCATTCCTATCGGTCCGGCATAAAATCCATTTCCCCAATAAACCGGCAGTGCGTAATGATTAAACAATTCTATCTCGTGCTGTCTGGATACGGTTTTTTCAGTATCAATATCGGGGCTTTTGCTTACCTGTTCCATTGTGAGGTTTACTTGAAATGTTTCCTTCTTCCAATCTATCCTTCCAAGTGCCGCATGCGGAATAAGTACCTTCCGTTCAGACAACCAGCTGCCTGTTAAAACTACTAAGAAACGGATTGACCAAGTGAGATCATCAAAGTAGAACTCACTAACTTTTCCCAACTCACCATCCTTTGCACTAATGGTGAAATCTATCAAATTATTTATGCTGCGCTGCATGATTACTCCTTATATAATTAAATGTCTTTACTTTTCCGGGTTGTCTATCCGGTAACCATTTCTTGCTTTCATAATGTCCGTGCAGGCTTTCCTTTCCGCCAGTGCGCTTCAATTTGTTCGAGGCTTTTGCCCTTAGTTTCCGGTACCAAGAAAAATGAAAAAATCCATGTTCCGATACTAATACCTCCGTATAACCAAAACGTATCGGCTTTACCAAGGACTTGCGTGAGAGTCAAAAACGTTAATGCCACAATCAAGTTAGCGCCCCAATTTGCAACCGTAGCCACGCTCATCGCCCGGCCACGAATGCGGAGCGGATACATTTCCGAAATCAACAGCCAGAAAATAGGACCTAATCCAATAGCGAATGAGCCGACATAAGTCATAACAACAATTACTGCGATCACTCCCAGACTGCCGGTAAATTGCGGAAGCGAAAAGGCCAGCCCCAATACGAACAGACTCAGTGTCATTCCCGCCAGGCTGATGAGCAAAAGCGGCCGCCGCCCGATCCGGTCAATAAGCTGTAAGGCCACCACAGTCATTACAACATTGATAATTCCAACGCCGACGCTTGCCAGAATCGCTACCGACGACGAAGACATGCCGGCAAACTTGAAAATAGTCGGGCCGTAATAGATGATAGTGTTGATACCGGTGATTTGCTGCGCAATCGCCAGTCCAATGCCCACGATCATAGCCACACGTAAATACGGACTGAATAGTTCCGACCAGTGTCCCTTCTGCTGTTCAGCGCTATGCTTAATCTCGTTAAGTTCGCTCTCAACCTGATCGGGGGATCGGAGTCTTTTCATCACTTTGCGGGCTTGGTCTATCTGTCCACTGCCAACGAGCCATCGCGGACTGTTAGGAATGAGCATCAATCCTATTCCAAATGCTGCCGCAGGAATAACCGCTATTGCAAACATCCAGCGCCAAGCCTGAGAACCTGCAAACGCGTAGTCGATTCCATAGGATATAACAATACCGCAAGTAATCGCGAGTTGATTCAGCGAAACAAGCTTTCCGCGAATGGATACCGGGGCAATCTCGGAAATGTAAAGCGGTGCGACAAACGATGCAACGCCGATGGCGGTGCCCGCAAAGAATCGTGCGCCAATAAGCCATGCAGTGTCAGGTGCCAGAGCCGCACCGACGGCGCCTAAAATGAAAACTACCGAGGTGATAATCAATAATCGCCGTCGTCCGTAACGGTCAGACAGGAATCCTCCGACTAATGCGCCGGTGAGACATCCCAACAAGACCGAACTGACTACGACTTCCTCCATTCCAGAGGAAAGAGCGAATTGTTTCGTGATGAACAAAATGGCGCCGGAGATAACACCGATGTCATAGCCGAACAGCATGCCGCCCAGAGCCGAAATGGCGGCGGCGAGATAAACAAAACGTTTTCCGTTCGACTTAGAATTAATTTTCATAATTTCTAATCCTTTTCTAAATCAAGCTTTAAAATTCGGCATACTGTTTTCGCTATCATCCATTCCTCGTCGGTATTAATGACACGGACAGAGACCCGTCCGGTATCTGTTGAGATAACAGGAGCGTTAGCCGTGTTTTGTTTTTCTTCAAGCTCGATTCCAAGAAATTCCAATCCTTTACAAATGCGGGAGCGAATGACCGGACTTTTCTCACCGATACCGCCTGCAAAAACCAGCGTGTCTAATCCGCCTAGTGCAGCTGCAAAACTTCCTATCCACTTCTTTGCCTGGTAACAAAATAATTCCACTGCTTCCGCCGCACGGACATCACCGGTTTCCTTAGCGATCAAATCCCGCATGTCGGAACCGGTTTCGGAAATACCGAGAAGGCCGGAATCATGATTGATTATTTTATTGAATTGTTTGGGCGTGAGATTCTCCGACTTCATCATGTACCACGCGACGCCCGGATCTAAATCACCGGGCCGGGTGCCCATGATAAGTCCTCCGGCGGGTGTAAAGCCCATGCTTGTATCAATGCTCTTTCCTCCGCTAACGGCAGCCAAACTCGCACCGCTGCCGAGATGAGCCAGAATTACGCGGCCTTGCGCTGCTTCTGTACCGGCAATACGAGCTAGTTCCTCGATGAGATAAGAATATGACAAACCGTGAAATCCGTACCGCCGGATTCCCAATGCCTCGAAGCGGCGGGGGATAGGTAAGATTTTGGCAACACGCGGCATAGTATGATGAAATGCCGTATCGTAGCAGGCGACTTGCGGTATTTTAGGATAACGCTGCTGCATCGCCTCGATCAATTTAATCTCGGCAGGAAGATGATCCATATCGTAAGGGCTGATGCGATGAAGTTCATCCACTAATACCTGTGTGAGTGGTTCGGGTTCCGAATGATCCAAACCGAAAACAACTCTATGTCCGATTCCTTTGATTGAAGAAAAATCAATTTTTTCCGCCAGCCAATCAATAAGAAAATTTGCTGCCGATCTGGTATCTGAGGATTCAAGATTGAGACTGTCTTTCTGTTTTCCGTCTGATTCGCTGAAAGTTAAATTTGTACCCGGCAAACCGACACGGTCAACACTTCCGTTAAAACTCTTATGTTAGATTCTTTCATGCTTATTCGTTGCTTATTTGTTCGACCTTTTTTTGATCCAATAATTTACCTATTGAATTTCCATTTGATAAACTGTCCTGTTTGTTCTATCTGTACAAATATTTTTAATTTGATCATGAAGGCTTTTACATTCAAAGTATTGTTTTGCAACAAGAGGAACTACTTCCCACATAATATTTTTTCTTATTGCATAAAAATATCTACTTATCATCAAGTCGTTCTTCTTTAAGCATTCTAAGATCAGACCGTTTTGGTTTTCCTCAAAGAATGATGATTCGTAAAATTCTATTGAAATTTCCAAATCATCTTTATTCGTCTCGGAAT
>CAZCFZ010000150.1:0-6874 GCA_964498065.1 uncultured Ignavibacteriaceae bacterium
AGATGG
The DNA here is from genome assembly GCA_964498065.1 of uncultured Ignavibacteriaceae bacterium. GTDB lineage: Bacteria > Bacteroidota > Ignavibacteria > Ignavibacteriales > Ignavibacteriaceae > FEN-1297. The sequence goes on from CAZCFZ010000150.1 coordinate 7, forward strand.
TAATTGTGATTCAAGAGGTTGTCTCAAAACTGTCATTCCGGGCTTGACCTGGAATCTAAATACTCGAATAACTGCTAAAAAGAGATGCTGAATCAAGTTCAGCATGACAAATACCCTCTTTTGAGACAACTTCCTATTATTCCATTCCAGCAAAATTATATGTGAAGTTTGTAAAAAATACTTTTGGAATTTAATCTTCATTTTATGAAAGAAATGAGCTTAAATTTTTAAGATAAAGAAATATATTATCATGAATATATCATTTCCCGTTTAATTTCTTGTATATTACATATTCAAAATTACAGTTCAGCTGTAAATTGAATATAAAAAATTAAAACCCGGGAGATTAATTGAAAATAACAAAACAATTCACATTGCGGAATGGAAAATTACTAAACCAATATTTTAATGAAATTAGTAAGTTTGACTTATTAACTTCGGAAGAAGAATTGGAACTTGCGGTTAAGATAAGAAAGGGGGATGAGAACGCAAGAAATAAATTAATAAAAGCTAATTTACGATTCGTAATATCAGTTGCAAATCAATACCAGAACAGGGGTCTTTCTCTTTCGGATTTAATAAACGAAGGCAACCTGGGATTAATAAGAGCTACAAAAAGTTTTGACCTAACAAGAGGATTCAAATTCATTTCCTATGCAGTTTGGTGGATTAGACAAAGCATAACTCAAGCAATAATAGATAATTCGCGAATCGTTCATCTTCCACTTAATGTAGTCGGAAATCAGATTAAAATAAATAGAGCTTCCCGGGATTTCGAAACGGAATATGACAGAAAACCCACGAATGAAGAGTTATCGAAACTTCTTGGCCTTTCAATTACTTCAATAAGTAATGCACTTAAAGTTTCAGCCTCGGACTTTTCCATAGATTCTCCCCTTAAAAATGAAGATGGTTACAAAAAAACTATGCTGGACGTTCTTCCGGATAATAACCAGCCTTCACCGGATGATGAATTGACAAAGTTATCACTTTCGGAGGATATAGAATATATGCTTTCCATTCTTACCGATAGGGAAGCAGAAATTATAATGATGATCTTCGGTATCGGCAAGGAAAAAAAATCAACACTCGAAGAAATCGGGGAACATTTTAATCTAACAAGGGAAAGAATAAGACAAATAAAAGAGAAAGCTTTGAAAAAATTAAGAAATTCTAAAGATGTTAAAAACTTAATTATTTACCTTGGATAATTTCTTATAATAATTAGGGATTTATCCCTATTAATATTAAAGTTGAAACTAAAACCATTCTCCCCCCGTCATTAATATTTTACTTAAGCAATTGCTTATCTTTTTGATTTTTCTTTTCTCTTTTTGCAGCCTTTTTTTCCTTCATTGTTTTAGCCGGCTCTTTTTTTGAATTCTTTTTAGTGTTAGGATTTTTATTCATTTTTTCTCCCGATTAATTTGTCTTTGAAATATTTTTGATAATCTTTTTCAGAGTTTTTGTCGAGTAAGAATAGTTTGTAATCTCCAGCCGTGTATGAAGAGTAAGCTTTTCCATTATATTATGAATATGACTTTTAACTGTGAAAGTCGAAATATTCAGCTTTTTTGCAATTTCTTTATTGCTTAAACCGTCTCCTATTAATCCGATTACCTCCCGCTCTCTTTTCGTCATACGGATTGCCGCCTTTAATTTTGTTTTATCTTCTTTAAGTGCATGTTCGACTATTTGTGAAAAGAGAGATTCTGTAAGATTTGGCGAGAGTGTGTTTGTCCCTTTAGCAACAGCATGAATGGTTGAAAGAAATTCATTAAAAGTAGCATCTTTTAAAATAAATACGGATTCACCGGCTTGTACAAATTCAAAAACATCTGTTTGAAGCGGTATAAGATCCATCACTATGATTTTGGTTCCGGTAAAAATGCTGCCTGGCTAATTTCACAATATTCAAATAACAGATAAAAATACTTTTTGTAATTAAAATAGTAACTAAGAGTTTCAATTTACGGCAAACAGGAAATTATTTTATGGACTTAAAGTTATAATAAGTATTACATCCATATTATTCCTCCAATGAATCATTATTTTTCAATAATATAAATTTCGCTATCTTTCAGTTGAACAACCTTTACTAAGTTAATGCCTTTCTGCAATTCATTGATACTATATAAAAATTTTCGGTTGTTATTTTTAAACCAAACGAGACATACTTTATTTTTCCTATCCCGGATGCTTTTAAAACTGGAATTTTCATTTATAAGTTTGGGAGAATTATAAAATGTTTTTGCAGGACTCCACTTAGTTTCTTTGTCGGCTAAAATGTAAACTGCTTCGGGAACATTGCTGTAAAAAGAATATCCCGACTCAAATTGTTTATGATTATTAAGATATTCAATTACGGAGTTATCTCTCCATTTTCTGCTGCTGAATTCCCATCCTGATTGTTTAATATAATATTGAACATTAAAAGTTGTTTGTGCCAAAGGATATTGCATCCATCCGATTAGACAAATCAAAAAAAGAATGTTAACTATTCTACGACGTAGATGCTTAGTTAACCATTCTAAAATATTATCAAGGATTATGAACATTATGAAAATCGAAGGCGCGAAAAGCGGCGACAATAACCTGTTGCCTATTTTGTCATAGGCGGTAGTAGTTGAAGAGATTACTATAATTACAGAATAAAAAAATATAAAGATTAATACCGGGAACATTTGCTTCATTCTAGAAGCATCATGATTAAGTCTTTTAATTAAAATTATTGCACCAACAAAGCCAGAAAACACAAGTAGAGTGAAAAAAAATAATTGAAGGCCATTTAGCTGGATAGGCAAATACCATTTTAGAAACGTATTAAAAAAGAATATTATATTTTGAGATAATGTGTATGATGAACCGGCGCGATGCCCGGTAAATGTGCCCGACAAAAAATAATTTCTTAGAATCCAGAGTCCGGAGGGTAAAATTGTAATAAGCAGAAAGTAAATTAAATGCTTAAACCTTCCTTCGAAAGTTTTCCTTCCCCAAACAAAAATACCTATAGAGCCGGTTAAAATTAATATGACTCCCATATAACGGGTTAGACAAGCCAATGCCGCAGCCGATGAAAAAATAAGAAGCGATGCAAGGTTCTTCTTTTCAATGTAAATATCAAAATAATTAAGATACAGAAGAACAAATAGTATGAAAAGAGGTTCCGATAATGCAATTAGTGAAATTTCAATAAGCGCAAATGAAATTAGGACGGACAATGTTCCCATTATTACCAGAGACAAAGATTTTAAATGCTTTAATAAAAATAAGCCTGAACAATAAACCACTGAACCCAAAAGAATCGCATTTAAATAGCCGGCTGAAACCAGCGGATCAACGAGAAATATCTTTTTTATTGCCGCCAGCAGCAAAGGGTAAAGCGGGGGCTGAAGGACATAATAGTAGCCGTCATAACCGACGAAGCCTTTACCACCAGCTACATTTCTGGCAACCGAAATGTAATATACGGAATCCGGCGAAGTACCTGCGCCCCAGTGACTTGTAAGAAACATTATAATACAAGCCCCTACAAATCCGGCTATTGCCAGAGGTATTTTATTATTTATAAAACTAATTTTCACAAAAATTATTTCCAACCGGATAAGATTCTTTAGTGTTTGCTATCCGATCAAACAGGGAGCTTTTATTAGTATTTTTTAGATAATTTGAGATAAAAGAATTTTTTAGAATATATTAATACAATCTATCTCTACACTTTCTAAGTAAATCAAAAAAATTGGCGAGAAACTTTTCTCGCCTATTAAGTTTTCAGATAGTAAATACTCAAGCCCAAAAGATTTGAGTATTAATACATCCCTCCCATATCTCCCATGCCACCGCCCGGCATTGAAGGAACGGCAGGTCCTTTTTCTTTCTTCTCAAAAACTACAGCTTCAGTTGTTATCAGGAGAGCAGCCACGGAAGCCGCATTTTCTAATGCTGTTCTTGTTACTTTAGTAGGATCGATTACACCGGATTTGATTAAGTTTTCGTAGGTTTCCGTAGCAGCATTAAATCCGAAGTCATCTTTCCCTTCCTTAACTTTTTGGAGGACAACTGAGCCTTCTAAACCGGCGTTGTTAACTATTTGTCTTAAAGGTTCTTCAAGTGCTTTCTCAATTATTCTTATTCCAGTTGTTTGATCAATATTTTCTCCCTTCAATTTTTCTAGGACTGAAGTAGCTCTAACAAAGGCAACACCGCCACCCGCAACAATGCCTTCTTCAACAGCAGCACGAGTAGCATGTAAAGCATCTTCTACGCGGGCTTTTTTCTCTTTCATTTCAATCTCTGTCGAAGCACCGATCTTCAATACAGCAACTCCTCCGGATAATTTTGCCAATCTTTCCTGTAGTTTTTCTTTATCATAATCGGAAGTTGTTTTTTCAATCTGAACTTTAATTTCGTTTAACCTTTTCTTTATATCATCTTGTTTTCCTGATCCCTCGACTATTGTTGTATTATCTTTATCAATTACAATTTTTTTAGCAGTTCCAAGATAACCTAAGGTTGCATTTTCCAATTTGAATCCGCGTTCTTCGGATATAACAGTGCCGCCGGTAAGTGCCGCGATATCTTCCAGCATTGCTTTTCTTCTGTCGCCGAATCCGGGAGCTTTAACTGCAGCGACTTTCAAAGTACCGCGAAGCTTATTAACTACCAAGGTAGCCAAAGCTTCTCCTTCAAGGTCTTCTGCAATTATTAAGAGGGATTTACCTTGCTGAGCAATTTTTTCGAGTATAGGAAGAAGGTCCTTCATTGCGGAAATCTTCTTATCGTGAATTAATATATGCGTATCTTCCAAAACGGCTTCCATATTTTCAGGATCAGTTACAAAGTATGGGGAAAGGTAACCACGGTCGAACTGCATGCCTTCAACAACCTCCAATGAAGTTTCCGTTCCTTTTGCTTCTTCAACAGTAATAACGCCATCTTTACCGACTTTTTCCATAGCATCAGCTATTAAATCTCCAATGGACTTATCATTGTTTGCAGAAATTGAACCAACTTGAGCAATTTCATTTCTTCCTTCCACATCTTTACTAATTGATTTAAGATACTCAATAACTTTAGTGACTGCCAGGTCTATTCCTCTTTTTAAATCCATAGGGTTAGCGCCGGCGGTAACATTTTTCAATCCTTCTCTATAAATTGCTTGAGCTAAAACCGTTGCAGTAGTGGTACCATCACCGGCAATATCACTTGTTTTTGATGCAACTTCCCGCACCATCTGTGCACCCATGTTTTCGGTCGGGTCTTCCAGTTCTATTTCTTTAGCAACGCTTACGCCGTCTTTAGTAACAGTAGGTGCGCCGAATTTCTTTTCAAGAACTACATTACGTCCTTTCGGACCTAAAGTGACTTTAACCGCATTAGCAAGCTTGTCAACTCCTCTTTTCAGCTTCGTTCTAGCCTCAACATCGTATTCTATTAATTTTGAAGACATTTTATTCTCTGCTTTCTATTTTTAGTTTTTCAAATTATATTTTTATAGGCGAATGGCAACATTATTTTGCAATAATCGCAAAAATGTCGCTTTCCCGCATAATTAAATAATCTTCACCTTCTACCGTAACTTCTGTTCCGCTGTATTTTCCGTACAAAATTTTGTCGCCTTCCTTAACTTCCATTTTAACCGCTTTTCCATCTTCGGAAACTTTACCCGGCCCTACCGCTATAACAGTACCTTCAATAGGTTTTTCCTTGGCAGTATCAGGTACGATAATCCCGCCTTTTGTTTTTTCTTCTTGCATCATAGGTCTAACAATTACTCTATCTGCAAGCGGTTTTAAGTTTATTTTTGCCATTTTATACTCCAATGTTTTTAATTAACGTTTGTTAACACTCTCATGAAATAACGCCCCTTAACGGTTTGCAATAAAAATTATAAAACAGGCCGAAAGGAATGCGATTATAGCAAGAGATATTTTATGTAAAAATTTTATCCCCAAAATCTAATTTGTATTGAAAATTGTTCCGGCAATTTTAAGTTAAATATTTTTACTTGGAGATAATTAGAAATAAAAGTGCTGTGATCTTAAAAAAATTTACTGAGCTATTTTCCCGTCATTCTTCTTTTCGTTTTTCTTCTCTCTCTTAGCAGCCTTTTTTTCCTTCATTGTTTTAGCCGGCTCTTTTTTTGAACCTTTTTTACTGTTTTGACCTTTACTCATTTTATTTTTCCTTTAGATAAATTTTTAATTAGATGTTGAAATACCTTTAATAATCTTTTTTAGAGTTCCGGTTGAATATGAATAATTTGCAACTTCCAGCCTTGTATGTAGTACAAGCTTTTCCATTATATTATGGACATGGCTCTTAACAGTAAAGGTTGAAACGCGCAGATTTTGTCCGATCTGTTTATTACTTAAACCATTTCCGATTAATTCGATAATCTCCCGTTCCCTTTTGGTCATGCGAACCGATTCTTTTAAATTTATTTTGCTGCCTTTAAGTGCATGTTCTACTATTTGGGAAAAGACAGATTCGGTCATATCTTGCGGTATTACATTTTTACCTTCGAATACGGCACGGATAGTTATGATAAAATCATTAAGTGTTGCATCTTTTAAAATAAATCCCGATGCACCGGCTTTCAAAAATAAATTTATATCACCCTGCACAGGGGTAAGATCCATTACGATAACTTTTGCATAAGGGAAATCCTTTTTAACCATTTCTACTACCGTCAAGCTATTCTGATTACGCAAGCCTAAATCTAAAAGGATTATGTTCGGCACTAACTTTTGAATTTTATGTAAAGTGTTCTCACGATTACCTGAGGCAGCAATAATCTTGATATCCTTCTGGTTCTTAAGCATAGAAATAATTCCGTCGCGAAGCAGCCGGTTATCTTCAATTAATA
>CAZCFZ010000151.1:0-2639 GCA_964498065.1 uncultured Ignavibacteriaceae bacterium
GCGGCTGAAGTTGCTGTTGAAAATACAATAATCCGGGCACCTTTTGACGGGACCGTCCTTACAAAAAATGCAGATGTGGGCGAAATTGTCGCGCCGCTTGCTGCGAGTGTAAACTCAAAAGGTGCGGTTGTAACCATAGCAGACATGAGTTCACTTCAAGTGGAAGCGGATGTTTCCGAATCTAATATCGAAAGGATTACTCCCCAACAGGAATGTGAAATTACTCTGGATGCATACCCAAGTCATAGCTACCCCGGCTATGTAAGTAAAATTGTTCCTACTGCCGACAGAACAAAAGCAACAGTTATGGTTAAAGTAGGATTTAAACATTATGATAAACGTGTGCTCCCGGAAATGAGTGCGAAGGTATTATTTTTATCCAAAGCGACAAAAGGATCACAGAAAAGTCAGCAGCCTGTTTTAGTTGTTCCCAATACTGCTGTAGTTACAAGAAACGGTGAAAAAGTAGTGTTCACGGTTAAAAATAATACTGCGTCCCAAATACCGGTTACTACCGGACAACAGTTCAATTCTTATATCGAAATTAAGTCGGGCTTAAAGAACGGTGATCAAATAATTGAGAATGTAACTGACCAGATAAAAGACGGAACAAAAGTAAAAATAAGTTCATAATACTTCCATTGAAATTATGCAGAGAAAAAAGAATGTATTTAACAAGTTTATAACGGAGAGAAAATGGCAGACATAATTCAAGTAAAAAATGTTTACAAATCATACTGGAGAGACAGCTTTGAAACATCGGTTCTTCATAATATATCACTTGATGTTAAAGAAGGAGAATTTCTTGCATTGATGGGTCCTTCAGGTTCAGGTAAAACTACATTATTAAATTTGATTTCAGGAATAGACAAGCCCACCAAGGGAGAAATTTATGTTAATTCAACAGACATCTCAAAGCTTGGCGAATCTGCCCTGGCAAAATGGAGATCAAATAACATAGGCTTTGTTTTTCAATTCTACAATCTCATTCCCGTACTGACTGCATTTGAAAATGTTGAACTGCCTTTGCTTCTTACAAAATTAACTAAAGCCGAAAGAAGGCAGCATGTTGAAATGGCTTTAAATATTGTAGGACTTGGGGATAGGATAGAATATTACCCTAAACAGCTTTCCGGCGGACAAGAACAAAGGGTAGCAATTGCCAGAGCAATTGTAACTGATCCCATTATTTTAGTTGCTGATGAACCTACCGGAGACTTGGATAAAAATTCCGCAGATGAAATTTTAACTTTGATGGATAGATTAAATAAGGAATTTAATAAGACAATAGTTATGGTAACCCATGATCCGAACGCGGCTGCCAAAGCTCATACTATTAAGCATCTCGAAAAAGGAGACTTAATCCGGGAGACTGCATGAAAATTTTAAAATTAATTTTTAAAAATTCCTTACGTCACAAGCTAAGATCATCACTAACGATTTTGGGAATAGCAATTGCAGTTATTGCTTTCGGACTTTTAAGAACTGTAGTTACTGCATGGTATTCCCAGGAGAAGGCATCTTCAGCAAATAGATTGATTGTTCGCCAGGCAGTATCATTTATATTTCCGCTTCCCTATTCATATTTGGAAAAGATAGAACATGTTCCAGGTGTTAAAGAAGTAACATTTGCAAACTGGTTCGGCGGAATTTATATCGACAGAAGTAATTTTTTTGCAAGACTCGGAGTTGATGCGAATACCTACTTCGATGTTTATAACGAATATCTTGTACCTAAAGATGAATTAGCTACATTCAAAAAAGAGCGAAATTCATGTATTATAGGAATAGATATTGCAAAAAAATATAATCTTAAAATCGGTGATGTTATGACTTTGGAAGGTGATATTTATCCCGGCAGCTGGGAATTTGTAGTAAGAGGAATTTATAAACCTAAATACAGTTATACGGATGCTACCCAGATGATTTTTCACTGGAGTTATATAGATGAAAGAATGAAACAGGAAATGCCCGGACGTGCAGGTGATGTAGGCTGGTATGTTGTTTATATAAAAAACTCCTCGCAGGCAGCAGCTATATCAAAACAAATAGACGATCTTTTTAAGAATTCACCTGCCGAAACTAAAACCGAAACAGAAAGCGCATTTCAGCAGGGTTTTATACAGGCATCCGGGGCTATTATAACATCAATGAATTATATGTCGTTTATTATTATCGGAATAATAATGCTGGTTCTTGCAAACACCATGATAATGGCAGCACGGGAACGAACACGGGAGTATGCTGTATTTAAGACAATTGGTTTTTCCGCTAAACATATTGCCGGAATAATAATCGGAGAATCGCTTTTTATTTCTATTATCGGAGGACTTCTAGGCTTATTGTTAACATACCCGTTAGTAGCCGGATTTGCACAGGTAATACCAAAAGGAATGTTCCCGATTTTTCAAGTTGAACCTATAACTGTTATTCTTGCAGTTAGTGCCGTTATAATAATTGGAATCGCTGCCTCTATTTTTCCGGTTTACCGGACAATGAGGACAAAAATTGTAGACGGGTTCAGGTTCGTAGGATGATTTTTAAATATTTAACCACAAGTAATTTGTTAAAGATATATATTGAATTAATATCAAACATAACAAGAAATATATTTCAAGGTTCATAATATGAAGATTCCT
>CAZCFZ010000151.1:2739-6867 GCA_964498065.1 uncultured Ignavibacteriaceae bacterium
ATAAAAGGCGGAGGATTAAGTAATATTACCGTAAGAGGAGTTTCACACACTATCAATGAATTAAGACCTGATGTAAAAATAATAAAAGGAAGAATGTTTAACTGGGGAATGCGAGAGTTGATAGTCGGCGAAGCAATAACTAAAAGATTTAAAGATGCACAGATTGGAAGCTATATTAAATTTGCAGGAGACAACTGGAAAATCGTAGGTGTTTTTTCAACCGACGGAAGCGGCTTTGATTCTGAAATATGGGGTGACGCTTTGCAATTATTAAATGCATTCAACCGTGGCAGTACGGTATCTACCGTTACTCTTAAGTTAGACAATCCGGATAATTTTGAAAGCTTCAAGAGTGCTTTTGATTCCGATAAAAGACTAAAGGAATTCGAACCGAAAATTGAACAGCAGTATTTTGAAGATCAATCGAAAATTATGGAAATATTCATCAACGCACTCGGTTTATTTGTAACTATCATTTTTAGCCTGGGTGCTGTAATCGGTGCGATGATAACAATGTATGCTGCAGTTGCAAATCGAACAGTGGAAATAGGCACTTTGCGTTCTTTAGGATTTAGAAGAAGAAGCATTCTCTTTGCATTCTTAATCGAATCTTTGTCAATCGCATTAACCGGAGGGGTTATAGGTTTAATACTTGCTTCATTTTTACAGTTGTTCACGGTTTCAACTTTAAACTTCGGATCATTTGCCGAATTAACTTTTTCATTTGCTCTTTCACCCTGGACGATATTCTGGTCATTATTATTTGCTGCAATTATGGGTTTTGTCGGCGGATTTTTACCTTCTGTCCGAGCAGCTCGTTTAAATATTGTTAATGCCCTAAGAGCAGGATAAGTAATAAAAATTTATCTGCTCAAAGAAATTTTCAACGGGTGAGCTTCAGTATTAAAAATTATTTTATTGAAATCGAGTGTTTTTTCAGGAGCGAACATTAAGTAAAGGTATTTTAAAGTCTCTGCAAGGAAGAAACTCTCCATGCTGTCTTCTTTTTCTTTTGTAATAACACTTTTAAGTTCCGCAAAACCTGCATCGGTTCGGCAGTACTTAACGATGCTATTCAAAAATGTTTTTCCCATCTCTAAATATTTTTCATTATGGGTATAATGATATAGATAATAAGCGGATTCGATTATTTCCGGCCTAAGTACATAACCCGGATAAGTAATTTTCATAGTTTCAAAATTTATTTGCTCGGGCTCAATTCCTTCAAGGTTCCACATTTTGTAGCATGAAGCTTCAAGTGCTTCAGCTCTTTTTAAGTCTCCTCCCAAAGCTAACTCAGCCGGGAAATATGCATCAAGTGCGCCAAACAAAGTTGAAGTTCTTTTACCTGTATTCATGTCAGCCTGCGCATACCAAAAACCTGTCTTTGTACTGTCGGCAAGATACTTGTTAACTGCTTTAATACTTGTCTCCCACATTCTCTTGCAGTCTTTATCACCAAAAAGCTTCCAGCTTTTCAGCAGATATTCGTAATAAGAATCAATTCCGCCGCTTATATGACTTTCCGTATCTTCCCATTTACCCGTATCAACATTTATAGTTGAGCCGACCAATCCTATTTTTGATCTTCTGCTGTAAAGTTCTACTAAAGCTTTCTTGGCTTTGTTATAATAAACAGGATTTCCCGTAAGCTTACTTAATGTTCCGAATTCAATCAACAAGGTTCCAATCTCAGCGGGATTACTTACTACGCCGCTGGTCTTACCGGTTTCTAAATTAACGTATCTGTATGGCATTCCTGTTTTTGAATTAAAAGACGGAAGCAGTCTATTTCCAAGATCTTGTGCAAGAGATAAAAATCTTTTATCGCCGTCAAGTTCATAAGCAGAAAGAAGTCCGCCCAGCATTCTAATAGTTATCTCAAAAGTTTTTACGGAAATATCTTTATCAAATGAAAGATGATTCAATATCAATTCTTTATCTTCTTTTGCCTCCTTCTTTAATCCCATTAAAGTCATTGTATCAAAAGCATCCACCGGAGTCATATATAAAGATGTTCCGTACCAATCAAAATAAGTTTTGCTAATAGGCTTAAGTTCATCATGACCCCATGCGTATCTTTTATATCCGTTCCAAGCGTGCAGAAACTGTGCTTTAACTTCTTCGGCCAGCTTTTCCTTGTCGATTTTCAGATTAGTTCTTGCCTTATTGCTATGCGATGAATGCAGAAAACAGTATGAAGAGCTGTTGAATATAAAAAATGTAATTAAAATAATTACTGCTGCATGTGTTATAAAACTTTTCATTAGATTGAGACCTTTTTAGATATTAACTTTATTTGTATTCACATATTAACGGAGACAAATTATTTTTTGCTTAGACAATTTTTTTTAAATGTTCAATAATTCAGGTTTTTCATTATATAATTTTAATATTAACTCACCAAAGAGAGTATTTGCCCACGCAAACCATTTACGTGAAAATTTATTAGGATTATCTTTATTAAATGATTCGTGCATAAAACCGGTATCGGCACTGCTTTTAATTAAGGTTTTTAGACAAGAAGATATTTCTTCATCATTATTTGAAGTTAAAGCCTGCATCATTAAACTGATGGGCCAAATTTTTCCCAATCCGGTATGTGGACTGCCGATACCTTTCCCGGCAGTTCCCTGGAAAAAATAAGGATTGTCGCTGCTAAGTATAAACTTTCTCGTATTCTGATAAACACTGTCAGTTAAAGAAACACATTCTAAATACGGAAGCGAGAGTAAACTTGGGACATTTGCATCGTCCATAAAAAGTTGATTACCGAATCCATCAACTTCATAAGGAAATATCCGCCCAAACTTTAGATGATTAGCAAATGCATAATTTTGTATAGAATTATTAACTTCATCAGCCAGAGCCGAACATTGAGATGCAAATTCAGTATCCCCTATTATTTTATTAAACATTTCCGACAGATAATTTAATACTTTAACAGCAAAATAATTTGATGGTACTAAAAATGGGAAAATGGTTGCATCATCGGATGGCCGGAACATTGAACATATCAATCCTACAGGTCTAACCGGATTGCCGTAACCGTCTTCAGAAAGCGTATCAGTCGCCTTTCTGGTAACTCTTTGAAATTTGTAAGGACCTTCACCGTGTTTTCTCTGCTGCTGTTTAAAAGTCTGCAGCACCAATTTCATTGCTCTTTGCCAATTCTCATCGAAACAAGAAACATCTCCGGTAGTTTTCCAATATCCATAAGCTAATCTAATCGGATAACACAATGAATCTATTTCCCATTTTCGTTCATGGTCTTCCGGTTTCATTTCCGTCAGGTCTTTATCCCATTCACTGCCTGTCGGTCCGTAATTAAAAGCATTTGCGTAAGGATCTATAAGTATACATTTTGTTTGTCGATTTATAACGCCGGCAAAAAGTTCCTTCAATTTTTTATCTTTATTTATTAAAGGCAGATATGGCCAGACTTGAGCACTCGAATCGCGAAGCCACATTGCATTAATATCGCCTGTTATAACAAAAGTATCCGATCTGCCGTCAATCATTTTAAAATTGACTGTCGTATCTAAAGTATTTGGATAGCAGTTTTCAAAAATCCACGCGAGCTCTTTATTCTTAATTCCTTTTTTAATTTCCATTATCTTTGCTTCAACCGCAGGACTTGTAAATTTTCTTTCACTTACTTTCGGTCTTTTGCTGATAAACTCATTTTGTCCGAGAATTGAAGGAATACTTACACCGGAAATAGATAACCCGGCAATTGTTATACCGCCTAATTTTAAAAAGTCTCTCCTTGAAGGCATATCATTAACTCCGCAATTAATAACTTATAAAAGATGCATTTATTAGCTATGATTTAAATTAATTAATTTTCTTCTGAATTCTTAACTATATTAATTGAAAATCATCTGAAAAAAGTAATTATGAAGTTTAAAGCAACAACATATAATTTATAATTATATAAAACTACGAATGAATTTTTAATCCGGAGCTAAATTATGGATAAGAATGATAAATGTACAATTTATTTCATTATGATTTTTTCTGAATCACAATTTTATATACTACGAATATTTTTTAAATTTAATGACAATTTTTCGGTGGAAATTTTTTAATGTCATCAGCATTTTTGTCCGTAAAAAAATCGGAGAA
>CAZCFZ010000152.1:0-5071 GCA_964498065.1 uncultured Ignavibacteriaceae bacterium
AAAATTGCTAAGGGTGTAGTATGTCTATTGATTTTTTTCTTAATAGACATCTTTACGCTTGCATATTAATTCGATGCAATCTTCTGCAGCCGGGGATACTGCATTAAAATATTATCCGGCATTTGTATTTTTAATTTTTCTTCAAGCAGATAAATGAGTTCGAATGCATTTGCAACCGCATCGCCATTTGGGTGATTATTCATAATAACAAAAATTTCTTTTACGGCCTCTTTTATAGATAAGATCTTTTCCTGAATTTCCAGCAATTCCGACGGCGAATACAAATATTTGTACCTCGCACTTTGTTCCTGGTAATTTTGCTTTTTCCCGAAGTTGTTAATGGATTTTATCCATGCCTCTTTATTTCTTCCGTGAAAGCGGATATAGGCTTTGTCATTTGTAATTATCGGTTCAAAAGGAATGGCTTCACCGACTTCCGGCTGGTCAATCGAACAATAGGTTAAATCCAATTCCTTAAATAGTTCGATTGTTTTTTTATTCATCCATGATTTATGCCGCACTTCCACAAAGCAATTGAAGTTTTGAAAAATTTCCTTGAGTTGTTTTATGTAGTCTATGTTTATTTCATTGCATTGAAATGAATACGGGAACTGCAGCAGCAGCCCGCCGAGCCTTTCGGCTTTTGCAAGTTTGTCTAAGTTGTAAAGAACAGCTTTAATTTTCTGCTTGTCATAATTTTTTTTGTGTGTAAAATCCTGATGAAGCTTTAGAGTGAAAATAAAATTTTCAGCATCGGATAATTTTTCAATCCAGCTTTCAACTGTTCTCGGACTTAAATAAGTATAATAAGAAGCGTTAACTTCCACGCAATTAAAGTAGCGGGCGTAAAATTGCAGCCAGTCAAAGCCCTGAGTTTGGTTCTTGGGATAAAATGAAGGGACCCAGTCCTTATAGCTCCATCCTGCCGTGCCGATAAAAAATTTTGCCATAATGTTTTTGGGTTTTTAAGTTTATTAATTAAAGCATTTAAAGTAATATATTGTTATGCTTTTATAGAAAGCTTCAACTCATCCCAACCCTTCTCTTGCAAAGAGAAGGGCTTATATTAAGTAATTACTTTTTATCAACATTATATCGATAGGATATAGAATATAAAGTAATGTTGACAATAAGTCCCTCTCTTCAAAGAGAGGGATTAGGGTGAGTTCCTTTTTTAACAAACATATTAGCCTTGCATATCAATTCACAGAATCATTTTCAATTTGTTTAATGGTGTCTCTCAAAACACCCAATGAACGCTGGCTTAGAAGGTCTATCTTCACCAGGCCTAAATCTTCAATGCCGTGCATGTCAGGCTGGGTTACGATAAGCCCCAGTCCTTTATTTTTAGCATACTCAAGCGCAGTGTAATTTGTAATATGTGTTGGTGAAATTACAATGCCGCCCGGGTGAATGCTTAAATGCCTCGGAAAATTTGCCATCTTAGCCGCTATTTTTACTATGCTGCTCCATGGTTCTTCATTAAACTTTAGTGATTTCGATTCGGGAAAAAGCTCGGCAACATTCGGCAAATTCCTTGCGTCTGTCCACGGGATAAATTTACTTAACTTAGAGATTTCGCTGTCTGACTTCCCGAAAGTTTTAGCCGTTTCCCTAAACGCCGAACGTGCTTTAAACGTAACATGCGTTGAGATCATAGCAACTTTTTCGTAGCCGTATTTTTCAAAAACGTATTTTATAATTCCGTCTCTCTCCCTCCATGAAAAATCTATATCAATATCAGGCGGAGAGGTACGGCTTTTATTTAAAAAGCGCTGGAAATAAAAATTATATTTTATAGGGTCAACTTCCGTAAAGCCAAGGCAGTAAGAGACAATACTGTTGGCGGCAGAGCCTCTCCCGATTGTCATCATTCCTCTTCGCTTTGCTTCTTTGCTGATATCCCAAACGACTAAAAAATAATCCGTAAAGCCCATGTCTCTAATAACCCCAAGCTCTTCAACCAACCTGTCCTGAATTCTTTTTGTGATAATATCATATCTTTTTCTTAAGCCCTCAAAAGATAAATTCCATAAAAGCGAAAATGAATCCTCATGGCTGCTGCTTTGAAAAAGGGGAAATTTAAATTTGCCAAGCTGTAAATCTACATCGCAGTTTTCAATTATGTAATTTAAATTCTTAACGGCATCCGGTATTGAAGACCAAAGCTTGAAAGTTTCTTTAGGGTCTTTAAAGTAAAATTCTTTATCGACTAAATTTTTTTCATCCAAATTGGAGATTGTTTCGCGGTTCTTAATTGCCGTAACAACTTTGTGGATTAAAAAATCCTCTTCATTTAAAAAATATATCGGATTAGTGGCAACAAAAGGAATGCTGTTCTGCACGGCATAATTATATACTTCCTTTGTTCTGCTTCTTTTTGCTTTAGTAGAAATAAGCTCCGCATAAATATTATCGTACCGCGGAATATTTTTTAAAAGCTTTAACGAATTCGTAATTATAAAAAGATTCGGGAAATAACTTTGCATAAGATTTGTAAGCGAAAAATCTTCCTTCAGTTTTTTTGTAGTGATTATTTTACAAATATCGCCGTAGCCCTCTAAATTTTTTGCAAGAAAAAGTGCATACGTTTCTTTATCATTTTCGTCATCTATAAATGTCCCGAGTACCGGTTTTATTTTTGCTTCCGCCGCTTTTTTGGAAAACTCAATTAGCCCGTACATACCGTTTGTATCGGTTAAAGAAATAGACGAAAGACCTAAGCTTTTAGCCTTTCCAATCAAGCTGCTTATATCGATTGTTCCTTCCAGCAGCGAGTAATTTGAATGTACGTGAATCGGTGTTAACATATTTTATCCCGCATAAGCTTTAATAAGAATTTCCGTATTAAGCGATTTAGCCAGCTGAAAATCTTCTTCCCGCATTCCTTCATCGTCCGGCTGATAAATTTTTTCGGCGGTATCGAGCTGTAATTCGGCTTTCAATTCTATGTCGGAGATCAAATCTAAATTTTGAACAATGATATTATAACCGTTCTGCATATCTACTTTCCCTTCAATTAAATAAGGCCCCATCGATATGGTTTTTTCCGCAACTCCGGAGTATACATTTGGAAATATCACGGTCTCGAAAGTTCCTGTAGTGTCTTCAAGAGAAATAAATTTCATAATATCTCCCTTGCGTGTTTTAATTCTTTTGGACGTCATATACCAGCCGATCATTTTAACTTTTTTGCCGGCGTATTTTTCTACTTCCGAAGCTTTAACTATCGACCCGTCAGATGTATATTCTTCAAAGAAATCCAGCGGATGTTTTGTAACCATGTATCCGAAAGTTTCATATTCGATTAAAGATTTTTGCCGTATGCTGTAATCGAATTTGGTTTTCACTTCTTCCTCCATGTTGAAGCTTTCGTTTATAAATAAATCATTATATTTTTCATCCAAAATTTTTCTTCGCTTCACATAAACGTCCAGCAGTCTTAAAAGAGTAGGACGCGTTTGCTTAAAGCAGTCCATTGCCCCGCATTTAATAAGTGATGCCGTTTCTTCAAAACCTATTTTTGTTCTGATAATGAAATCAGGTAATGAATTATATTTCCCGTTGGCCTTCCTTTCTTCCGCGATAACTTCCATCGAAGTGCGAGAAAGATTTTTAACAGCCATTAATCCTATCCGCAGAGTTTTTCCGCTGCCTTTGTATTCTATCCCGCTGTTGTTGATGCACGGAAGCTTAACATCAAGTCCGAGCCTTTTGCTTTCTTGAATATAGACCGATGCCGAATAAAACCCTCCTCCGTTGCTTAATACCGAAGCCATAAATTCGGCGGGATAATAGACTTTAAGGAATGCAACTTGAAAAGAAAGCAATGCAAATGAAGCGCTGTGAGCTTTACAGAAAGAGTAGCCCGCGAATGATTCTATTTGCCGCCAAAGTTCTCTTGCTACATAATTGGATAAATGATTGCTCTCGCACGATTCAAAAAATCTTTTTGTTAATGCTTCCATTGCTTTGTGTGAACGCATTTTTCCCGACATTGCTCTGCGAAGCAGATCCGCCTCTTCCAAAGTAAGTCCGGCAATATGATGAGCAACTTTTATTACATCTTCCTGGTAAATCATAACGCCGTAAGTTTCGCCGAGATAAGTTTCCATAGCCGGGACCAAATATTTCCTTCTACGCGGGTCATGATGGCGGGCAATAAATTCCTGCATCATTCCCGATTCGGCAACCCCGGGTCGAATAACCGAACTTGCGGCAGTGAGCATTTCAAAAGTTTCAACATCAAGCCGTTTTAATAATGAACGCATTGCGGGAGATTCAATATAAAAGCATCCGATAGTGTTTCCTCTTCTAATTAAATCAACTGTTTTTTTATCGTTGAAAAGCATTTCATAATCATAAATATCAAAATGAACCGCGGCGGTTTTTCTCGGAATAACCGGATAAAGAGCGGCAATTCTTAAATTGTCCCGGTTTGGAAGAGAATAATTCTGTAATTCTATTAAATTTGCGCCCATTTTAATATCTAAAATATAGTGAACATTTGAACACTATTATAAGATATGTTTACTTTAAAATCAAGCGAAAATGAAAGGAAAAGAAGATTTTTTAGACAAATTAGAAATGAACAGGAAGCAGATTCCGAACGATTGCCATAAGTATTTTATTATATGGAGATTGGAGGGAAAATCCTGTCCTATAATCAGTTCAACTTCCGGCTATCTATTATATTAGGCATGAACGTTTTGTTTATTAAAACCATAATTATGTTATTCTTGAATCAAAAATTTGATAATAATAAGTTTTTACACGACTATTATAATTATTTTTTTTGTTTCTCTAAATCCTCTTTCACTCTAAACCTTTTAATTTTTGAAATTAAACTTAATGGAATTTTTTTATCCATTAAATGTTGGTTTAATTTAATAAGCTAAGCAACAGATTAAAAAATAGGTGTGTTATCCAACAAAATAATGATATGAGGTTACATATTAACTTTAAAAGTAATTCTTTGCTATTAAAAAAATAAATGTAAGTTTATATTAAAGAAACAAATATCCAGATCAAATAAATGCAAAAATATGTTGCTCTTCTCCGCGGTATAAAT
>CAZCFZ010000152.1:5171-6815 GCA_964498065.1 uncultured Ignavibacteriaceae bacterium
AAATATCCAGATCAAATAAATGCAAAAATATGTTGCTCTTCTCCGCGGTATAAATGTAGGCGGAAATAAAAAAGTACCGATGGCCGAACTGAAAAAAGTTTTGGAAAAATCCGGCCTTATAAATGTGAAAACACTTCTTGCATCAGGTAATGTTGTTTTTTCCCATAGGGATGGATTCCCAGAATCGAATTCAAACATCCTGCAATTACAAACATTAATTCCATCAATAATTGAAAAGGAATTCGGATTTCCCGTACCTGCTTTATTAAGGACTCATAAAGAAATAGAAAAGATAATTGAATTAAATCCTTTTAAAGAAATCAAAGTTACTCCGCAGATAAGATTATATGTAACTTTTCTTTCAGAAAACTCGAAAGATAAATCTTCCATTACCTATATTTCGCCAGACAAATCATTTAAAATTATATCATCTTTTGATAGAACTGTCTTCAGTATACTTGATTTGTCAATCTCAAATACTCCCGAAGCAATGAACATGCTTGAAAAAATATACGGTAAGAATATAACAACTAGAAATTGGAATACAATTTTAAAAATTGCAAACCTTTAATTTTAATTCTGTTATCACCTATTTGTCAGAAATTATTTTTATAGTTACTTTTTTGAACATTATATCTTCACTTGAGTTTTACTTTCAATTGATTTGTAGATTGCTTCAATAACCTTAAGATCTTTACGCCCCTCTTCTCCGCTTGCATCGGATTCGGTATCATCTAAAATACATTTAGAAAAAGTATCCATCTGAACAGCCTGTTGATTTATTGGCGGAAAATATAGTTCCCCTGTATTCGTCATTCCTTTGATACCGTTATAGCTATAGGCAGGCAATAGATTGAACCATCTGTTGTTTGTACTTATATAAAGATTATTTGCCGGAGTGGAATAAGAAGTATAAGAATTTGAAAGATGCCCGCCCTGAAATTGCATTTGCCAGGTAATTGATTCATCGACTTCCGCAAATTTCTTGTAATCTGTTTTATATTCCTGTGCAGTTACCGAAAGCGGTTCCTCGCCTATGGAATATCTTGCTGCCTGAATAGCGTAAATGCCAAGGTCCATCATAGCGCCGCCGCCCGCAAGCGCCTTTTTCAATCGCCATTGTGTCGGGTCGCCGATCTTAAAACCAAATTCAGATTGTACATATAATATTCCGCTGCTGCCGTCCGATCTGAATTTCATTGCCGCCTTATGGTAAGGATCCGTATGAAGACGATAACCAATAAAAAGCCTTACTCCCGCCTTTTTACATGCGGCAATCATTTCCTCGCATTCTTTTACCGAAAGCGCCATAGGTTTTTCGCAAAATACATGCTTTCCGGCTTTTGCTGCTCTGATTGTAAATTCGTGATGCATAGAATTTGGAAGTACAACATAAACAACATCAATAGATTTATTATCGGCTATTTGATCGAAGTTTTCATAATTATAAATATTTTTATCGGGAATATTATACTCTTGCTTCCATCTTTCTGCCTTTGCCGGATGACCGGTAACAATGCCGCTTAAATAACAAAGAGAAGTTTCCTGCAATGCAGGGGCAAGTTCATGTGTAGAATAATTTCCAAGACCAACCAAAGCAACACCGAGTTTTTTATTACCAATAGACATGGATTTAGAAAAAGT
>CAZCFZ010000153.1:0-6698 GCA_964498065.1 uncultured Ignavibacteriaceae bacterium
GCTTATTATTTATAAAATTGATTTGAACATGGCAGATACTTTAGAAATATTAAAAGGAATCTTAAAGAACAGGATAATGGTTCTGGACGGTGCAATGGGCACAATGATCCAGCGCTATAAACTAACCGAAAAAGATTTCAGAGGTGAAAAGTTTAAGGATCACCCTTACGACCTTAAGGGAGATAACGATCTTTTATGCATTACACAGCCGCAGATAATTAAAGAAATTCACAAAGCTTATCTTGAAGCCGGTGCGGATATTATCGAAACCAATACATTTAGCGGAACTTCAATTGCGCAGGCCGATTATAAATTGGAGCATATTGTTTACGAGCTGAATTTTAATGCGGCAAAAATTGCCAGGGATGTTGTTGATGGATACAATAAGAAGAACCCTGGTAAACCGAGATTCGTAGCAGGCTCTCTCGGGCCTACAAATAAAACCGCATCTCTTTCACCGAATGTAAACGATCCCGGTTACAGAGCTGTTACTTTCGATAAACTTGTAGAATCTTACGGCGAACAAGTAAGAGGTTTAGTCGACGGCGGGGCAGATATTCTTCTTGTCGAAACAGTATTCGATACTTTAAATGCTAAGGCGGCAATCTATGCAATAGACGAGCACTCCCAAAAGATAAACCGGAATATTCCGGTAATGATTTCAGGAACAATTGTAGATCTAAGCGGAAGAACACTTTCGGGACAAACTACCGAAGCTTTCTGGATTTCAATTTCTCATGCTAAAAATTTATTAAGCGTCGGTTTAAATTGCTCATTCGGTGCTGCGCAGATGAGGCCCTTCATAGAAGAGCTTTCAAGAATTGCCACCTGCTTCGTAAGCATTTATCCCAATGCGGGACTTCCGAACGAAATGGGAGAATATGATGAAACAGCAGAGATAACTTCTTCAATTTTAAAAGAATTTGCAGAGAACGGATTTTTCAATATAGTTGGCGGCTGCTGCGGCACTACGCCCGATCATATAAAAATGATTTCGGAAATGGCTTCCAAATTCAAACCGCGCAGTATTCCGGAAGCAGAACCATATTTAAGATTAAGCGGAATGGAGCCGCTTATAATAAGACCCGAAACCAACTTTGTTAATGTAGGCGAAAGAACAAATGTTGCAGGCTCGAAGAAATTTCAAAAACTAATTCTTGCAGGAGATTTTGAAAGTGCGCTGTCCGTAGCAAGAGATCAGGTTGAAAACGGCGCCCAGGTTATTGATGTGAATATGGACGAAGGACTTCTTGATTCCGAAGAAGCAATGACAAAATTCCTTAATTTAATTACCGCCGAACCGGACATAGCAAAAGTTCCCGTAATGATCGATTCATCGAAATGGTCGGTAATAGAGGCAGGACTCAAATGCCTCCAGGGAAAAAGCATTGTTAATTCGATCAGCTTAAAGGAAGGCGAAGAGGCTTTTAAGGAACATGCGAAAAAAATATTCCGGTACGGTGCTGCGGTTATCGTTATGGCTTTTGATGAAAAGGGTCAAGGGGATACACTTGAAAGAAGAATAGATATTTGCAGACGTGCTTATAAAATTTTAACCGAAGAAGTCGGCTTTCCGCCGCAGGATATAATTTTCGATCCGAACATTCTTACCGTTGCTACGGGTATTGAAGAACATAACGATTATGCAATAAATTATATTGAAACGACAAAATGGATAAAACAAAATCTTCCTCTTGCAAAAGTAAGCGGAGGTGTAAGTAATATTTCTTTTTCTTTCAGAGGCAACGATCTTGTTCGCGAAGCAATGCATTCGGCTTTTTTGTTCCATGCAATAAAAGCCGGAATGGATATGGGAATTGTTAATGCGGGACAGCTTGAAGTTTATGAGGAAATTCCAAAGGATCTTTTGACCCTTGTAGAAGATGTTCTTTTTAACAGAAGAAAAGACGCAACCGAGAGACTTGTCGATTTTGCCGAGACGGTTAAACAAAAAGATAAAACCGAAATTAAGGCAGATGAATGGCGCACGAAACCGGTTGAAGAAAGATTAAAGCATGCGCTTATAAAAGGTATAGTTGAATACATTATAGAAGATACTGAAGAGGCAAGACAAAAATATTCTCAGCCGCTGGATATAATTGAAGGTCCTTTAATGGACGGTATGAATGTTGTCGGCGATCTTTTCGGTGCGGGCAAAATGTTTTTACCGCAGGTTGTTAAAAGCGCAAGGGTGATGAAAAAAGCTGTGGCGTATCTAATTCCCTACATCGAAAAAGAAAAAATAGCAAGCAATGATATCCGTGAGGCCGGGAAAATATTAATGGCTACTGTGAAAGGCGACGTTCACGACATCGGTAAAAACATAGTTGGTGTTGTTCTCGGGTGCAACAACTATAATGTAATAGATTTAGGCGTAATGGTAAGTGCCGATAAAATTCTTGATACTGCAATTAAAGAAAAAGTCGATGTAATAGGAATTAGCGGTTTGATTACTCCTTCTCTTGATGAAATGGTTCATGTTGCTAAGGAAATGGAAAGACGCGGATTTAAGATTCCGATTCTTATCGGCGGTGCGACTACTTCCCGCGTTCATACTGCTGTTAAGATTGCACCTAACTACAGCGGTACGGCAGTGCATGTGCTGGATGCTTCCAGGAGCGTGCCGGTTGTAAGCAGTCTATTAACCGCAGATAAAAATCAAAAAAATAAATTTATAAACGATCTTAAATCGGAATATAAAAAAGTAAGAGAAGATCATCTTAAGAAAAAAGAGCTGAAGAATTTTATTTCAATTGACCGAGCAAGGGAGAACCGGTTTAAAACCGAATGGACGAAAGTTAAAATTAAAAAACCGGAAAATGCGGGCATTACGGTTTTAAAGGATTTTTCTCTCGAAACTTTACGTAATTATATCGACTGGACGCCGTTCTTCCAGACATGGGAACTTAAAGGCAAATACCCCGCAATTTTAGAAAGTGAAAAATACGGCGCCGAAGCGAACAGAATTTTTAAAGATGCAAATAATCTGCTCGATAAAATAATTAAAAATAAATTATTAAAAGCCAACGGAGTATTCGGTATATTCCCGGCTAATTCTGTGGGCGATGATATTGAAATTTATGTTGATGAAGCAAGGAAAGGTGTAAAAAGAGTTCTGCATTCGCTTCGCTCGCAGACGCAGAAATCCGACGGCCTGCCGAACCTTGCATTAGCTGATTTTGTTGCTCCAAAGGGAACAGGGATACCGGATTACATCGGCGCTTTTGCAGTTACAACGGGGATAGGGATTGAACCAATTGTAAAGAAATATGAAGCCGAACACGACGACTATAACAGTATAATGGTAAAAGCCCTGGCAGACCGTCTTGCAGAAGCATTTGCCGAACATCTTCATGAACTGGTAAGAAAAAAATACTGGGGTTACGCCTATGATGAAAACTTCAGCAATGATGAGCTTATTAAAGAAAGCTACCTGGGAATTCGTCCTGCGCCCGGCTACCCTGCACAGCCGGATCATACGGAGAAATTGATAATCTTCGACCTGCTGGATGCTGAAAAGAATACTTCGATTGTACTTACCGAAAGCCTGGCAATGTATCCCGCAGCTTCCGTAAGTGGACTTTACTTTGCACACCCCCAAGCCAAATACTTTAATGTAGGTAAAATAGGGAAAGACCAGGTGCTGGACTACCACAAGCGCAAAGGTATGAGTCTTGACGAAATGGAAAGATGGCTTAGACCGATTTTAAATTATGATGAAGGTGAGTAATTTACTTTTGTTTATCAGCCTAATAGGGATTCTGCCGGTATATTGTATTTTCTGCGTAGTTCTCTCATCATCTTAACCGTAAGTTCTCTTTTTCCGTTAAGGATTTCGGAAGCTCTGTTTTTCCCGCCTACGGTTTCGGCAATATCCGATTGTTTCAACCCGAGCTGTTCCATCCTGAATTTAATAGCTTCAACCGGATTAGGAGAAGCGATATTAAATTTTTTATTTTCATATACTTCAACAAGAGTAACCAAA
The DNA here is from genome assembly GCA_964498065.1 of uncultured Ignavibacteriaceae bacterium. Lineage (GTDB taxonomy): Bacteria > Bacteroidota > Ignavibacteria > Ignavibacteriales > Ignavibacteriaceae > FEN-1297. The sequence continues at coordinate 3,986 of CAZCFZ010000153.1, forward strand.
ATCTCCAATTCGTCTCCAGAGGGTGTATTAGGCTTAGCATTAAAAAGTTTATCAATTCTTTTCAAAGCCGCTTCATAATCTTTTTTTGTTTTTATGGGTCTGATGTTCATATTAAATTTCCTCGGCGTTCATTTTATCATATTCTTGATGGGTTCCGATAAACCTAATGTATACTATCTTAAAATTATAATTTATTGCAGCAATTAATCTATAACTGTTTCCTTTAATATTAAATACAATACGGTTAATTCTTAAAATACTTGCTTTCCTATATAGCCTTGTTACATCTTCAGGGTTTTGCCAATTTGCTTTTTTAGTTTCGTAGTACCACGCTTTAAGCGGCTGCTCCGAATCCGGGTGTTTTTTCCAGAATTCTTTTAAAGCTTTAATTGCTATTACCCTCATATACAAATATAATAAGTTCCCATATTGGGAACAAGCTAATAATTATATATCCTGAATTTTTTTACTTAATGACTTAAGTTACGCAACTGTCATGCTGAACTCGATTCAGCATCTGAAAATTGCTTAATTATGCAGATTCCGAATCAAGTTCGGAATGACAATGGCTGATTTTTTCTTGTTTTGCGTAACTTCAGTTAATGATTTAAATCTTGATGAAATGGAAAGATGGCTTAGACCAATTTTAAATTACGATGAGGGTGAATAATTTATTTCGTTTCGCCATGCAGAAAATTTACAGCAGAGGCACAAAGACACAGAGGGAAAATTAATAAAAGGATTGCCGCGGACTTGCCGTGACAATCCCGTAAGTTTCTTTTTATTAAATAAATTATGCGACTTTGAATATTTCCCTGTAGCCGCCCTGCACAAGCTCCATGTATCCGGCCATGATATCTCTTACCTCGGGATTTGAGGTATAATTTTCTGCTTGTTCAAGTTCGTGAAGGTTTTCAATTTCAAACTCGTAAATGAACGTCCAGAAACCTGCAGACACATCGGTTAAAAGCCTGTTGTTTTTCAGTCCCTGTTTTTCAGCGAACGGTATTGTTTGTTTCCATCTTTTAACCAGCTCTTTTACCTTCCCCGGTTTTGCATGAAAAATATTACGTACAAGGTACATAATGCCTCCCGTTTTTTATTTAAATAAATGTTGATTTAAAAAAGATTATCCGCTAATTAAGGTATTCTTTGTGCCGGTATGCTAATTAAAAAAAATTTTTTTTGCAAGCTGGAAAAATTATTTCGCTGAACACACACTAAAATTGCCGGGCACAAGCGATAAAGATATATTCTATCGTTATTTTACCCGGCGCAGCAGAAAAAATTAGATAATAGCAGCCTTCGTGGCCGCAAAGTCAGCATAAAAAAATAGACGAGAACTATTATTTATTTATGTAACCGCGAAGGCTGTATTTATTACTTATTTAAATATTTGGTCAAAGAAAGTCTGCATAGCCGCCCAGCTTTTTTCATCCGCTTGTTTATTATAAGCAATGGGCAGTTTGAATTTTTTGCCCAGGCTGTCGGCGGCCGGATTTGTAAAACTGTGCTCTGCACCGGGATAGCTGATAACTTTGTAATTCACTTTTGCGGTCTTCATCGCATCTTCAAAAGCATCAACTTTTTTCTTCGGATTAAACGGGTCTGCTTCGCCTGTGCAGACTAATATTTTTGCCTTAACGTCCTTTGGATTTTTAACTTTACCCGTCGGCAGGTCTCCGTGGAAGCTCACAACACCATCAAGGTTATCACCGGCAAGAGCCATGTCGAGAACGACACCTCCTCCGAAGCAGTAACCGATAGCGGCAATTTTACTTGTATCTGTTTCCGGCTGCTCTTTTAGAATTTTAACACCCGCATTGAATCTTGCCATAGCTGTATCCATATTGTGCAACGCTGCGGCGACAAGATTTCCAGCATCTTTCGGATTATCAGCGGTTACACCGTTGCCGTACATATCTACTGCAAAAGCAACGTACCCGAGCTTTGCAAGCATCTTTGCTCTATCTTTTGCATAATTTGTCAGTCCCCACCATTCATGGACAACTATAACTCCCGGTCTTTTCCCGGCCATACTGCTGTCGTATGCAAGGAAACCTTTAAGCGTGGTTCCGTCTGCTGAGTAAGTAACCTCTTTAGCCACAATGGGTGAGCCTTTGCTGACGGTACCGGTTTCCTTTTTTTGTGTACATCCGGACAAAATAAATAAACCGAATAAAAGTATTGATATGTATTTCATATGACCTCCTTCTTTGTCAGTTTTAGTTTTATTTGTTTTGGATTAAGATATGGAGATAAAATTAAAAAGTGAATGGGATGGAACATCAAGAACAGCTTGTTGTAACGGGAATCAATTTAGGCAGTTGTATACAATCTTAAAATTATAATTTGCTTACCCGCCCCCCGTCTTCGTCCTGCAGCCACATATTTGTCATGTTTACAAAAAATATTAGAAGTAACCCACCCCTTGCCCCTCCCGAGAGGGGACGACATACTTTTTTTAATAGAATTTTTAGGAAAAAGTTTTTTGTTAGGAATTATTTACTAAAGACAGAATTCATAATACTAAGTAATAAATAATAATAAAAGTCCCCTCCAACGGAGGGGATTTAGGCCTGTCCGCCAGTGGCGGAGGTGGGTTTTAATATAGTAACTTAAATTAAAATAGTAATAGTATTGTTTACCCACCCCTTACCCCTCCCAAGGAGGGGACGATATACTTTTTGGGAATGATATCAAAGTATTAGAA
>CAZCFZ010000154.1:0-1105 GCA_964498065.1 uncultured Ignavibacteriaceae bacterium
GCCAATCCAGGTTCAGACATTAGGCAGCTAATTCCTCATTTAAATCTTTAATAATTTCCTCCGTTGTATCTCCAAAAACCATCCAAAATTTACCTAAACCGCCTTCACTATCAAATGGTGTCCTTTCAAAATCATCTTTATCAATTCTTACGGAAGTAATAATATGGTCTTTAATCATCCTCAGCCATTTCATCTGTTCCTCGGTAAACTGCACATGCCCGGCATTCTTTTTAAATACCCATTCCTTAAAATTGCGGTTTACAATCTCGCTGTAAGGCTCAAGCAGAGAATCAATTCCAAGTTCAAAACGCAGTATGGAAATTATATCCGTCAGCATTCCTACGGTGCTTCTGTGTTTAACGCGTTTTGGTTCTATCCGCTGGTATGCATCCCAAACCTGGTCAATTGTTAAATTGTACGGAGGATTGGATAATGCATCACGTAATTCTTTTATCATTTGGTAATTTATTACATTACCTGTAGGAACATCATTAATGATGTTCCTACGAAGGTTTGTTTGGGATTTTAAATTATAATAAATTTTTAAGGCGGTTATCTCATCTTTATTTTCTTCAATAAATTTTCTGAAACTAACAATTGTTTCCTCGGCGCTTTCTTTGGAGCGGCTGTCAAAATCAGAATGGATTACCCTGTCAACATTAACCGTATCAATTACCTGGTATATTTTCTGCCTTACCGTTTCAACAAATTCTCTCAGCTTTGGATTATCGAAAGGCGTAATGGCGGCTTGAATGCTTGGCTGCATGACTACTTGAATTTGTTCTTTGGTTAATTCGGCTTCTTCGGCCAGATTGAATTTCTTTCGTACTTCTTTATCAATGAAATCGGGATCGTAAACATTTGATAAATTTTCTGCTACTTCGGTTATGCTTTTTCCGTCTGTTAGTTCTTTAAACTTTGCTCTGTCCGTTTCTGAAATCTGCTTATCAATTTTTGTAAGTCTGGATGAAAGCGAAGACAGCGTATCTTCATCAGGCTGGAGAATTGCCATCTTCATTAAATCTTTTAACGGGATGGTAGGTTTTTTATCGATAACCGGGTAATCAACTTTAACTGTTTTAAAAACGCCGACAGCATCAATAAT
>CAZCFZ010000154.1:1205-6481 GCA_964498065.1 uncultured Ignavibacteriaceae bacterium
CGGTGGCATTCGTCAATTATTATAAAATCAAAAGTCTCAATGGGAACAGCAGTGTTATAAACAACGTCAACGGGTTTTTCTATTGTCTTCGATTCGTAAGGCGATTCATCTTCAAAAGATTCATCAAGCTCTTTTTCTTTTAAGATAGAATACATCCTTTGTATTGTGCTAATACAAACATGAGCGGAAGGATCAATAAAATTAGATCGCAGACGCTGCACATTATACAATTCGGTAAACAATCTTTTATCGTCCGTTGGTTTGAATGCCTGGAATTCCTGTTCGGCCTGCTTGCCGAGATTCCGGGTATCAACTAAGAATAAAATTCTTTTTGCCTTAGCAAACTTAAGAAGCCGGTAAACCGAAGTAATAGCGGTGTAAGTCTTGCCTGCACCGGTCGCCATTTGAATTAGAGCTCTCGGCCTGTTATCGGCAAAAGATTTTTCAAGATTTATTATTGCTCTGCTCTGGCAGGTTCTTAATCCATCCGTATTAATAGGCGGTAATAATTGTAATCTTTTTCTCAGTGTAGGAATTTCATTAATGAAATTCCTACAAAATTCGTTTAGGGTTTCCGGTTTATGAAATGTGAATATTTCTCTTTGCCGCGGTAATGGATCCCTTGCATCTGTAAAAAATGTTTCAGTACCGGTTGATTCATACTGGAAGGGAAGTTCGTTAATTTTTTTTACAAACTTTAAATCATCGGCGGCATATCTTGTTGTTTGATCATGAACCTGGCTTAAGGTATGACCTTCTTTTTTCGCTTCTATTACTCCGACTGGTTTTCTATCGATGAAAAGTATATAATCGGCAGGTCCGGATTCTGTGGGATACTCGCATACGGCAATACCTAATCCCGCAGAAAGATTTATGTTTTTATATTCCTGTACTATCCAGCCTGATTGGGTAAGCTGTTTGTCTATATTTTGCCGCGCCCCTTCTTCAGGCTTCATTTGCTAATCTTGTTTATGTGCAACAAAATCCCCCAAGTATTTAATTATGATTAAATAATTGTTAATCAATTTAATAAAGGCGGTTAAAGAAGTAAAGAAAAAACCTTAAGTAATTAGGAATTTCTATTATTCACTGCTTTCTAAATTTTTAGTTTTTTTTAATGCACATATTCTTCTGCTGCAGTTCCGGAGTTTGCCCCGCACTTGCGCCTACGGCAGCGGGTTATTTCCTTTTAGCAAAGAAGTAATGTAATTTTAGTTAAAGCTTACATTGCTCCGGTTGAATTAGCACTAAATCTTTTATTTGAAATAAGCAAAGTTATAAATCCGATTACGCCTGCAATCAATAATCCGAAATCTTCATAAATTGAAAGGCTGACAGCGGCATTAAATCCAATCAATGACCATAACAACGGTATAATTAATAATAGTATCCCTATCTTTTTATTTACAAAAAGCAGTACGCCGAACGTAAATATGATTGTCGGACATGGAAGTCCGAAAGTCGGTGAGTATGGGTACTGATGTCCTAATAAATTACCTAAAATAGGATATAAAATAAGAGCATATAGAATAAACACAGCTCCTAAATAATTAATAACGGTTTTGTTGAAATTATAAGAAATGCTGTTTTTGAATGTACCGAAGTAAAGGAATAATAAACCTTGTAGAATAAACAATGATCCGAAAATGTATGCCGCTTTATTTATAGTAGTGAAGAAAATAAAATTATAAACTATACCGATCCATATCCAGTAAAATGACAGAATTCCGTTGATAATTTTATTTCTCCCTTTTATTTCTTTAAATAAAATATATATGATAATAATCGCTGATAGGTAGAAAATGATCTGCATGGGAAACACGGCTTCATTATAAGTCTTGAATACATTTAAGAATTGATCAATGGTGAATGGAAAATTCATAATACCCCTCCCTTTTAATTTTTAACGATATATGCTGCTTTTTAAAAGTTAAATTAAATATTAAAAAATTGCAACCTTTAACTTATAATACCTTCATCAGAATTTTTTATCAATATAAATCAAAAAAATTTTAAACCACTAAGTATTAGATAAATAAAGGAAGAATTACCGGCATAGTATTTTATGTATACTTATTTTTATTGCATATCATCCTTATCTTAAAATATAAAATACTCAAGTTGACCGTCTTAAAATAAATGGGGTTAAACCTCTCATAATTCTTGATATTTATTTGTTCACGCTCTAAAGTATGCAGCCATGATAATCCCGACCTTCAGGCCGGGGAGAAGAAAAGTCCTCCCAAAACTGCATGGGCTGTCTCAAAAGTAATATACAAATATAAAATCCGTGAAAATCCGTTTTAATCTGTGATATCCGCGTTCCATTTTTAAAAGAGATATTACTTTAGAGACAGCCTCTTCTAATCAGGAAGTCGAATTAAATAAAATAATTAAAATTGCCGAAACCTTTTCTAGGCTGTCACGGACCATTCCGTGACAGCATCTATTAGTTATTTCATATTTATACCTGCATACTCCGTATCCACACTCAAAACGGATTGATCCCCATAAACATAATTCCTGGCACTTGAATATTTGTAATCCTCAGGCTTCACCACCAATCCTTCTTCAACCGGATTATTATGAATATAACGGAGCTTCGACCAAAACATTTTTTCATTCCTGATTACTTCATCATCAAACCTCGGCATCCAAAATTTCCTTTTCTGTCCCTTATAATTCTTCGCTGCTTCTTGGAATATTTTATTATTTCCCTTTTTTTCTTTTGTTAAATATTCCATTATATCCCAGGCGGAATACTTTTTTATATCTCTCATTATATCTGAAATTGTACCAAACTTTTTATTTACTTCTACTATCCAGTGAAAATGTGAAGGCATAATTACATAGCCAAGAACAATAAAACTATATTTCTTTTGATAATGCTTTATATTATTTACAAGCAGCAAACATGCATTATCATCTTTAAATATTTCTAAAAACTCTGTCACAGTTGTTGTAACAAAAAAATGGCTGCATTCTGTTAAACTATTTCTATGTCTTAAACTCATAGCTTCCTTATAACTTTCATGGTTTGGACCATGACAGCCCAGTTACGCGGCTGTCATGCCTGTCCCTTTGGGAAACCATTTCATGACAGCAACATGGCAGTCATGGATCATTTCTTAACAGTAGTTCCTTCCTAAACATGTCATGGTATGGACCATGACATCCATGTTCTCCTTAATGTTATAAACTACTTTCCTTCTCCTTAGCCGTCACGCCTGTCCCTTTGGGAGACCACTCCATGACAGCATAAATAAAATTATAATCTATTATTTTTTAGCTTTGCTATAATTATTAGAGATGACACCTTTTACTTAAGACATCCTTTTTCATAGCAGCCTTGGCCAATATCTCGAATAGTTTATTGTTAAAAGTTTGGGCTGCTGTTTGATCCTGTCTGGAGTCCCCCGGCATTAGATAGACCTTAAAATAATTAATAAATCGGGCTTGTGTCTAAATTATAATTTCTTAAACTCAAATTAACAAGAAAGTTTAAAAAAGTTAAAAAATAATTTGGTTTAAAATTACACTTTTTTATAAATTTATCTTTAAAAAAATAAGGATAATAGAATTACGGGCATTTAACTGTTATAACCTTACGAAATAAACAAGGGGAAGCATGGCTTACTGTCCTATCATAGGTTCTAAAAACTATTCCGATCTAAAAAATAAACTTAAAGCCTTACCGTCTTTCAAAGAAAAAATTATCTACCTGGAAACTGAAAAACATGATACCGAAAGAATACTCCGCCATCTAAAAAGCAAAAAGCATTCTCTTATTACATTTATTAGATATAAAGGCAGAATGCATTCAATTAACTGTCCGGAATTATACGACATATCCTCATACATAAGCGAGATAAACACGCAAAAGATAGCATATATTAAAAAGAAGCTCGGCCCCTTCTTTTTATTTTATAAATACGGCTACATTTACCCTATCTATAATTTTATATTGTACCTGCATGGCTGTAAGTTTTTCAAAAGTATCTACTCAGAGTATCTCTTTCTGCTGAAGCAGGAAATTAAGCTTTGCGAAAAGCAGGTAAGCCTCGGCTTTATAGATACTCCTATAAAAACTTCCGGCCCGCAGTATGACACAAACGAGCAGGCGTCTGTTAATTTAAACAGGCTATTATCGGTTAAGGTTTCAGATAAGCAGGCTTCCGAGCAGCAGAAATATTCTAAAATTAAAATAAATTTAAAATGTTATTATTTATTCAAGTCCGACAGCTTCGATGAAAGATTCGGAATGTTATTTATTACAAAAAAACGCCTTCTAGATGCGCTTTATAATTACGATACTACCAGAGAGAAATTAATTTTCCTGATGGATATAAGGAATAATTTATCAAGAATAAAAAAGGACTTTGATAGCTTCAAAGCATCCTCATTCGACCAGGAAGGAATTTATTTATTCAGGCTCGCCAACACGAGTCCGGAGCTTGTTTATTTTATAGAAGATTCCGTAGAAAAATCAAAGCAGCGTTCTAAATCCGGCTTTAATTTGTACGTGCTTAAAACATTAATAGAATTTAAAGCCGGGTTGTACGGCGGCGTACTGGAACTGATCGATAATCAAATCAAATTTTTAGAGGAACGACTATCCCTGGAAAGGAATAACTCAATTAAGGCAGTAGACATAAAAAATATTAATCATCAGCCGCATGAAAATAAAAAAGATACTAAAGCCGGGAAAAAGAAGCGGCAGAATTCCGCGGGTAAAATAACCTGGCTCGGCACGGAGACGCAGCTTATAGACCTCTTTTTTCTGCTTGGCGAAGGCAAGCTTATGCCGAAATACGAAGATGACGATGAAATTGTAACTCACTTTATTAATGATAAAGGGAAAAATTTTAACCAATCCAAAAATATTAAATTCCAGAGGTTCAGATGGCTCGGCTGCGATAAAGACTTCCCCGTCCTTATAAACAAGCTTGTTGATGAAAAATTTATCTTGGAAAAAAATAAATACAAAAACTTTGAGAAGCATTTCTTAAACAAAGATGGAAAGCCATTTAAAAACCTTCCGCAGCTGTATTACGGTCCTAAAAATTACTCCTCATACAATCCCCTGATAGACGACGCCGTAAGCAAAATCCAATCAGACGGCTTAAAATAAATTTATTTCACTTTCTATTTAATGCATTAAAAAAAACTTTTAATGATCCAAAATAATTCCTAATTCTTTTTTGCGCATATAAAGAAATTCGTTAAAAAATTTTCATCCGTGAAGCGTTTAATGAAAAAATCTGTTTGAGTACGGC
>CAZCFZ010000155.1:0-6340 GCA_964498065.1 uncultured Ignavibacteriaceae bacterium
GCCTTCGGTACTAAAAAGATTAGATTATGATAAATTTTTCAGAATTTTTTTATTTGTACTTGTCAAAACCTTTTATCCCAAATTAAGTGATTTTTATATAGCTGAAGCCTAAAAAATACTTATTTAAATTTTACATATAAAATATATTTTCATATTTGCAGTTTAAATCTTTCTTCCAAATTACAATTCTGTTTTTTATCCGCAATATCTATTAAATTATACACTAACTTATTTCATCATTTTTATTTAAGTTAAAAAGAAAAATCTTTTTATAATATTGATATTGATTAACAAATCCTAAAATTATTCGATAATATGAAATGATGATTGTTAATAATTTTACATAATATAATAATAGGACATTTTTAATATGGAAATTGAAACCGTACTGATTAAATTAATATTAATTATCTGCGGTGCAATTATAATGGGAACATTGATTTACGGAATTACCATATTACCAATGTACAAATTTCTTAAAAAAGCGCTATCGGTAATATTGGTATTATTTTTTACTGGATGGATGGTAAATTTATTTATGGGATCTGATTTTATAAGTGATTGGATAACAACATGGATTAGACATCTTATAACAAAATTTTAGAAGGCAAATTTTTTGATGTATCTCAAATTATAATTTAATACACTTACTCGATCTTAACAGGTCGAAATTTGTTGAAAATCTTTTATTGACGCTTTTGAAAAACAAATTAATTTTTATTAATTCCCTTATCTGCAATATCACTTCTGAAATACATGCCTTCAAAATAAATTTTCTTTAAAACATCATATGCTTTTTGTTTTGCTTGTTTTAAATTATTCTCCTTTACTACTGCAGTAACACCGAGAACTCTCCCTCCGTTAGTAACAACTTTATTTCCGGAATATTTTGTTCCGGCATGAAAGACGATTGAATCCTTATATATCTCATCCAATCCGTTAATTTCCAAACCTTTATTATAAGAATCGGGATAACCTTTTGAAGCAGCTACAACACAAACTGCCGCACCTTTATTATATCTCACAGCATTTTTATTAATTTTTTCATCGGCAGCAGAATACAATAATTCAAGGAAGTCTCCGTCCAGCAGAGGTAGAACTGCCTGCGTTTCGGGATCGCCGAACCGGCAATTAAATTCCACAACTTTCGGACCTTCGGACGTTATCATTAAACCGCAGTAGAGACATCCGTTAAATTTTTTGTTTTCTTCACGCAAGGCTTTTAAAGTCGGCGAAAATATCTTTTCTTCAATTTCTTTAAGCAGAGACGGAGTAATAATCGGAGCCGGAGAATATGCACCCATGCCACCGGTATTTTTACCTTTATCATTATCCCCTATCCTTTTATGATCCTGGGCAGAAGGCAAACACACATAATCATTCCCGTCGGTTATTGCAAAAATTGATGCTTCTTCCCCGCTTAAAAATTCCTCAATAATAATTTTATCGCCGCTCGAACCGAATACTTTCTTATTAAATATTTCATCCAAAGCATTTTCTGCCTCTGTAAAATTATTACAAATTAAAACGCCTTTACCGGCCGCTAAACCATCAGCTTTAACGACACATGGGAAATTACTGCTCCTTAAATAATCAAGCGCTTTTTCATATTCATCATTATTAAATTCAACGAAATCCGCAGTAGGAATACCATATTTTTTCATCAAATTTTTTGCAAAAGCTTTATGCCCTTCAATCTGTGCAGCATCTTGATTTGGACCGAATACTTTAACTCCGTTCTTTCGTAAAAAATCTCCCAGTCCTTCGACTAACGGCAGTTCCGGCCCAATAACTACAAGTTGAATTGACTTAGTTTGACAAAATGAATGCATTGAATTGAAGTCATTTATCGGAAGGTTTACATTTTCACCTAAAGAATCTGTTCCTGGATTACCTGGCAATATAAAAAGTTCATCAATTTTAGGGCTTTGAGAAATCTTATATGCTAATGCATGTTCTCTTCCTCCAGATCCGATTATTAGAACATTCATATTACTTCTACCTTAACTAGAAATTGGAATTGTTTGGTTAATTGTTCGGTTAAAAAATCCCTTCTATGCTTTTCCACATATTCTTCATCAGGTAAAGGCAGCTCGTTTTTAATATAAAGTTCGTACACTTTTAATAAAGTATTTTTAATTTCTTCAATATTATCCGGAGCAGTAATAAATCCCGCTTTATAATCTTCAACCGCAGATTTTAAAGCACCATCCGGCAAACAAGCAATTATGGGCTTTTTAGTTCCGAAATATTCATATAGTTTACCGCTCGAATGTGTATCAACATTTCTGCTGTAACCAACCATCAACCACAGTACATCACTTGACATTATTTTGTTTAACGAATCCGAATGATTTAAATAACCGAATTCTTTAATATATTCTTGTATATGCAACCTTCGTATCAATCTTCTATTTTCATTTCTTAGAAAACCGATAAAATGAAGTTCTATATTCGAGGCAACATCCGGCCTTTCTATTGAAAGTTCTTTAAAAGCACGTAAAAAGTACTTTGGAGTGATAAATTCATAAAATATTCCCGAATATGTGAGCCGCATTTTATTATTTTCTTTTTTCTCCACTGCAATATTCTTAAAATCAGCGGGATCATAACCATGAGGAATAATATAAATATCCTCAAATGTTAAAAACTTGTAATTTTTTAATATCTTTTCCTTCATCTTACGATTAGTTGCTGTAATCCTATCGGCTGCCTTTAAAGCTTCATATTCCATTTTCTTATGTAAATACTTATGAAACGGAGTAGGATAAAAAGTAAATTGATTTCCATACCAAAGGTCACGGTAATCAATTACCAAAGGTAAGTTGAATTCTTTCTTTAATTTAACAGCTATATTAATAGCTGAAAAAGGCGGAGCACTTACAAAGATTAAATTATATTTTTCATTTTTTAATAATTCCCTTGCCTTTTTTATTGCTTTTTTTGTCCATCCCCTTTTTGCATCCGGGATAAAAATGGTATTGCTAATTCTGCTTAAGATTTTTCTTAATAATTCCGGAGGCATTTTAAGTGTTCCTTTTTTCTTAAGCTTCGAATTAATATCGTTTCCTTCAACTCTAACAATTTTTATAGGGGAATTTTCAGCTTCTTTAAGTAAAGCCAAATCGTGAGCGTAATAACCTGTCTGGCCAACTGTAAGGACTGTCGGTTCCCAATTATAATTATTCATATATTTAACAAACTTTAAAGTTCGCTGAACGCCGCTCAGACCCATTGGAGGAAAATAGTAAGCGATAACTAATACTTTGTACATAGATCTATTTTATTCTTTCTTGAATTAGCAAATTTTGCTGAAGCCCCATTTAACTTATAAAAGTTAAAATCCGTTCATAATTTTAATTACCTAGGAATGATAATTTGGTGCTTCTTTAGTAATTATTACATCATGCGGGTGACTCTCTTTTAATCCCGCCATAGTTATTTTTATAAATTTTGATTTTGTTTTTAATTCCGAAATATTTTTAACTCCACAATAACCCATTGCCGCACGTAAGCCTCCAATTAATTGATAGACTGTATCGGACAATGGTCCTTTATAAGGAACTCTTCCTTCAACACCTTCCGGTACCAGCTTTGCAATGTCATCTTCCGCATCCTGAAAGTATCTGTCTTTACTGCCTCTTGTCATTGCCGAAAGCGATCCCATACCTCGATATAATTTGAAACTTCTTCCTTCATATAAAATTTTCTCCCCCGGACTCTCATCAACACCTGCAAACAATCCGCCTATCATAACCGAATCTGCTCCCGCGGAAATTGCCTTTGGCAGATCGCCGGTTTGTTTTATACCTCCATCCGCAATTAACGGAATACCGCGTTTTTTAACGGCCTTAGAAACTTCCGAAATAGCTGTAATTTGAGGTACTCCTACTCCGGCAACAATTCTGGTAGTACATATTGATCCAGGTCCAATTCCTACTTTTACAGCATCTACTCCACAATCCAATAAATCAAGAGCTGCCTCATAAGTACCTATATTTCCGGCAATTATCTGTTCATATTTGAATTTTTTTCTGGCTTCTTTAATTGTTTTCATCACACCACGGGAATGACCGTGTGCCGTGTCTATAACAATAACATCGGCGCCGGCATTTGATAAGGCAGAAATTCTATCCAGAGTGTCAAATGTTATCCCAACTGCTGCTCCCACTCTAAGCCTTCCATGTTCATCCTTACATGCATTCGGGTGTTTCTTTTTCTTTTGAATATCCTTGAATGTTATTAGTCCCTTAAGTAAACCGTTTTTATCCACAACCGGTAATTTTTCTATCTTATATTTTTGAAGAATTTTTTCGGCTTTTTCCAGGTTAGTGTTAAGCGGAGCTGTTATTAAATTTTCCGATGTCATTAAATCTTTAACCTTTAAGCGTTTGTTGGGTTCAAATCTTAGATCACGATTTGTAAGAATACCAACCAATATTCCATTATTATTTATCACCGGAATTCCGGAAATACTGTATTTTTTCATAATATCTAATGCATCGCCAATTGTCTGCTCAGGTTTTAAGGTCACGGGATCTATTATCATTCCGCTTTCCGACCGTTTTACTCTATCCACTTCTATACATTGATTCTCGATAGTCATATTTTTATGAAGGATTCCGATACCTCCCTCCCTTGCTAAAGCAACCGCTAAAGCTGATTCGGTAACCGTATCCATAGCTGCAGAAATAATTGGAATATTTAGTTTAATTTCATTTGTGAGAAAAGTGGTTATGTCAACTTCCCTTGGTAAATAAGAAGACTTCCCGGGAATTAATAATACATCATCAAAAGTTAATCCTTCTTTAATATTCATTCCTTCTTCCATATTTTATTCAACCTAATTTGTATATTAAATGCAATTATTAAAATTAAATTTATTCAAAAGCCTGAAAACCAGTAATATCTTCTCCAATTATTAATGTATGCATCTCATGTGTTCCTTCATATGTTTTAACCGATTCAAGATTTGCAGCGTGCCTCATAACCGGGTACTCGTCCAAAATTCCGTTTGCTCCTAAAATTTCTCTTGCAATATGCGCAATTTCCAAAGCTTTCTCACAATTATTTCTTTTAGCCATTGAAACGTGAGTATGCTTTAACGACCCGTTATCTTTAATTCTGCCCAATTGAATATTCAACAGTTGAGATTTTGTAATTTCAGTAAGTATATAAACTAATTTCTCTTGAGTAATTTGATATGCAGCAATTGGTTTACTGAATTGTATTCTGGATTTGGCATAATTTAATGCCGTATCATAGCAAGCCATCATGGCGCCAACTACACCCCAGGCAATACCGTATCTAGCTTGATTAAGACACATCAAAGCATTTTTTAATCCTACGGTTTTCGGAAGGATATTATTTTCCGGTACAAAAACATTATCAAAAATCAATTCCGATGTTACAGAAGCTTTGAGAGAATGTTTACCTTTCATTTCGGGAGCGGCAAATCCTTTAAAACCTTTTTCTACTAAAAATCCTCGAACAACTCCATTTAATTTAGCCCAAACTACTGCAACATCTGCAATAGTACCGTTAGTAATCCACATTTTAGCACCATTTAATATATAACCGCCGTCTACTTTTTCTGCTTTAGTTACCATTCCCGCCGGATTAGAACCATAATCCGGTTCTGTTAACCCGAAACAACCAATTTTTTTACCTTTAGCTAATAGCGGCAGCCAAAAGTCCTTTTGCTCTTCACTTCCAAAAGTATATATTGGATACATCACTAAAGCGCTTTGGACCGATACAAAACTTCTAATACTGCTGTCCCCTCTTTCAAGTTCTTGCATAACGAGCCCGTAAGCAACATTATTTAATTCGGCACAATCATATTTTTGCGGAATTGTAGTTCCGAATAATCCTAATTCAGCCATTTGAGGAACTAACTGAATAGGAAAAGTTGATTCCCGGTTATGTTTCTCAATAATTGGGATTACTTCTGTAGAAACAAAATCCCGAACGCTGTCTCTTACCATCCTCTCTTCTTCAGAAAGTAAACTATCTGAATTATAATAATCTACACCATTGAATTTCTGCATTAAATTACCATTTAATTAAAAATCTAAGGATAGTATTTACACAAATAAATAAATGTCACGTGGTAAAATTAAAATTATTACAGGTATTGAGCAAATTAGCTTGTAAGTATTACTTAGTAAATTATTGATTTATAAGATAAGACATTTGAGACATTTATAAAATATAAATATGATCTGATCCGCAAAATTTTTTCAAACCATTTTAAAATAATAATCACATTCAAAATATTTTTTAATTATACTTTGATTGTATTATCTTTGTGCAGTAAAAATATTTTTTCAGCAATATC
>CAZCFZ010000156.1:0-6155 GCA_964498065.1 uncultured Ignavibacteriaceae bacterium
AAAATAATTTTCCTTTAATAAAATTTTTTGACATTCTATACCCCCTTTATTATATTTATTCAAAGTAATTGCAATGATAAAATACTATGGAATAATTAATTACTTTTCGTTAAGGGTGAGTATCATTTCCTTACTGATTCACTATTAAATTTACTTAATCTGAAAATGTCAATCAGTGACAAATTATGTTATTAGAAGACAAAAGTGTTTAGAGGACAGATAAACCTAAAAAAATTTAAAACATGAGGTGAAATATTCGAGTCGGATTTGTAGGCTGTGGTTATACAGCAGATTTATATATGCCTAGTATAAAAAGATATTCTCACTTAGATTTGGTTGCAGTTACTGACCGTAATCCAGAACGTGCTAAGGCATTTGGTAATTACCATGGAATAGAAATATGTCCTACAACTGAAGCATTATTATCAGATTATAACATTGATTTGGTAGTTAATCTAACAAACCCCAATAGTCATTTTGAAGTGACAAAAATGTGTTTGGAATCTGGGAAACATGTATATTCTGAAAAGCCCATGACAGTGGAATTATCAGATGCTCAGAAATTATTTGATCTGGCATACCGAAAAGGTCTTTATTTATCTTCAGCCCCGTGTGGTGTTTTGGGAGAAACTGCTCAAACATTATGGAGAGCTTTGCGCAGCGGTATAATTGGTAAGCCTCGTGTGGTTTATGCCGAGTTTGATGACGGGCCGGTACAATTACAAAATCCGGAAACTTGGCATACGGTTTCAGGTGCTCCTTTTCCCTTCCGGGATGAGTTTCAGGTAGGTTTTCCAATATCACACGCCGGGTATTATTTAACATGGTTTGCTGCTTTCTTCGGCCCTGCTAAAACTATTACTGCTTATTCCGATTGCTTATGGCCTGATAAAACCGTTATATCCGGGGAACCTTTACACGTATCAAATCCCGATATTTCTGTTGCTTGTATTACTTTTGAATCGGGTGTGATCGTTAGATTGACTTTAAGCCTTTTAGGTCCTCATAATCATACTATGCAAATTATTGGAGATAAAGGCATTTTGAAGGTTGAAGAAGTCTTAAACTTTTCAGCTCCTGTGTATGTAGATAAATATTCAAAGTTTAAATTTAGAGCACAAAGATATCCAATTGCTGAAAGATATCCTTTTATTAAAGCATGGTTCGATCCAAATTATAAGGAATATCCACCAGTTAAGAAATTTAGCTGGAAGAAACGTAACGCCAGGCATAGGCAAGATTATGCTAGAGGAGTTGCAGAACTAGCAAATGCAATTACCGAAAATCG
Source organism: uncultured Ignavibacteriaceae bacterium (assembly GCA_964498065.1). GTDB lineage: Bacteria > Bacteroidota > Ignavibacteria > Ignavibacteriales > Ignavibacteriaceae > FEN-1297. The sequence continues at coordinate 1,289 of CAZCFZ010000156.1, forward strand.
TCTCTCCAGGCTGCCTGCTGATTATTGTTTGCATATAACTGAATTGGTCTGGGCCATTCAGAATGTACCCGATACACCTTATAAAGTAACAACTACCTTTAAACCTTTAGAACCAATGGACGATTTGGCTCTTAAAGATATTCTTTCTATTAATTGGTAAGAATTTTTTATTAAATGTTTTAGCTAAATTTGGTTTAAACCCCGGAGATAGTTAATTGTCAGAATTTCGATTTAGTATAGTAATTGCTTGTTACAATCAAGAAGCATTCATAAAGGAGACAGTTGTGTCTGCCTTGTCACAGAGGTATGCCAACAAAGAAATCATAGTTGTTGATGATTGCTCAAGTGATGGTACGGTGGAACTGCTTAAATCCTTTGGTGAATTGATTAATTTGGTAATAATGCCGGAAAACGGCGGAGTCTATACATCACGTAACCATGGAGCATCTCTAGCCAAAGGAGAGTATTTGGTTTTTCTGGACGGAGATGATGTCTTGATGCCTTGGGCTCTCGATATATATGACAAACTTATTAATGCCCGTAATCCTAAAATTATACTTGGCCGAGCCAATTTATTTAGTGGAAAGGTGCCTAAGGTAAACATAAATGATATTCCGAATAGCATTCAATTTGTAGAATATGGTTACTTCTTAGCAAAAGATAGACCAGGACTTTATAATTCGAGTGCCTTAGTTGTAAATCACACTACATTTTGGTCTGCAGGCGGCTGGTCGAAAGGTATTTTTTATCAGGATATTCAGGATCTTTTAGCTAAGCTTGGAGTATCGGGTAAGATGATTTTAGTATTAGAGCCAGGTTCAACGTGGTATCGTATGCACTCATCAAATGCAGTTAAAAAGGTCTTATCATTTGCTAAAGGCGTTGGTGTATTGAAAGCAAATGCAAAAGCGGGTAAATATCCCGGCAATCTAAAATGCCGAGTTGAACGATCGGCTTGGTTCGGAGGTCTTGCTTTTTATTGGGGAAAGGAAGTGATTCGTGCCGGATACTATAGTAAAGGATTTTATTTCCTTGCATCCAACTGGTGGATGATTCTGTTAGCAATCATCAGGCGGTGTATTTCATTTGTATTGGGAAGAAAAAAAATTGAATTATTGAAATTTGATTAATAATGAAACCAATGTTAAAATATTTAGAAAGTAAACAGCACCAAAATTGTGAGGTAGAGTATGAAAATTGGGTTTGTTAAATGCGGCTATGTTGCCGATACATATATCGAAACTCTAAAAAACTATCCTTTTTTGGAGTTAGTCGCTGTAACAGACAAAGATCAAAAAAGAGCATCAGAATTTGGAGCCTACCACTCCGTAAAAACTTGTCCTTCAGTAGAAGCATTATTGGACGAGCCCAATATTGACATGATTGTAAACCTCTCGGATGCAGATAGTCATTTTGAAATAACAAAAAAGTGCTTAGAAGCAGGAAAACACGTGTATTCGGATAAGCCTATGACCCTGGAATTTTCAGATGCAAAGGAACTAGTTGAACTGGCGAATCGCAAAGGTCTATATTTATCCTCAGCCCCGTGCGGTATTTTGGGAGAAACTGCTCAAACATTGTGGAGAGCTTTGCGTAGCGGTGTAATTGGTAAACCTCGTTTGGTTTATGCTGAGTTTGATGACGGGCCGGTACAATTACAAAATCCTAATACATGGAGAAGTGTTTCCAATGGTCCTTATCCCTATCAGGATCTTTTCCGTATAGGCTTTCCTATAGCACACATGGGCTATTATTTAACCTGGTTTGCGGCCTTTTTTGGACCCGCCAAAACAATCACATCGTATTCGTCATGTTTTTGGCCGGATAAAACGGTAGTGCCTGAAGAGCCAATACTTGTATCCAGTCCGGATTTATCCATTGCAAGCGTTACATTTGAGTCGGGTGTAGTTGTTAGATTAACTTGCGGCCTTTTAGGTCCTCATAATCATTCCATGAAAATTATTGGAGATAAAGGCATTTTGAAGGTTGAAGAAGTCTTAAACTATTCAGCTCCTGTATATGTAGATAAATATTCAAAGTTTAAATTTAGAGCACAAAGATATCCAATTGCTGAAAGATATCCTTTTATTAAAGCATGGTTCGATCCAAATTATAAGGAATATCCACCAGTTAAGAAATTTAGCTGGAAGAAACGTAACGCCAGGCATAGGCAAGATTATGCTAGAGGAGTTGCAGAACTAGCAAATGCAATTACCGAAAATCGTCTCTCCAGGCTGCCTGCTGATTATTGTTTGCATATAACTGAATTGGTCTGGGCCATTCAGAATGTACCCGATACACCTTATAAAGTAACAACTACCTTTAAACCTTTAGAACCAATGGATGACTTGGCTCTGCAGGAAATTTCACCAAATAATTGGTAGCTGCTACTTACGATGGAAGCAGAAAAATATATTTTACTTTATTATATAAGTAACTGATGTTGTTAATATATCACATTATTCACTTTTTAATTGACAGTTATTAGGCAAATATAGATTTTTAAAGAGAAATTAATTCTTATTATTGCTATTAAGGAAGTCGAGTCTACAAAATATCTCACAAGGTATCTTTTTATATAATCGAACTAACAAAACATAGCTGTTAAGTGGGATTTTTCTGAGCAATATTTTTTGAAAATGGTAGTAACTTAACTTTCATCAAATTACTAAAATTGCAGAAACAGATTTGAGCACAATTCAATGGTTATCAACAAAAGAATATGACGAGTGGAATGACTTTGTCCTTCGACATCCGAAAGGACTTGTCTATCATCTTTCAACCTGGAAACAAATGCTCGAAATTGCATTTGAGCATATACGTGGACAGTTTTTAGTCCTTAGAAATGAATCGGGACAGATTCAAGCCGGTTTACCTGTGTACACTGTAAAGAGCTGGATACTTGGAAACAGAATAGTCAGCGTACCCTTTGCAACAATGTGCGATCCGCTTATATCATCCAAAGAAGAATTCAACCTACTCTGGCCGGAAATAGAAAAAGTTTCAATTAAACAAAAATGTAAAAGGATCGAGATTAGGACAACACCTACAAGTGCATCTTGTATACCGGTTTCACTTACCGAAAGTATGAAATACAAACACCACTACCTACCTTTACATAAGTCACTAGATGAATTGTTTAAAACTTTTAATAAATCAAACATTTGCCGTGCAATTGATAAAGCCAAGCGAGATGGAGTAATTATAGAGGAAAGAAAGGATGAAAAATCATTGCGTAAATTACATTCCTTTCTTGTTTCTACACGGTTGAAACATTCACTTCCACCAATGCCTTTCGCTTTTTTTAATGAAATGTACCATTCGCTAAGCCCCAATAACATCTCCCTCTTTCTGGCAATGCGGGAAGACAAACCTTTCGGAGGAATATTAGTATCTAAGTTCAAAGATCTGTGGACTTCCGAATATTCAGGTGAATCCGTCGATTCTTCGCGAGGTGTAAGTCAATTAATTTATTGGGAAACAATTCAATTGGCCAAAAAGAGCGGAGCAGCAAACTTCAGTTTTGGAAGAACATCTCTCGAAAATACCGGTTTGCTAACTCACAAGAGAAGATGGGCAACAATTGAAGAGGATCTGACCGACTATGTTAGTTCACCAGGAGGCATATCTATTTTAGATTATGAGCCCGACAAATCCGGGGAACGCTCAAAATATTATAATGCTGTACGTTTTATAATGCGACACACTCCTACTGCTGTACAAAAATTTATTGGCAACTTTAGTTACCGTCATCTTGGGTAATGTAAACTATCATAATGGATAAACAATCAACACCACTTATTTGCCTCAATAGTCCTGAAAATTAAAATTAATATCAAAATACTAAAGTTGCTTAAAACCAGAAGTCTAAGTTTAAACACCTATGCTAACGTAACGATAAAGGCCAAAAGACAAATCCTTTATTTGAGATAAATGGCTGGACTAAGCTCTGATCATTACGAAGCCAGCTAGAGATTCCTTAACCACACCTAAAAAATGCGTATATTGAAAAAGCCCCTTGAACAGGATGGTTTCAAGGATTGAAATCGGCGGGCACAGATTTACCCAACATATTCAAAGCAGGAACCTTGTACCAAAAAGGTGAGTTAGTTTTTGGGATGTAAATGATTCCCCAAAGACAATTGTAATTGAATTAGAGCACGAGAGATACGAAAAACAAATTATTGAAGTAGAAGTCTGGAAAAAGAAATAAATAAAATAAACAATAGTATCTATAATTAATCTGGAAAGTTGGGAATATCATATTAAAATTTGATTTGCTGTAAAAATAAATAATATAATGAGTTATAAAGAATAAAAGTTGAAATTTTAGTTTGGGAATTCTTTCCAATTTTTCTATCTTTTTCGCCATTTAGACATTTAATTTGGGAATTTGGAATATACATTTATCTGAGTAACTAAGGGAAAACAAACGCAATTATTTTAAAAGAGGAACTTTGTTAAAACATTATATTATAAACTGAATTTTAACTTTATATAATCTAAAATGGTTTTTAAATATTGTTTAAACGACTTTAAAATATGATTTGAAGAGCATTAAGACAACCTTAAAAGGTGTAAAGCTATTAAATTATGTTTACACCTTAATTAAATATATTAAAATAAATAGCTTATGAAAACTATATTTTTATTAATAGAAATACTTACCTTTACATCTTTTAAACAGATTTGTTTTCCTTTCGCTACAGAATATATAAAAAATATAAATAAATTTTACTACGAATATTAAACGGGGTTATTATGGATACGGAAGCTTTAGGAAGAACCCGAACCGGAAGGTTCTTCATGAGTATTATGGCCGCAATAATGGAAAGCCGTTTGCGGTACAAATTTTTCGGGCCTCAAA
>CAZCFZ010000157.1:0-5957 GCA_964498065.1 uncultured Ignavibacteriaceae bacterium
ATTTTATCGGAAATAATTTTTTCTGCAGAAGAAATGAAATATGTCTTCAATTTCTTTTCACAGAGTTCTACAATATGGCTGGTATTGCTGCTGTTATATCCGCCGACTACAACGGCAAAATCGGCGCTTTTCTTTAATAAGCCATAAGTTGATTCTTGATTGTCATACGTAGCGTAACAAAGAGTATCTCTTGTATCGGCAAAATGATTCCTAAGATCTTCTTTACCGAATTTTTTAATCATCGTATTTTTTAAATAATCCGCAATAGCCTGAGTTTCGGTTGCCAGCATTGTTGTTTGATTTACCACTCCAATCTTCAATAAGTCTTTTTTTACATCAAATCCTTTGGAATATTTACTTTCAAAAAAAGAATAAAACTCGTTTTCACTTCTTTTCCCTAGAATAGTTGCAGATAAAAATTCGGCTTCTTTGATATCTCTGATTATGAGTGAAGCTGCGTTTTTTATACTATGAGAAAAGGTTGCTCTAGTTTCTTCATGAAAATGCTTACCATGAATAATGACGGTATAATTGCTTTCGCCTAACTGAAAGGAACGGTTCCAGACTTTTTCAACAAAAGGACATGTAGTATCATATTTAAAAGTTTCTATCCCGATTTCTTTTAATTTATTTTGTATCTCCATTGTTGTGCCGAAAGCCGGAATTATTACAATGTCATTGGAATTTAATTCATTCCAATCAATCAAATGTTTTCCTGCCGTATCCATTAAAAATACAACACCTCGCCTTTTTAATTCTTCATTTACATCAGGATTGTGAATCATTTCACTGAGTAAAAAAATTCTTCTGCCGGGATTTTCTTCAATTATTTTATAAGAGATTTCAATTGCATTTTCTACTCCGTAGCAGAAGCCGAAATGCCGGGCAATATAAAATCTTACCGGACCAAAATCTAAAAGTGTTGGTGAGAAATCTTTTTTCCTGGGATCAATAAATTTCCTGGAATCTTTTATTTTAGTAATAAATGAACTTCTATAAAATCCGGGTATTTCGAATTTTCTCATTATAATATTAAATAAGCTATTTGATTTAAAAATTTGAGATTTAAAAATTGAAATTACTTTGAATAATATAACAATTTTTTATAAAGTTTTAGTCTAAAAATTGTATTATGCTCAAACGCAGTCTTATTTTCCTTTTAAAATGGTTTTGATACTAATAAAATCCATTTAGATTTTCAAAACCTGGTTTGCTATATTTATGGTTCAAAAATAAAAAAATATAATGGAACTGGTAGAACGATTAAATAAAATTAAAGAGAAATTCGATAGAATAAATCAGCAGCTCGCCGATCCTTCTTTTTTAAATGACAGGAATAAAATTGTAAGTCTTAGCCGAGAGCGAAGCGAACTGGAAGAAATAATTCGTGAATATGAAGAATATTCATCGGTTCTTAAAGATATTGAGGGAAATAATGAGATAATAGAAGCAGGTGTGGATCCGGATTTGGTGGAATTAGCCAAGTCCGAACTATCCGGGCTGGAAGCAAATAAAGAAAGACTTGAAGAAAGCATTAAGTTTTTACTTCTTCCTAAAGATCCTAATGATAATAAAGATATTATAATGGAAATTAGAGCCGGCACCGGAGGTGAAGAGGCAGCTCTATTTGCCGGTGATTTATTAAGAATGTATACACGGTATGCGGAAAGGAAAGGCTGGCGGGTTGAGTTTATAGACATAAATGATACCGGTTTAGGCGGTATTAAAGAAGCCGTATTTTCAATAGGCGGAGACGGAGTTTATGGCGAGTTAAAATTTGAAAGCGGTGTTCATAGAGTACAAAGAGTTCCTGCAACAGAAGCAAATGGAAGAGTTCATACATCAGCTTCATCGGTCGCGGTATTACCTGAAGCTGAGGACGTTCAGATTGATATAAATCCTAATGATCTTCGAATAGATATTTTTAGATCGGGCGGTGCAGGCGGTCAAAACGTAAATAAAGTTGAAACTGCCGTTAGGATTACTCACTTACCAACCGGTTTGGTTGTGCAATGCCAGGATGAAAGATCTCAACTTAAGAACAGACAAAAGGCGATGAAGGTTTTACGTGCCCGTTTGTATGATGCAAAATTAAAAGAACAAAATGCTGAGATTTCGGCACAAAGAAAATCCATGGTTAGAAGCGGAGACAGAAGCGATAAAATTCGAACCTACAATTATCCTCAAAATAGAATTACAGATCATAGAATAGGACTAACTTTATATAACCTTTCAAATATCATGGAAGGTGACCTTTTCGAGTTGATTGAACAAATTAAATTGGCCGATAGGACAGAAAAGCTGCAAGAAAGCTCTGATATTTAACTACACGGGAAATGATTAAAAACCATCACCTGGTTTTAATTGTTATCAGACTAATATCGTCTTCAAACTTTTCGTTAGTGAAGGAGATGAATTCCTGTTTGATTTTTTCGAGTGGATCCAGTTGAGGAGTTATTGAATCAATTACATCATTTAATTTTGATTTACCGAATTGTACACCTTCAGAGTTCCTCGACTCGATGATTCCGTCGGTTAACATAAAAATGAAATCATTTGAGTGCAGGTTTAAGTTTATATCTTTATAATTGCCGTCAAAAGCATAGCCAAGCAGTAATCCTGAAGAACTTATTTTTTCAAAAACATTATTATCCGAACTCTTATAAATGATAGGCAGGTCACCTGCGCCGGCATATTTCAAAACTTTCGTTTGCTTATTTATTATTACTATCGATAATGTTGTAAACACCTCGGAAACTTTAGCGTCTTGATATACGGATTTGTTCACCTGCTGCAAAATCTCGCTGGGAGAAAATTCTTTTGCAGTTTGAAGCACAACACGAATAGCACTTCTTACATAACCGGCGTATGCAAACGCAAAATACCAGGCACCCCATCTTTTCCCCATAACATCACCAAGAATTACAGCTAAGTTATTATCATCAAGAGAGAAATAGTCGATAAAGTCACCACCCGGAATTCCGTGAAATGGCTGATGCCAGAGTTTAATTTCAAATCCGTCAAAGGTAGGGCTTGAATCAGGGACAACTTTTACTCTTAAAGAGTCTGCAGCTTGATGGAGTTCGGTAACAACTTTCTGTCTTTCCTTACCTAAACTTTTAATTATTGCACTTACTTTTGCAACGACTACTCTAGGCCCCGCAGTTTTAAGAACGTAATCGGTTATTCCCAGATCATATCCATCCAGAATATCATCCTCTTCGCCTTTGGAAGTCAAGAAAATAAACGGAATTGATTTCAGTACCTTATCGGTTAAAAGCATCTTCCTAAATTGAAAACCGTCAATACCAGGCATCATAATATCGGAAATTATAATGTCGGGGATAGAAATTTTTGCCTGTTTAACCGCTTGTTCGGCACCATCGGCAATATCACATTCAAAACCGGATTTTTTTAAATTATATTGAAATAGTTTAGCCAGTGATAAATCATCATCAACAAGTAAAATTTTTGTGGTCTGTTGTTTGAAGTTTTCTTCGAGATTCTTTTTACTTCCGTAAATCTTATAAATCTCGGATCTTTTAATTAAAGCTTTAACTTTGAGAAGCAGGTCGCTGATATCGAAAGGTTTACTTATTATATCATCACCGCCTACTTCCAAGGCTTTGGATTTATCTTCTTTGCTGTTTTTTGCGGTTACAAAGACAAATGGCAGTGCTTTATAATTTTCATCCTCCCTTACTTTTTTACAAAATGTAAAACCGTCCATTTCTTCCATGGTAACATCACACAAAACCAAATCGACATTTTCATTCTTAAGTTTTTCAAATGCTTTTTCGGGGCCTTCGGCTTCAATCACTTCATATTCGTTTTTCTTAAGATGATGACTAATAAGCTTTCTAATAGTTATATCATCATCAATTACCAAAACAGATTTTTTTTCACCATCAGTCATAACTTACTGTAAAATTTTCTTTTATTTTAACATTGAAACTAAAAAAATAATTGCGGAGGGACAAATTCCGTATAACATACGAAAGGCAAAAGATAGACATATTAAAGTATCTCTTAAGATTATATATTCAATTCCAACTGAATTTAATTACTAAAACTTTTAATAGCTTCTTCTTTGGTTTTATAAGCTTCAAATACTCTGTACATTCTTGTTAATTCAAACATAGAATGTACCGCCGGCTGAAAACCAACTAATCGAAGATCGCCTCCAATATTGGAAATCTTTTTTAATGTTACAACCAGGGCGCCTAAAAATGTTGAGTCTATAAATTCACAATCGGAGAGATCGACAATAATTTTCCTGGATCCCATTTCAATATCCTGGGATAGAGTTTGTTTGAACTCTTCGGCTTCTTTTAATGTAGCTCTTGTAAGATTTACGATCTCTACAACTATATCGTCGTGTGTTTCTCTTAAAAAATCCATTTCGCAGACCTAATTATTATTGTTAAATAAAATATCATTCAATTGACCTATTTTCAATCTTATATTTTTCCATTAATCTGTAGATAGTAGCTCTCCCAAGTTGTAACTTTTTTGCAGCTTCTACAATATTCCCGTTTGTAACTTTAAGAGCATGTCTTATTGATTCTTCCTTTAATTTTTCAAAAGGGACAATATTTTCATCACTGAATAAAGATACACCGGAATCGGAATTCATTGAAGGTTCGGATGCTTTAATGTGGGCCGGTAAATCGTCAACATCAATTACGTCCTTTTCGGCAATTATCAAACATCTCTCAATCGTATTCTCCATTTCCCGGATATTTCCCGGCCAACTGTAATCATAAATCAATTTATAAGCTTTCTTGGAGAATCCTTTAATATTTTTGTTCAATTTTTTATTGAAATTTTCCAGAAAATGCTGGGCTAAAACTAAGATGTCTCCCTTGCGCTGCCTTAAAGGCGGTATAATTATCGGGAATGAATTTAATCTGTAAAATAAATCTTCTCTAAATTCTTTTTCTTCGACTGCATGTTTTAAGTCTCTATTCGTTGCTGAAATTATTCTAACATCGGTTTTTATTAACTCTGTTCCGCCAACTCTTTCAAATTCTTTTTCCTGTATAACGCGCAAAAGTTTTGCTTGAAGCAGCATTTCAAGTTCACCAACTTCATCTAAGAAAAGTGTGCCGCCGTTGGCTAATTCAAATTTGCCGAGTTTTCTTTGATGCGCACCTGTAAATGATCCTTTTTCATGACCGAACAGCTCGCTCTCTAATAATTCCCTTGGAATAGAAGCACAATTCACTACAATAAACGGCTTATCTTTTCTTTTTCCGTTATAATGAATAGCTCTGGCAATAAGTTCTTTCCCGGTGCCGCTTTCACCATAAATTAATACGGTAATATCATTATCTAAAACTTTAGATACCAGCCTAAATACGTCCTGCATTTTACCGTCAGCGGAAATAATATTATCAAAACTGTACTCTTTTTTTACATTTTCCTTAAGATTTTCCAGCTCTTTTGTAAGATCGTATCCCTTTATGGCATTCTTTATTGAGGGTTCAAGTTTGGGAATATCAATAGGTTTGGGGAAATAATCAAATGCACCGAATTTTAAGGAATCAACCGCGACTTCCACACTTCCTTGGGCTGAAAGAATTATGACCGGCAGATTGTAATCATATTGTTTTACTTTCTTTAGAATTTCAAGTCCGTCCATCCCGGGAAGCATAATATCGAGCAAAATCAAGTCAGGTTTGGCGGACATTCTTCGAAGAAGATCCTCTCCGTTTGAAAAAACTTCAACGTCATATTTCCATTTGTCTTTAACCCAGTATGTAAGCAATTTAGCTATTGCTTGTTCATCGTCGACAATAAAAACTAATTTGTTCACTAAGCGTCCTCATTTTAATTTAAGTTTAAAATTAACGCGGTAATTTTATAATAACAGTAGTTCCTTTATTAACTCCACTCTGTATTGAAATAAAACCTTTGTGCAAATCTACAATTTGTTTAGCAAAAACCAAGCCTAA
>CAZCFZ010000158.1:0-5845 GCA_964498065.1 uncultured Ignavibacteriaceae bacterium
TTACAAAGAAATTACAAACAGATTACAAATGGGGCGAGTAGGTTGTGCAGGTCGATTAGTGCCGATACTTTCAGACGGTACACAACCTACCCTACCCGGTCTCGCTCAGAGACCTATAAACAAAAAAGGCCTATTAGCATAGGCTGATTTATAAAAATGGGAACCAATTATGGAAAATTTAAAAATTACATTAGATGAAGAAGTAAAACCAAATCCTAAAAAAATACCTCATAGCACCGTCGATAAGCTGATAGAGGCTTTAGGTATGGAAAAGGTCAAGGAAATAAGCTTATCATATGGTACCTATAGAGGTGCAAAGCTGTTTAGTGAATTAACCGGAATATTTGTTCCGGACTCAACCATACTTCATATGAGAAAGAAGTTTGGTTGGGTACGTGTCATTTCATCTAAGAATGACTGTAACGCTAGAAGTATAATTAACGGCACAGTGCCGGTAGATCATTTTAAGACAATAAAATTCACTCAAGATATTACGGAGAATAAAACCAATGAAATTCTTCAATAAGACTGCACAGCAGATAGGACCAGTCAGCAAAAACGATGAAAAGCTCTGGCTGGACATAGTCAAACTTTTTAATGGTAATAAAAAAGTTAAAATAGATAACTTCACTAGTTTTAGTGATATTATAAATACTGCCCGACATGATTACTTCAGAGAATATTACGATAAACTATATCGCGCACAAAATAAACCTTATCTGGAGGACAATTCAAATGAAACCTTATAACGATAAAATCAAAATATATAAATTCGAAGATCTAGGAGAATTAAAACAAGACCATTTTTATGACGATTATTTAATTATAGTTTATGGAGATGGTAATGAAGGTACATGGTATCTTTTTGTCCCCGATGAAATGGATGATGATTATAAACCTTACTTAATAAAAAACTTGGGGGTTAAGGACCCTACCGAACTCCAAAATATAATTGATACCTTTAATGAAGCCTTAAAGAATGGGTCTTATGATACTATCAAAGCCAAAAATATATGGCGCAATCAGTACACAAGTTCCGCTTCTACCGACAAAGGAATCACGTTAAGCTTGAAACCTCGTAAGGGTACCGTAGGTTATTCTTGGAAAAAGATGAAAAAGAACATTGGTAATTGGAATAAAAGTGGGTTACCGATAGATAACTAAAATACATTATCACTGCTAGAATATTATGGATGCTAAGAACAACTAAAATAGAAGTTAATAATAATGTATAAAACTTATTTTTATATTCTATCATATTTCCTGATTTATCTTATTTTATGCTATTATTGTGTAACTAATCTGCGCATAAGAGGCTCCCGAGGCATATCAGTTGGAATTACCACACCCCAAGTTCCCCAACTTTTCCAGGAGTTCGTTAAACCGGGTGTCGTTACGGATGCAAGGAGTAACCCGGGGGTTCGTTGACAGACCCCGCAACGTAGTGGGATGGTGGGCTAGCGCCTCGTTGAGGTAGGCGAACGCACGGTCGAGGTCACCTGCGTAGCCGTAGAGCAGCCCGATCTCCGCCTGTAGGCCAAACTTTGGTAGGCCAGCTAGCAACTCCGCCAACTTGTCGCATTTCCCTTTACTCACTAGGTTCAAGGCACCCCATAGTGAGCTCATCGGCCAGGCAGAGGGATACCCTACCTTGTCCCACGCACTCCACATCTCTTTCTGCTCTTTAACAAGTTCAAACAAGTCAAAAGGTTCCGGTTCCAGCTCATCGACGTGGTACAGGCCAGAATCAAGGTTGCCCCCCAGGACCAACCTAAGCCGGTTCCGGTATCGATGTGCGGATACTTCAACGGGGCGACCGTCTTGCCATTCCCAGTTAGGAGCATTTGAGTTCATGCGTTCTAGGACACTACGGTGCACGACGACTTCTCCCATCTCGGACGGCTTTCTTGTCTGCTTACCGAAGAGCCACTTCTTCAGCAACGTGTCCCTTGAATCATGCAGGACGCCCTTGGGGTCCTCAACGATCGGAACACCCGCTCGACCGCCCGCCCCTTTCGCGAGCAAGAGACCAGCCGCGTGGCCCATCCTCAACATCCATGAGAGAGTGACTTCCGAGAGACCATTCTCCAGGTACCCACCGCCAATGTCGGTGTGCACGCCAGAAAACCAAACCTGGTGGCTGTGCTGGAACGGATGCGGCTTCCACAGTTCCGGCAAGAACGCTCGCCTCTCTTCGTCGAGAGCGAGTGCATGGCACGCATGCGTCACGTTCTCGGAGAGCCTTAGATCGTGAAAGCTATGGTACATACCAGGAATGCGGTCTGTCAGTGCCCTCAACCGCGGGAAGGGCAGGCCCAACGCAGCTACAGTGTCGAAGCATCCCAGGAAATGAACTGCAATTCTACTTGCGCCTCCTTCCATGTCGCCGTAGATGCAACCGGATGCGGCCCGAAATCGTTGAGCACGCTCCTCGCGCTTGTAGGTTCTCAGCCACGCAGCAGGATCGCTCTTGTCATCGTATATGCCGATAGTGTATCTCATAAGCCACAATGCTTTTGAAACATCCAACCAGATGCTGTCCGCAGCTGGGACTCTGGTATATTTGTAGCCGGGCAAAAAGCGGTCTGGCGACAAGCCCTGGTCTGGATCTATGAATAGGGCGGCGACTTGTTTGGAAGTGAGGTCCTTCGTCTCCTCCTTTAGCTCGGAGATTCGCTCTTCCAAAGTCCGACTGTACAGCTTGCGATACTGGAATCTAGTCTGTTCGGGGAGCAGCGAGGTCAGTACGTCGAAAGGGTCACGCAGGTCCCATTCGTCGGTCCACCGCCGGGTCAACCACCGAATCGCTACCTCCAACCAGTGTCGGCCAATACCATAGCATCGGTATCTGACGATGCGTCGGCGCGCCCACCATCGCAGGGGGAGCCGTGTTTTGTAGATCTCCCATGCCTTCTTGATCAGATCTGGTCTCGATTCAGGCAGAAATCGAAACATCTCAATGAAATTGGTAAGGCTGCGGACTTCGGTTGCCCCTCGGCTGAAACCGAAGAGAAAGATGCGATCCGGATATTCGTAATGGTCATGAATGAAGCGATAGGCCCGGAGGATCCGGTTGGAAATGCCGGCACCACCGACGTTGCCGGTGATCTTGCGCCACCCAGTTCCGACTCCCCGCTCGTAGAAGACGACCTGCCGAGGTGATCGGTCCTCTAGCAGCGTGTACATCTTGTACACGTTGGTGTTGAGGTACTCACTCTTTCCACCCTCCTGGTTTGTTCCATCCAAGAGAACCACGATGTTTTTTGCCATTATCTCTCCTTTTGGTCGACACCAGAGGCAGCAAGCTCTGCTCGAAAAATGGATTGTCATCGAAGCATGTAATAGTAAGACCTAATGGACATGCAATTAAGTTGCTGGCCAGAACTACTACCTACCCTTTATTTTTTACTTATAAAAGATGTTACGTGCAGTTCTTATAATTTCATTTACTTAAAATTATTTTTACTGTTTTTATTAAATTATTATTGATTTCCAACTTGCAGAAGTATACTCCACTTGAAAGACATTTACTGTTAAACATTATTTCATATTTCCCAGATGTTTTATATCCGTCATAAATATTTTTTATAAGTTTTATTAATGTATCGTAAATATCTATTTTGACGTTTGAAGATGACGGGACTGAATATGTTATGTTTACAGTTGGATTAAACGGATTTGGGTATGCTTCTAAAGTATAATTAAAGGGTTTTACATTTTTCTCTACATCAATATTATTAATAGTATAGCAATTACTTCTAGTGGACGTATATGATAGATTTAACGGTGATGATTTGCTTATGTTAAAGTCCAATTTGCCAATAAATATTAATGTATCTGGATTATTATATTTGTATTTCCACATTGCTGGGAAACTTCTAAAATAAATCATGTGATAATTACCTTCATTAATTCCAATTATATTGATGCTATAATCACGAATACATGAGAAATTAGTAAGTACACATAAAGTATCCTATTGTATAATATTAATCGTACTATCTTTAATGTTTATAATATAAAATGGGTTAAAACCAATTATGCGGAACAATCGGCAATAATGGCTCCATCTGATTATAGGGATAAATCCTGCTTATCAATTTTTCTTATTTTCCCAAGTTGTCAGCTTGGCTTGATTTCTCAAAGAATGGAGCTACGAAATTTAGAATCGTCGAAACAAATAAGGCAGCAAATCCAGCTAAAACTCCTCCAGCTGCACTGTTTAAAGGAATAATTGGATTATTAGGAACTGCCAAGGCCCAAACTGCGAAAGCTATTGTCGAGGCAATCAATTTCCACCATGGCCAATTGCCTACAGAAATCCGCCATTTTTTCCCATTATTTTTTAATTGACGCATATGAATAAGCAACATTAAAATAGGTGTAAGTACGATAAAAGAGCAATAAGTTATAATGGGTGTAAACCACGCTATTATTTCTGAGATTGCAGCTGAGGATGATACAGCTGCAACATATAATGTTAGTGATTCAGTGGGGATATATTTTGTTAAGCCAGCAAGTGTTGAATCAGTGGAAGGAGGTTTTGTAATGGCTCCTACGTTGGCAACTGATTCGAGTGCTAATGTGTTAAGACTCATGGCTCTTTCCTTTCATTAAAAACTAGTTAGCTTATAAAACAACAACTATTATTTAGAGAATAATTTTAATTTATTAAATAATGTGAATGATATGATTAAAGTTCTCCTTTATAATTAAGTAATAAAGATTAGAACCCGTTTGCGAGAATTCTTAAAACAAAGAAGGCTTTGTCTAAATACTGTTAAATATAAATGTTGAATGATAAAATCCCTTAACCAAAAGAGACATTATTTTAAATATGTTATATTAATTTTCTATAACGATAAAATTGTTGGAACAGCAAGTTAGGGCTAAGGTTATTGAGTTCTCTTCTTGTTTCCCCAGGGGGTAGGCCAATTACTTTATTAAAGTCACGATCTAAGCTACTAAGATCAGAATAATTTAAAAGGGAAGCAATATCTGTGTAATCCAAACTAGTATTATATAAAAGTTCTATAGCACAATATATACGAAGAGTTTCTATTAATTGTTTATACTTTATACCAAAGGCATTAATAAACAATCTTTGTACAGTTTTTTTATCACGTTTAATTTTTTCTGATATTTCTTCTTCAGTACAACAATGCGGGAATGACTTTAAGATTATATCTTTCACGTTGTCTATATATGGTAAATTCTTTGAATTACAAGGAAAGTTTTCTTCAAAAAATTTTTTAATATCAATATTAATTGAATAATCGTTATAGCTATTTAAAAAAGTAAAGCGTGACATTGGCTCACATTAGCCCCTTTTATTTTATTAATATCTCATAATTCATTATTTAAAAGAAAGCGTTATTAAATAATAGAATTATATACTCGTCTCATATTTGTTCTAAAGATAACAGTAATAGATAAGGGGAATTACAATTGAAAATATATTGATTGGCTTATTATACCCCATTCCCTTATTGCCCTTAATATTTATATAAGAATAAATTATTCTTATTAAGATATTTATAAAATAAATTTAAGAATATATTTTTTAAATGCATAAAAAATTTTCAACTTGAATCTTAAGGATTTAGGTTCCATACCCCCCGGGGGGATTCCCAGACCTACCTCGCATTGTTGATAAAAAATTTTCAAACCAGACAAAGACACCTTTTTATTTTGGGACTAAAAGTCGAATATCTAAAATTTATTGTGGAAATTTTAGTCCCATTAATTGGTGAGTAACTCAAAGAACTGTTTTTTTACAAATTATTTTTTGACTGAAATTTTAATATTCTCTTGACTTTTTACTTATTAAAGATGTTAGGTTTTG
>CAZCFZ010000159.1:0-5808 GCA_964498065.1 uncultured Ignavibacteriaceae bacterium
AAATCACATTTATTTTAACAATGGTAAAAATTGATTAATAGCACCGATATTACAATTACTCTTGAAATAATAATAAACAATTTTTACAATTCCGTTGTGTGAATGTTAATGAACGATGAAAGGAGGCTAGTTAATTATGTGGCAAGCATGGTTTAATGTTGCAGTAGGTATATGGTTAATTATATGCGCATTCGTTCCGCCTCTTCAGACTCCGGCAAGTATGATTGTTCCCGGAATTGTATCAATCATATTTGGCTTTTGGGGTGGAGGTAGTATTAACAGCTGGCAGGGATATATAAATGGTATAATTGGTATCTGGCTTTTCGTCAGTGCTGTGTGGTTAATGTTGTATGTTCCATGGAATTTCTTCTTTGCCGGAATAATAATAGGTGCATTAGCACTATGGAATAGTCTTCAGCATATTCATCCCCAACAAGTGCATGCACATGCGCATTAATAAAGATAAAACTAATCACCCCTTCCTTATCAAAATAGGGAAGGGGTTTTCATTTCTTTTTTAATTTCAATTCTCAAATAATCAAAAATATAATTTGCGGATATACGGAATTTATATCACAACTTTTTGTTTTTATTTTAAATAAAATCCTTTGTAAAAATTAAGAGGATGTCATGTCAATAAGACCCGTTAAGAAAATATTAAAAGCGCAGCCTACAATCGAAGGAGCCGGAGT
Organism: uncultured Ignavibacteriaceae bacterium; assembly: GCA_964498065.1. Classification (GTDB taxonomy): domain Bacteria; phylum Bacteroidota; class Ignavibacteria; order Ignavibacteriales; family Ignavibacteriaceae; genus FEN-1297. The sequence continues at coordinate 693 of CAZCFZ010000159.1, forward strand.
TAATCTTCGCAGGGCTGTTGGTTTTGGAGATCCTTCCGAAGTCGATCCGTTTCTTTTATTGGATGATTTCCGGAATGAACGGCCTGAAGATTATATTGCAGGATTTCCATGGCATCCTCATCGGGGAATTGAAACCATAACTTATGTTTTAGCAGGAAGAGTTGAACACGGCGACAGTATGGGAAATAAAGGTGTTATTTCATCCGGTGATGTTCAATGGATGACTGCAGGAAGCGGTATAATACACCAGGAAATGCCTAAAGGTGATCCGAAAGGGAGAATGCACGGTTTTCAGCTTTGGGCAAATCTGCCGTCTGCACTCAAAATGACTTCACCCCGTTATCAGGAAATTAAATCAGATGGTATACCTGAAGTAATTGATGATGACGGAACTGCTGCAAAAATTGTCTGCGGCAGTTTCTGGGGGAAAAAAGGACCTGTTGAGGGAATTGCTGCAGATCCAATTTATGTTGATGTTACAGTTCCTGCGGGAAAAAGAAAAACCATACCAATTGATACAAGAAATAATGCATTTGCTTATGTCTTTGCCGGGTCGGGGAAATTCTGTAATGCATCCGGGCCGCTTGCAGTTCCAACAGAAAGTGTCGGCTGGCTTGATACTTCACCTCCGACTGAAGCAGATAACCGATCTCTGATTTTATTTGACAGCGGCGATGAGGTGACCGTTCAGGCAGGAGATCAAGGTATTCGTTTTCTTCTTATTTCCGGCAGACCTTTGAAAGAGCCTGTTGCATGGTATGGTCCTATTGTGATGAATACTCAAGCCGAATTAAAAAAAGCTTTTGAAGAACTTCAGGAAGGAACGTTTTTAAAATCTAAATAAAACAGCCTCATTCATATTTTTACCGGTTAAGTGAAGTATTTAATAGGATTAAATTAAAAATGCATGATTGTATGAATATCATAATTTCACAATTTAAAATTAACTTTTAGACTAGTTTGAGAATTACTTAAAAGAACAAAGCAGAAATTTTAGCGGCATTAATATTATAAAACCTCTTTATTATTATTCCGGCGATTAAAACTTGCTTTTTATTTTTTCGAACAAATAAAATAAAACATAAGTGGTAGCGAAACCAAGGTATGCTCCGGCAATTACATCGCTTAAAAAATGATAATCAGTTCCGATTAATGCAACGCCAAGTACAATTAAAAAAATTATAACCGGTTTACGTAGTTTCGGAAAATATATTAAAAGAGCTGCTCCGAATGCGGCAAAAACTGTCATATGTCCCGAGGGAAAACTTGCACCTCCGAAACCATGAAACCATTCAAACCTTAAAGGCCTATGACTCAGGAGCCAAGAACGCACGGTAGTTCTTCCGAACATAAATTGAAAATATGTTTTAAGAATATACGATACCGGTAAGGTTACAGCGGCAAGCAATAGAAAATGTGTTTTTGCATCATTCAATTTTTTATGCAGCCGGTAAAAATAAATTAACCACATTAAAATTGTACCCACAGCAACTATATCAGGCAATATATCCGGAATGTGTTCGGTAACTTTGTGTATAGCTCGGATTGATCTAATAAATTGCATTACACGGACGGCAATTCCTTCATCCAAAAAACGAATGCTAAGTAAGATTGCGGCTAATACTAATAAGGAGATGGCAATACTATTATAAAACGAAGAATATTTTTTTTGCAATATAATTCAATAGTTAATTGTTTATATAAATTTAATACCTGATAATAAAAATGCGAAAATTGTTTGGCGCTGCAATCTTCGCATACAAAATCAAGCGGAGAGACAGGGATTCGAACCCTGGGTACTGATTACTCAGTACAACGGTTTTCGAGACCGCCCCGTTCAACCACTCCGGCATCTCTCCAGTTTTATATCATAATTTTTATGATGCAAATTTAGTTATCCTTTCATTTGCTAACAAATTTTTCTAAAAATTTATGATTACTTTCAAAATTTTTGTTAAAAGTTAATGAAATAGCTATATTAACACTCTAATTTTCGGAAAGGTGCATGAGTGGTTTTCAGCCGGAGGCTGATCCGCCAAAGGCGGAAACTGGCACTTTCAATTAAAAGATAAAAATATGTATTATGTATATGTTCTTTGGAGTGATAAATTAGAGAAAAGATATGTTGGTTCAACATATAATATCCCAAAGCGCATTAAAGAACATAACCAAGGATCAAGTAAATTTACGAAGGGAGGTATCCCTTGGAACTTAATACATGAAGAAGAATTTTTTTTAAATATGAAGCATTAAAAAGAGAGAAATTTTTAAAAACCGGTCAAGGCAGAGCATGGCTGGATAAAAAATTTCCTCAATTTTGGAAAGGTGCAGGAGTGGTTTAACTGGCACGCCTGGAGAGCGTGTGTACCTTTACGGGTACCGAGAGTTCGAATCTCTCCCTTTCCGCTGATTATCAATAAGTGACCATTGTCCTATCCTTAATTATATTTATCTGTTTTGAAGTATAAATAATATTGACATTTAAATATTTAATGCTGATCATATAATAAAATAACTCAATTTAGTCGGCTAATCTATTACTTATTGAGTTTGAGGGAATTGAAATGAAATTATTTAATTACATTTTGGTCGTTTTAAGCTTAATCTTTTTGTTCGGCGGATTAACAGCTATAGGCTTTTCCGGCACTCAAATGAATAATCATGAATACTCTCAGTTGGTACCGGCGGAGCTGGAAAAATACCGCCATGTAAATGAAATGCTATCAATAAACCAGATTGACAGTTTAACTTCAAATAATAATTACTATTTTACTTCGGCAAATGCTGCCGGTATATCTGTCAATTCAGTTGTTGGTAAAAAATTCTGATCCTGAAAAAGACAATTATTTTACAAGTTGAAAAAATTTATCCGGAAAGCGATTTTAATTAAGAACACTAAGTTTTTCAGCTCTATAATTGGGTATTATTCCATTCCAACGTTTTAAATTTCTATTTTGAATTAATTTGGCTTCTTAAGTGAGAAGATGATTTTTATTTATGTTAACAGTAAAAGAACATGCTAAAAAAACCTTAACGCTTGCTTACCCGGTAATGATAGGACAAGTGGGGATGATAATGATGGGGGTTGTAGACAGTATTATGGTTGGTAAGTTGGGTGCCGCTCCGCTTGCCGCAGCAGCCTTAGGGAATAGTTTATTCATGATAATACTGATTATAGGTCTCGGCGTTTCATATGCGGTTACTCCTCTTGTTGCTATTGCGGTAGGGGCTGATAAAATTTCTGACAGCGGAATTATTTTCAAACAGTCGGTAATTGTAAATGCAGTGCTCAGCATAATACTTCTTATTTTAACTTTTTTAGGCAGCGATCTAATCAAGTACTTGAATCAGCCAGTTCAAGTGGCACAGCAAGCAGTATCTTACACAAGAATTTTAGGCTATTCAATAATCCCTGTAATGATCTTTCAGACATATAAACAGTTTATTGAAGGTTTCGGCGTTATGCAGCCGGCTATGGTTGTTACACTTTTGGCTAATTTAATAAATGGCGGCTTCAATTGGTTATTAATCTATGGTAAATTTGGACTTCCCATGATGGCATTAAATGGAGCCGGATGGGCAACTTTCGCATCCCGTTTATTTATGGGGATAGTTATAATGTATTATGTTATGAAGGCTAAAAAATTTAAAGAATTTGATGTGAGATTTAATTTTCCAAAATTAAATTTTCGTATAATCAGAAAAATTCTAGATCTAGGAATACCAAGTGCATTCCAATATATTTTTGAAGTCGGAGCCTTTTCATCTGCCGTAATCATCGTCGGCTGGTTAGGTACAAAGCAGCTGGCTGCTCATCAAATTGCTATTAACCTCGCGTCTATTTCGTTTATGATGACACTAGGGATTTCATCAGCGGGAGCAATTAGAGTCGCTAACGCCGTAGGTAAACAAGATATCAAAGAAGTGAGAAAAGCAGGTTTTACTGCAATTGTTCTCGGAGAATTGTTAATGGCATCTTGCGGAATTATATTTATTATATTCAGAAATTTTCTGCCGTCGCTTTATATCAGCGATCCGACTGTAATTTCTTATGCTTCCACTTTATTAATTATCGCTGCAATCTTTCAAATATCAGACGGAACTCAAGCAGTGGGCATAGGTATTTTGCGGGGACTAACAGATGTAAGAATTCCTACTCTTATAACTTTTATTGCATACTGGGTAATAGCCTTACCCTCCGGATATTTGCTGGGATTTACTTTTCACCTTAATGTAGTAGGAGTATGGATTGGACTTCTGCTCGGTTTAACATCTTCCGCAACTATGTTAACACTAAGATTTAATAAGAGAAGCCGTCACCTAATAACAGTTTAATACTATTTGTAAAAAATAAAAGCTGCCTCAAAAAATTCAAATAAAATATTTTTTGAAGCAGCAGAATTTAATCAATATCTTAAAATCTCCTTACAAATTGTCTTTAAAATAATTTGTTATCTTATCGTATAAATGAAATGTATCAATTCCTCTTACGCCGTGCTCTTGTCCCGGGTAAACCATATAATCGACGGGGATTCCGAGATATTCACATTTTTTGATAAACATAAGGTCGTGCTGCCATACAACAATCGGATCGCTCGTACCATGAATCATCAATAATTTACCTTTTAAATTTTTAGCATAGTTTAAAAGATCGGATTCTGCATAGCCTTCGGGATTTGCTTGCGGGGTGTCCATATATCTTTCGGTGTACATTACCTCATAATACTCCCAGTTTATAACCGAACCGCCTGCAACGGCAACCTTAAAAAGTCCGGGCCTTCTTGTCATTAATGATGTAGTCATAAATCCTCCGAAGCTCCAGCCGAAGACTCCCATTCTAGTTGAATCGACATACGGCAGACTTTTTAAATAATCTGCTCCGATTGTTTGATCTTCAATTTCTTGAGTTCCCAAATGCCTGAATGTAACCTGTTCAAAAGCAAGTCCCCGATTAGCCGAACCTCTATTATCGATAGTAAATACTACGTATCCGTGTTCTGCCATATAATTTAACCATAAACCGGCGCCTCCAAGCCAGCGGTTTGTAATCAATTGGATGCCTGATCTGTACCCTAAAAAGTATACACAAAGTTAAGCAACATCTGATTTAATTTCT
>CAZCFZ010000160.1:0-5415 GCA_964498065.1 uncultured Ignavibacteriaceae bacterium
CAAGAATTTCTTCCCTAATATTTGTTCAAAATTATGCTTTTATAATTTTGTCTTTAGCCATTTTGGGCCTGGGAAGCGGCGGAATTTATTCATATTACAAAATAAAACCGGATGACAGTTCAACCAAAGGTCCGAAAATATTCAGCAAGTTCATCTTCCTTTCGGGAACTTCACTTGTTTTTTTTATCGGATTGGAAATTCTCCTCTCTATAGCTAATCCGTATCTTTATTTCTTCTTTCTTTTTTTCCCATTCTTTTTTGCCGGAATTGTATACGCCGAGTTTTTTAGTAAATATGCTAGCGCCGGTTTTAAAATTTACGCTTCCGATCTAATAGGTGCGGCATTAGGGTCTATCCTGGCAATATATATTTTTGATTTATTCAACGCAGCAAATGCCGTTTTGTTTTTGGCTCTTGTCTTATTTATTTCATCGGTTAATTATTTCAGTTTTGAAAAGAGAAGAAAAACATTGTTGTATTTTTCTCTTTTATGTTTAGCCATAGTGCTGATAGTATTTGGTAAAAAGGACTTATTAGGAACAATTCCGATTGGTCATTTTCCTGAAAAGGACATTTATTATACCTATAATGATCCAAATATAATTCCCCATATAATCGAAAGCAGGTGGAGTATTGACGGTAGGTCGGACCTAGTGGAATATGACAATCGTAATTTTGTCAAAGATCTTTTCATCGATGGTGCTGCCGGGACTCAAATGTATAAATTTAACGGGAATGTTAAAAAACATAGTGATCTCCTAAATGATCTTTTACTCCACCATACAACAGCAATTCCTTTTCTATTCTTGAATAAAGAAGAAAAGAAAAGTATGCTGGATATAGGGCCGGGAGGCGGAAGAGAAATTCTTACCGGAATTTTTGGAGGTGTAAAAAATATCACCGGTGTGGAAATTAACCGGGATTTTGTTGACATAGTAAAACAGTACAGCAATTATAACGGCGGAATTTATACAAACTTCCCAAATGTAAAAATTGAAGTAGCGGAAGGCCGTCATTTTGTAAAAAGCACCCGGCAGCATTATAATATCATAGTTCTGGCTCTGCCTTCGACAAAACAATTGCAGAATATAGATGGACTTGCTTCCAATGAGAATTATCTATTAACGGTGGAAGCGATAAGGGACTATTTAAAAATTTTAACTCCGAACGGGGAACTGATTTTTACCTTACATAATAGATGGGAGCTTGTTAGGCTTATCATTACTGCTTTATCTGCTTTTAAAGAAAACGGGATTGACAATTCTAATGCTATAAATCACTTTATAATTCTTGGAAGGGATTATGGACCAACGATTGTAATCAGAAAATCTGCATTTACTCCAAATGAAGTAAAAGCTATGTTAAATGTTGAAAAGTCTTTGCCGGGTGATTTGCCGCATGTTACATATTTCCCGTATCTAAATAATCCTGTCAACAATGAAATTGAAAATGTTCTCTTAAATGATCTTAGAGATGGGCGTAGTTCACTTAAAGAGATTATAGCAAAGAACAGCTCTGATATTTCGCCTGTTCACGATGACAGCCCTTATTTTTATAAAGTAGATAAAGGCGTGCCTGATGATTTTAGAAACCTGCTAATAGCGGTATTGATTATTGCTGTTTTATCTGTATTAATTCCTTTTATGAAGATAAAATCAAAATCGAAAAAAAATAGAAAGGAAAAAGATAAGATCTTACTTCCCCTATTTATTTTCGTTAGTATCGGCATAGGATTTATGATCCTGGAAATATCATTGTTCCAGAAATTAATTCTTTATCTTGGCTCACCCACAATTGCTTTATCAATTTTGCTCGGCTCCTTGCTGGTGGGAATGGGAGCCGGCAGTTATTACGGTGGAAAAATATATTCCCATGACGCTGTAAAACGTTTAAAAAGAATTTCAAGCTTAATAGTTATTGCAGGGATTCTCCTATTTGTTATTTACCCGGTAATTCTAAATGAATTGCTGGCTTATGGATTGGCTCTCAGAGCAATTGTTTGTTTTGTTTTATTGTTGCCGTTCGGTTTTTTACTTGGTATTCCTTTTCCTACCGGGATACAAATCTTAAAGCAAAGCAATTTGGTAAAATATATTCCATGGATGTACGGTGTTAACGGAATAATGTCTGTCTTGGGTTCGGTTATTGCTGTTGTTCTTTCAATGATTTTGGGATTTACACCGAGTTTTTTTACAGGATTAGGTTTTTACTTAATCCTTTTCATATTTCTGACTTCGGGTTCAAGGAATCCCAAGTTAATCGTTAATAAATAACCTGTTCTCAGGTACATATTTTATATAACTTCGGAATTCGGCAAATGCCCTGCACATGAGATTATTTCCAAATCGGTAATCAAAAAGACTATGAAAGTATCTAAAGATATAAAGAAACTAATTCTGGCTGACAAAGGTCAACTTTCCTTAAATCAGATTTCACAGAAATACAATCTTCCGCGGAGCGAAATAAAGAGAATTATAAAAGCTTCCGAAAAAAAGTCGCCTAAATGGTTTTACGCAGTATTAATTCTACTTCCAATCGTATTTCTTATTCTTCTGGAGATATTTCTAAGAATCATAAATTACGGATATAATTTTGATCAATGGGTAGATGTGGGCGGAGGAAAATGTGTTATAAACCCGGACATCGGCAGGAAATATTTTACAACCGGAGCTTTCAATCCGACAACGAGTGAAGACAAGTTTGACATACATAAAAAGGCCGATTCCTTCAGGGTTTTTGTTCTAGGCGGAAGCAGTGCGGAAGGTTTTCCGTTTGCTCCGATGGGATCATTTGCACGTTATTTACGGAGAAGGTTGGAATTGGTATATCCCCATACTACAATCGAGGTTGTTAATTTGGGTATGACAGCAGTAAATTCTTATACTTTGTTAGACCTTTTACAGGGTGTATTAAATCAAAAGCCGGATTTAATTTTAATATATGCAGGGCATAATGAATATTACGGTGCTTTGGGTGTTGGTTCGGAAGAATCATTCGGCTCGTCCAGGGCTATAATTGAATTAATGTTATATCTAGATAATTTTAAAGTAACACAGCTTGTTCGTAATTCAATTCATTGGGTTTACTCATTATTTTCATCCAAAAATAATACGTCTTCCGGTACATTAATGTCAAGAATGGCAAGAGATAAGTACATAGTTTTAAATTCCAAAGAATACTATGCCGGCCTTCAACAATTTAAAGAAAACCTTACCGATATGCTGCATATGATTAAAGATAAAGGTGTGCCGGTAATATTAGGCAGGCTGGTCAGCAATTTAAAAGATCAGAAACCATTTATCTCGGTTAAGACGCCCGGCTATCAAACTGCAGATCAGGTTTATGAAGAAGCCGAAGATGAATTAAAAAATAAGAAATATGCGATTGCGGATTCTCTATTCAAGCTGGCAAAAGATCTTGATGCACTTAGATTCAGAGCACCTGAGAAAATGAATGTTATTATAGATAATTTGGGAAAAGAATTTCATGATGCAGTTGTTCCGATAGACTCAATATTCGCTTCCGCAAGCCCGGAGGGAATTGTAGGGAACAATTTAATTGTAGATCATCTGCATCCCAATATAAAGGGATATCAGCTTATGGGGAAAGCTTTTTATGATTGTATGGAAAAACTTGGATATCTCCCCAAAACAGAAAAGCCTGAAATTCAATTTGATGAGCAGGATAGTGTTGCGCGTGCTGATTTTGTTTTTACAAAACTCGATTCGGCTATTGGTAATGATTATATTACTTTATTGAAGAGTAATTGGCCGTATGTAAAAAAGAGTAAAGTAATGTCGGATTTTCAACAACAGGATTTCGTCAATTTACTTCACCCCGAAGATCTTATCGATTCGCTTGCCATGTTTAGAATAGAAAATAAAGTATCATGGGCTGATGCACATTTTATGGCAGCAACATTTTATTTAAGAAGAGACAATATAAAAAAGTATTTAAGATACATTAATGTTATTATCTACCAGTATCCCAGTCTAAGAGACATTGATGCTGTTCTTAAATACTATTATGAAAAAAATGAATTGGATCTGGCAGATTATACTCCCAAGAGGAAGGGATTGATGGCACTGTATATAGGTAATTTCAATAATGCAATTAAATATTTAACCGAAGCTTATAAATCAAATCCTAAGGATGCTGTAGTGTTATACAATCTCTCTTTTGCCTATTCAAATAAGAAAGATTTCAAAACAGCTCTTGCTTATATAAATAAATGTTTAATTTTAAATCCGAATTACTCTGAAGCCGGTAAACTAAAACAACTGATATTGAATCAATTAAAAAAATAATTACAATCTCACATTTGTTTATGAATAATTTTTTTACATCAAACATTTTTACATGAATCTTATTAGACTTTTATAATTATTTTATAAATTAACTCAAATTTATGTTTAGAAGCGTATTTTTAGTAACTAAAGTCTTTAATTAATAATAAAGGTGATAATATGAAAGAAAAAATCTCTCATAATATTAATATTCCAAATAAGAAATATATCTTCCCCATATTACTATTTCTTGTTTTATTTTTAGCAGCACTATCTTACAGCCAAGTTACAAAATTAAAAATAAATGATAAAGGCTACTTTGAAACGAGGGGCTTGGACGTATTGGTTTTCAGCAACCGGTACAACGGCTACTTTTTTGACGAAAAAACAGCCGGTATAGAACTTATACATTATGGCGTACGGACTGCTACAAACGGAGCCGTAAGGTTAAGATCGACTCCAGAACAGTGGGACCTGGTTCCGATGGTTATAAATAGAAAGGTAGACAAACAGAACAACCGTATCGAAGTAACGCTTCAATATAAAAAGTATAACTTCGATTCAAGAGTCGTAGTTACGGCAAAAGATCAGGGAGTATTGATTGATGTTTACCTGGATAAGCCTTTGCCCAAAAAGCTTGAAGGTCATGCGGGTTTTAACCTTGAGTTTTTACCCTCCGCATATTTCGGGAAAACATATTTAATGGACGGAAGACCCGGAATAATTCCCAAATATCCTGCCGGGCCAATGATAGCTAAGCCGCTAAAGGATAGAATTCCTCAATATTTTGGTCTTTCTACTTTTGATAGTAGAGGCAGAAATATATTTGTTGATCCTCTGCCGATAGCAACGGGTAAAACTATTGTGATGGCACCTGGAGATTCAATGCAGCGCGTGGAAATTCAATCCCTCGATGGAAAGTTAATGCTTTACGACGGACGCAATGTAGCACAAAACGGCTGGTTCGTTGTCCGCAGTCTTATACCTTCAAATAAAACCGGAAAAGTAGTTGAATGGTATTTAACAGCAAGCACAATGAAAAATTGGATACGTAAACCGGTAATCGGATTTTCGCAGGTCGGTTACTATCCGACGCAGGAAAAGATAGCGGTAATAGAACTTGATAAAA
>CAZCFZ010000161.1:0-5302 GCA_964498065.1 uncultured Ignavibacteriaceae bacterium
TGACGGTTCAAGATCCCAAACAGAAGGCATTAGTATATGTAATGCCGATATTCTTGACACTGTTGTTCATGAGTTTCCCTGCCGGTTTAAACTTGTATTATTTTATGTTTAATGTTTTCTCAATAGCACAGCAGTACTATATTAATCATAAACACAACGGTATGGAACTACAGCCTGTAAAAAATCCTAAGAAAAAGCAAGGCTTTATGGCTAGAATGATGGAAGCCGCAGAGCAAAATGCAAAAGCACAGCAGCGAAAAAAAGGCAGATAATTATGTATTTTAATTGTATGTAAACATTTTCAGTTTACATTCAGAATACATCTTTTTACATACATGATAAACTTCAAGAAAATAATTTTAGGTATCTTACCGTTTTTTCTATCGATATCATATGCACAAACAACCCATCTATTATCAGTTAAGTATAAAATTAAAAATCTTCCCTTTGGGTTGACCGAAAGAATACCGGAGCCTATGCCGGAAATTGCTTTAGCGTTAAGCGGCGGGGGGGCAAGAGGTCTGGCGCAAATTGGAGTTTTGCAGGCTCTTAAAGATGGACATATTAATTTTGACATTATTGCCGGAACCAGTATGGGGAGTATAGTCGGAGGATTATATGCAGCCGGATATAGTATTCATCAAATTGACTCTATTGCGGTAAATACCGATTGGGACATGCTTCTTGCTTCCGATAGGGAAACCAATAGAAGAGATTTGTTTGTTGATCAGAAGATAACAGAAGATAAAGCTATATTTGCATTAAGGCTTAAAGGACTGACACCTATGCTTCCAACCTCACTAAGGGGGGGGCAAAAAATTTCTAGTTTCTTAAACCTTCTTACATTCCAGGCTCCCATACATATAAATTCCAGTTTTAATGAATTACGGGGAAAATATAGAGCTGTTTGCACAAATCTTGTAACAGGGAGCCCTGTTGTTTTAGGAAGCGGTTCTTTAAGTGAAGCTATGAGAGCAAGTTCAAGTGTTTCCTTCTTTCTTTCACCCGTTAATATAGATTCGCTAACTTTGGTAGACGGTGGTTTGGTTGCAAATATTCCGGTTAAAATTGCAAAAGAATTAGGCGGTCAGTATATAATTGCCGTTAATACTACTAGTCCGCTTCATACGCAAGAAGAACTTGCACTTCCATGGGAAGTTGCCGACCAGGTGGTAAGTATTCCAATGAAAAAATTAAATGAGTCCCAACTTAAGTATGCAAACGCAATAATTACACCAAATCTTGACGATATAAGTCTTAGCGATTTTTCCCATGTTAGTTCAATTATACAAAAAGGGTATGAAGCTGCTCTTCCCAAAATAGTTAAGATTAAATCACAGATTGATTCGTGTTTCCGTAAGAACATGAACTTAAAAGAATTTTACGTAAAGAATATTCTAATCGACAGCTCCGCATCGAAAATTGAAATGCCCCTGCTCCAAAAATATTCCATTAAAGATTCTGTTTCCAATATTCAAATTTTAACCGACCTGTATTCTCTTTATTCTTCGGGATACTATAAGACCTTAGAAGCTAAGGTAATTCAATATCCGACTTATTCAACATTAAAGATAATCCCCGAATACAATCCCTTAATTAAAGATGTTAAAGTTGAAGGGGTCACCTTAATTAATAAACAATCCATTCAATCAATTAAATCACAATTAATAAACAAGCCGTATAATTCCAAATTAATAGAAAGAAAAATTATCGGCCTTATTGAGCTTTACAGAAAAGACGGATATTCCTTAGCAGTGCTTCAGAATGTGAAATTTAACAGTACAACCGGTACTCTTATTCTTAAGGTTGATGAAGGCACTATAGATAAAATAAATATTGAAGGGAATAAGTATACCTCAAATACGGTAATCACCAGGGAAATTCCAATAGTTGCAGGAGAACATTTTGATTATAACAGTATTAAACAAAGCTTAACAAACCTTAGAAGCTCAGGTTTATTCGATGAAATTTATTTAACGGTTAGACGAAATCAGAATAAAAATATTTTGACTATTCATGTAAAAGACAAAGCTTCCAGTTTATTGAGGGTAGGATTTAGAGCTGATAATGAAAATAAAGCTCAGCTGAGTCTGGATTTGGTTGACGAAAACCTTTTTGGAAGCGGCACTGAGCTCGGACTTCTTTTGTTCGGAGGCGCTAATAATAGAGCTTATGTTTTGGAACATAAATCCAACAGAGTTTTCAGCACATACTTTACATATAAGATTAATGCCTTTTACAAATTTAACGACGTATATTCTTATGCTAATGTACCGTCATCCTCAACAACAACATTTTCGAGAATATCAAACGGTGAATACAGGCAAATTTATTACGGAGGTTCGATTTCTCTCGGGACGCAGGTTCAGAGGTTCGGTAATTTAATATTCGAGGGGAAATATCAACTTGATGAAATTCATAATCTTCAAAAAATTACTTCTCTTCCTCCAAATACGGATCCTTATAATATAGAACCGTCTAAAACCAGAATAGTTAGTCTTAGTGCCAGTTCTACTATTGACACACAAGACCGTTATCCCTATCCGCGTAAGGGCTTTTATTTCAAGGGAGTATACGAGTCTGCTCAAAAAATTTTTGGTGCCAGTATCGGATATACTAATATTAATTTCTATTATAAAAGTTACTTTACCATTGATAGGATTAGTACTCTTTCTCCAAGATTTATGATGGGATTTGCGGATAAAACATTGCCTCTGAGCGAACAGTATTCTTTAGGAGGACAAAATTCATTTTTCGGCATGCGAGATAATGAATTTAGAGGAAGACAGATATTTCTTGCTTCGCTTGAGTACAGGTATGAATTGCCTTTCAAAATTTTCTTTGATACTTATGTTAAGTTTAGATATGACCTTGGTAATGTATGGCTTGAACAGGAAGAAATAAGATTTAAAGATTTAAGACATGGCATCGGAGCTACATTATCCTTTGATACGCCAATCGGACCTGCTGATTTTTCGGTAGGTAAAAGCTTTTTATTTGTGAAAGATCTTCCGGGAAACCCGATAAGCTGGGGAAATACCTTTTTCTACTTTTCTATTGGGTACTATTACTAAATCCGAACTAACAAAATTCGGAATCTACCTGCCTTCCTGCTGATATAACTTTCCGAGCGTTAAATAATCTTGTTCCTTTTCAATATCACCGATTAATTTATAAAGGTCTGCAAGAGCAAAACAAAGTGGACTTTTAAGATTAACCAATGCAATACCGTCAGCGATTATTTGTACCATCACTTCAAACCCCGGGACATTTAATTCGCTGTTATACATTTTAGCTATAGCTAAATACGGTTCGTGTGCTTGCGGTTCTTTAGAAGCAGCCCTTAGATAAAAACGGAGTGCATCTTCGTGGTGTTTGCTGTAACTTGATATTGAAGAAAGAAGCTGACCGACACAGTAAAAAATATTATAGGACATCTCCGGAAATTCCTTACAAACTTTGCCGGCAAACATTGAAATTTCATCTTTTGAGAGCGCACTATTTCTTAATAATACTTTATAAAGTTCCTCATCATTAAACTTTCGGTCTATGGCTATTCTAAAAGCATCAAATAATTCATCCGCAGAATTTGAAGTTCTAAAAATATTTTCCAAAGATTGTTTTAACTCGGAACACATCAAACCAGCTTTATTGGTTGTAGAAAATTTTCTGTAATTAAGTCGATCTATAAATATTTTAAGATATTGGGTTTTGAAAATACAGGTAAATCGGTTTCAAATTCAATAGTATTGTTTTTATCCCATTCTTTTACACCGGAAGTTGTATGATTATGAACTCCCAAGATAGCAAAATGAAAATCACAAATTAAATTTTTATTATCAAAAACAGCGAAGCAAATAAATACGGGTAAATTAAATTTTACTTTCCATTTTTCATAGGAGGAAACAGCTCTTTTGTTAACAATCCATATCGGTTTATGTTTCCCTTTCCAGTCGAGAAAGGCACGTTTATTTTTGTAGCTGATTATTAAGTCAGGCTTATCTTCACCTTTTTCCCATACTTTTTCGTAACGGTAATCCATTCCGAACGCATTATAATCAAAACCCCATTGTATAAGTAAACTCTTTCCATGGATTTCGGCAAGATCATGAAGTCTGTAATTATTACGGAATTCTGAAGTTGATTTATGCGGATTAAAATCTAAATCCTTCAAAATAATTCCTTTTAATTATGTTGAAGTTGAATAACCTTAAAGTTAAAAATAAATTAAATATGAATGCAAAGCTCTTTCTGCAAATTAAATTTTTTTCTGCCGGGCAACATTATAAATATCCAGATATTTCCTTGCTGAAGTTTCCCAGGAAAAGTTTTCATTCATACCGTTTAATTGAATTTTGTTCCAAATACTTTTATTATTAAATAATCCTATAGCGCGTTGAACTGTTTTAAGAAATGAATAACCATCATATTTATTAAAAGAAAAGCCATTTCCTTTTTCTTCTCCATTACTATAAAACTCATCCCGATCCTTAACCGTATCAGCCAGACCTCCGGTTTTTCTTACAACCGGAATTGTTCCGTATTTTAAGCTGTATATTTGGTTTAAACCACACGGTTCATAATGCGAAGGCATTAAAAAGATGTCCGAACCGGCTTCAACCAAATGTGAGAGTTCATTGTTAAAGCCGATATAAACAGCTACCTTTTCCGAATTCGATGTTTGAAGTTTTCGAAACATTTCTTCGTATTTATCTTCGCCGCTGCCCAGAATTATCCATTGAGTTTCCAGTTTCATTAATTCCTGCAAAACTTCCTCAAAAATATCAAAGCCTTTTTGGCGGGTCATTCTTGAAACTATTCCTATCAAAGGGATCCTTTCATCAAACTTCAAATTAAAACGGGAAAGTAAATGTTCTTTATTCCTTTTTTTATTTTCCAAATTATTTAAAGAATATTGGTAGGGTAGAAATTTATCAACTTCCGGATCCCAGACATCGTAATCAACTCCGTTTAAAATGCCGTATAAATCATTTTCCTTTTCCAGAAGCACACCTTCCATTCCCTCGCCGTATTCGGGGGTTAAAATCTCTTTAGCATAAGTTTCGCTGACGGTATTTACAATATCAGAAAATTTTATACCCGCCTTCATAAATGAAACATCACCGTCAAATTCAATTGGACTTTGGGGGTAAAAAAGTTCACTTCGTATTTCGGCATGTTTTAAAGTCTCTTTTGAAAATCTTCCCTGATATCCTATGTTATGAATTGTAAAGATAGAAGCGGTACTCTTAAATAAATTATCCCATGCATAATTTTCTTTCAAATACATAGGAAGAAGGCC
>CAZCFZ010000162.1:0-5242 GCA_964498065.1 uncultured Ignavibacteriaceae bacterium
TAATTAATTTTAATAACATAAAAAAAGCTAAAGTATTAGTCAGTTTTTCCTAAGGGAGGAATTTAGAAATGAACGTAGATATCGTTGAATCCTTTGCTCAGATGGTAAGGGAAAAAGGGGTGGATAAAGATGTTTTGGCAGCCATTATTGAAGAAATTTTCGGCATGCTGGTAAGAAAAAAATACGGTGAAGAAGCAAAATATGATGTGGTTGTAAATATGGATAAAGGCGACATCGAAATATTTTTGGAAAGAGAAATTGTTGAAGTTGTTGAAGATCCCAATCGGCAAGTTAGTATTGAGGAGGTAAATAGACGGGGGAATGAAGATGAATTGGAAGTGGGCGATGACTTTGTTGAAAAACTTGAGCTGGCATCTTTCGGCAGAAGATTAATTACTTTGGCAAAACAAGGCCTTAATCAAAAAATAAGAGAAATTGAAAAAGATATTATCTTTAACGAATATAATGAGCTTTTAGGCGAAATCGTTGTCGGTGACATTTACCAGATAAGAAAGAACGATATTCTTGTAAACCATAATAAAAACGAATTGCTTTTACCCCGGCACGAACAAATTCCTTATGAAAAATACAAAAAAGGCGAAACTATCCGCGCAATTGTAAAGGAAGTTAAAAAAAGCAACAGCGGTCCTCTAATTATTATTTCAAGAGCAGACAATACTTTTTTGAGAAGACTTTTTGAAATCGAAATTCCGGAAATTTACGATGGAATTATCGAAATAAAATCTATTGCTCGTGAGCCCGGTGAAAGAGCAAAGGTTGCCGTAGAATCCCAGGACAACCGCATTGACGCAGTCGGTGCATGTGTCGGAATGAAAGGTGTTCGTATTCATGCTATAGTAAGAGAATTAAATAATGAAAATATCGATGTAATAAGTTATTCGGAAGACCCGGTTACATTTATACAAAAATCACTGGCACCGGCGAAATTAAAAAGAATTGAGGTTGATCCTGTTATGAAAAAAGCAGTAGTTACTGCCGACAGCGACCAGGTTTCCTTAATTGTCGGAAGAAACGGTGTTAACATTCGACTTGCAATGAAATTAACAGGTTACGATATTGAAATATTGAGAGAAGAAAAACCGTTTGAAGAATATGAAGAAGATATTGAGCTTATTGACTTAAAAGAAGAACTTGGCAGCGATATCTATGAATTACTTATCAATAACAGATATGACACCGCTATTGAAGTTTTAACGGCAGGTCCTGAAAAATTAAAAGAAATAGAAGGACTTGATGAAGAAAAAATAGCCGAAATATTGGAGATCATAAAATCTCAATTTGAAGAAGAAGAAGAATAGCTAAACAATGGGTAAGTCAAATATGTCCGAGACTAAAACTAAAAAAGTTCGAGTTTACAAATTAGCATCCGAATATAATTTAGCGGCTGAAAATCTTGTGGAATTTTTGGTCAAAAAAGGCCATAATGTAAAATCACATATGTCTATTCTTAATGACGAAATGATCAAGGAAATAAACGATCATTTTAAGAAAGATATTGAAAAAGCTGAAAAACATTATAAAAAAGTAGCGGAATTCAATAAGAAAAGAAGCGAAAAGTCAGAAGAAGAATTAAAAGTCGGAGCAAAGACCGAAGAAGAAGAACATACAGCAGTCGAAGCCAAACAGGAAGAAGAAATAAAAACAGAGGCCCCTGCCGAACAAGTGCAGCCGGAGGAAACGGTTAAAGAAGAAGCTGCCGGAGAAGTTACGGTTGAAAAGCAGTCTGAGATTATTGAGGCAAAAAAAACTGCCGAAGAAGCAGCGGCGGAAGAAAAAGAAGCATCTGTAGAAGGAGAGGTTAAACAGTTTGTTTCGCCTAAAGAGCAGGAGGCAGCTCGTAAAAAAGGATTAAAAGTTGTAGGCAAGATCGATCTAGGTATTGAAAATCAAACCGAGAAAAAACAATCCGCTCAGGAAAAAGGAGAATCATCCTCTGTTCAGCACGAAGCGCCTAAGAAAAGAAAGAAGCCTAAAGCAAAGAAAAAAAGCGGCGATTCGTTATCTGACGAACCTTTAATTGCCAAAAAGAAAAAACGAATTAAGAAATTTGAAATCGATCAGAAGGAAGTAAAGGAAGCTATAAGAAAAACTCTGCTAAGCATGGATGATTCCGTGTTATCCGGAAGAGCTAGCCAGAGAAAAAAGAAAAGAAAAGAAAGAGAAGCCGAAGAAGAACGGAAACAGGAGCTTCGGGCACTTGAGAAAAATAAAATTGAGGTTACCGAATTTATTGCCGTAAACGAATTGGCAAATTTAATGAATGTCCCTGTAAGTGATGTTATTACAAAATGTATTGAGCTTGGATTAATGGTCTCAATTAATCAAAGACTGGATGTAGAAACTATTACATTGGTAGCCGATGAATTCGGATTCGAAGTCGAATTCCAGAAAGAATATACTTCTGAGGCACTTGAAGATAAGATTGATGAGCCGGAAACACTTAAGTTTCGTTCTCCGGTTGTAACTATAATGGGACATGTAGATCATGGTAAAACATCATTACTGGATTATATCAGAAGAACCAACATTGTTGCCGGAGAAGCCGGCGGAATTACGCAGCATATCGGAGCTTATAAAGTAGATGTCGGCAATGGTAAGTTTATAGCATTTCTTGATACACCCGGACACGAAGCTTTTACTGCAATGAGAGCCCGGGGTGCTCAATTAACAGATATCGTGGTTCTGGTTGTGGCTGCGGATGATGCGGTAATGCCTCAAACCGTAGAAGCCATTAACCATGCACAGGCTGCAAATGTGCCGATTGTTATTGCTATAAATAAAATTGATAAACCAGGTGCCAATCCTGAAAAGATAAAGCAGCAATTAGCCGAACGAAATATTTTAGTTGAAGATTGGGGCGGTAAATACCAATGTATTGAGCTTTCGGCAAAATCAGGTGTAAATGTTGACATGCTTTTGGAAAAGATTCTGCTTGAAGCTGAAATTCTAGATTTAAAAGCAAATCCGGATCGAAATGCCAGAGGTGTTGTTGTTGAATCCGAGCTGGATAAGGGACGGGGTATTACCGGAACTATCCTGGTGCAAAAAGGTACTTTAAGAATCGGCGATCCTTTTATTGCCGGAATATACCAAGGCAAGGTAAGAGCTATGTTTGATGAGCGCGGCAATAAAGTTACTGAAGCTTTTCCTTCAACTCCGGTACTGGTTTTAGGCTTTGAAGGGGCTCCGCAAGCAGGCGAAACTTTTGTTGTTGTTGATTCCGATAGAATGGCAAGAGAAATAGGACTTAAGAGACAGCAGTTAAAGAGAGAACAGGATCAGAAACAAGTGCATCATGTTACTTTGGATGAAATTGCCAGACAAATTAGTATCGGCGGAGTAAAAGAACTTCCATTAATTGTAAAAGGCGACGTAGACGGCTCGGTGGAAGCATTATCCGATTCGTTAATGAAATTATCAAATGAGGAAGTAATCGTTCATGTAATCCACAAGGGTGTCGGGGGAATTTCAGAAAGTGATGTTCTCTTGGCTTCTGCATCAGATGCAATAATTTTAGGTTTCCACGTAAGGCCGAACTTAAATGCCAGAAAATTAGCGGAAACCCAAAATGTAGATATACGTTTGTATAACGTTATTTACGATGCTATAAATGAAGTTAAATCGGCTTTGGAAGGACTTCTTTCGCCTCTTCTTTCCGAAGAAGTTACGGCAACACTTGAAATTAGAGAAACATTTAAAGTTCCGAAATTCGGAACTGTCGCCGGTTGTTATGTACATGACGGTAAAATTACGCGCAACAGCAAGGTCCGGCTTATCCGGGACGGAATTGTTATTCATGAAGGAGAAATAGCTTCTCTAAAACGTTTTAAAGACGATGTAAGAGAGGTTGACTCCGGTTACGAATGCGGATTAAACATTGCTAATTTTAATGATTTGAAAGTGGGCGACACAATAGAAGCATTCAAGATCATTGAAACAAAGAAGAAGCTGGCTTAATTTTTTCGCTCTTTATGAATTTTATTTTTGAGTTCTTATTTTTTTTGAGTATAAATATTCCCTGGTTTTTTGTAAAAGTTAGATGCAGGTTTGAGAGGAGATGAGAAAGTGACACACAGAATTGACAGAGTTGAACATCTAATTAAAGAAGAAATTAGTCTGATTTTTTTATATAAACTGCCGAATAGATTACAAGATTCATCATTCGGTTTTGTTACGGTTACATCTGTTAAAGTTAGTCCGGATCTTAAAATAGCAAAAATTTATATCTCCGTATTTGAAAAAGATAAAAGGGAAATTGCTTTAGAAAAGATCAAATCAGTATCCGGTTTTATCCGTTCAGAGCTTGCCTCCAGAATTAGAATAAAATTTGTGCCTGAATTGAAATTCTTTATTGACGATACAAGTGATTATGTTGAGAAGATTGAGGGATTAATTAAAAAAATTCACGAAAATGATAACAAAGGAAACGACTGATTTTTTAAATTTAGATTTTCAATCCGGTGAAGTTATTCTTGTCGATAAACCAATTGGATGGACCTCCTTTAAAGTTATTCACGTTATTAGAAAAGCTGTTGGAGTAAAGAAAGTAGGCCATGCCGGAACTTTGGACCCGCTTGCTTCGGGTTTACTTATTGTATGCACCGGAAAAATGACAAAAGATATCGACCGGTATCAGGCTTTTGAAAAAACTTATACCGGCACAATATTACTGGGTAAATCTTCACCTTCAATGGATTTGGAAACAGAAATTATTAAAGAAAGACCGTTTGGGGGAATAACCGAATCCGAAATTTTGTCGGTTCGCAATATGTTTTTAGGTAAAATTTTACAGATTCCGCCAATGTATTCGGCTGTTAAGTATAAAGGCAAATCTCTTTATAAATTAGCGAGAAAAGGGAAATCAATAATAAGAGAACCGAGAGAAATAAATATATCCGGGTTTGAAATTAAAAATATTTATTTGCCTTATATTGAATTTGAAATTACTTGCAGCAAAGGCACATATATAAGAGCAATAGCAAACGATTTTGGAGAAAAGCTGGGCTGCGGCGGTTTATTAAGTTCATTAAGAAGAAAATATATCGGAAAATATTCGGTCGAAAAGGCAATTAATGTAGATGAATTTGTTAAAAGGATTAAAAAATCAAAAGAAATTTCTCCGGAATATTCAATGTAAAGAAATTTAACGGTTAGATATTCGCTTCTTTTTAACTCAAAAAAAGCGTATATTAACAGACTTTGGTTTAGATAAGATATTGTT
>CAZCFZ010000163.1:0-5219 GCA_964498065.1 uncultured Ignavibacteriaceae bacterium
GAGTAATTTCTTGATGTAATATTAATATGAATTGAATCCGAACTTCAAACTGCTGTACTTTAAACATATATCCCCACTTCAATAAAACGTCACTATAATTTACTTACTAAGAAAAATAAATCCATTTTAGGGATGAGTATCTCAGACAGAATAATTTGGGACGGTTATGTTAAACTCCCCGAATCATAAATTTTACATTATATTTTAATTTATTATTTATAGAAAGTCAATTATTTTATTAAATAAAGTTTAATTAATTCAAATATTAACATACTTCATAATCATAAATTTTTAGGGACAAGTCTCGAATTGTTCCTTCAATTATGTTTTTATTTAAGCAGAATCATTTTTTTTGTACTGATATATTCTCCAGATTTAATCTGATAGAAATAAATTCCGCTGGAGAAATCCCTTACATTAAATTCTACTTCATATTCTCCTGGTTTCTGATTTGCGTTAACAAGTGTTTTAACCTCCCTTCCCATTATATCATATACTTTTAGTTGCACAAAAGTCCCTCCTTGGGAGGCATTTAGGGAGGCCAATGTGTATTTTATTGTAGTACTTGGATTGAATGGATTAGGATAGTTTTGATTCAATTTGTAAGAATACTGCGAAGTTATTTTACGCTCTTTTACATAAACGGCATAAGGCTTTATTTGTGAAAATACCCATGGGAAAAGCTTCGGATTATCGTATGATTCGGCCCAAATGGCATGATAGCCGTTAGGATATTCAGTATAGAGATGTTTGACACCATTATTTAGATAGTAATTGAGCGAATCATTAGAAATACTTAATACCCTAACTACGGGGACAAAGATTTTTTCATATGCTTCGCACATTTCCCTTGAGAACGAAACCGGTACACTGTTGTCCAACGCTCCGTGAAAGTTCCATACCGGAACATCTTTGAAAACGCTAACTTTGGAAATATCTCCGCCGCCGCTCATGGGGACGGCAGCAGCAAATTTACCGGGAAAACGCGCAATCATATCCCAGGTGCCGAAACCTCCCATTGACAGCCCTGTAATGTAGAGTCGATTCGTGTCGATACTGAATTCTTCAATAAGCGCATCCAGCAAATGATTAACAACTGATAATTCTTTAGTGATAGGCATTTTGTCAATATTACACTTACGTGTATCCGGATCGACATTAGCCCACTTACTGCCAACAGGACATTGAGGTGCGACGACAAAACAAGGCCATCTATGCTGGTTGACAGTATCAGCCCAAGATGTGGCTAGCCGATTATATTTAATTTGTATTTCGTTATCCGTACCGCATTCACCTACACCGTGCAGGCAAAGCACTAACGGATATGATTTGCCAGTATCGTAATTCTCAGGAACAAATAACCTGTAGGGCAGTGTTGTCGATTCAAATGTGTGCGATCGTTTCAGGAACTTTGCAACAATTTCATCCCTGGATTGTGCATACACATAATTACAGCATAAGTAAGGAAGTAAAAAGACAGCTGTTAATATTAAAATCTTATAATTTGTCAATTTGCCCATCCTCTATGATTTGTCTTATCGAAGTAAAATCATCTTCTTTGTCTGAATAAATTCTCCCGCTTTAAGTTGATAGAAATAAACTCCGCTAGAAAGTTTTGATGCATTCCAATTTATTTCATAAACGCCAGCCGGCTTTTCTTCGGTAACTAATGTCTCTATTTCTCTTCCGAGTATATCATATACTTTTAATAATATTTTTGATTGATGTGAAATAGAGTATTTTATTTTTGTGCTTGGATTAAAAGGATTAGGATAATTTTGGGCAAGAGTTAATGTGCTTGGTATATTACTTTTTATTTCTTCAACATCGGTAACTTCTGAAAGTGGGCGTCTCCAAACCCCATAGTTATTAGTTCCGGCAAATATATTGCTTCCGCTTATGGCAAGAGCATAAATAATCGAAGTTGAAGTTGTCAACCCCGTATTAAATTCTGCCCAGCTTGAGCCATTATCGGTTGACAAATATACTCCGCCGCCATAGGTTGCTGCAAATATATTGTTATCACTAATAGTAAGAGAGTTAACATACTTATGTGTTAACCCGGAGTTAACTTCTGTCCAGTTTGAGCCATTGTCAGTTGATAAATAAACTCCGCTGCCATAGGTCCCTGCAAATATTTTACTTCCGATTATTGCAAAAGAATAAACATATGTCAACCCAGTGTTACCTTCTATCCAGTTTGAGCCATTGTCAGTTGATAAATATACTCCATTATTAGTTCCCGCAAATATATTGCTTCCGCTTACAGCAAGAGAATAAACATATATATTGATCAACCCCGGAACAACTGCCATCCAGTTTGAACCATTATTAGTTGATAAGAATGCTCCGCTGCCGCCAGTCCCTGCAATTATATTGTTTCCGCTTACAGCAAGGGATAAAACATTTAAATTTGTCAATCCCGTGTCAACTGCTGACCAATTAGAGCCATTGTCAGTTGATAAAAATACTCCGCCGTTATTAGTTCCCGCAAATATATTGTTTCCGCTTATAGATAGAGCATTTATATAATTATCTGTTAACCCGGTATTAACTGCTGTCCAGCTTGAACCATTATCAGTTGATAAAAATACTCCGTCGCTACTAGTTCCCGCAAATATATTACTGCCGCTTACGGCAAGAGACTTTATTCTTAATACATAGGGACCATTGGTCTGTGTCCATTGCGCATTACCTTCAATAAAAATAAAAATGCTTAGAAAAAAGCCGAGCAGAAGTTTAAAATATAGTTTTTTGCGTATCATAATGCCTCCATAAGAAATTGTGAGGAACAATTATTTATTAATTGAGGTTAACCTCAATATTGATTAAACCCTGATCAAATATTTTAAATGATGTCCTGTTTATCCACTACCCATTCTTTCGTTAAATATGCGAAACGGATGTCATTAAAATCATATGGCTACGGATATCGATTCTGCCGGAACCAACCGGATTGTGAATTAATATTATTGTGAAATAAAATTGAAATGATTAAAGTAAAAAATAACTTTTTCATAACTCTCTCCCGTTAAGTTTGATAATTATTTTATTTAACGGAGGACAAGAAGTTTCTGCTCAGCTTATAATGATATAACTGCGCCTTTGTGAGAATTAAAAAGAAAGGAATACAAGATAAGATTACTACAACTAGCTGCCCAAAAAGGTTCTGGCGCAACAGCTTGAATAATTATAATTTAATAAAGTCATTTTGGATTTTAATATCAAGAAAAATAATCTTCGTATTAAGCAAGTGTTAATGAATGAGAAACAATGATAAAAAAAATTCAATGTTGAACATTGGAGTTCAATAATAAATCATATTCAATTCTACTTTATCAATACCATCTTCTTAACTTGTGAAAAGTTTCCCGATTGAATTCTGTAGAAATATATCCCGCTTGCAATTCCGGATGCATTCCATAAATATTTATGAATACCTGCATTTAGCTCCTTATTTATTAATGTTGACACTTCCTCTCCAAGAATGTTGTAAACTTTTAAAGTAACCAATCCCTGTTTTACTAATTGAAATTCAATATTCGTAACCGGATTGAAAGGATTGGGATAATTCTGCTCTAACCTGAATTTTAGCGGAATATTTTTCTCACCTTTAATTGAAACCAATTTAGTTGAATACAGGATATGATAATCAGCATAAACATAGCCTGTATCCGGACTGGTGGATGGTACATTTGTTACAACTAACAAAACACCTTCCTTGGTAATGTAAAAAAATTCTTTATAATTAAACCATGAATAAGCTCGCTGCATTCTAAGACATTCTAAATCTCTTCCCGGTAATTTGAGTATTCCATAACCATCTACCCATACGTCGACAATAGTATTATAATAATCACTCGATTGAATCTGACCGGATAAATTATAAGTTGTATCATAAACTGAAATCCATTGAGAAAAATTAGTTCTTGGAGGATCATAAGTCAGAGGAAACTTTGCAAATAATTCATATGGATTGTAATGAATAAAGCGGTGCTCGTTTTCGACTGTAACTTGCCCGGTAAAAAATACGGAATCGGTGATTGACAAGAAGACCGGGTTTTCTACTATATTTTGTTTTGTTTCTCCGATTGTAGTAGTTTCCAATTCGTAACGCATCGCTAAAACGGGTATCTCACTTATATTATAATTATTAATTGATATATAATTCTGTGTATCTATAAATGTAAAATTGTATTCCGCAGGTAAATTATAATTGCCGACATTTATCATACCGCTTTGTCCCTCAATAGCTTTAATATAATTTCCCGGTTTAAATATTTCCATCAATTCGGATTGGGAGACTGTTATTTGAGGGAGAATATATGTGCTATATTCAAAGATTACTAAGATTAACGGAATAAAAAAATATTTTTTATTTATACGAATTATAGTCATAGCAATCACCTCTTCTTATTAATTAAAATATAATTTTATAATTGGATAGGGTAAGTTTCATATTCTTGCCAGCCGCGGTTATTTTGTAATATCATATTGCAGATCTATTAAAAATTATATTACTTCTGCGTGTATATCTTAGCCCAAAGTTTTTAAATATAAACTCACTTTTATTCATAAGATTCCCCTTTTGAACTTAAGTACACTTATATATTTTATTTATAATGAAAAATTTTTATGCAAAAAAGGGATACGAAAATCGAATGGTAAATTATCAAGACAATATTTTAAGATTCCCCGGTTAAAATCTTAATTTATATTTAATTTATTATTAATTGAAAGTCAACCTGTATTTACAATAAATATTTTTCCTGGGATAATAAAGATTTTCATTCTTAATTATTCATTCTTCATTACCGATCCTTAAACCCTGCACCCTATGCCCTATTGACTCAAGAAATTTTTTATTTCTTCCCGTTCAAGCTTTCGATAATCTCTTTGAAACTTTCCAATCCGGCTTCAAGGTTTTCTACTATTTCATTTGCTAAAATATCCGGGTCGGGCAGGTTGTCCATATCTCCCAGACTTTCATCTTTCAGCCAAAATATATCCAGATTTGTTTTATCTCTTGCTGTTATTTCTTCATATTTAAATTTCTTGAAGCGTTCCGTTTCTTTACGCTTAAATCTGTTTTGGGGATTAAAACACTTTATGAAATCCTTAAGGTCCTCAAACTTCATCTGCTGGGTTTTTAATGTGAAGTGAATGTTGGTTCTAAGATCATATATCCAGACTTCTTTAGTCCATGGATTTTTACTTGC
>CAZCFZ010000164.1:0-5139 GCA_964498065.1 uncultured Ignavibacteriaceae bacterium
TTCCCCGATGTGCTGCTCGATTATAAAGTTAATGATTGGGCAAATGTAAGACTTGCATATACAAACGGTATTTCCCGCCCGGATTATACGGCAATTATTCCCAAAGTTGCCTTTTATAAAGGCACCTTTGAACTAGGAAATCCTCAGTTAAAGCCTGCTACTGCACAAAACTTTGATGTTGTCGGATCATTCCACAACAATTATATAGGCCTATTTACGATAGATGCATACTATAAGATAATAAAAGATCAAATGTATAATACATCGATCTACTATGTAGCTCGCAATCAATTTATACCTAATTCTAATATCCCCGATTCGACAACATTATGGCAAAGATTTGGTTTTATAGTACCGCCCAATCAAGTTATCAATCTTGCTTTAAACAATAAGAACCTCGGTTATATAAGAGGTGTTGAACTTGATTGGCAGACAAATTTCTGGTATTTGCCCGGTCCGCTTAGCGCTTTGGTTTTGGATGTAAACTATACAAAATCAGGGTCAAATACGGCTTACACTATTCTTCGTAATGTTGTTACTAATTATACCGACCCGATTACTCATCGTCCAAGACAAAGGTATTCTACGGTGGATACATCTTACGTGGGGAGATTAATTCAGCAGGCAAATGATGTGGTGAACGTTGCGCTTGGTATAGACTATAAAGGCTTCTCCGGCCGTATATCATTTAGTATGACCGGTAATGTATTGAACTCGGTAGGATCAAGACCTGAAGAGAATTCATTTACCGGCAATATATACAGATGGGATTTTTCTGTTAAACAAGAGCTGCCTTTTAAAGGATTGAGCGTAGCTTTGAATGGAACAAATATCTTTCACAATGGAATAAAGACGTATCGAAATTACAGAACGAGTCCGGATGCTCCGATAACCAAAAACCTTGTATCGGTATTATTTTTCCCGACGACATTCCAGATGAATTTAAGATATACTTTTTAATGGTTTATTTTTATATAATGATGTCTAAAAAAGGAGGTGTAAAAATTTATAATTACAAGAAAGTGAGTAATTCACAAAATAATCTAAACAACAACTAATTTAAGGAGGCTTAAATGAAAAGTGTAAGTTTACTTTTCACTATGATTTTTCTTCTTGTATCGACGCTGTTTGCTCAAGATATGCAGTATGTCTCAAAGCAAAGCGGCGATACTCTCTGGGTAAAAGATGATGCTGCATTTGGCGGTACGAATACTCTGACCCTATTAATGGCTTCGGATTCTTCGGCTCCCGCAGGGCGTGTGTATATGCTGGATAACTTCGGAATATACTCCTGCGATAATAACCCTGTAACTTCATCCAAATATAGGACCATTATTATGGGTCCGACGCAGACATCTTTGAAAACAAACAAAGGTATTGCTCCTCCGATTATTTCAGGTACAAATTCCACAAATACTCAGTCATATGGCGGTATGACAATCAATAAAGACCTGCTTATTAAAAATGTAGATCTTGAAATTGGTAATTCTGCCGGCAACAACGGAGGATGGGCTTTCTTTGGTTTTAACGGCGCCGGTATGAGACTTCAAGTAGATAACTGTATTATGGAACATACATGGTGGTGCTGGGTTGGTGGTCCGCCTGCTAACACAAGAGTATTTTTTACAAACGATTACATGGTAAATATGGACGGTCATAGTTGCCGTCGAAACGGCGGTATTACGGATTTCAATTCGGGCGGTGTTACTCAGATAGATACTCTTGTTGTTGAAAACTGTACACATGTGAATTTCCAGGGTACTGCTTACAAATTTAGATATGGTGTCAATGTTCATAAAGTGGTTTTCAATCATAATGACTTTATCGATTGTGCCGGTTATATTTTTATGAATAACGGCGACCAGACAAATATGAGTGAAACGAATAACATCTTTGTAAATGTGCAGTTGCAGGGTTATGCCCCGCCGCTTTTCAAAGCTGATGCAGGTGAAGTAGATATGTGGGGAGAGCCAATGGGTCTTGTTAATTTACGTGTCGATTCTACTTTCAACGCAAACGGCAAAAACTTTTATGCCGACAGAAACTTAGTTTATTGGGATCCGTCTCTTGCTGATATCCCCACAACATTGAATGCAAATCAGGTAGACAACAGTACACAGTGGGTTTCTCAGATGATTATAATGAATAATAGAACAGATAGCTTATTTATGGATAAAGCAAATTATCCTCTTCTTACAAACGGTAAATGGTTCGAAAATCAATTACCAACCTTTGCGAATACGAGTGATTTGTTTTCCACCCAGCTTGGAATATTAAAAGATTATGCAATTGCATGCGTTGACACTGCCTACGGTACACCACTGCCGTCCTGGCGTCAAGCTAGTAACCCGGAAGCATCAAATTTCATCTATGCCGATTGGCCGATTCCGATTGATCTTTCTTACACTGATTCCAATTTGATGACAGCCGGTATTCATGGTTACCCGCTTGGAGACTTAAACTGGTTCCCAAGTGCATATGCAACATGGAGCTCTCAATCAGATATGGGTTACATTGATTCAGTTTTGGACGGATCAAAGCCTGTTGCTGTTAAAAGTGTAAAAGAGCAGCCTCAGAAGTTCGAACTGCAGCAGAATTATCCGAATCCGTTTAACCCGACAACAAGCATTAGCTTCACACTTCCTCACAGCGGTAATGTTTCGCTGAAGGTTTACAATGTTATAGGTGAAGAAGTTGCTACTTTGGTTAACGGTTTTAAAACCGCTCAAACATACCATGTAACATTTAATGCAACAAATCTGTCAAGCGGTGTTTATATTTATCAGATCAAATTCGGAAACCAAGCTATTTCAAAGAAGATGGTTCTAATGAAATAGTATTTAATGTAATTTTGGGGTTTGCGAAATATCAAACCCCAAAGCTTAATAAAAAGCTTTTTGGTACTTTTTCAATGATCGCATAGTTACTATGTATCTACTAGCCTTCGAGGTTAATAACTCAATTTTTTGAAACCTCGAAGGTTACTTTTTATGGTCTGTTCCTTCAATTGTTTATTTGAAAAATTATTAGTGTCCTAATATGTAAAATTTATCAGGTATGGGTAAATCATCCCTCGACCCTGCCTGCCGGCAGGCATGTCCGTTCGGGATGACAGTTGAAGTTTGGAAATTTGTAATGGCGAACGAAGCCGAACCATCACTTAAGTCAACAAATTAGAACACTGCCGAAAAATTAATAACTTTCTTGAATTACCAAACTTTGGTTATATTATTTGACTTTATTTTCAGGAGCTGTTAATGGATCTAAAAAAATACCTACTTCTGTTTTCTATTATTTTATTTCTTGCATTCTCAGGCTGTACAAAAAACAAATCAAATATAAATGGAAATGATGAAGTAATTGCCAGGATTGGCAAAGATTACACGATAACTTTAAAGGAACTTGAGAGAAACGTATCAGATTGGCATTTTGACCGAAGATTTCGAAACAAATCCGTAGCATACAACAATGCATTAAATTTAATGATAATAAATCGGCTGAAATTAATTGATTTCTTTGACAGGCATCTAAATGAAAATAAAGATTTAATGAATGAAATAGGTCGTTATATTAACTATGAATTAATAAATATGTTCTTTGATAAAAGATTCATCGAAAAGTACGCTAATGAAAAAAATGCCGCCGAAGCATACAAGGAAATGGGCAAGGAAATAATTTATGATGAGGTTATATTACCGTTTCCGGTAAATTCAACTAAAAAGTCACTTGATTCGCTAAAAACAGTAGCATTAAATATAGAGGACGGTTTTAGCAAAGGTTACGATATTAGAGAACTTGTAAAATTGGATTCATTAAGAAATATTATTATTAATAATCATAAAAATATGACGTGGTCGCAAAGTTTAATGGACCCGGTTAGCAATGCTGTTTTTAATCTTAAAAAAGGATATACAAGGGTTTTAGATTTTGCGGACGGATTTCACATTGTAAAGGTATTGGATGTTAAAAAAATAAAATTGGAACCTTTTGAAAAGATAAAAGATAAAATAATATCACAACTTCAGAAGGGATACTATCAGACATCCGATACTGCGTTCGATAACTTTAGGAATGGACTTATAGATAAAAGCTCAATAAAGTGGAATCAAAAAGGACTTGATCAAATTATCAAATGGTCGTCCAAAGATGCTCACTTCTATGGAGGTGCTTATAAAGATATAATTCAAAAAGCTATTTCGAACGGCAATAATTTTGAAATACTTTCATACAATAATGACAACGTTGATTTAAAAGAATATCTCCGGTTGCTGGAAGAAATTATAATCCCGAATCGCAATACTATACTAAACCACGACAATGTGAAAGAATTTATTTTAAATGCGGTTTACAATTATAACGTAGCAAAAGCTGCAAAAAAACTCGGGTTAGAAAAGGAATTAATTAATGTGCATACGAAAGATCCCATTATAAAAAATAGACTTATTTATTTATATAATGAGGCTGTTATTGACGGAAGCATACCCAAAGCTACACCGGAGTTATTACATAAATTTTATATAGCTCAAAAAGATTCAATATTCCATCAGCTGAAAATGGTATACATTTACGCAAGGATTTATTCGGACAGCGCAAAGGCAGCTGCAGATATAAATAAAATTAAAAAAGGAACGCCGTTTGAAAAGGTCAAAGATTCCTGGTATGTTAAGGAGTATATTCGTGAGCGGGACGGTTCGCTTAAGGCATACAGAACTGCAGGCGGAAACTACTTAGCAAAGGCAGCATTTGCATTGAAATTAAACCAATGTGCCGGACCGATTGAATATAATGATTCTACAAAAGGAAAACAGTTTGCCGTTATTAAATGTTTTAAGATCCAACCTGAAAAACAGCTTTCTTATGACGATGTTAAAGGTAAAAGAATAGAAGAGGAATTCAAAAATTATTACCGCGAAAAAATTTCCAATGAGATTGAGGCAAAGTTAAAGAAAAAATACGGCGTAAAAATATTTCAAAACGCTTTATCCGAAGCAATTGCAGCTAAATAGAGATGAACAGCAATAGAATCTTAAATGTAAATATCCTTGTAATTTCAGCAGTTGTTATTTGTTTTGAAATAGTATCCACAAGAATTTCTTCCCTAATATTTGTTCAAAATTATGCTTTTATAATTTTGTCTTT
>CAZCFZ010000165.1:0-4953 GCA_964498065.1 uncultured Ignavibacteriaceae bacterium
GCCTGCCGGACGGGCAGGTTCAGCATGACATATAACCTCTTTTGAGACAGCCTCTTTTAATATGAGTTTCGAACAACAGGTTGATATACTCGTTCGGATAAATATTTTTATTAGGCTTGGCAATAACCGTAAAATAAATTGTTAATTGCTTGAAAATTATTTTAAACTGCCGAATATTGTTGTATCAATGTTGTTAAAAAAATGAATTACAGACATTTAAAAATGTTTGTATTCAAAAAAAAAATTACTTAGCTTTACATAAAGCTTTTAAAGCTATAAAATAGAATTGCTTTTTGTGCGGATTTTATAAATCGATAAAAATTTTTTCTTCTTATTTATTTTAGAATTTTCGTAAAGTTTTTGTTCTTTAACTATTGGCTAAAAAAACTTATTAAATAAAATATTTTTTTATAATACATAACTTTATAAGCATTGATACTTCTTTTTTCTGCATATTTAATTCTATTTAAAGATTAGAAGAAAAGAAAAATATTAAGGTGATTATTTAATAAAGGTGGAGTTCTTAGAAGAAGCGGGAAAATTTTGTCTGCTTTCCCCCAAAAAAAAGTTTTCCGGCAGAATTATTAATCCTCAATTAAAGTAAATTT
The DNA here is from genome assembly GCA_964498065.1 of uncultured Ignavibacteriaceae bacterium. Classification (GTDB taxonomy): domain Bacteria; phylum Bacteroidota; class Ignavibacteria; order Ignavibacteriales; family Ignavibacteriaceae; genus FEN-1297. The sequence goes on from CAZCFZ010000165.1 coordinate 609, forward strand.
TATTTAATTTTTATTCAACTTGATTATACACCACTAAATTGCACTTCTTCGGTATATCCTATCAAGTAGTTTGAATTAAAAAACATATATCTAATAATAAAAGGAATAAGAAAATGAATATTTACGTTGGCAATCTTTCAAAGGATGTTACAGATGAAGACTTGCAAAATATGTTCTCCGAATTTGGTAATGTGCGTAGTGTAAAAATCATTAAAGATTTATTTTCAGGCGAATCCAAAGGATTTGGATTTATTGAAATGCCGGGAATAAGTGAAGCGCAAAAAGCAATAAATGAATTGAATACCAAAGAATTAAAGGGCAAAAAAATTGTAGTTAATGAAGCCAGGCCAAGAAACGATAGAAGAGGCGGCGGCAGCAGAGGCGGAAACAGAGGCGGCGGCGGCGGCAGAAGAAACTGGTAAATAATAATTTTAAGATAAGTGCTAATATTTAATTATTATTAAGCTCGGATAAAAATCCGGGCTCTATTATATTTATTAGATTTGTTGCGTTTCTATTTTAAATATCTATCGATATAAAATCCAGGTATTCAAAGTTAAGTATTATAAAAACCTTCTATATTTTATTTGATTAGAAATTTTAAAACTACTATAACCAATCCGGTGCTACAATATCCGTTATTCGTTGAATTAATTCTTTATTATGACTTTCAATTTCAATTTTTTTAGGAATCGGATCGAATGCCGGATCGGGATCATGCAATAAACCGGGGAGTTGTTTCCCGATTTTATTTCCCCATTCTTTTCTCCACTTTTCAGGAAGTTCAACAGGAAATTCGAGATTAAAAAGAAGCAGATATAATATTGTCCATATTCTTGGTGTTGCGGTTAGGGAATAACCTCCTCCGAATGTAAATAATATCCTACCTTTACAAAATTTACCGGCTAATTTAATAACACGGCGGTAGATGTTTTCAAAATCTTTTGTAGTCAACATGAGATCGGCCAAAGGATCCGAATAATGTGCATCTGCTCCGGCCTGTACAATTAAAGCATCGGGTTTAAACCAGGCTAATGCGGGTGGAACAACGCCGTTAAAAACCTCCAGATATGATTTACCTTCAGTAAAAGGTTCTAAAGGCAGATTCAATTTTAAAGATCTGCCCATTCCTTTGCCCAATTCGTAAATCCATCCGGTACCTGGAAACAAATATTCACCCGATTCATGAAATGATATTGTCATTACATTTTCATCCGAATAAAAAATTTCCTGGACACCATCTCCATGATGAACATCTAAATCCAGATAAACAACATGCCAGCCGTTATTAGTCATTTTTCTAATTGCCAGGGCAAGATCATTATATAAACAAAATCCTTCAGCCATGCTTGTTCTGGCATGGTGAAAACCGCCGCCTAATTGAAGCGCTTTATTTGCTTTGTTCTGAATAAGAAGTTCAGCACCCAAAACCGTACCGCCTGCTTGTAAACGTGCTGCTTCGGCCATATCAGGTACTATTGGATTATCTAAGGTTCCCAAACCATAATCCTCGATATTAGGAAAGTCCTTTCCTCCACTAACTGTTTCTATTGCATTAATATATTCAGGGTCATGTACTACTAATAGGTCTTGAACACTTAAAGGCTCGGGTTTAATTATTTTTTGCTTGAGGTAACCGATTTCTTTTAATAAGTCCAAAACCATTTCGGCGCGCCTTGGATCGAAAGGGTGATCCTGACCAAGATCGTATTTTTTATAGTCGGGATGATAAATCAACTGACACATGCAATGTGAACCGGCCAAATTACTTGAAATCCTGCGTTGCATAAAGCTTCGGCAAGCGATTTAATTTCAATTGTTCCTACTCTTAGTACCAATCTAATTGATCTGTCTTTTTCAGGATAAGTGAGAATTGAATGAATGTTTACTTTTCTTTCGGCAATAATAGCAGTTAACCTAGCTAATTCACCGGCTTTATTTTGAAGGCGGACATCAAGTCGTCCCGAAGGCCTATGAATTCCTGTTAGTAATAATAAAGCATCCAGTAAATCCGTGATGGTTACAATACCGACTAATTTTGAATTTTCTACTACGGGCATACATCCGATTTTAAATTCACGCATTATTTGGGTAGCTATTTCAATCGGATCAGCAGGGTGAGCAAATTGAACAGGTTGACTCATTATTTCTTTTACTGGTGTATCAGGATCAAAAAATTTTTTTGCCAGCCTGCTTGTAGCAAGACGAAGGTCTCTATCAGTTGCAACTCCTACAAGCTTATCTATATCTACTACAGGCAGATGTCGAGTATTTTTTTTATTCATTAATTCATATGCATCACTTAACTTAGTATCAGGAGATATTGTGATAACATCTTTATTCATTACTTCTCGAATTAACATAAAATTTTCCCGCTTTAATATATTTAATAAGACGGTCTTTCTGCACCGCCTGTTTTTATAGTTATTATCAAACTGGAAATTAAGATAGGTTTGTTTCCCAGAATTGCTTTAGCTTCAAAGCTCCATAGCCACGGAATTTCTTCAATCATTTGAGACAGCCTGCCGAGAACCTGGTATATTCCTCTGTTATTTTCCGGCTGAATTTCCTGAATTATCTCTTCAATATCTCTATCTGTTAAAGGAGTAATTCTTAAAACAGTCCGGGATACCGGGAGAATAATTTCAATTACAGGACCAAACAAAGGGTCCGGCCTAACCTTTATTGTATAGGTTGTATCATCTTTTTCAGTTTCTAAATATATAATCCCAAAGAGTTTCAGCAATTCAATTGATGAATTTTTATCAAGATTTATTATTTGTTGAGAAAGAGAAGTTTTTATTAGAATATTTTGAATAAGCTGACGTGCTTCACCTGCATGAACATCTTCATACCAAACTAATTTTCCGAGGGGTTGTTTTTTAAATTCCACATAGCGAACTATTCTGCTGAGTGCATTCACTGCTAATTCAGGAAATCGGAATGCGGGAAACTTGTGTCTGCTATTTTTATTTTTTGATTCATCAACTAACGAGATTGCACCTGTTGCACCCATTAAACAAAGTAATACCGGCTTTTCCATCCCGGTCTTTTCTTCTACCGAATCAACACCTCTGCGAATAGCTTGAGCAATTTTATTCGCATCACAGTTCCCTACACATGCAAAACCTACTAATAGGGAGTCAACACTTTCATTTAAAAGGGCTTCCTTAACGGTAAATTCGTACATCTCCGGTGATGTAAATGCTCCGAGATCGATAACACCAGGTCCGGCAATATTTAAATAGTTCATTTCACAAGCATCTGCAAAAATTGTTGCCATTCCGGCCGAATTGGCTATAATACTTACGTTATTACCTCTTGGCAGAGGCTGATTTGCAAGAACAAGAGCTACATCAAATAGATCTTCCAACGTCGGCGCTAAAATAATTCCGGTTTGCTGGAATAATGCTTCAACTTCCTGGATTCCTCCGGCATGTGCACCGCTTTTGGCTTCCACGGTTCTTTGGCCGACAATGCTTCTTGCACCTTTAACGCAAAGAATAGGTTTTTTATAAGTCATTCTTCTAGCTATTCTAACGAAACGCCTTGGATTGCCGAAAGTTTCAAGATATAGGATAGCCATTTTAGTGTTTAAATCCTCTTCCCAATATTGCAATAGGTCATTACCCGAAACGTCCGCCCTGTTTCCGGCGGAGACAAAAGTTGTAAAACCAACACCTTTTTCCATTGCATATTCTAAAATTACCAAGCCTAATGCTGCTGAGTGAGAAAAAAATCCTGCCTGACCGGGAGGCATAATTTTAGGTGCAAGGCTGGCATTCAAACTTATCTCCGAATTGGTATTCATTAATCCTAAGCATCCCGGACCTAGTAGTCTAACTCCGTGTTTACGAACAAGGTTAACAAGATTTTTTTGTCTTAGTAAACCTTCTGGTCCTGCATCAGCAAAACCTGCCGATACGACAACAATCCCTTTAGCTCCTGCTTCAATAGCTTCTTCAGCAACTTCTTGAACTTTGTCTGCTCTTACTGCTATTACAGCAAGATCAACACGTTCCGGTAATTCTTTTGCGGATGAATATGCTTTTATTCCGTTAACTGAGATTGCCTGGGGATTTACAGGATAAACAGTACCTGAATAATTACCTGAAAGTATGTTCTTAAAAATAATATTTCCCACTGATGAAGATTCTCTTGAAGCACCAATTACGGCGACAACTTTTGGGCGAAGAAGTGGAATTAAAGAATTGGCTACTGCAATTCTTTCTCTAAGATCAGTTCTTTCCCATAATCCTGCAGCACCTTGAACAGGCAGCTCTATGTGTACGGTATCTGAACTCCAGACTTGATGGTTCTCAAATCCGGAACTTTTCATTACATT
>CAZCFZ010000166.1:0-4909 GCA_964498065.1 uncultured Ignavibacteriaceae bacterium
TTTTTTCATGATGACTCCGGAATACTTGATGGTTTTAGGTTAAAGATAATTTGTGCTTTTCATCTTTAATATTAATTATTTTCAGTTTCTCATCAAAAAGCAAATTATGTTTTTTGTTATTAATACCGCTACAGTATATTATTTAAATATTTTCTGAGAGTTTATACTTACTGAAGACATAAAAGCAATAAAAATTAAAACTTTGAAGTTTCAAAATTAATTTTTAATATGATTCAATGTTTATTGTTTAACGTTATTTGCATTTATTCATTTTGAATAACGTTAAAAATACCTTTCTAACTTCAAATGAGTTTTAAAATATGAAATTTTAATTAAAAAATAAATAAACAAGAAAAAGTTGTTTTTACATATCAAAAAAGTGATTCCCATTGTAAACATATTGAAGTAGACTGAAGAAGCACAAGAACATTATTACTACTAAAAGAAATAAGTAATGTAAATTGTGTTAAGATTTGTTTCGTATTATGTTATATATGTTTCAAATGTATTAATTTAACTGGAGTAACTTGATAAAAGATCAATTATGCTTCAATCAAAGAAAAATATTTCGGTTATATATTCTCAAAGATAAAATGAAAAAAATATTTTTAATATCATTGCTTTTACTTCCGTTTTTAGTAACTGCTCAAACCGTTAATTTAAAATACGGAAGTGAGAACAAAACAGTTAGTGGAAATAAAATATCGTCCCTCGAATCGGCAGCTTTGCAGAAAAGACTTGCCCGGGGATGGAACACCTGGAATACACGGAGCATATTGTCACAGGTACTTCTGCCCGAATATTTTGCTATTAATTTTCAACTATACAATGCAAAGTCGGACAGTACTTTAAAAGATGCATTGATCGGCCGAAGGGGAGCCGGTGTTGAAAACGTGATTCCGGGGCCGCACTCTTACGACGGTTCCTACACCGAACTTACTGTTGATTGGAAAGGAATTAAGGTAAATGTGAAAACGGCCGCCCGCGGAAAAAACCTGGCTGTTGTAATTACTCCGCTTGAATCAAGTAAACAAGATATGCTATTAATAAAACCCGGCTTGATTTGGAACGGTGAAGGCAGTATGGTAATATCAAAAAACCGTTTTGAATTTAAGAGTAAAAACAAGAAACTGAATTTTTATCTGAAAACAGAAAGCAAACCATCATTCGATGATTCGGTAATAGCTTGTCCGTTAAACGGGAAAATAATAATTTCTTCTTATAAGCTTAAAACAGTAAATGAAATAGAATCTCTGGTTTCATCCGCGGGAAAAAGACTGGTTACTAATAAAGAAAAGTACGGCGCCGACAGTTCTTTGTACGATGCTATGCAAACGGTACTGGCATGGGATGTTATTTATGAACCGACACAGCATATTGTAATTTCGCCCGTAAGCCGTATATGGAATTGCAACTGGAACGGCTGGGTGTTATTCGATTGGGATACATATTTTGCCGCTTACATGTACTCTTTTGATAATAAAGATCTCGCCTACGCTAATGTTATTGCAATTTCCAAAGACATATCTAAAAACGGATTTATCCCCAACTTTGCTTCGGCGTTAGGCACCAGCGAAGACCGTTCGGAACCGCCGGTAGGCTCTTATATCGTCTGGAAAATTTATGAAAAATGTAAAGAGAAGTGGTTCCTATCGGAAGTGTTTAATGAACTGTTAACCTGGAACCGCTGGTGGAATAATAACCGGCAAGTGGACGGATACCTCTGCTGGGGAAGCGATCCTTATAAATCGGATATGCCTGAGTGGCTAACCAAGGAAGTCGGAAAAATCCAGGCTGCTAAGTGGGAATCCGGGCTGGATAATTCCCCGATGTACGATAATGCCCGGTTTGATACTTCAAAACACAGACTTATGCTCGCCGACGTCGGATTAATAAGTATGTATATTTGGGACTGCCGGAATCTTTCAAAAATTGCCGGAGTACTGGGGAAACAAAAAATCAAAACCGAACTAAATAACCGGGCCGAAAAATATTCCGCAAAGCTCCGGACGCTTTATGACAAAAAGCTCGGTATTTATCTCAATAAAAATCTTGTAACCGGAAAATTCAGTTATCAATTGTCGCCGACTTTATTTTATCCTCTTCTTACCGGCATTCCTACTCAAAAGCAGGCGGAAATTATGATGGAAAAACATTTCTATAATCCGAAGGAGTTTTGGGGAAAGTGGATAATCCCTTCCATTTCCAGGAACGACAGCGCGTTTAAGGACAATGATTACTGGAGGGGAAGAATTTGGGCCCCAATGAATTTCCTGGTTTACTGCGGATTAAAAAATTATAAGCTGCCGCTAGCCCGGCATGACCTGGTTAAAAAATCGGAACAGCTCTTAATGAAATCCTGGCTTGGCGAACGCCATATTTTCGAAAATTACAACTCGGTAACCGGGGCAGGCGGGGATGTAGTGAACAGCGATAAATTCTATCATTGGGGCGCTCTGCTGGCTTTTATGAAGCTGCTGAAATTATAATCCCGTTGATAGAAATACTTAGAAGATTTCGAAACTAACCTTAGGTTTAAATATTTTAAACAGTATCACCGGAGAAAACATCTTTTGTAATATTAGATCTGATCTCCATGTTAATCTCTTCAGCCCGGCTCTTTGCCTGGCTGCTTAATGCTGTTTTGTTTCCGGTTAAAATATTCGGCAGTAATTTAATATTTAGAATTTGCAGCCTTTTAGATTTGACGGTAACTAAGATTTTCTTTTCTTTGTATCCGAGATAGGAAGCTTGCAAAATGTAGTCCCCAGCCGGGATTCCGGTTATAATAAATTCTCCATTAATATCTGAAACTGCATTTAGAGTTGTACCCGTTAGAATAATTCTTACACCTTTTAATTGATCTGCTGTCAGTGAATCACTTACAGTGCCTTTTATGATTCCTTGTCCGTTAGTATATATAGAACTTAAGAACAATAACGGAATTAAATTCTTAATGAAAAGTGTTTTCATAAAATTATTCGTTAAATTTTATTCTGTTTTAGATTGTTTAATTTTTAACTTCATAAATCAATCCCTATCCCGAAATCGAAATTAAATCCGGTTCTATATGCCTGGATAGGCGTTGATAATGCCGGGTAAGTACTATTATATAAAACTTCTTCTTTAGAATTAGTAATATTATTGAGGTTTACAAAGATATTGAAATTTTTTAATACTGCTTGTCTTACCGCAATATCAAGTTTAGCAAATTTGTTTTCCCTTATCTGAGCCGAATTGTAATAATCCGAAATAAGATATCCGCCCCGATAAAAGTAAGATATTCTTAATGAGAAACCTTCTATATCATAACCGAGGATGATATTTGCGAAAAACTCCGGCATATTGTCCAGCTTTTGCAGATGGTATGATAATACATCCTGGGTGTTTGTTGTAATCATATGAATTACGTCTATTGCCCACGTCTCCGATCGAAGAACGGTTAAATTGTAATTCAAAATAATATTTTTAAGAAGTCCCGGCAGATATCTGAAATTTGCCTGGTGTTCAATTTCGAAGCCCCAGATACGGGTTGGTTTCGATGTTTGATAATAAGTGTATAAATTATAATAACTATTGATATTGAAAGGATAACCTATCGGTAAAGATTTTAAATTCATTCCCAATGAATCAATAATGCCGGCACCCGACACTGTGATTCCGTTTGTAGCATGCACCATACCGGTAATACTTTTATAGAAAGCATTTATACTGAATTGTCCGATGTCATTACCGTAAAATTGCGTTTGGAATTCATAATTCCATACATCGGCGTTTTTCAGATTAGGATTTCCCATATTCAGATAATTTCCGGCATCGGCACCGTTTTGACTGATTCCGTCAATGTGTGCCGCAAAAATTCGCGGCATTCTTGCGATGATATCCGGTCTGATTAAAGTTTCATAAGCCGCCATGCGTATATTTAAGAAATCGGCAGGTCTTAAAATCATCTGAAAGTCGGGAAGCACGGTGATTTTATTGTAATCATAAGTATGGGTTTGCTGCGGCAGTCCGTTATATAAATTATCCACCTTTTTGAGAACTTCAGGAAAGTAGTATCCGAAATATCTGTCATGTTCGTTTTCTACCCTGATACCGGTTATAAATTTTGCCGACTGTCCGAAATTTAAACTATGCATTATATAGCCGGCAAAAACGCTTTCGGAAAAATTATATGAATTTATATCCGGTCCGTTATTTGCATAATAAGGGCTGTAATTTAACTGACGCCATAAATGCAGGGCGTCTTTGCTTATCAAAGGTATTCCATATTTATCAAATATGATGCGTTCGCCGGGCGGATTATCCTGAAATAAAGTATACGGAATATTAAACTTGCTTGTGCCTAACAAACCGTCAAACCTGGTGCTTGAAAAATCTTTAAGCTGCAGAGAATCGTCTGCTAATTTCCTATACTGATATACTCCGGCAAGACTGCCGGTTTCCGCATACAAGTTCTCGTCATATAATCTTGAGTTTGTTCTGTACTTCCCTCCGAATTTCAGGCTGCCTAAAATTTCATCGCTTATTTTATATTTCCTTGAAAAATTGATAGACACGGATTTTTCTTTACAATAGTTCTTTGTCGGATTATCTATGGTGTTATCCAAGTATTGCTGTTTATTATTTGCAGGTATGAAGATATTCTGTCCAAAAAAAGAAAGAGTGTAATTGAAGGGATGATCGGATTTTGATTCGGAGTAAGCCGCGTTCCAATCAATATTAAATCCCGATAAATAATTACTGCCTCCGATTGATGAAAGAAATATCCTTTGTCGTGTTTCAATATAATCGAATATATGCATTGGCAGATAATTGGTGTCGACCCGGCTTTCGAAGTTATCCGTATTTACTTGGTTAAAAAAATTATTAAATTTGACCGAACCGCCGTCGGGAGTATTAAAATCAA
>CAZCFZ010000167.1:0-1913 GCA_964498065.1 uncultured Ignavibacteriaceae bacterium
GAACCGCCGACACAAGGATTTTCAGTCCTTTGCTCTACCGACTGAGCTATCTGCCCTTCAAAAATCAGAAATCAAAAATAAAGATTTTTCGACTAATCTCAAAAACTTTTAAGTCTAAAATTTTAATTTAAATTTATTGCAATAGATGACTAGAATTGACAACGAATCACAATAAACAATTTTAAAAGAAATCTATTTTTATTAAAGATTAAAAATCACATTACAAGCGCCATTATTGCTTTTTGTGTATGCAGCCTGTTTTCGGCTTCATCAAAAATAACCGAGTTAGGAGAATCGGCAACCTCATTTACAACTTCATCTCCTCGGTGAGCAGGAAGACAATGCATAAAAAGATAATCAGCTTTAGCATTTTTAACTAAAGCCGGATTTACCTGGTATTTTTTAAATATTTTTTTTCTCTCCTCAGCCTCTTTCTCCTGTCCCATGCTCGCCCATACGTCGGTATAAATTATATCGGCATCCTTTACTGCCGTAAAAGGATCTTCAACTACTTCAACCTTACCACCCATGTACTTTGCATTTTCCAAAGCATTATTTACAATTTCTTTTTTCGGTTCATAACCCTTAGGTGAAGCAATTGAAATATCCATACCTACTTTCGAGCACCCGTGAAGCAGCGAATGAGCCATATTATTTCCGTCGCCGACATAAGCCAGCTTTAATCCTTTAAGAACTTTTTTCTTCTCAAGTATTGTAAATAAATCAGTAAGTACCTGACACGGGTGCAGCAAATCCGTTAATCCGTTGATAACAGGAATCGAACCGTATTCTGCAAGATCAATTACATCCTGATGATCGAATGTTCTTATCATTATTCCGCTTAAAAATCGGGAAAGAACCTTTGCCGTATCCGGAATGCTTTCACTTCTCTTTAGTTGAAGATCGTTCGGACCAAAGTACATCCCTATTCCGCCTAATTGATAAATACCTACTTCAAAGGAGATACGCGTTCTGGTGGAAGGTTTGGAAAAGATCATTCCCAGAGTTTTCCCATCCAATAATTTATGCGGTTCCCCGGTTAATTGTTTTAATTTTAATGAAGCGCTCAGCTCAAATATCTGGTAGATTTCTTCATGTGAGAGGTCGTTTATTGAAACAAGACTTTTCCCCTTCATATTTACCGGCATAATATATCCTCAAATTTTGATTAATTTTTGCTTATGAAATTTATAAAGTTTTTAACATGATGCAAAAGGATTGATTACAATAAAAACATTTTAGAGAAAAAAATTCGCCGATATAAAAACTAATGAATATTTATTCTTATTTACCGGCGAAATTTTCGCTAATTTTTTTTATTAAAGGAATTACCCCCGCAGGCAGACGGGGTATCATTTGTCATGCCGGACTTGATCCGGCATCTAATACAGATTTTTGGATTCCGGCTTTCGCCGGAATGACACTTTCACAGAATGCCGCGGGGAATTAAACCCTAAATAAAATCAAATAATACCCTTTTCTTTTAAGACGCTTTTTACCGTAACAGCGCCGATTTCCTGGAGCTCATATTTAACTCGAACAGCAGGCTTATTTATTTTCAATACCCGCCCTAAGTCAATAGGTGTTCCGATAATAACCGATTCGCAATCAGTATTATTAATTGTTACTTCAAGATCTTTAATCTGTTCTTCTCCGTACCCCATAGCCGGAAGCAGGATACCAATCTTCGGATACTTTCTGTAAGTTTCCGAAATCGAATTAACTGTATACGGTCTCGGATCTATAATTTGTGATGCGCCGTAGTTCCATGCAGCAATCATACCTGCACCGTATTCCATTTCACCATGAGTCAGTGTTGGCCCATCTTCAATAACAAGAACTTTTTTGCCGCTTATTAATTCAGGATGATCCACAAATAAAGGTGAAGCCGCTTCGATTACTTTTGCTTTCGG
>CAZCFZ010000167.1:2013-4852 GCA_964498065.1 uncultured Ignavibacteriaceae bacterium
TATTCTTCCATCTCTTCAATGGTACATTTATATTTTTTTAGATCATCCAAAGTTGCGTAGCGTTGAACTTTTTGTTTTACCAAATCTCCGTAAGGCATTGGATGTCTTATTGAAACAACTTTCTTTCCCGCTTCGCGAAGAACCTGAACGACTTTTCTGGAAGTTTGTGATTTTCCCGAGCCTGTTCTTACTGCGATAACCGCAACAATGGGTTTGGTACTTTTTATCATTGTTTCATCATTGCCTAGAAGTCTGAATGACACCCCTGCAGCGTTTACTATAGATGCTTTTGTCATTACATAATTAAAAGGTACATCCGAATATGAGAAAACAACCTCATCAATTTTTAATTCTTTTATAAGATTAACCAGGTTTTTTTCATCATAAATTTTTATTCCTTTAGGGCACAGCTTACCCGCTAATTCGGGAGGATAAATTCTTCCGTCGATGTTAGGTATTTGTGTTGCGGTAAAAGCCGTTACATTGTAATCCTCATTATCGCGGAAATAAACATTAAAATTATGAAAGTCTCTGCCTGCGGCTCCCATGATTAAGACATTCTTTCGGGACATAAAGTACCTCTTCCTATTTTTGTTCAACATTTTAGATTTTCTGATCAATGATGATTTTTTCGTATATAACCATCATTAATTTGTATTTTTATAATGTTAAAGATAAAAAAATAAGTGATGAAAGTCTCCTGAAATCAACATGAGACATGTAGAAAATATTTATGCAGTAAAATAGTAGTTTTATGAATTATTCCACTGTGACACTTTTCGCAAGATTTCTCGGCTGGTCAACATTTAATCCCTTTTTCACTGCAATGTGATATGCCAATAATTGGAGAGGAATAACTGTTAAGATAGGCATTAACATTCTTATTGTATCCGGAATTTTAACAACATAATCAACAAGCTTATCTATATTATCGTCATTCTCGCTTGCAACAGCTATTATACGGCCTTTGCGAGCTTTTATTTCCTGAATGTTGCTTATAATTTTGTCGTATGTAGAATCTTTTGGAGCAATGAAAACTACGGGCATATTTTCATCAATTAAAGCAATAGGACCATGCTTCATTTCTGCCGCAGGATATCCTTCCGCATGGATGTAAGAAATCTCTTTTAATTTTAATGCACCTTCCAGCGCTACTGGAAAATTATACCCTCGACCCAAATAAAGGAAGTTTTTTGCATCTTTAAATTTTTCGGCAATATGCTCTATCTGGTCGTTTAATTTTAAGATGCTCGATATTTTTTCTGGAATGGACAGCAACTCAGCGGCAATATTTTTCCCGTCTATTAAACTCATATTTTTTTTGCGCGCTATTAAAAGTGTTATTAAAGCCAGTACAACAAGCTGCGAAGTAAATGCTTTTGTTGATGCGACACCAATTTCAGGTCCTGCATGTGTATAAACTCCCGCTAAACTTTCTCTGGCAATTGAGCTTCCCACAACATTACATATTCCCAAAGATAAAGCACCGTGAATTTTAGATTCTTTTAATGCAGCAAGTGTATCTGCAGTTTCACCGCTTTGCGAAATAAAAAATATTGCATCGTCTTTACTAATGATCGGATTCCTATACCTGAATTCCGATGCATATTCAACTTCGGTAGGTATACGTAAAAATTGTTCAAACATATATTCACCGACCATGCCTGCATGCCAGGAAGTTCCGCACGCGGAAATTATAATTCTCTTCGAATCAGTTATCTGCTCGGTTACATTTTCCAATCCCCCGAGCTTCGATGTTCCTTTATCTAATAAAATTCTTCCGCGCATTGAATTACGAACCGACTCAGGCTGTTCCATTATTTCCTTTAACATAAAATGAGCGTAACCGCCTTTGTCGATTTCATCGAGCGACATGCTTATTTCATGAACCTCTTTTTCAATTTCTTTATCAAAAATTGTTTTTGCGGTAAAATGATCTTTACAAACCTCGACGACCTCTCCGTCTTCCAGGTAAACAATTTGCTTTGTATGTGCTAGTATGGCAGAAACATCGGAGGCTATTAAATTTTCGTCTTCACCGATTCCCAAAACGAGAGGAGAACCTTTTCTTGCCGCCACAATCTTATCAGGTTCATTTTGATAGATTACGGCAAGGCCGTAAGTACCTTCAACTTCGCTTAATGCAAGTTGAACAGATCTAAATAGAGAATTCCCTTTTACCAAAAAACTGTCAATCAAATGGGGCAGCACTTCGGAGTCTGTTTCCGTAATAAATTTGTATCCTAATTTTTGGAGTCCTGTTCTTAATGTTTGATAATTTTCAATTATCCCGTTATGTATAACAAATAAATTTTGAGCCGTATTAAAATGCGGATGTGCATTTATTTCATTGGGTACTCCATGGGTAGCCCACCTGGTATGACCAATACCAAGCGGTCCCGTGAGATTCATTTTTTCTATTCTTTTTTCTAATAAAGAAACTTTTCCTTTATTTTTTATTACTTGCGAATGATCATTGAGAATAATGCCGATTCCCGCGGAATCATATCCCCTATACTCCAATCTTTTTAATCCGTTAATCAGAATCGGTACACAATTTTTATCACCAATGTAGCCAATGATTCCGCACATTAAAACCTCACAGTTATTTACAGATATATTTTTAAATTATAAACTTAGTTTAAAGGGAATTTAAATCCCTTTAAAATAAATTTACTCAAGTATGGTAGCCTTCAAGGCATTATAATTAGGTTTAATTATCGAGTAGTATAAAAATAATAAACCAAATTGTTAATTAAAAGGAAAGAATCTCCGTTAAAAATCTTTTATTAATTGGGCTAAAGCCCGGTTTGTACTCATCTGCCTAAGAGGTTGTCTC
>CAZCFZ010000168.1:0-4795 GCA_964498065.1 uncultured Ignavibacteriaceae bacterium
CCAACGACCTTTTTACAAATCGCCTTCGGTTACCTTATTTATGGTCCAATGCGTATCGCTCTTGAATTAATTAATTATATTGATAATTACCGTTATTTTACTTAAAATTAATCGGATTAAATCGGGGGTTAGTATGAAAATATTTTATACATTCTTTGTTTTTCTAACATTCCAATTATCCTGTTATATAGTCGTCAATGCACAGAGTTCAAGTTTTAATATAGAAGCATATAAACAATTTCTTCAATCGCATCAAAATCTTTCAGCCGAAGCTTTAATGCAGCAGTATGATGCAGGAAAATTTGTCTCAAATATTCACGGGGATTATTCATCGGCAGCCTATTTCGACAGCATCGATGCAAAGTATAATTTGACCGATTACGAAAAGACTCTGTTGCAGAAAAACGGATTTGTGGTAAGTCAAAGATTATATGCTGCTTCTTTTGGCGGTGCTTTTCTTGATATATTCAAAAAGGATTTACCGGCCTTTATTTCAACCGATGCAATCCTTTATGCTCTTCATTTGTCGTATGATAATATTTTGAAAGATGTTGAGTTAAGTGTTCTAATTGATTCCTTAAAATTCATGCTGCTAAAAATGCATAATGGCTTGCCTGGTTTAGCTGCAGAATATTCCATTAATCCGGCAATGACACAATCATTAAAAGACGCAGATCTTTATCTTACCGTCCCTCTAAAATTATTAGGCGAACAAATAAATCCGGTTTATACGGATAACTCGACTAAAATTGATGAAGTGACTTCACTGATTATGGCCGCTAACGGAACCGGAGGAGATACTCTGTTTTCATCAATTCCCGTTACTTATGATTGGAGCCAATTTAAACCGAGAGGACATTATGATGATCAATACTATCCTGAATTGGCAAATTATTTTAGAGCAATGATGTGGTTTGGCAGAACAGAGATTTATTTATTAATGCCGAGATCATATAACGAGGAAGACCCCGTAAAAATATATAATGCGCTTCGGAGACAATCGATAGACGCAATGCTGATAAGAGAATTGTTTGATAAAACCGGCGTAGATAGTACTTACAATTTCATCGAGAGTATATTAAAGTATTTTGTAGGAGATCAGGACAATATAACAATTGATAATTTATCTTATTTAAAAAATGCAGTGAGTCTGAATAATGCAAGTGATCTTTTGGACAGTCTGAAACTTGTTACATTCCAGGATTCGTTAAAAAAGCAATCTTTCGCATACCAACTTATTTTATCCCAAATTCTTTGTCATGATCCGTTTAAGCCGGATAGTATTATTCCGGCATCTTCTTTCTTGTTATTTGGTCAAAGGTTCATTATAGATTCTTATATATTTTCAAGTGTTGTTTTCGACAGAACAAAGACTTGCAGACTAATGCCTTCCTCACTCGATCCTATGTTTGCTCTTGGTAATGATGCAGCCGCACAATTACTTCAAGATGAAATAACAAAATATGATTACGGAAGTAACCTTGCGGCATTAAGATATTTAATTAATTCTTACGGAACAGATTATTGGCAAAAAACATTTTATAATTCCTGGTTAAATTCAATTAGAGCATTAAATCCTCCCGCTGATCGAAGCGGACTTCCTCCATTTATGAAGACTGCAGCTTTTTGGCAGGAAAAATTAAATACTCAGCTTGCATCATGGGCTGAATTAAGACATGACAATTTATTGTATGCAAAACAGTCATACACGGGATCAACAATTTGTTCGTTCCCATATACTTATATAGAACCAATACCCGAATTTTATAATGATTTGAAGTTGCTTGCAGAAAATGCTCAAAAAGAATTTTCCAATTTAAAAATTGGTAATCGTATGATGCATATTGTTATGAGTTATTTTAACTATTTTGCAAAGATTTCGGATACTCTTCAAATCATAGCGCAAAAAGAATTAAACGGAACAGCCTTTAACCAGCAGGAAACTGATTTTCTTAAAAGGGTAGCTTATAATACCGAAATAGGCAGCGGTAAACTTCCATACAGCGGATGGTATGCAAATTTATATTATAATCAATCATCTGAAGGGTTTTTGACAAACAACGAGGTTGTAGCGGATGTGCATACAGTGCCAACCGATTGTTTTGGGAATTCTCTTGGCTGGGTAAAACATGTAGGTACAGGGCCGGTTAACTTAGGCGTTTTTATTGCTCCATTACCCGGCAATCAAACAACAGCTTTTATCGGACCGGTTATGAGTTATTACGAATATACATCTACAAATTTTTTAAGATTGACTGATCAAGAATGGCAGGATTCAGCTTTAACTTCAGCACTGCGTCCGTCATGGGTGAATATTTATTTAGCTGACAACAGCGGGGGAAGCAGGGGAGAGGGTGCTCAGTTAGTTACGGGAATTAAAAGCGATAATAATCAGCAAAATATTCCGGAAAGTTATCTCGTTATAAAAGCTTTTCCGAATCCTTTTAACCCGACTACAACTATCAGCTTTAATATACCTGAAAAACTATCTAATTCAATAGTTAAGCTTTCGATATACGATATTCAAGGTAGATTGGTTAAGAGGATATTAAATAAAAACTTGCAGGCAGGTAATTATCTGTATAAATGGGATGGAAGTAATAACAACGGAGTGAAAGTTTCCAGCGGGGTTTATATAACCGATTTGAAAGTCGGTGATCAAATAAAAACTTTAAAAATAATTTTGTTGAAGTAAATATAATCTTATGATTTTGATTAATTTTTAAATTAAAGTGAAAGGTAAAAAAAATTACAAATTTTGATTTACTAAATTTTTTTTAAGATTAGGCATGTTATGTCATCGCTTTGAGGTTCCCCGTTAACATGTTTTTTTACATCTTCCACCATTTTTGTTATAAATTCAGGCGAGCTGACCATAGAGTTCTTTTCAAAAAACTCAATCATCCTTTCATCCGAATATTCTTCTTCATTTTGATTCATAGCTTCCGGAATGCCGTCAGTATAAAAGAATAATCTGTCTCCGGAGTTAAGAACTAGATTTTGTTCCTGGTAAGGTAAACCAAAATCAAGCATTCCTAAGCCGACACCGCCTGCTTCAAGTTTCTCAAGTTTGCCGTTCTGTCTTAATAAGAGGATAGGATTATGACCGGCATTTACAAAATCCAGTTTTCCGCTTTTTGAATCTAAAACTGCAATGAAAAAAGTTATGAATTTATCCGGCGGCGTTGAATTGAAAATCAGTTTATTTAATTTTTCTGCTAATTCATTTAACGGAAGATTAAATTCCAAATATGAATATAGTGCTGCATTTAGTGTATTAACAAGAAGTGCGGCTGATATTCCTTTACCTGTAACATCTGCGATGATAATAGCATAAATACCATTGCCCAAATCCATACAATCATAATAATCACCTCCGACCTCTTTAGAGGGAATATTAATACCGGCTAATTCATATCCGTCTATCATTGGTAATTCCTTAGGAATAATTCTCTGCTGTATTGCTGCCGCTAAAAGAAATTCTTTCTCCATTTTTTCTTTTTCAATAGACTGTTTAAGGAGATGATCATTTTCAATAGAAGTTTGAACCTGTCTTGATATGGCTTGGAGCAATAATTCGTCCAGTTCATTGAAGTCTGTTACGCCTTTGCGAGTCTCTTTTTCGGAAAGAATGAATTGATATGCTTTACCGCTGAAATTAAATGACGATTCAATCTTATGTGAACTGTTTATAACTTTTTCTAATGGTATTTTACCTGGAAAAGTTAATTGTATTTCCTTTCCGCCGTTTGTGTCGTCTATTATTCTTATCAAACCAAATGATGCGTTGGTCAAAGACGCAGCTTTTTCAAGTGCAAGATCAAAGAGGATATTTTGGTTTTCAAATTTAGAGATTTCTATGCCTGAATCAATTAAATTATTCAGCTGCATTATTTTTTCATTTAAATCGAAAATTAACTTTTTCTCCTTTTTCTGATTTAAAAAAGATTCATAAGCGCTTGAAAAAACCTGCAAGAGTATTTGGAGCGTTATTTTATCAAAGTCTGTAAATTCAGTACCGTCAAGTTTTTTACCCAGCAAAATTCCTAAATAAGATGAATCGGTCAAAGGAAGCGCTATAACGGCATTAAAATTATTATTATCATAATTTATAAGTGTTTGTTCTTTCTCATGTTTTAACAATGACGAAACTGTTTCATCAATTTTTTCTTTAGAGATAACACTTTCCCAATCGGAGTTAAAAGAATTTTTATGCAGGAGATGAATATCTGTTATAATAAAATTAGCTCTTAAAAGATGCCGAAAGTTCTTTACAATTTCGTTAAAATTATCCGATTTGGTAAGTATTTTGAAACCTTCCTGAAAAGATTGAGATTGTAAAGAAAGTTTTTCAACCAAATGATTTTGTTCCAATGTTATCTCTAATATTGCTTTATATAAATCTATCCCAAAACTTTAAAAGCAGAATCAAGTGATTCGGCAGTTTGTGAAAATTGAAATAGGCCCATTATTTTAAATGTTTTCTCAACAGTAGGATCAAGATTTAAAAATATTATCTTGCCGTTCTTGTCCGACAGCAGTTCTATAACTTCCAGTAAATATGAAATTCCTATTGAATTTATAACTTTTGATTTTTCCAAATCAAAGACTGCATTTTTGATGCTTGAATTAGAATTATCTGAAAAAACTTTAGAAATTTTTTCACCAGCAACATTATTGATGTAGCCTTCCGTTTTTATTATTAAAGTATCACCCTTAGTTTCAGTCTGATATGTAAATTCGTCACTCATTTAATTTTCCGTTATTTTAATTTTTTAATAATAGTAATTTTTGT
>CAZCFZ010000169.1:0-4790 GCA_964498065.1 uncultured Ignavibacteriaceae bacterium
TAATAGGTGCTAATCCTTTAAGAAAGCGAGACCTTTTCTTAATTTACCGTCATCTCTGTAAAATTGAGACATCTATTCCGAGTAAAATTTTATCATTCTTATAATTGCCGCTTCACAGATTTTGCAAAACGGCTTTTTCCCTTTGGAAAACATTATACAGTCTATCATCGGTCTATATAAACCTTTTGAGGAATATCCTGCACCTTCAAATGCGCCTACCTTTCCCCAGTACTTACTGCTTCTTAAATATTTATCCATTACAGCAGTACGCTCTTTATCTTCTTTATTATATTCGTCTTCCAACTTTTTTATTTCCCCGGCCGGTGCATTATTTCTTACAGCCTCAGCTATTTTACTGTTTAATTCCCTTCTGTTTTTCTGCCACGCATAGTCTTTTTCATCATAAACTTTCTTTTCCCAGGGAGTAGGAATTTCAGTTCCAGGAGTAACAAATTCCTTCCACTTTATATTATTAGGATCGAGAAGCGCCGTAATATTTGGTTCGACCGGCTCAACTCCTTTGGGATAAAAATCATTGTAAGCAACATCCGATGAGTAATATTCATCCGCCAAACCTGTAAATGAATGCCCGAATTCATGAAGAAATATATATTCACTCCACTGGTTATCTGTAGAAAACGTACAATACAAATTATAAATACCCCCGCCGCCGTAGCGTTTTGTATTAACCATAATATAAATTGCATCATAAGGTACATGAGAAGCAATACTGCGCAAAGCTTTATTATCTTCCGTCAGCATATATCTCTCAGATCCTAACGAATTAAAAGTGCAGCTTAATGCAGTATTTTTATAAACTCCATGCGTCGGTTCATCGACACCGCTTTCTTCGGAAGGTTTGAACACTCCGTAAATGTTAAAATTATTTTTATATGATTTATACGGTTCCTGGTTCAAAAATATTTTTGTAAATCTTTTAAAATCCGATTCAAACTTTTTTTCTTCTTTTAATGTATAGCCTTCTCCCAAAATAGCAATGTCAACTTTAGTGTGAGGATCGCCCGACTTTAAACCGTAAAATATTTTACCCGAGTTATCCATAATATTATCTTTTATTATTCCGATACTTGAAGGATCGATTTCCTTAGAAAAGAATTCTTCCAGCTTATTTTCACGGTTACGCTTTTCCAGAACAAATTTAATTTTGTGTTTAGGATAAGGAATAAGAGCTGATTCGGAATAAGTCCGTTTAATACCATTTAAAGCGTCATCGCTTGTTTGATATTCGCCGAAGTAGCTGTCGAATCCCTTTGAAAAGATTATCTTGCCGGAAGCTACATCATAAATTTTAACATAATACCTACCGTTGTTAAAATCGTCTATTAAATTCTTTCTGCTGCCGGCCCAGATTCCATACTGATAAATTTGGTCGAGAGTTACAAATTCCGTTTTTGCATCTCCAATGTGGTAATAATCTATCCGCATTGTTTTATCGATAAAGTAATCATCGAATTGCACAGGAGTAACTGCAGAAAGAGTCAATGGTATTGCCATAATAATTGAAAATAAAACATAAAATAATTTCATAATTTCCCCGTTTAATATTAATAAGGAAAAATAACATATGTAAATTAAAAAGAATAAAGACAATTAACCTTTTTAGTTAAGGTAAAAAAAATAAACCTACATGATAAATAATCGATTAAAGAAAAAACAAACGGGAATAATTTTAATAAACCATTCCCGTCTTTTAAAAATTTCAGAAATAATGTTATTTAGATAACCAATGGAAAATCTTGGAAAGTTTCCCTATCCAAGACTAAAATTAATTAATCCAAATTTATCCCATTCCAGCCATGGACATAAAACTCAACCCGAAAATTGTAAGCAGAATGCTCGTCAATATCAAAGCAATTAACCAATAAGCAATTATAAGAACAATTATTGAAACTATTAAGTAGATAACATTTTTATCCTGCGGCGTCTTCATGGTAAACGGCAGACCGACATACATCAAGTATAGCCCGTACAGTCCGAAGAGCATTCCCAGCCAGCTAAGGAATGGTAAAATGTTTAATATTCCGCCGACCCAAAACGGCGTATAAGAATAGGCAACAAGCTGGATCGCCCTCCCCATATTCTTTTCCGAACTGAAGCTCGGTGCAAGTAAATTAATTACAAGCGCCGCTAAGTATACAGTAACGAATGCTGATATGAACTGCACCAGTCCCATTACAATTCCCCAGGTGAACGATTTAATAAAAGCAGTTCCCAGAACGCCCCAGCCTATTATGCTGGCAATAGCAGGAATTAATGCAAGTGGAAGAATATAGCTAATCATTATTTGTTGAATTTTAGGTTCTTCCGAAGCTACTACCGCCCATTCGGTCTTAGGAGTAGTGATAATGTTCTTTGCTCTTTCAACAAGGTTCATATTATAACTCCTTCTTGGTTTTATTGATGAGATGTAAATTATTATTTATATACCGTTATCATATCGGACTCAAACGGTAAAAAGTAAATATATTTTTTATGTCACTCAATGAGCACTTAAATTCTTTTCTATTAATCCGCATCGCCTAAAAAAATAATAACCAAACTAATAAATAAGCTAGAATATACTATCGGAAAGAGATCCTTTAATTACCCAATTCTGGATAATAAACTAAAAAAATGGGATTTGATTGTCAATAAAATTATTAGATTTAACAATTTTATCATTTAGGATGAATTGATAAATGTTTCATAATCATCCCCATTTAAAGATTTTAAGAAACACTAATTTAACTAAGTTTATTTCGTTGCGGCAGACTAATCAACATTAAATAAATTAAGCACTTTCTTTAGCAGTGTTTAATTCTTCCGAGCGTACTTTTAATCCAAAGGATACAATAACGAGAAAGGCTATTAAAACACCGACCATTAAGTATGCATTACGCAAACCCGAAGCACCGCCGCCCTGCGATGTTGCAACCGCACCAACTAAAGCGCCGCCGAACAACTGACCTATTCCCGTAAATAATCTAACGGCACCCTGCCCCGATGCTCTTTCCGAAACCTTTGCTTCGTTCAGCATAATATATCTTAAAGGCGCGCCTACAAGAAATCCCATCCCTATACCTACTAAAAATGCCGAGATATAAAATGTTAAAAGCGCTGATGATTCGTAAGCGAGACCGAACATACCTAATGCCAATATCATAGTTCCCACTATCAACACAATTTTGGATCCCATTTTGTCAAGCATTCTTCCGGCAAGCGGTGATCCTATCGCCATCGCAATAACAATCGGGATAAGCATAAAGCTTGCCTGCGAATTTGTAACTTTAAAAGAAGAAACAAGCAATGGCGGAACGAAAACCACGGCAGCTTCACTTACTCCTGCTCCGATTGCTAATGCACTAACAAGTAATACCTGTCGCGATGCTAAAAGTTTTAACCTTAAAATCGGATCGCTTGCTTTCCTTTCGCTTGATGCGAAAAAAGGCAGAAGAATAACTGCGAAGACTAAGAAAGGCCATACGTTTAATGAGAGTATACTGTTAACAAAATCGGATGAATCAATTCTATTAAAACCGTAAGCCAGTGCGGTTAAAATTAATCCGAGGAATATCATCCCGTTCCAATCAAAAGGCTTTTTATGTTCCGGCACATTATCAGGCAGAATTCTTAAACTCATTACTATTATTACAAGAGCAACCGGTATGTTTACAATAAACAGCCAATGCCAGCTTAACAGCAATAAAACGCCGGCAATTGCAGGACCGATAATAAACGCAATACCGAAAACTGCCCCGATTAATCCTAATGCGCCCCCGCGTTTATCTTCGGGAAAAGTATCGCCTATAACCGCACTTGCAACCGGAAATATTCCGCCGGCACCGAATCCCTGTATCGAACGTCCTATAAGCAGGATAGTAAAATTAGGCGATGCCGCCACTACTAATGAACCGGCTGCAAAAAGTACAACATCTATAATATAAATTTTCCTTCTGCTCATTATATCCGATAACTTAGCGAGCAGCGGCGTTCCCACCAGGTTAAATAAAACATAAACCGCAAAAATCCAGGCTACCGCCCTTTCGTCCAGGCCGAATTGTTTTTGTATTGCAGGAAGTGCCGGCCCGACAATAGCAATATCAAGCGCACCCATCAGTACGCCGATAAATAATACAGATAGAATTCTATTACGCTCTTTTTTATCGGTTAATGTCATTAGAATAAACTCTGCTTTCTTTATAATTAAATTTTTATAACGTTATTTAATAAAGTAATTTTTTTCACTGATTTAAATTGCTTCAATCTTTTGCACCAGTTTAAAAAGTGTTTCAAACGAGCGAACAAATTCCGCCTGATCTTTTTCATTCAAGCTTTTCAATATTTTTCTGTATACATCATCCATCAATTCTACTTTCCGTGAAAGAATTTTTTTTGCCTTAGCGCTTAGCTCGAGTTCCGTAACTCTTTTATCATTGCTGCCCGCAGTTTTTTTTAATAACCCGGTTTGTTCAAGTCTGTCTACAATACCGCTTGCCGAACTTTGTGCAATGTTCAAATGTTTCTTTAAATCATTTACGGTCATTTTTCCGAAATGATTTAATAAAGAAAGTACCCGGTATTGAGCGATTGTAAATTCACCTGTTCTTGAAACTTCGATTGAAAGGTTGTGGAAAAACCTTTGTATTTCCGGGAATACACTTCCTAATTTTTGGATATTGATTTCAAGCTGTTTAGACATAATTTTTTTTTGATAAGCAAAATATATCGTATTACGATATTTATAGAATGAAATCCGAAAAAGCAAATATGTTAACGGTAAGTGTGAGGGA
>CAZCFZ010000170.1:0-4762 GCA_964498065.1 uncultured Ignavibacteriaceae bacterium
GTAACTACTTCTTTACCCTTAACTTCTTTCACTGCCGTCTGGCAGGATCTAACCGCTTCGTGATTAACAAGGACAGTACATGCACCGCAAAAGCTTTCACCGCAGCCGTATTTTGTTCCTGTTAACCCCAGGTCGGTGCGTAAAACCCATAAAAGTAAACGATCGCTATCCACATTTAATTTTACAGGTTTACCGTTTAATTTAAATTGAACTTCTTCAATCATGGCAGGCTTTTCTCCCTAAAAGCAAAACAAAAAAATAATAGAAGATTTAGTCTTCTATATGTTACGTATTTAGCAAACAAAATAATTAAAAAATATTTCACCTTCCATTGTTTTTTAAACAAATTGTTTTGTGAAGAATTATTAGTGAATGATTTGCAGTTAGTAAAGAAAATACAATCACGATCCTTTTGACTTAAGATTTAAGAGTTTTCAATATTGGCCTGACTTACATAAAGATAGAAATATGAAATAATTATATAAATTATCAAGCGTGCTAGTCAGTTTGGCATACTCTATTATTTTACAATCCAAGCAGTTGTTTAAGGCTTGTCATAGACTTGTTACATACTTGTTATAAGCCTGGCAGGATATTTCTTAATTTAATTAAATTGACTAAGAGTGTGAAAAAATGACAGATATTCCCGGACTCGTTTGTCAAGACAAAGCAACTATTTGATTGACGATTTATGACTACCTTCGCTGAAGCTTCGGTAGTTAAAATTGATTAATAGAAAAGCCTTAAATCCCAAAATCGTCATTCCTTCAATTCTCAAATCCTACAATCCTTCAATCATCAATCCTAAGATCCTTCAATCATCAATCCTTCAATCCCATATGGTTACTATTGAATTTATATTCTGTATTTTAATCCGCCTGCGGACGAGCAGGTTCTCCACCGCTTGCGGCGAGGTAATTCATTTAAAAAGCTCGGAAATTACTTTATTCTTATCCATTTTATGAAAAGTCGCTATATCATCGATAATATTATTTAAAGTTCCGATTTTAATCGGGTTATGATTAGGTATAGTTATTTGATGGGTTCTCCTATTAAATTCGACAGTTAAACTGATATGACTCCCTTTTTGTCATGTTAACAAATGACCGAATTTCATTAATGATTTAATTAACTTTTCAGCCGATATATACCGGGGAATTTTCAAGCTGCAATTGTCTCTTCTTATATATAATAAAGCCGGATTATAGCGGGCTTTTCATTTTCTTCAAAATGACAATTGACGAATCCCGATCCTTAAATTCTATTATCTTCAAATCATCATTGTCAGATATTCCGATAATTTTGAAATAGGCATTACCTTTACACTATTTTTAATCGAATACGTATCACTCCCCGGATAGATAATAATCCCATTATTACAATGTAAATCGATCATTGAATTGAAAAAGCCTTGCGTTGGCAACGGAGAAAGAGAAAGCTTTACTTCTATGCAAAGAACCGGCTTATCTCCCTTAACTATTACAAGATCAACTTCTGCACCGGAACTTGTACGATAAAAATAAAATGTATATTTCTTTGGCAAAACATTAATTACCTGTTCGACAACAAATCCTTCCCATGAATGCCCAGCTGCGGGATGACCTAATAATTCTTCTTTGTTTTCAATTTCAAATAAATTATGCAGCAAGCCGGAATCCCTAATATAAATTTTAGGTGATTTTACAAGTCTCTTTTTAACATTGGAATAAAAAGGCGGGAGATTCCTTACAATAAAAGTTTCTTCCAGTATATCCAAATAATACTTTGCGGTTGGAGCAGAGACACCGAGAGCAGAGGCTATTTTACTTGCATTCCAAAGCGATCCGTGAGAATGGGCAAGCATCATCCAAAATCTTCTTAATTGAATAGAAGGAATCTTAATACCGAAATTCGGAATATCACGCTCCAAATATGTTTTAATAAAAGATTCCCTCCAAGCCAGACTTACTTCTTCATCCTTCGCTAAAAAGCTGTCCGGGAAACCGCCTCGAATCCATAATTTGTCTATTGTTTTTTTATCACGCTCAAGTTCGGTAATTAGAAAAGTTGATAAGTTATGAAATACTATCCTACCGGCTAGACTTTCGGAAGATTGTTTAATAAGATCCGGTGATGATGAGCCGAGAATTAAAAAGCGGCCGCTTTTCCTATTCTGATCTACCAATGCTCTAATTATCGAAAACAATTCCGGCTTTTGTTGAATCTCATCTATAATTATTAATTTATTTTTTTGTTCCGACAGGTAAAACTCAGGTTCGTTTAACTTATTGTAATCCGACGGAAGCTCAAGATCGATATACACCGAAGGACTAATGTTCTTTTGAATTTCTTTTGCCAAAGTAGTTTTACCTACCTGCCTGGGTCCTAGAATACAAACAACAGGAAAAGTCGATAGCGAATTTTCTACATCTTTTTGAATTATCCTCTTGATCATACCATGTAAAATAAAAGTTCATCTTTTAATTTGCAAGGTTATATTTAGTTTTTCCCTCGTTTTCTATATATCTACTTGTTCCGGTGAGAAATGAGCGGTTAGGAGTTAGTGGTGAGAAGTTAGTAGATAGAAGTTAATTATAATTGGATTCTGATCATTTATTTTTTGCTATAATCTAAGGATAACCACATTAAAATTTTGCATTTAAAAATAATATTCATTTTTCACATTTCTCTTTTTACTTTTCACCGTTCACCATTAACCATTAACTTCTCACTATTCACTTTTTATTACAATCCATACGACAATGAAAAATATACTTCGTTTAACTTGTTGTTTTTAAATGAAAGGTCGTTTTGTTCCTGCGATATTTTCGTTGTCTGGTACTGAAATTTGGCAAATAGTTCATGCATAATTTCATAATTAACATTTAACCCTAAGTAAGTATAATTTGTTCTTAACCCGAAAAGGAAAGGCGGCTGGGGTTGAGTATACTGACCGTCTGCAGTGCCGGGAGATCCTTTGCGGATATACTGTCCCCAAAAAGTTGCCTGCAATCCCCGTATAAAATGATAATTAAGCGCCGCATAAATTAGATCGGCATTATTGCCTATCCAGTCGCCCATTACATAACCGGCGTTTTGGTAAGTTTGTGTAGGAATATAATGCGAATATACATACGGATAAATTTTTGTATACTCCAAAGTAAATGTCAGGTTATCTACCGGGAGATCGGTAACCGAGCCTCCTAGAGTAAATCCTAATTGGTTCCTTTGTTTCTGCGGATTGAATAATCCTTCTAAAGTTATCTCATCAATAAAAAGTGTTCCGTATAAATGTGTATTTTTAATTTGATTCCTCGAACTTATCCCCATAAAAAACTGCGAGTTTCCACCGGCGCTGTTATTTGCCTGACTTAAGTAATGATCGGCTGCTCTAAAAAACATAATCGGAATTAAAAATATCGGCTGAAGCTGATCGCTGTAAACAATCGATTCTCCAAGAGATATATCAAGTCCATTTTCGGGAGTAACCGTAATTGAATGAGCCGCCAAAAACTTTGACCTGAACTGATCACGGTAAAAGCCGACCCTGTATGTGGGATATAATGCGGAAGAATCAATTACATCGGAATTAAGCCATGCGTGTATATAATTAAACCTTAACCAGCTTACCGGATGAATATCCAATCTGATATACGGAAATGAAGGCGCCTTACTTGATAAAACGAGCAGGCCGCTCTGTCCGTAACCCCAATTAATAAAATCCTTGCCTAAAGTAAAATCTCCCCACGACCAGTTTGCCGTTATATTAGTGTTTATACTGCTGTATTGAATATTATTTAAATCAGCTTTAGCAATAATAACACCGGTTTCCGGAGTAAAGTTCTTTGTCTTATCGATGGTAGTCCCGTCTTCGGAATTATCCTGAAACCTAAAACTAAAACCTATATAATTTGATAAATAACCGTACATATTTATACCGTCGAAACGGTGTGAATATTTTGCACCATCCCTTGTGCCGAATTCATAACCAAGGACCGGACTAACATTCAGCTTAAATAAATTATCCTCGTATGAAAAAAGTCTCCATCTGTCATAAGGATCCCAATTAAAAATTGTAGTCTTGGATTTTTCATTAGATAATATATTTGTACCGATTACATCCTCAATTTTATTTTTCAATTCCTCAAGCTTACCTTCATGTAAATCTTTTAATTCAATACCGTAATCTTTTAGATAAAAATTCAGATCTTCCATTTCAACTTCCGTCAGTTCTCCGCTCTTCCTCACCTCCTCAAGCTTTTCCGCAATATATTCCCTGCTAACCGGTTTAATATTATCATCAAAACGGATTATGCCTTTCTGCGCCATTCTATCGAGAAAATTATATACGCCGTTGTTTACAGGTTCATAAACAATCTGTGGAAAAGAAAAAGAGGTAATAACCATAAAGTAAAAAGGGATAAGGATTATTATAGTTTTCATCATAATCAACAAATTAGTTAATAAAAAGAATACGTATCAGAGTAAATAGGAAATTGTTATTAACAATTATAATATATATAAGTGTTGTTAAAAAATTTGTGCCGGATTTTGAAGTGATTTAATTTCTGTAAAATGTTAAAATTTTTTTAAGGAGATCTCTCCCTTCGGTTGAAATGACATTTTACATTTTTCTGTCATGCCGAATCCGCTTTAGCGGGTGAGACATCTCATGCATTTATTGATATTTTATCTTCATTTATAATGCAGCTAATAGGGGATTTCTCTCTTCGGTCGAAATGACATTTTGTTAAGATTTCCCCTATTCTCGGTTCCCTCCTAT
>CAZCFZ010000171.1:0-4753 GCA_964498065.1 uncultured Ignavibacteriaceae bacterium
AAATGCTATCCGGTCACGGTGTGGACCGTGACCGCCAGGTATTAGAGCATAATTGCAATTTAATTGTTGTAGTCTCGAAGAAAATTGTTTTACAATAGGTGAGATATACATTTATTTATAAAATGCCAGGTTAGAGTCATCAGCCGCCTGAAGTTGCCGGCATACAATACTTTATTATTTGGCTTTCTATTCACAACCATCCATTCCTAATATTTTTTCTTTAATTGAAAAACAATAAACAGTTTTATTCTCTAATCTAATCCACCCCTGTCCTCTTTTTGATTTTATTTTTACCCACCATACTGTTCTCGGCCTTTGAGTCATTTTTCCGGAATATTTTCTTCTTTTTATTTCTTTTTGATAATTTCCTTCCGTGATGTCCTTTTCATTATCAAAAATAGGCCAAAATACATTTACATATTTTTTCATTCCATGGTGTTCTACAAGAAATTCACTCTCCATACAATTATAAACAGAAATCGTATCACCTACTACGAAATCATATATCGGCTTTGTTACTATTACTTTTCCGATTTGTATAAAATGCAGATTACCGGTTTTAGCATATATTGTGTCGTTATCTTTTAATTTAAAAATAACATTATTTGTATCATCTTCACCGGAATAAACATTTATACTTCCTTTTATTATCCATTTCCCGAATTGGCAGCATTCAAAAGGGCAATAGTTGTAGAAAATAATTTGATGTCCTGAATTTTGGGAATGGATATAAATATTAAATAAGATAAATAGTAGTATAAAATTTTTCATTGTTTGCTATATAACTGTGTTGCGTTTAAGTTTTCACCTATTCGTCTGTCGACAGGTTCTTTGCAAGAACTGTTTGCAAGTAAGTAATTAGAGTACCTCATTTGAACAAGATACTTTTATAAACTTTTGAAAATCTCATTATTGCATAAGCAATCAATATTATGCCGACTATAATATTCAAATATTGGACTACATTTAAGGGAATTGAAGTTTTTAATAATGAAAAAATTATTACACTTATTCCAAGAAATATTAAAGTAGCAAGTCCTGCTGAAAAACCAAAAACTATCAATTGATTTTTTGAATAATTATTTTCAATAGATTTTGTTGCAAAAAGGCTTGTCCAGAATATTATTGTTAACGGGCTGGATATAGTTAAAAAGAAAGCCGAAAGAAACGATGATAAATAGTTTGATGTAGATATAGAATTAGCAACACTAGCTGCGGCATTTTTATCCCCGGAGACTATCATTACCAGGCCGAAAACAATTAATACCAGTGCACTTACCAACCCGAAAATCATTTTTATTCTATTCTTTTCTAAAAGTTTGCCTACGCCCATAACTGCCAGAATTATATATAAATAGTCAGCTACTACAACTGCTGCAACAGCGCAGACTCCATCTAAGAATGTTCTTTGGATGGAAAGATTTAGGATATAAAAGAACACCGGACCTATTGCAATTTGAAGTAATAATCCGGTAGAAATGCCATTTAGAAAAACAGAAAACATTTAGTCCTTATAATTTAGCCTAACGAGTCAGTTAAGCCGTGGCCCAGAATAGTAATTCCGTTTTGTTAAATAAAATTTTAAAGCTAAAAAACTTTCATAGCAAGACTACGTTGCACAAAATGTAGGGACGGAACGATCAACTCTCTTTAAAAACAAGGTGAATATAATATTGATTTGTTTAGGGACTTTTAATTTTAGCATTTGTTGGTACTTGTTTCTTCTTTCAATAGTTTAATAATAATCCCAAGTTGTCCTAAATGATAAATATCGTGGTGCAACATTCCATATACTACAAATTGATACTCAAAGTAATCTTTAAAATCAGTATCAAAATATTTTTCATTTAAAAAACTATCGTCTTTGGTCCTAAGAATTTCAATCAATTCATAAAGGCTGTCTTTATATTCTGAAATAATTTTATTCCACCCCTTTTTTACTAATATATCATTAGTCAACCAATTATCTTCGCAATCATCTGTAATACTTCCCTTACCGGTTTTTATTTTCAGAATTGTTTCATTCCTCCAGACAGTTAAATGAGAAATTATTTCGGAGATACTATGTAGATTCGGGAAGGGTCGAATGAATACATCTTTTTCAGAAATTAAATTTAATTTCTCATTATAATTCGTTCCAATCCATAGTGTTCCATTCTCAATATCTTTCAATTGATTAACAATATTGTTTATTAAGTTTTTCAATTAGTTACTTTTATCATCACAAAAATATTTAACAGATAATATAACGGCCTTGCGCATTACCCCTCGCCCATCCGTCAGCCGACGGACAAACGGGCAGCAATGAAATGACCAACCCGAAAATCTCAAAAACGCTCGTTAGAGTCCGGCAGACTCTAACGGAGTCTGACGACCGAGTGCGTATACGCTGTCGGCTTAAAATGCCTTGTTATACAACACTATTGATTTTTGATATTATTTCATTAAAGTAAATTTTTTGGTTTCTGAATACCCCTCAGTTTGTAACTTATAAAAATAAATTCCACTTGCAAGAGATGACGCATCAAATTCAATCTTGTAATTACCTTTAGATTGCACTTTGTTTATTAAACTTGCAACTTGCTGTCCAAGGACATTATAAACACTTAGTTGTACTAATCCATTTTCTGATATAGAATAACTTATAGTTGTACGGGGATTGAATGGATTAGGATAGTTTTGGTATAATTTGAACGAATAGTTGTTAAGGTTGTCGTTGTCTATTGAAGTAACAAGATCATTATATTGGAAGATATATAAGCCATTAATACCGTCAGCAGTATAAATGTATTTATCTTTTAAAATAATTTTATTCAAATCGCTGCATATCTCGGAGGAATCAATTATATTAGGATTTTCTGGCTCTGAAATGTCAATAATTTTCAAACCATCACCTAAAACAATCTTTTCATTTTTATAGTCAATACATTTTGTATAACTACTTAGATTTAAAACGCCTAATTCTTTTATAGACGTAATGTTAGAAATGTCCAAAATACGAAAACTATATTCTGATTCCAGGTGTGATTGTGCCATTATATAAGCGAGCTTTCCTGAAATATAAATGTCACCTACACAAAAATCATTATAATTAGCTGCTTCATATAAATTCTTTGGATCGCTAATATCAATAATTCTTAATCCTTCCAACCACTCCCCAATAAAAGCATAATTACTTGATATTTTTAAATCTTTTCCTGCTCCGCTTCCCTTAGAGAATGTATTTAGAAAAACCGGATTTTCCGGATCTGTTGCACCCACAATACTAAAATCATAAATGCCTGTTAAATATATAGTTTTATTTTTTATCTCAAGAGCAGTCATCAGCTTTGTATTAAAATTCCCTAATATTTTTGGATTAGAAGGGGTTGAGATATCAATTATATAAACGGAATTAACAAAATCACCACTAGCTCTATCGATCATTACATAGAGAGTATTATCCTCGATGGCAACTTGTTTTGTTCTATCGGCGGGATTTTCTTTTAAATCAATATTTCCAATCAGATGTGGGTTCGTCTTGTCAATAATATCTATAATCTGAATGCCTTCGTATCCGCTAACCAAATAAGCATAGTTATTATAAATGGCAACATCATATTTATAGCCAGTTTTATATCTTGATATTTCTATCGGATTTCTGACATCTGAAACATCAAGGACATATAATCCCGATGAGCCATGAGATGCATATAGATAATTATTTGAGTAATCCAAACTTTTAGCAAATCCAATATCTCCCATGTTTATTTCTGATATTTTAATGGGTGCGTCGGGAGAAGTTACATCAACAATTACTATATTTAAATCATCTGGACCGGAATCGAATTTCTGGGCTATAAATAAATAATTATTATATAATTTAGCTTTAACACCGGATACATCCAGATTTCCAATAAGATTTAATTGGTATGGATCATCAATATTAAAGACGGACATCCCTGTATATGGATAAATCGCATAAAGAATATTATTATAAATGCAAAGGCTTGACGACGATGCTTCTGTTTTGAATTGTGCAACTTTTATTGGCAAATCAGGATTTGCTATATTTAATACTATTATTGAATCTTGTACTGATAAATACGCATTTGTATCCTTTATTGCTATATCAAATATTGAATAATTAGTTATGTAATTGTAACGTTCAAAAATTGAATTAATATCAGAAACATCCAAGATTAAACAACCCCCATTGCAATGGTTTTCGTAACAAGTCCCATATACAATGTATAATAGATTGTCCTTTGCAACTAAATTATTTCCGTCGGTGATCTCATATTTTTTAACAAAGAAAGGTTTAGATATGTCACTTATGTCGATAATCATCAAATATGATGCTGATAATAAAAAAGCATAACTGTTTTCAATTTTTATTGATGTTATCTTGTTACTTGGTAAGATAAATTGGCTTATTAAATTGGGATTTTCTTTATCCGAATAATCTACAATTTTGAAACCTCTTCCTTCAACAAAGTATACTGTGTCTCCTTTTACTTCAACAACATTACAATCGCCATTGCTTTCACCCCAGTGACCGATCAGTTTAATCTTGGAGTTTTATTGACAAAACAAATTAACTACAAAAATGAAAGGTAGTATAAACTTAAACATGGTAATACCCTTTATTTTAGTTTGTTGTATAACGCCCTTGCGCATAACCCGCCGCCCATAACTAACGGACAGCAATGAAAAAACCAAGCCGATGATTTAGTCCGGCAGCCGACGGATGCGGTTGGGTTGATGAGCTTGT
>CAZCFZ010000172.1:0-4667 GCA_964498065.1 uncultured Ignavibacteriaceae bacterium
AATTTAACCCATTTATTCTAATATTTTGTAATTAAATAAATATTCCTATCTTACAATTCCAAAAAATTATAAAAAGATGTTTGAATACGTAGGTGCTATACATATGCATTCGATCTTCTCCGACGGTTCGGGAGAGGTCCCCGATATTGCAAAATTCGCCGGTGAAGTCGGATTGGATTATATCATACTAACGGATCATAATACTTTACGGGCATTAAATGAAAACTATGAAGGCTGGTACGACAATACTCTGCTATTGGTAGGCTGCGAGATAAATGATAAAGGAAATAAAAACCATTATCTCGCATTTAATATTGAAGATGCATTTTCAACCAGAATTTCCGCGAAAGAATATGTTAGAAAAGTTAAGGAAGCCGGAGGAATAGGATTTTTAGCTCACCCTCATGAAAAAAGAACGCATATGAAGGAACATCCGCCTTACCCGTGGATTGAATGGGATACTGAAGACTTTACTGGAATAGAAGTATGGAATCACATGTCGGAATGGATGGAAAATCTTACTGAACAAAATAAGTATCAAAATTTTCTTCATCCGCTAAAATCAATTACAAAACCGCCTGAAGAAACGCTTAAAGTTTGGGATGAATTGAACTTGAAACGACGAGTCGTTGGCATAGGCGGAGTTGACGCTCATGCTCATAAATATAATGTCCTCGGATTTTTTGAGGTTGAAATTTTTCCCTACAAAGTTTTATTTAAATCGATCAGGACACATATCTTAACAAAAAATGAAATTGTTAGAGATGAAGACCCTAAACAAATTGAAAATCCCAAAAAAATAATTTATGATGCCCTGAAAAACGGAATGTGTTTTTTTAGTAATGATTACCATGGAGATTCAAAGGGATTCAGATTCTTTGCCGAAGCTGATCATACAAAATATAATATGGGCGAAAAAATTACTAATAAAGGTAAAGTGAAATTTAAAGTCTTAGTGCCCGCTCAAGCTTCCGAGATAAGATTGATAAAGAATGGAAAACAAATTGATTCGGTTGAAAATCGCGAATGTGAATTTATTGTAGATAAAAACGGTGCATACAGAGTTGAAGTATACTTAGATGGAAATGCATGGATATATTCTAATCATATTAGAGTAACAAATTAGGCGGAAATTTCCATTTTTGATTTTATTCCGTCCGATTATCATCTAATCTTTTCAAATTTTCTTCTATCAGTTCCTGATAAGGTTTGTGATTGTAATTTTTAATAAAGTCGTCGTATATCTTATCAGGATTATATCTTGATTGTTCTATGTTCCCGGAATCTTCCATCCTTTTAATTGTTTCATACACCGCCGACTTCACATCAGACTTGCCTTCTATTATGCCGAGATTTTCTTTTATTAATTTTTCTTGAGTAAAAGGAATTGAAGAATAAATTATTTCAAGTTCTTTGGTCTTGTTATTTCCTTTATGATTGTTTTGTTTATAGATACCAAGCTTTTGTAAAAGATCCTTTTGATTCTTTTTAACAAAGACTAAAGAGAACGTCCTAATTAATTGAATATATTCGTCCATATGACTCTGCAATAAATGTTTATAAAACAACGCGGTCTTTTCATCGCTGTGGGTATCGCTTTCATATTGTTCCAGGGAATTATCGAGAGTTTTATCGGTTTTTATTTTTTCAAAAATTTTTAAAGAAAAATAATTGTGAATTGAATCTATTATAGGTTTATAGTTTTGATTACTTTTTAACTTAAAGCGGAATTCTTCGTTTAAATCGGTAATAAAGTTTTCTACAATTTCAAAAACCAGGTTATATGATTTTCTGTAATATGCCTGGAATAAAGTTAAATTAAGAGGGTCGTGATTAAAATTGAGCTGTTGAATTGATTTATTATTAAGTGCTGCCGTATCCGACTTTGAAGAAGACTTATTTATTTTCCTCGCCGGACTTACAATTTTATTATTACCGCCTAATTTTTCATGCGGTGTTTTATCTTTCATCAAAGATCCTTTAGAATGAAAAGTCACTCAATTATTTTGATATACATCAAATTATTCCCACAATTCAGCATAAATTAACTATTGCATTTTTAAAATACAATCAATAGGACGGTAATATTTTTAAAAATGTATTATTTCTTTTATTATACTTTTATGAGTCTTATTCCAAAAGCAGCTTTTTCAAATCCTCTTCCTTTCTGACTCTAATTATAATTGAATTTATTATTTAGTTATATTAATCCTTTGAAAAAAGATTTTAGTAAAAACTTCCCGAACTTTAATTGTATAAGTTAATTTATTTTTAATAAGGTTAAGTATGCAGACCAATTTAAAAATAATTTCATTTCTAATAGCTTTTACATTTCTTTTAATCCGGAATTGTTTTGCTTCAGATGGTCTTGATTCATTTGATAAACACAAACTTCAGTCAGATTCATTGTATAATTCAGATCAGGTCGGAGGAAGATATATAACTTCGAAAACTCCCAATAGCTTTCTGCGAATGCTGATTATCTTCGCGCAATTCCCGGACGATAACTGGGATACGTCGTGGGCGGAATGGCCGAAGGGAGAGGCACCTTCATATATTCATAACTTTATTGATTCAACAACTGCGGAGATGTCAACTACCGGGAATATAACACAGTACTTCCGG
This sequence comes from uncultured Ignavibacteriaceae bacterium, assembly GCA_964498065.1. GTDB lineage: Bacteria > Bacteroidota > Ignavibacteria > Ignavibacteriales > Ignavibacteriaceae > FEN-1297. The sequence goes on from CAZCFZ010000172.1 coordinate 2,626, forward strand.
GTAATGTCGCTTGATTCGCTAATAGTAATCGGCAATTGTTATTCTGTAATTGCCCCTCATACGCGTAAATGGTATAGTTCCAATAACAAAGGAAGGGCCTTTATAAACCAGGAAGTAATTCAAAAAATTAACAAAACTGTAAACTTTTCTCCTTTTGACAACTGGAAACGAATTGGATCATATAAAAATATAAATAAGCCGGACGGAGTTATCGACATGATTTGGGTAATTTGGAGAAATATTTATCACGATGTCTCTTTATCAACTTTTACTTTCGACTACGATTTTAATTACTCCGGCGAAGCTTCGCTTGGCGGCGATAACAACATGAATTCTTTTGATGTCGATAACGGGGTGAGGCATGTACAGTTTGGATATCCCCAAGCATACAATTCTGGGTCCGGTCTTACAATAGCCAGAGGCTATAACGGTCATGCACTTGTAAAACAATATACTATTCATGAATTCGGACATTATCTGCTGGGCAATACTTCCTTCCATATTGGAACAGGTGTTTGGGGCATAATGGCCGGATATAGTTCCCGATGCCAAGTAGTAAATTCATATGAGCGTAATAGACTCGGTTGGATTAACATAAAGGAGTATGATTATAATCCGGATAAACCAATTACCTTACGTGATTACGTTACAACCGGGGACGCTTTAAGGATAGCTGTTCCAAATACCAAACCGAAGCAATATTATTATTTGGAAAACCATCAAAGGATATCGCCTCTTGATAATATAGATCAAACAACAGGAGGAAAAGGAATATATGTTTTATACCAAAGGGGTAATATTAATTATGACCTTTCGTTTTACAACGCAGAGGGCAAGGCGAATTGGTCCGTCGACCATTATGCGGTTTTCCCCGGAACAAATGTAACAGTTCCTGTTTTCAAAAAGGGAATGCAAAATGCTGCTACCGGATATTTCGATTCGCAGGATGTTGTATATACCGATCCTAAATCAGGTTTGAAGAAATCAAGTTTCATTCAAGCTTATAATTCAGATGGGAAAGATTATTTCAAGCTTTTGTTCAAAGGAAACGGAAAAAATGAAATGAAGCCGGGTTATGTAGATGTTTTTAGTCCATGGAGTAATCCCCCTCTAAATAATGTTTCATTTCAAGTTATTTATAATGAAAATGAATTACAGATTAAGCAATATGTTATTCCCGGTACCTTGACAGATGTTCCACCTGCCAAACCGCAAAATTTGAGAGCTTCAATTAATTCATTTAACCGGATTATGCTGACATGGTCGGCAAATACCGAACCTGATTTATCATCCTATAAAATTTATAAGACGGAAACTGACGGGGAGGGGGCTGAAAGATATTATTATGCAGCAACTGTTTCAGCTTCACAAACAAGATGGACAGATACAAAAACAATTAATGAAAACAATTCAAGTAAGATATTTTACAAAATTTCCGCTGTAGATAGTAATAATAAAGAATCTGTACTTTCGGATTATTCAACTGTTAATTTTATAAAATAGTCAAATCATTATAGAAGGTGAATTAATTAATAAAAACGGTTTTTCTCGAAAGGAGTACATCCGGTCTTTATCTAAAAGAGTTCAATCTCCCGTCCTTCAAAATGTTGAGCAAGCCAAAGTGAAAAATTTATGTTTTTCTCTTTACACCTTTGACCCAATGATTATATTTAATAAATATCGATATTTTATTTAAAGCGATAAAGAAATATTAGGGATATCATTTCCTTAATTCTATCCGAGATATTGGGCTTTTCAAATAGTTATAGATCATTGCAGTTTCTTATACAAAAATAATTTATTCTTGATTAGCTGATAATTAATAAATTATTTTTTCTTTATGTAGGATAATAAATATGAAGAAATAATTCTACTTTGCACGATAAAATGGTAATGTTTTATAAAAAAATTAAAGCGGGCATAAGCTACCAATTTTATCATATTAAAATTATTCGGTAACTTTTAAAAATATTTTCTTCCCTTTTTGTAAGTATTAGTTAAATTGAAATAATTTTTTATGTTGTACCTATTGCCGATAGTTT
>CAZCFZ010000173.1:0-4655 GCA_964498065.1 uncultured Ignavibacteriaceae bacterium
AATAAAATGCCAAAAATGAAGAGCAACAGCGGTGCGGGAAAAACTTTTAGAAAAACCGCTTCCGGTAAATTTAAAAGAAAAAAGGCTTATAAGAGCCATATACTTTCGTCAAAAAGCACAAAGAGAAAAAGGAAATTACGCCGTGCTACTTTGGTTTCGGAATCGGAATCAAGGCGTGTAAACATTATGCTTCAATAAGAAAAGGAAAAAGGAAAAATAAAATGCCACGATCGAAAAATAAAGTAGCTTCTCACAGAAGAAGAAAAAAAATACTGGATCAAGCCAAAGGTTACTGGGGTGCAAGAAGTAAAGTATATACTATTGCGAAAAACCATGTTGAAAAAGGTCTGGTTCATGCATATAGAGATAGGAAGCTAAAGAAAAGAACTTTTAGGCAACTTTGGATTATTAGAATAAATGCTGCCGCTAGATTAAACGGAACTACATACTCAAGATTAATTAATGCACTTGATAAAAAAGGCGTTAATATAAATAGAAAGATTTTAGCAAGTCTCGCGGTAGAAAATCCCGCAGCATTCACTGAAATAGTAAAATTTTCAGCTAACTAATTTTATTTACCCCCGGAAAAATTTTGTAATGTTTGCCGGGGGTATTATTTTAAAAAATATCTCTTTAATCCAAATGCTTGAAGAAAAAATTCATAAAGTTAATTCCGAATTTAGCGAGGATATTTTAAATGCTAAAAATCTAAAGCAGCTTGAAGAAGTCAGGATAAAATACCTTAGCAGGAACGGACTCGTAGCAAAATTATTTGATGAACTTAAAAATGTTTCTAAAGAAGAAAAGCCGTCATTAGGCAAAGCCCTGAACACCGTTAGGGATGAAGTCTTAAGTAAGTTTAATACAACTAAATCCCAACTGGAATCCTCATCAAAAGAGAAAGATGTAAAAATGGATTTAAGCCTTCCCGGCTTAAAGAAAACAATAGGGAGCAAACATTTATTAACCCAAACTTTAGATGAGATAAAATCGATATTTAAAGGAATGGGTTTTTCTGTTTTTGAAGGTCCTGAGCTTGAATCTGATTATAATAATTTTGAAGCGTTGAACTTTCCTCCCGATCACCCGGCAAGGGATATGCAGGATACTTTTTTTATAAATAAAGATTTTGTTCTGCGTACTCATACTTCGCCTGTGCAGATAAGAATTATGAACAATTATAAACCGCCGGTTAGAGCAATAATGCCGGGGCGTGTCTACCGGAATGAAGCCGTTAGTACAAGGAGCTATTGCATGTTTCATCAGGTTGAAGGATTGTATGTCGATACCGATGTTACTTTCGCTGAATTAAAAGGAACACTGGTTTCATTTGCTAGACAGTTTTACGGAGAAGGACTAAATTACAGATTCCGGCCTAGTTTTTTTCCGTTTACGGAGCCGAGTGCCGAAATGGATATTACATGTTATTTATGCCATGGTAAAGGATGTAAGGTCTGCAAACAAACGGGCTGGCTTGAAATTCTTGGATGCGGAATGGTTGATCCTAATGTGTTTAATTTTGTTAATTATGATTCCGATAAATATACAGGTTATGCTTTCGGAATGGGAATTGAGCGTACTGCAATGCTAAAATACGGCATTACGGACATAAGGGTATTTTTTGAAAATGATCTTAGATTCTTAAAACAGTTTTGATCCGGAGATATTGAATTGAAAGTTTCGTTAAATTGGCTTAAAGATTATATTAATCTAAAAGGAATTTCCAACAATGAAATAATTTCAAGACTGACTATGTCGGGTCTTGAAGTTGAAGATTTTATTGATGAAGCAGAACTTTATAAAAATTTTGTTGTTGGATTTGTAAAGGATAAAAATAAACATCCTAATGCCGATAAACTGTCCTTGTGTACAGTATTTGACGGAAAAGAAGATCTGCAGGTAATTTGCGGCGCACCGAATGTTGAAGCAGGTCAAAAAGTTGTTTTCGCTCCTGTTGGTACAATTATTCCCCGCGATAATTTAAAACTTAAGAAAGCTAAAATTAGAGGAATCGAATCTTTCGGAATGATATGTTCCGAAGCCGAACTCGAATTAAGTGAAGATCACAGTGGAATTATGGTGCTTAATAATAATTTACCGGCCGGTGAACCAATAGTCGAAACTTTAAAACTTAATGATGTTATTATGGAAATTGCAATTACGCCTAATCGTTCCGATGCGCTTTCACATATTGGAGTTGCTAGGGATTTAGCTGCAATTTTTGATTCCGAAATTAAACTCCCGGAATTAAACCTAATCGAATCTTCACATAAAATAAAAAACCATGCTGCAATAGAAATAATAGACACCGAAAACTGTCCGCGATATTCGGCAAAAGTAGTATTAAATGTTGCAATAAAAGAATCCCCCGAGTGGCTGAAAGTAAAGCTGAATAAAATCGGATTACGCCCAATCAACAATATTGTAGATGTTACCAATTTTATAATGTATGAAACAGGACAGCCGCTCCATGCTTTTGATCTTGATAAGCTTCAAGGACACAAAATTGTTGTAAGAAGTACCGAGGAGAATTCGATCTTCACAACGCTGGATTCAAAGGAAAGAAAACTTCCTATCGGAACTTTAATGATATGCGATGAAGAAAAACCCGTTGCAATTGCAGGAGTAATGGGAGGTGAAAACTCAGAGATAAGCATTTCGACAAAGAACATTTTAATAGAAAGTGCATTTTTCAATCCTTCAAGTATTAGAAAAACATCAAAAGCTCTGGGATTAAGTACCGAAGCATCATATAGGTTTGAAAGATGGATAGATCCGAATGGAACTTTATACGCGGCTGAAAGAGCAGCTCAATTAATTTCAGAGCTAAGCGGAGGAGAAATAACCGGCGGTTATCTTGATGTCTATCCCGAAAAAATTGAAGAACGTGAAGTCCAATTAAGGCTTGAACGTGTGAAGAAAGTACTTGGATATGAAATACCAATTATTAAAATTATTGACATACTTAAAAGATTAGGTCTAAGAGTTATTTTAGAATCCGGTAAATTAATAAGATTTGCCGTACCTACATTTAGAAATGATATTGAAAGGGAGATAGATTTAATTGAAGAAATAGCCAGGATATACGGGTATAATAATATACCGACCATCTCAAAAATTTCTATTTCATTAGGTGAAAGAATTGAAGAAACGGAATTTACCGATACTATAAGAAATTACTGCAACGGAATTGGGTTTTATGAAATGATAAATAATCCTTTGCAAAGTGAAGCATATGCATCTATTCTCGGTGAAAAAATAGGAATATTAAATCCTCAGAGTTTAGATATGGCATTTCTTCGAACATCATTAATTCCAGGTGCGCTGTCTGTCTTATCAAGAAATATAAATGTCGGCGAGAAAAATTTAGCTTTATTTGAAATTGGAAATATCTTTAACAAAAATTCGGAAGAGATTGAAATAAAAAGCTTTAACGATTTTACTGAAAATCAAAATTTGCTTTTAATACTAAGCGGAAAATTGAATGAGAAATCATGGGATTTGCCCGAAAAAGAGTATGATTTTTATCATCTGAAAAGCGTAATAAATAGCCTTCTTTCAAAAATTTCTCTTGACAATGTTTTAAATGATTTATATTATCACAATACTAATACTGTTTTTGATTTATATTTCACTAAAAACTTAGATAAAACTCAAATAGGGATCGGCGGAAGGATAAGGAAAGAAGTTCTTAAACAATTTGATATTCAACAGGATGTATATTGCTTTGAACTAAATCTGGATTTATTAAAAGATATTAAATTAAAACCTCGTAAATATTCGGAGCCGTTAAAATTTCCAAAATCTGTTAGAGATTTTGCATTTATATTCAATAAATCAGTATCTTATGATGAAGTAATTAAATTTATTAAGAAATCCAGTTCGGAATTGTTAAAATCGGTTACCTTGTTCGATCTTTTTGAAAGTGAATCTCTTGGTGAAAGCAATAAAAGCATGGCGTTTTCGTTGGAATATTATTCCGATGAGAGGACATTAACTGAAGAAGAAGTTGAAAAAGATTTCACTTCGTTAATTAAAGCAGTTACGAAAAATTTTAATGCACAATTAAGAGGCAATTAGTTGGCAGAATTATCTAAAAATGATATATTGATAAGCGACTTGAGTGCGATAGAAACTCAGCTTTCAATATTGATAAATAAAAATAAGGATCTCGGCATTAAAAATATTGAACTTGAACAGAATCTGGATTCTCTAAGAAAGGAAAATTCTGTTCTTCAGCAGAAACTTGAATCTCTGGAAAAAGAAATAAAAAATGTTACTGAAAACAGTGAAGAAAATTTATTTAATTCATTAAATTTGAAGGAGAGAGAGAATTTAAAAGTGAAATTGCAAAATTTAATTACTAGAATTGATTATCACTTAAGTTCTTAATTTTATTGTTTGTTTGACGGGAAAGGCATAATGACTGACAAAAGGAAGCTAAAAATAAAAATATTTGATAAAGAATATTCTTTATTGGTTGAAAATGAAGAGATAGCCAAAGAACTGGCTATTTACGTTAATAAAGTTATGGAGGAGACAAAAGACGAACTTCCGGATCAACCAGCGCAAACTATTGCAATTATTGCATGTTTAAATATTGCCTATGATTTATTTTTGGAAAAAAATAAAAATAGAGAATTTCTTATACAAGC
>CAZCFZ010000174.1:0-4505 GCA_964498065.1 uncultured Ignavibacteriaceae bacterium
ACAGGAACCATGTAATGAGGCATATATTTTGAAATTTCACTTGGCTGGTTCTTTTTCTTTATCTATTTTGAAAAACTAAATAAAGATTAAAGGACTTTAATTTATCGTATTCGGCATAAAAGACAGCAAAAATTTAAGGATAATATTATGAAACTCCTGCTGGGTCGTTATATATATGGATTGGGAGCCGTAGCATTCGGCATTATAACTTTAATCTGGCATCAGATAAGCTTGTTTGGGAATATTTCACATCCCGGTATCCTTGTTTACTTTGCAGGTATTGTTGAACTTATCGGCGGCTTAGCAATACAGTGGCGTAGAACTGTGAAGTTCGGAGCCATGATAATCGGCGCTGTCTTTTTAATATTTACAGTTTACCTAATTCCTCCAATTTTCAAAATGCCTTTAGTTTATTTTCCCTGGGGGAACTTTTTTGAAGAATTTTCTATTGTCCTGGGAGGCGTGTTTGTTTTTGCATCGGCTATTAAAAGTTATCAGGATAAAGCGGCAAAGCTGGAAAAGGCTGCATATAAATGTTACGGGATATGCGTTATTTCTTATTCGTTGTATCAGCTCTTTTATTTAACCTATACGGCGGGCTTGGTTCCGAAATGGATTCCTTTCGGCCAAATGTTCTGGGCGGTATCGACTACAATTGCGTTTGCTATTGCTGCTATTGCGATAATCTCGGGACGTTCGGCTCTTTTAGCATCCAGATTACTTGCTATAATGTTCTTCGGCTTCTGTCTGCTTGTATGGCTGCCGCTATGTATTTCCAAGCCACATGAATTGCAAAATTGGGTAAACAATGCCGTTACTCTTATCGTTGCCGGAACAGCCTGGATTGTGGCCGATTACATCTTCCAAAATAAAAAACAATCAGCTTCAGCCGTTGATTGAGATAGAAAAAGCACTTGTTTACCTGTTAGAAAAACTCTTTAAAGTTCTACTTACAGAATATGTAGATGCAGATTTACTGAAATATTTATTTAATAATCATAGTAAAATAGATAGCAGAATTGCCAGGCAGGTAATAAAATAAGACCAAAAAAATTATTAACTAAGTATTCTTCGGTTAAAGTTTTGCAATCTTTAAAATTGTATTCCAATTTCTAGTTGTTACATTTTTGCCATATTCTTTTTCCATTACGCTCATAGCTTCGGGAGTTTTTGAGATTGATAAATCAAGTACACTGAAGACGGTTCTGTCAAAAGATGATATAATTTTAAATGATTTGTCAGGTGAAATATAGATAATGGAAGATTTATCTTTTAAGATTTCTGAAAGAAAGGTTACATATAATCTTGTTAGAGAAGTAACTTTGATTTCCTTAAAGGGATTTAATTCAATTATTTTTTTAATCTCCTTATGACTTCTTAATAAAACCGGAACAGGAAATCCAAATTCTTTTTCAATTGCAGATATAATTAATTTTTGTAATTGTCTGATGCTGGAATCCGACTCAAAAACAACATTTCCGGATGCCAGAATGGTAGTAACTTTTTTAAGGCCATGCTTTTCCAAAACTTTCTTTAACTTGGACATCGGTATTTTTTTATTACCGCCGACATTAATTCCGCGAAGAAAAGCAGCATATTTTTGCATTCTTTAATTAAGCTTATTGTATATAAATTTTAACTCACATTAAAAATAAAACTAAGAAATATAAAATTATTAAGAAAATTATAATTCAAAGACAATCTTGCCGAATAGCACAAATTATTTATAATTGCTTGTTTAAGTTTTTAACAACTGAAAATACATGACGGAAATTAAATATGGAACCAAGATTTGCGGTGCTTACGTTAGGAGTGGACAATCTGGGAAGGGCTTATAATTTTTATCACGACGGTTTAGGTTTCCCTTCGAAAGGAATTGTCGGAAAAGAATTTGAACACGGCGAAGTAGTTTTCTTTGATATGAAGAACGGAATGACTCTCGCATTATATTCGAGAAAAAATTTAGCCTGGGATGCAGGAATACCTGATTCACCTACTTCCTCTGCAGAGTTTTCAATTGCATACAATACAAAAGATGAAGCCGAAGTTGATTCGGTTTTGGAACTTGCAAAACGCGCTGGTGCAAAAATAACAAAGCCTGCTCAGAAAGCTTTTTGGGGAGGTTACCATGGTTACTTTGAAGATCCGGATGGACACTTGTGGGAAATTTTGTGGAGCCCTCAATTACTTCCAAAAGACTAAATTTTTTTGTAAGATATAATAACTTTAAACATTTTAATCGTACTATTATGGAGTATTGAATGAATTATGTAAATCTTGGAAAATCCGGACTAAAAGTTTCAAGAATTTGCTTGGGCTGCATGAGCTACGGCGATCAATCTCAAAGAAAATGGTTTTTAACTGAAGAACAAAGCCAGCCCTTTTTTAGGAAAGCAATTGAATCCGGAATAAATATTTTTGATACGGCAAATATGTATTCACTTGGAGTAAGTGAAGAAATTGTCGGCAGAGCCATTCCTAAATATACAAAGCGGGATGAAGTAGTTATAGCCTCAAAGGTATATTTTAAAATGCGTGATGATCCGAACGGGAAAGGATTATCGCGTAAAGCAATTATGACTGAAATTGATAACAGCCTAAAAAGATTGAATACTGATTATATAGATTTATATCAAATACATCGCTGGGATTATGAAACACCGATTGAAGAAACTTTGGAAGCATTGCATGATATTGTTAAAGCCGGCAAAGTGAGATATATTGGGGCATCAACAATGTTTGCATGGCAGTTTGCAAAATCACTTTACCTCGCAGACTTATTCGGCTGGACGCGTTTTGTTTCAATGCAGCCTTACTATAATCTTTTATACAGAGAAGAAGAAAGAGAAATGCTGCCGCTTTGCCTGGGGGAAGGAATAGGAGTTATTCCGTGGAGCCCGCTGGCAAGAGGCAGACTTACACGGCCTTGGGAAGAGCAAAAGAATACTTTAAGAGCACAAACCGATGCATTCGGTAAAATACTTTACGAAAAGACCGAGGAGGCCGATAAAAAAGTTATTGATGTTGTAACGGAAATAGTAAAAGATAAGGGCGTCTCCCATGCTCAAATTTCTTTAGCATGGCTTCTTTCAAAACCTGTGGTTATCGCTCCAATTATTGGAGCAACAAAATTGAATCATCTTGAAGAAGCAATCGCAGCCGAATCACTTAAACTATCGGATGAAGAAATTCAAAAGCTTGAAGCACCGTATTTACCTCATGCGTTAGCTGGTTATTAATAGAATTAAATAATTCTGTTATATCTAAACTTTTAACTTGAATTGGTGTTATTGCGGACATCAATTTATATGATAAATTAATTGGTCAATTTGTACCGGTTAGAAGAGGACCTTTAGATGAGAAAAATAATCTTTGCAATAAACATAACCATAGACGGTTATGCTGATCATACAGCCGCGATTGCTGACGATGAGTTACATAAGTTCTTTGCAGATTTTTTAGGTGATGTAGGTATAGTTCTAATGGGGCGAAAAACTTATGAGATGATGGCAAGTTACTGGCCTCATGCTAGAGAAGATCCCGAAAGCACTAAAAGTGAGATCGAATTTGCAGATAGATATAACAGTATAGAGAAAGTTGTCTTTTCAAAATCGTTAAATAAAGTAGACTGGAGCAATACAACTTTAAATAAAGGAAACTTGATTAACGAAGTAAAAAAGATGAAAGGGCAGAACGGTAAAAGTATTTCTGCGGGAAGTCTTAGTATTGCCGCTGCTTTAATGGAAGAAGATTTGATTGATGAACATTGGATCCTGGTTCATCCGGTTGTTTTAGGTAATGGTAAGAAATTATTTGAAGGGTTAAATAAGAGTTCCCGTCTAAAATTAGTTGAGACAAAGAATTTTAAATCCGGTGTTGTCTGTTTGCATTATCAAAAAATGTAAGAGAATTTTAAATGATTAAAGCAAAACAAAATTATCAGACAATTGATGCTTACATAAAAACCTTTCCCGAAGACATTCAAGAAGTTCTGCAAACAATAAGGCAGACAATTAAAAAAGCAGCACCTGAATCGGAAGAAGTAATAAGCTATAAAATGCCTGCATTCAAACAAGAAGGCATTCTTGTCTGGTTTGCCGCGTTTAAAAACCATATAGGGTTTTTCCCGAAAGCAAACGCAATTAAAAAATTTGAAAAAGAGTTATTAAAATATGAAACTTCAAAAGGGACAATCAGATTTCCGTTAGACAAAAAAATTCCGCTGGGTTTAATTTCTAAAATCACCAGGTTTAGAATAAAAGAAGCGTCGGGGGAAAAATATACTAAATAAATATTTCCTTTTGAAAGTTAATTTGCGATAATTTATTTGAAAGCTTCAATATGATTGAAGTAAAATATAAAAGGAGAAATGGAAATGAAATATACCCGGCGAAGGTTTATTAAAACTTTAGGAGCAGGTTCTGCAATATTAATGCTGCCCTCTATTCCAACTTTTTCTAAATCCATGTCTATTGGTAATAAAAAACTCGGTGTTGCTTTGGTTG
>CAZCFZ010000175.1:0-1393 GCA_964498065.1 uncultured Ignavibacteriaceae bacterium
TGCTGAAACGTTCATCTGCTTTAAATATCAAGATAAAATTTCCAATAGTAGCTATTATAGAAATTATAAAAAGCGGCCTGTATGCAAATGCTTGAACCGTAGATATTGAATTCCCTTTTAATAACCATGTACTTATAAATGCAGGAGTCATAGCAATAAGAGAACCAAGTCCCATACCGAAAAATCCGAATGCGGTATTCATACTGTAAACCCAACCGCGCCTTATTGGCGCAACCTCTTCAGCAAGCCAAGCCTGCTCTACCGGTGAAAAAGGTCCGGCAGCTCCGTTAGCTCCTCTACCGAAACCTGCTATTATAATTACAATTGTTAATATTAAACTTTGAGATGTTAATAAAGCAGCAATACTGCAAATAAACACAATAGTTTCGTAAACCAAAATAAAAGGTCGCCTTCTTAATCGATCGCTCGCTATTCCAACTCCTAGACTTAAACCGGCACCGAATAATCCTGCTAAACTTAAAACCAAACCGATATGGAAACCGCTCCAGCCTAAAGCCTGCAAGTACAAAGCTAAATCAACAACAAGCGCACCCTGTCCGATACTTCTAAAAGCTCTAGCAAGAACCAGACGTTTAGTAGTCGGGTGCAGATCTCCGAGTTTTACCAATTTATTTTTGTTTAGTTAAAGCAATATTCAACTTTTAAATAAGCTTAATATAATTAGAATAAGCATTCGAAAAATTGCCATCGCAAAACTACAAATGTTTTTCGGGATTATAATGTGCGCAAAAGTAAAACCCTATAGTAGAAGAAAACCTTCAAAGTCGCGTTTAAATACCTCGAAGGCTGCCTTTTATAAACACAAATGGAATGAAGCAACCTCGAGGGTCTAATTAAGCGACCTCCGAGGTTAACTGAAAACCTTGTAGGTTACACCTGCAAGAAAATCTTCTTTATTTCAAAAGTATCATTTTTTTAGTTTTTCTAAATGTATTTTTTCCATCCAAACTTTTTGCTTCCAACATATAAAAGTACACACCGCTGCTTAAGGTGTTAGCATTAAAGTTTACTTTATAATTTCCGGCAGTCTTCTGACCGTTAAATAAATCTCTTACTTTTTCTCCAAGTATATTGAAAACTTCAATTTTAACGATACTGTTGAACGGTAAATTATAATTTATTGATGTTGATGGGTTAAAAGGATTAGGATAGTTCTGGCTTAAGTAAAAATTTTGAGGTGCTGAGGATTTCACTTCTCTTACTGCTGTAACTGGATTGCTTATTTTTGCTAAAAATCCTCCGTTAAAAACGAAACTGCCGAAACCTCCGATACCATCACCGGTAATAAAGAGATTTCCATTAGCATCAGATGATGATGAATAACAATATCCTCCGTTGCCCGTATCTGCAATTGCCCAGACCGGGCTTCCGT
>CAZCFZ010000175.1:1493-4461 GCA_964498065.1 uncultured Ignavibacteriaceae bacterium
ATCCGTTTAACTTAATATTCCCGAATATCGCTGAGCCTGTCTGAAAATCTCCTGATAAATAAATATTGTCATTTTGGTCAATAGCTATTGCACCGCTGCTTGTACTTGCAAGTCCTGTGTCCTCCACAGCCCATAAACAATTTCCGGCAGTATCATATTTAATAAGGAATGTATTATTACCATCATATGCCGTATTTATCAATTTAAAATTTCCGACTTTGACAGTATCTGAAATCATATACCCTGTCATGTAACTATTACCTTTTGAATCGACGGCAACACCTACTCCTTGAATATCGCTGTTTCCGCCTAATTGTTTTACCCAATGACATGTCCCGCTGGGATCGTATTTTGCTATAAAAGCAGTACCGGACAAATTTTGAGTTGTTAAAGAAAAACTATCGAAGTTTACGGTTTCAATAAAATTACCTGTAATAAAACAATCTCCGTTTTTGTCGGTTGCCACTTCTACGGCATTCGCGCCGCCGTTGCCGGTAGTATGTTTTACCCAAATGCAATTTCCGTTTGTATCATACTTTGCCACAAAGGATTGATCAAAATTACTGTTTGAGTTTAAATCAAAGCCGCCGAATTTATTGTTTCCATTAAAATATCCGGTGATAAAGATTTCTCCCTTGGTATTGATTATAATTTCGCGCCCGCTTACTTCATCGCCGGAATTTTCCCTGGACCAGATGTAATTACCGTTTGCATCGAATTTGGCAATATACATATTGTCGTATACCCCGCTATTTGTAAAAGAAGTATCGCCTATACTTACTGTGCCGCCGGAAAAATCCACCAGCAAATAACTATTACCGGAGGCATCAGCAGCCACTTGGAAATAGTTTGAACATGATCCGCCTGTGTTTACCAGCCACTTAACACTCTGTGCATACGATTCGTTAATAAATACACAAACTAATAGTAGAGGCGCTATAGTGAACTTCAGAATATTTTTCATAACAAATCTCCGGTAATAAATATTTAATCTTTATTATTATCGAAAAAAGAGAAAAAACCTTTAATTTATATACTTACAATATTACCGGTAAAATATTAATTAAAAATTTGGGAAAACTAAGCGTGTAATAGATGTTCATGTTTATTAAACTTCTATTATGAAATATCAGTATGGTGAATATTTTAGGGGAGGTTAATTTTGTAACCTCGAAGGTCTAATTAAGTGACCTTCGAGGTTATATTCATCAAACTACTTTTTGTAACCTACTACTGTTATGCTGAAAATTCCTTTTAAGTTTTCATGGTATTCTCTTAATCCGCTTTCGGACAAATATTCTTTCAGTAAATCATCCGGAAGATCAATCTTCTTAGTCATTTTAATTTCTATATCCTTAAAACCGGTATCCTTAATTATTTGTAAATACTCATCATTTTCCAATGCACCCGAAACGCATCCGGCATAAAGTTCTGCGGATCTTTTTAATTCATCTGTCATTTCTCCCTGGATAACCACATCTGAAACACAAAAGTGTGCTCCCGGTTTTAATATCCTGTAAATTTCTGAAAATGCTTTTTTCTTATCCGGAACCAAGTTTAGGACACAATTACTTACAACAACATCGGAAAAACTATTTTCCAGCGGCATATTTTCAATATCTCCGAGTTTAAATTCAACATTAGAAAATTCTAATTTATTTTTATTCTTATTTGCCTTATCAATCATTTCCTCGGTCATGTCTATTCCGATAACTCTGCCTTCATCTCCTACAATTGCACGTGCAATAAATACATCATTTCCAGCCCCGGAGCCAAGGTCAACAACCGTATCTCCTTTTTTAATTCCTGCATATTGAGTAGGCAGCCCGCAGCCGAGTCCTAAATCTGCATCTGCAACATATCCGTTTAACTTGGAATAATCATCTTGAAATACCGTATAATCATTTTTATCCAGCGTACAAGAGCTTGTCGGACCGCAGCATTCTTCGCTGTTAGAGTTTTTTGCGATTTCGGCATATTTATTTTTTACTGTTAACTTAATTTCTTCCGGTGAATTCATAAAACATCCTTTCGTTTTATTTTAACAATTACAAACTATTGTATAGAGTTTATCCATTTCTTTTTTAGCTTTGGTCATTGTTTTACTATTTATGCAATAACAAACTTTTGGTCCGTCTATTTCTCCTTCAATCAGACCAACGCGTTTTAGTTCTTTTAAATGCTGAGAGACTGTGGATTGAGAAAGAGGAACCTGGTCAACAATATTGCCGACCATGCAGGCATCCATGGATGTCAAAATTTTTAATATTTTAATTCTAGCGGGGTGTGAGAGTGCTTTGGCAATATCCGCCAGCCATATATCTTCTTTTGTGAATTCTTCTTTCTTCGAAAATGCCATTATCCTTACCTCTTTAATCGTTCATCGTAAATATACGATAAATAAATTATAACGCAAGTGATAAATCATCATTTCAATAAAAAAGCTCGAATACAATTCATATCCGAGCTATATTTAATGCACCTATAGGGATTACTTCATTGGAGTTGAGATTTTATAAAAAGTTAGAATTTGTCATGCTGAACTTGATTCAGCATCTGTCTTTGTGCTAAAAACACATAATTAGATTCCGGGTCAAGCCCGGAATGACAATTTTTACATAGTCTCAGTTCCTTCGGAAGAACCCCAAACCTTCTGCTGTAAATTTAAATTTTAGATATAAAAAAAGCCTTACAAGAAGGCTTTTTGTGCACCTGTAGGGATTCGAACCCCAAACCTTCTGATCCGTAGTCAGATGCTCTATCCAATTGAGCTACAGGTGCAAAGGTTTTTAAAATATTATTGCAAAGATAATAAAAATTTAATTTCAAAAAACTTTTTTATTATTAAGCATTTCATTGTTGTTAAGAATAAAAATAATAAAGTTACTGGAATTGGATAAAAAGCAATTTTATTTAGATTAAATACTATTACATATTCTGTAAAATAATGACACTTCCTACATATTTA
>CAZCFZ010000176.1:0-4423 GCA_964498065.1 uncultured Ignavibacteriaceae bacterium
GGTATATATTCATAATTAGTTGAAAAAAAAGAGACTCCTAAAAATTTAGTAATTTATAATTGCTTAAAAAAAAACAAAAAACTAAATAAAGGAGTCTCGATATGGAAAATACAAATAATAGAGAGAAAAATCTTGAATGGATGAAAAATCAACCACTCTCAGTACAATTAAATATGTTTCAAGAATATACGGAAATAATGAAAATAGTTGCGAATACGCTGATGCAGGAATCAATGACAGAGAAATGCGGAGAACGTTACAGCCATGAAAAACCAGAAGATGGCAGATATAATCGCTGGGGTTACAACCCGGGCAGCATAAAAGTTGGAGATGAGAAAGTTCCAATAGAAGTACCACGTTACCATGATGAGAAAGAAGATACGGTAAAAAATACAGATGTATACGAAGAGATAAAAAATCAGAATAGCCCAAATGAGCAGATGATAAAAAGTATACTCTTAGGCCTGAGCCAGAAAGATTATGGAAAAATAAGTAAAACAGTAGCAGAGAGTTTTGGATTAAGCCAATCGACAATAAGCCGAAAATTTATAGAAGAAAGTTCAAAAGAATTAAAAGACTACGAGAGTCGGGATTTAGGCCGTTATGATTTTGTTTCCCTTCTGATAGATGGTAAATATTTATCAAAAGAGCAGATAGTCATATGCATGGGAATAACGATAACCGGTGATAAATTGCTCTTAGGATTTATAGAAACGACCACAGAAAACAGTAAGTCAGTCAAAGGATTATTAAAAAATCTTCTGGAAAGGAACTTTAGTTTTAGCGAAGGATTACTGTGTGTACTGGATGGTTCAAAAGGCTTGAGTAAGGCCGTAAAAGAAACCTTCGGTAAATATTCTTTGATACAAAGATGTCAATGGCATAAAAGAGAAAACGTAGTAAGTTATTTGAATGAAGAAAAAGCTGTAGAGTACCGAGCACGCTTACAATCGGCTTATTCGGAAACAACATACGAACAAGCGAAAGTAAAGCTGGTGGAAATACTAAATGATCTAAATAAAATAAACAGAAGTGCTGCCAATTCACTCAAAGAGGGCCTTGAGGAAACATTGACATTGCACAGACTAGGATTATCGGTTCAATTAGGCAGATCCTTGTCCACAACAAATTGTATAGAAAACATAAACTCAAGACTTGGTGCATATTTAAGAAAAATAAAACATTGGCGAACACCGGATATGTTAGCGCGTTGGATTTGTATGGGACTTATAGAAATAGAACCTAGACTAAGAAAAATAAATAATTATAAAAAGCTTTATTTACTAAGAGAAGCTCTTAAATCAGAGCTTAAATTAAAACATAAAATGGTTGCATAAAGCTATGGGAGTCTTTTATTTTTCAACTAAGTTTGACTTTATGCCTTCCTTATCGGGCAATAAATATATTTATTCTCTTTTATATACTAATTATTAAATATTTGAATTTCTTGAAAAAATAAAAACGAACAAAAGGCAATAACAAAGTAATCTTCGTCAGGAAGTCTTTATAAGCAACATAAAGTTGATACCGAAATTGAATCACTCGATGCAACAAGGACATAGTAAACTTTTTATTCACAGCTTGCATTCATTACCGGAAAATATAATAAAGTTATAAAGCAGTAATAATTATTATTTCAATTGCTTAAAAGTATTCATAAAATTAGAATTGAGAGGTACTAAATCAATTAAAATGTAAGTAATATTGATATCCCCGAAGCATAATTTGAAAAATAAGGTGAGATCTTTAAGTCGATTGTACTTCCGGCTGGTGTTGATTTTTTATTTATTACAACCGGATGCGATATTAATTCTCCGAATGAATAACCTAAAAATACAGCTAGAGGATAATCGCTGTACCAATGTATTCCGGTATTGACCATACTTATACCTAACAAAACCTCGAGTGAATAACTTACAGGTTTTATCCATTTCAATTCCGGATAATTTTCCGCTATTACAATAAAAGCAGCTAATGAAGTTGTCATATGTCCAGATGGAAAAGCATCATAAGCAGGCACATGTTTTAAATAATCAATTTGATTAGGAAAAAATCTCCAGGCACCTGCAGGCTTAGTTGAAATAAAAGGACTCTCTCTCCCGGTGATGTGTTTTAATAATTGAACAACTGCCCCGCTCGCTAATACCGCTTCAACAATCTCACTAGCAGTTCTTAAAGCTCTATTGTCATTAGTTATAAAACCATATAATGCAAATCCTCCTGCAAGACCGAATTGAGAACTGCCGTCGCCTATTTTAACAATTATATCACTCCATCTTTTATTGAAAGAGTTCGTATTATAAAATTTATGTGATTCCTTCCAGGTTTCATTATCTGTTAATATTAGGCCGGCAGTTGCTGCTGAAATTCCCAAGAATAAAGGTATATTCTTAATTGTAATTTCCTTATTATAAAAGCGAACCATATCATTCGGAAGATTTGTGATCATATTATACCATTTAGGCAGATATTGATCATTTATAGAATTCTCAGAATCTAAAATTCTTGAACGATTGGAATAAGCCGAGTCACTATGAATACAAGCTTTAAGTATAAATGATTTATTGTTCATGTCATTCTCTGACTTTTTACCCGCATTATTATGTTTAACTTCAGAGAATAACGCGGAACAAAGTGATAAACAAATTAAAATTGTTTTTAAAACCATTGCAAAATATCAGGCATCATAAATCATTTATAGCAATTTGTAATCTGGATTTTGTTTAATTGTATAAGCAAGCAAATTCGATTTAATAAATTTTTTTATTTTTTACATCAATTTTATTATAAATGAAAGTCTAAATTAGGATACAATTAAGAAATTTCAATCCGAATTAATATTTTAATCCACAGTTGAAATTTTAAATGGTACTTTTAATTTTTCCCACCATAAATAAGCTGTACAAGAAGTTCCGGCGAGATCATCGAAACCATAAGAAAGCCACTCCTGGAAAGGTGCTTCAACCGGAGTAACTTTTATCCGCAAAGCATCATCCTTTTTATCATAATCAAAACTGCCCCACAGCTTCGTGTTCTTATTGAAAATTACAATCCATTCTTTCGGTGATGGAATAAACTGCATGCTGTACTTTCCGGCAGGCAGCTTATGGCCGTCAACTGTAACATCCTTGCTGAATTCTATTGTAGTACACTCATTAGCACCGCCTCTCCATGGAAAAGGCTTGCCGTGCGATTCTTTATCTCCCGGGGCCAATCCGTAAGGCACCAAACCTCCCCAAATTTTTCTCCCTTTAACACCTGGCCTGCTGTAAGATATATTTATATCTGTGTCTACTCCTATTTGCTGGTAAACGCCTGCTTTTAAACTAAGACGGGGCTTCTTTTCCTTCTGAGCAAAAGCTGTTGAAGCGAAAGAAAGAAATAATAAAATTGAAAAGATATAAATACCGCTGCTGAAAAGTTTTGTTTGTTTCATAACTTCCTCTCACAAAAATTTATGGTTTTAATAGCAGATTAGGATTATTTTGATTTACACAAAGAAAATAACAAAATTCCTTGAATAACAAAATGACAGGTGAACAAAGAGAAATTATATTAATTTAAATAGTTTGATTTTGGACTTAAATATGTAAAATTTTTCAAGGATATAATCTAGACCGTTAAAATTATTGGAGTATTTAACGAATAATACACGGCGAAAAATTAATACTAATACATTATTAAAGTGAAACAGCAGAAAGCTTCAAACAAAATTATTAACCATACAACTTCCTAAACCTAAACTTGACCGCAGCGAATCCGTAGCAAAAACACTTAAGTTAAGACGAACTACACGTGAAATAAGTGAAAAGAAAATTCCTTTACAGGTTCTTTCAATTCTTCTCTGGGCTGCTTATGGAATAAACCGCAGAAAAGGACCTTTCGGCCTTCCCGGCAGAACAGCAGCATCGGCGAGCAACTCGCAGGAAATTGATCTTTATGTTGCTTTAGAGGAAGGAATATATATTTATGAAGCTCTTGAACATAGGCTTGTTCCGGTTGTTAAAGGTGATTTTCGTAAATTAGCAATTGGACCAGGACAGCAAAATATTGTTGTAAAAGCTCCGGTTCAATTAATTTATGTTGCAGATGTTTACCGGCTCTCCAACACAAAAGGTTTCCAAGAACCGGGACTTAAGAATCCCGAAGTACAAAAATCATATTATTTTGTAGACACAGGACTCATCGCAGGCAATGTTTACCTTTATGCAGCTGCATCCGGATTAGCCGCTTGGTTTCATAACTGTGATAAAATTAAATTAACATCTAAACTAAAATTACATAGCAATCAAAGAGTACTATTCGGCCAGACATTCGGTCATCCGGCCAAGGATTAATTAAAGTAAAAGAAAAAGAAATTGTTATTTCTATTTATAGTTAGTATCATATGATACCTAAAGGAAGAATAGTTATTTTTAACTAA
>CAZCFZ010000177.1:0-4398 GCA_964498065.1 uncultured Ignavibacteriaceae bacterium
TCACGTCCGGCATTACAGTATGCCAAATAACAGATATCATCTAAATTATTTAATAAAATAAACCGTAACCCCGATCTTTGTCGCCCAATAATAGTCGTTCAAATTTCCGTGTTTTAATCCGTCAACTCTATCACTGAAAACGAAATGGTTATTCATTTCAAAATTCAGACTAAGATATTCATTAAACGAATATTCAACCCCTATACCGGAAACAATTGAATAAAAAGTTTTATTTGAATTATCATTTGAATAAATCGCAGGGTAAAGTGCTCCATCATTTTTCTTATATATTACTTCTCCTCCGACAGTTAAATAAGGAGTAAAATTATATTTCGGTATAAGTTTGTAATAAGCATTAACGCCAAAAGAATCGAAAATATTATCGAACGCATTTTCAGCTCCCAGTCTGCCGCGTCTAATATCAGCCCCAAAAGCCCACTGCTTATTTAAATTATATCTTATCCCAACACTTCCGAATAATTTCGTCAAAGGATTAGGATAATCTCCGGAATACTGCTGGCCGCCGATATTAAGATCGACACCAAGCATAGAATGTTTTTCAACTACCGGATTTCCAAGATCATCAATATTATTACTATGAACTTGTTCCATGGTAAAATCTTTAATAACAGGTGATTGAATATCTTTCGGATCTTTCAACTGCCACAATCCATCCTGGATACCTTCTATAACTAGACTCTCAACAGCTTTTTGGATTGCTTCGGTTACACAAAGATCTACAGGTTCGTTATATGTATAACCTGTTTCAACTTCCAATAAACTTTGATAATCAACAAACTTAAAAAGTCCGACATCAACCATTTGAGATAAAATAGTTTTTGTTGTATAAACAGTTTTTAATATTCTTCCGTTTTGTGTAGAAACTGCTCTTAAATAAACAGTAACTTTATCTTCCCTATACTGCCCGGATGCTGTAGTACCTAAATATTTAACTCCGGCACCGCCTGTTAAGACATCAGTATCATAAGAAATTATACCTCCCTCAAGGATAACTCCTGCATAAAGTAAAGGCGGAAGATCGGGCAATTTTTTACCGTCATTACCTAAATAATTTTCCCTGCTTGAACGAATTATTTTTCTTTCATTCAATAAATCGGAAAGTCCTTCCCTCTCAATAGGTACAAACCAATGCGAATCCTGCAGAGCTTTAATTAATATAGATGTCGCACCTTGTGTAACAGCAGTCGAAAAGCTGCTGCCTGTTGCAACCTGTTTATACTGCCCTGTTTGATCCCTAAATTTATAAACCGCAGCAACTATAGGTTCCTTAGGCGCAGGTAAAGAAGTGAGTTCTTTCTGGATAGTAGTAGGAACTCCAATTGCAGGAGGCATTGTTTTTAACGGCTCGTAAGATGCACAACCTTCAAAGAACAATAAGAGTATTATTCCAATAACCGGGACTAAAATTATATGAATTTTCTGCATTAACTTTTTCTCAATAATTAATAATATGGTACTACAATTGTTGTTTGGCCGCCGGTAGAATTATCCTGAATATTTACATGCAATCCATCCGATGAAGGATTTATATCTATTATATAATTTCCTAATTGATAATGGCCTTTGGTTAAAGCATTTTCACCGAATGCTGATGAAACTATTTTTTGTGAAAGCTGACTTAAAATCTGCTGGTTTAACGATTGCTGAAAATTTTGGAGCGGATTTGAACTATAAGGATTATATGAACTTGATGAGCTTGGTGCAGTTTTATTGTTTTCCGCCTGAGCTTCTGCCAGCATCCATGATCCGTTAAAATAATTTCCCCCGAAATTCGGGTTGATAGGAGTATATACAAACTGCTGAGCAAAGCTTTTGCTCCCGGCAAAAACCATTAACAGCGTGATTGTTAATATGTAATATTTTGTTTTTCCCATATTTCCCTTTCAAAAAATTACTTTGTATTAAAAAATTCCGGTTCCGCTCATATCCTCCCCTTGAAGTTCTTTTTGTATTTTTTTATAATTTTCAAGGTATGAATATGAAACGGCTAAACCTTGCTGCGCCATCTCTTGAATAATTTCGTAACGAGGCTGAATAAATCTTTGAAAAACCGGGGTATCGTTTACCTTGATCGTAATTTGTGTACCAAGCTGAGGAAGCGGTTTTTCCGAAATTGTTATAGTATAATCTTTTACATTTTTGGGAGATTCCCAGTTTGAATAGAATAAATCATAAAAATCATGACCGATTTTTGAGAATGTTTCGTCTACAACCAAACCGCCCAAGCCAAAATCTTCGCTTTCATGATTTTGTAATTGAGTGTTATTATTATTAACCAAATTATTTGGTTTTTGATGCGTTGAATCTATTTTATTTGCTTTTGTTATTTCTTTTTTGATTGGCTGCTGTTTAACGGGAATTTTTAATTTTTGGTCCGGGTAAATGATGTCCGGATTTTTAATCTCTGATTTATTTGCAGTATAAATTTTCGGCCATTTTAAAGAATTATTAAGATTCTTCTCGGCAATTTTGGAAAGATTGTCCCCTTCTTTAACAATATAAACTTTACTAGTATCTATTTTATTATTATTTATTCCTTTAATTAATGTTTCCAGAATTGAAGTGATAATTTGATGGAATTCTTTGTTACTGCTGAACTTGGATTTTTTAAGTGAATCTAATTTAATCTCCGCCTGTTGTTTGGTTATTTTACTCAGAATAATATCATTGTATAAAACCTGAACTTCTTTTTTATATTTACCGTATTCAAGACTGCTGTCAGAATCCTGTGCGAAAGTTTTAATAGTTACTATAAGAATAGTAATTATCAAAATATGTAAAACTACACGGAATTTATTCATACAGAATTTTTGCGAAAAACCTTTTTAAATTTTTGATTTAAATTTTTTCGTCTAAAGAACGGGTTGTAAAACCCCTGTTATCTTATGCAATTCCTTTGTTATCTTTTCAAAATCCGGCAAATATATTCTTCTATTATGATACTTCAATATGTTCTTAATAAAGTTCTTATCAGAATAAGGGATTAAATCCAGTGAAGTATCAATGAACATACTATCTGTCGTAAGTATTTCTATTACATTATCTGCCAGGAAGCAAAATCTCTTTCCAAACATTTCATGTAAAATTATTCTAATATTCTTTGTCAGCTTATTAGGTTTTAATCCATATATTTTATGTAAGTCAATTGTTATAAAAACCGATTGATGATATAAAATCTGATGTAAACTATTATATTTTTTTAATTGTTCCACTTCTTCCATTTTTATTATTGCAACTATATTTTTTACATCGGAACAAAATTCCATATCGGCTATTTCATAGATAAGCAAACCCTTAATTCCCTCAAGTGGCCCTTGGTAAATATCCATAATCAGTTTTATTTCCGGATACGCCCTTTTTTATTAGAAAAATTATTTCCCTCAGGTACAGTGTTATGAATATTCAATTATAGTGCCTGTTTATATTTCTTTAATTTTAGCATGAAAATGATGATTTTTTAATTATGTTTTATAAAGATTCAACAAATTAGACAAAGGATCTTCAAAATTTTGGACACAATTTTAATATATTATAATATTCCGGTTCGTTGTAATATTGAAAATGCTAGGAAAAAAAAGTTAGTACTAAAAGATAAAAAGTGAAAGGAGTAAGGTGAAAAGTCAATAGTGAGTGGTAAATAGTGGAGAGGAAAAGAATAATATATATGTCCGGAAGGATAATTACTTGTGTCGTTCTGACGAACCTGTCAAGCGTAGACCGAATTCAGAATCTCAGAAGCCTTATTCCCTACCTGTTGCCGGATAATGGCAATTGATAGCAGTCTATAAAAAAACGATAATAAAAACATATTTTCATGGAAAATGTTTATAAATCTTTACTTGCAGCAAATGTAAATATCCACAATTCATCATTTCTTCGCATGCTCCCGCCATATCATGCTCCTATTTCCAATTAATAACATTTATTTTATTGCTTTTGTTTGAAAAAGAATTAAATTTCAAGGCTTAAGATTAACAAATAACATAATTATTAATCTTTTAGAGAGGGATGATAATTAATGTCGGAAAAGTAATTAGTAAAATAAATTTTTCTCACCTTTAAAGAATAATAGACCGGACTGATTTGAGCATAATAAATTTTTGAGGGAAATTTATCCCATTTTTTTCGATTAAAAATTTTTTATTCACAAAAAATATTTAAGGTGAAATATTAAAAATTAACTTATTATAATATCTTAGGATTAAAAGAGATAATTATTTTTTACAGCGATTTCATTTCTATATTGAGTGACAACTACAGCAGAGTAACGTACTTTTATTATAATATATTACACAAATCCGTTGTGTAAATTAAAAAATATAATAATGAAAAACTGTTAAAAAAGTTATTAATTATTGCTTTTAGGTTTTATTAACC
>CAZCFZ010000178.1:0-4233 GCA_964498065.1 uncultured Ignavibacteriaceae bacterium
CATTCCACATAATTAGCGGATGCCAAAAACGGTAAGGCAAACCTATATCCAGCAGTAAAGCAAAGCATGAAGAGCCGTATCCTAAAAATGCAACAAGAATTGCCGGTTTAACTAGCAGTTTGAACTTTTCTATTTTTAATACATAAACTAAAAAACCGATTGTAAAACCGCAGGTGGAAAGCGCTACTCCGGCAACCATATTTAAAATCTTCCAAAGTCCCCACGGCACTGAATCGGATAAGTTGGTAGTTGCACCCAATCCGAACCACAACCGGAAAATTATTGCAACTAATCCAAAGAACACGAAAAACCACAAAATATCTTTTAAAGTTCTTGCTTTATTGAACATTACTCTTCGCTTTTTCTTTTTTAGTTAGATTTTTAGCTTTATTATTTTCGGCGGCTAATTCATTCTTTCTTTTTACCAGCCAATTTAATCCGATAAGAACTCCGCCGACAGTTAAACCTATAACTGGAGTTTCTTTAATTAAAGGCTGTGTATGTTCAGGAATTGGAACCGTTGGCTTATTCGGCCAGCCTAATTTTGTAATATCAACATCGGAAATAAACAGAACACAAGTTCCGCCGTATTCTTTTTGCCCCCAAATATGATTTAAATATTTACCACGGTTATTATTTATTAAAGAACGTGCTTGCTTTAATAATTTGATCCTATCACCAAAAATAATTGCCTTTTGAGGGCATGCCTCTACACATGCAGGCAGTTTATTTTCTATAATTCTATCATAGCACATATTACATTTTTTCATGAAAGGTTTTGTTTGATTCCATTCATATCGCGGAATATGAAACGGACATGCAAGCATGCAGTATCGGCATCCTATGCACTTATCGGGATCGTAAATTACCGGACCTTCTTTAGTTTTAGTTATTCCCCCTACAATGCATGCAGAGACGCAGGCAGGATCTAAGCAATTCATACAGCTGTATCTTGCATAGCGACCTTCCTCAATTTTCTTTATGCTTAGCAATCTGTCGGCAGATAAACCGTCTCTTGAAGTTTCACGGTCGAAATATGATTTTTCTAAGTTAAGATGATTTTTTTCAATACAAGCCGTTACGCATTTTTCACATCCTATACATTTAGTAACGTCGACTAAAATAGCATCCATTACACTTTTGCCTCCTTTCCGAACAAAGCTTCCGCAATTTTATCTCCTGCTCCGGGTTTTAACTGCCAGTGGACAGGTGATAATCTATCAACGAAATAGAGGACTATATGAGAAAGTTTTGTAAACGGAATAACTATAAATAACGCTTCCGCACTAAGAAGGTGAATCAGCATTGCAGTTTCCCAAGAAAAAGGATTGAGGGCGGGATGAACTGCAAAAAATCCGAAGAGAAACGGAAGAAGAACCATAATCAATAAAATATAATCCGACTTTTTGCTCATCTCTCTCTGACGCCTTACAAATATCCTGCATGCAATTAGAACCAATATGCATCCTATGATAATCAAAGTAAGAATGTCGGCAAATACTCTGCCGATTGATGGAAGATTTACGCCAAGGTAGCTTTGCCAAAGTGCTATGTGGTCCAAAAGAAAGACTGAGACTAAAATTGCCGCAACATGAAAAATGAAAGATACGGTTGAAAATAATCTTGTACCTTTTATCAAATGTTTAAAAGGAAGTACCCATGTAAACATATCGGAAAAAATTCTTTTCCATGAAACATTTTTTAATCGTTTCCCCTTCGAAATAATAATTGAATAAAACTGAATTATAAAATGTCTCGCTAATCCCAGAATCATAATTAAAAAAGTAAACGCAAATAAAGGACCTTTTGCAAATTCAATCCATTGTTCCATCTTTTAACTTTTTTTATTTAACATTAATTAAAAATTTAATTGTTTAGAATTTATCAGCATATTAAAATCAGATTCTCGATACTCGATTCTGGATACTTGATATGCGATTTTCGAACCATGAGTAAAAATCAGAAATATTTTTTATATTAAGTGAACATCGCACTCCTAACGAAGTGCTAATATCTTGGGCTTTTCTGCTATTACAAACATTTTGCTCCTTTGGAGCGAAGACTGATCAGATGCGATGACTTCGTTAGGAGTCAAATGTTTGTAGAACTTATATAAATCCCAAAACCGAACTCCGTAGGAGTTCTATGTTATATAGATATTAAATAACCTCTTGTATTCTGTATTTAAAAATCATTTCAGTATCAACCATCGAGTACAAAGTATCGAGCATCCAGCATCGAGATTACATCATTTCCATTTCCTCTTTCATCTTTTTACGTTCTTCGGGTGATTTACCGCCTGGAATCTCAATCACTTCCAAAATCAAATCGTGAAGTCCCATTACCTTACATGGCAGATTGTAATGTTCTACCAATTCCCTCAATTGCTTTTTGCAATTTGCACATGGTGAAACAACTATTTCGGCGCCTGTTTTTTCAATTTGTTTCGCTTTAACATACCCACCTATTTCCATTCTGAAATCATGCAGTTCATCAATTGATACAAGTCCTCCCCCGCCGCCGCAGCAATAATTATTCTGCCCGTGAGGTTCCATTTCGATAAAATTTTTTGCAAATGATTTTATAATTTCGCGCGGCTGGTTTACAATCCATCCTGAACGGGCAATATTGCACGGATCGTGGTAAGTAACTTTCTGAGTTATTATATCGGAATTTAATTTTATTTTTCCTTTTTTAAGGCAGTCCAATGTATATTCCATAAAATTCATTACCGGATAATTCTTCTTACCGCCGAATACAGGCACAAAATCATGAGCAGACCTTGATGCATGTCCGCATTCTCCGATTAATATTTTTTTACTGTTCAATCGTTTTACTTCGTCCATTAATTGCTTTACTATATTTTCAAGATGCCAATCGCTGTAAAAAAGCCCATAATTTATACCATCGTAATTGCCTGTACCTATTGTCCAGTTATTCCAATCTCCTGCTGAATAAAGAACCGCTGCATTTCCCATAAGAGTATCCGGTTCTAACAAATAATCGCTTACGGCACAGAAGAATGCATAATCTTTATCCGGTTTGTCGACAGGAAATTCTACTTTTATTCCAAGAGTTTCTTCCATTTCTTCCGAAAGAAATTCAAGAGTATTAAGCAGAGCATTTTTAGGTATTTTGGAAGTGTTATGAGTTGAACCTTCTAATTGTTCTCTCACACTTATCTGCAATGCCTTGGGCACAATTCCTATTAAACTAAGTATATATCTGCCGAGATGTGTAATGAGTCCGTGGTCAATTCCCAAAGGACACTCGTTTGTGCATCGCCTGCAAGCTGTACAGCGATAAAATAAATCACTCATCTCGTCAATAATTTCTTCGGTTAGTTCGAATGAATTTATTGAGAAACGAGATTTTAGCCAGCCGTTAAGTGTGAAATATCGCCTATAAACATTTAATAACAGATTCGATCTATAGCACGGAATGTCTTTGTAATCCTGCGTTGCAACATAAATAGGACATGCAACAGCACACCGATTACATTTTGTATTTGTCATACAATAAGAATCAAGCAATAACTTATAGTCTGTAAAATTCAATACAGCAGCAAATGCTTCCAAAAACTTCGCAACTCTATTTTCACATATTGGATTTTCAACATAATACGGATATCTATTTTGTTTTGCTTCTTCTATTTGTTTTAAAAATGTTTCAGCCATATCAACTCTTTTTTATATTTTTTCGTTTTGAAAATTACAAGTTGCATACCAACAGCATAATTGTTTCTTCAAATTGTAAAAGTTCAAATAAAAAAGTAAAGGAATAAATGAGAGAGAGAGTTTAGGTTAACTCATTAAATAAAAAGATAATAGTTGTCTATTGTTTCATCAATCTAAGATGAAAAATAATTTAATCAGCATGCATTTGTGTTCTACAAGTTGGATTGAATTTACTTTAAAAGTGTTGTATGTGTTGCAACAATATGTCGCAATAAAACACCAATGCAACGTTTTTTAAAGATCAAAAACAAAAATCGCAAATATAGAATTAATTAAAGTACATTAAACAAAGCATTTCAAAAATTAATAAGCTTCGTTGAATTTATTGGCATATATGTTGTTTAAAATGAAATATAAATTAAAAAGAAAAACGTAATGATATACGGGATACCATTATTTGGAAATAGAGTGGCGCCTCGATGTACGATTGCCGATTCAATGTTGTTAATAAAAATTATAATGAATCGAATTGCATATAAGAAGGTCTTAAAGATCG
>CAZCFZ010000179.1:0-4186 GCA_964498065.1 uncultured Ignavibacteriaceae bacterium
CAAATTCTCGCCAGGCTTCAGCATCCTAATATTGCAAAACTTTTAGATGGCGGATTGACCGATGATAATCTTCCTTATTTTACAATGGAATATGTGGAAGGAGAACCAATTGATGAGTATTGCGATAAAAATAATTTAACAGTAGAAGAAAGACTTAAAATATTTATTACTGTCTGTTCGGCAATTCAGTATGCACATCATAACCTTGTAATTCACCGGGATATAAAGCCTAGCAACATAATGATAAAAAAAGATGGAACCGTTAAACTGCTAGATTTCGGAATTGCAAAAGTACTTTCTGAAGACACTTTAAATGAGGGTGAAAATTTAACACAAACCGGACTTCATGTTATGACTCCGGAATATGCATCACCCGAACAAATTAAAAGCGAGCATATAACGACCTCTACAGATATTTATTCCTTAGGCTTGGTCCTTTACGAACTTTTAACCGGAGAAAAGGTACATAAAATAAAAAATTATTCTCCCTTAGAGATGGAGAAAGCAATATGTTACACTCAGCCTCAAAAGCCGAGCAGCACAATAAAATCGGTACAAACTAAAGATAAACTAAAAGCCGACCAGATAAGTATAAAACGCAATACTTTACCTGATAAATTAAAGAAAAAACTGTCAGGTGATCTTGATAATATCTGTTTAACTGCACTTAGAAAAGAACCGGAAAACAGGTATTCATCAGTGGAACTGTTTCGGCAGGACATTGAAAACTTTTTGCAAGAAAGACCTGTAACAGCTAGACAAAGTACTATTAACTATAGAACAAAGAAATTTGTACTTAGACATAAAGTTGCTGTTGTTTCAACGCTGCTTATATTTTTAATTATTGCTTCATTAACTACATTTTATACTATTCAGCTTAAGCAGGAACGCGATGCTGCGCAAGCAGAAGCAGATAAAGCGAACGAAGTTTCAGGTTTTCTAAAAAATATATTCAAAGTATCTGATCCGTATAATGCAAGGGGAGATACAATAACCGCAAGGGAGCTATTGGATAAAGGTGCAGAAAAAATCAATCGCAGCTTATCAAATCAGCCTGAGGTCAAAGCAGAGCTCCTTGATCTTATCGGACAGGTTTATTTGAATATGGGAATGTACAATAAAGCTGATTCTTTAATAAAAAAAGGACTGGCAATAAGAGAAAAATATGATAAAACCGGAACCGATATAGAAAATAGTTTAAATAGTTTGAGCAATGTATATCTTTTTAAAGGTGAATACTCGAAAGCAGCGGCTTTGTTAAAAAGAGCAGTTTCACTTCATGAAAGTTTATCGCAAAAAGATGATTCTGCATATACTTCTACTTTATCAAATCTGGCGTGGACTTATTATGCAACAGGAAAATATTTAAAATCGGATTCTACTTATATCTTCTTAATAAATATTTTAAAGAATAAATACGGCATTAAAAATGAATTCATGTTAACTCAGATGAATAATCTTGCGCTCAATTATCATGAAGAAGGAAAATATGAAAAATCCGATAGTTTATTTCAGATAACTTTAAACCGTGAAAAAATTGTATACGGTAATAAGCCTCATCCCGAGCTTTCCACTACCATGTATAATTACGGGGAGCTTTTACGCGACAAAGGCAATTTCCCAAGAGCTGAAAAAATGTTTAAATCTGCTTTAGCTATGGATCTTAAACTTCATGGTCCGGTAAACCCTGATGTTGCTTACAGTACGCAAGGGCTGGCAAGCTTTTATCTTGCTGAAGGTCATTATAATGAAGCGCATAAATTATTTCGGAGAGCGCTTGAAATTAGAGAAAAGCTGCTTGGTAAAAATCATCCGGATGTTGCATATGCAATATATAATGTAGGTTTAGTCTATTGCGATGAGCAAAAATATGATTCTTCAAAGACATATTTTGAAAAGTCACTAACCATGCACAAAAAATTAAATGGCCCAAGTCATAAGTCGGTAGGCATTTGTTTGAATATGCTGGGATTTGTGAACAGTAAAATAGGTAATTATAAATTGGCAGAACGACAAACCAGACAATCGATGAAAATTATTGAAAAATCGATTGGAAAAGTTAATTTAACTTATGCCAGGGATCTAGTGACATTGTCGTTAATAAAAGCTCATGAAAGAGATTTTGATTCGGTAAAAGTATTGGCAAGCCGGGCGTTAAATTTAGCTGAAGAAGCAATGAATACGAAGAAAAGTCCTTTTATCGCATGGTGTTTGAACATGTATGCAAAAATGGCTTTGCAAAAAAAAAATTATAAAAAGGCGGATTCTCTTTATCGTTTATCATTAAATATGCAAAAACAACTTATGGGCGAAAATATTGGCAGTACGATAAGTACTGCTTTGGATTTCAGTAATATTTTAATAAAATTGGATTCACTTAGTAAAGCAGAAGAAATTGTAAATAAAAATTATGATATCTTGAAAAATAATTTTACAGAAGATAATTGGGTTACTATAAAAGCTAAAATTATTTTGGGAGAAATATTTCTTAAAAAGAAGCATTATGCTGAAGCTGAAGATTTTCTTCTTAAAGGATATTACGAGTATAAAAGTGTATTCGGTTTAAAAGATTATCATACTAAAGAAACTGCGCAAAAATTAATTAGTTTATATAATATGATCGGAGAGAAAAATAAATCGTATGCATTCCGTAATGTTATTAATTAAATTGAACGGTATAATTATTTAATTAGAATTTTATTTCAATATAAACTTCTATTAAATTTAAATATTTCAAAACAATTATAGCTAATATTTTTCAACATACACGGATAGGATCATGAAAACCAGCGGCAACACAATTCTTATAACGGGAGGCACTTCAGGAATAGGCTTAGCTTTTGCCAAAAAGTTTTTAGAACTCAATAACAAAGTTATAATCTGCGGTAGAAGGGAAGACAGACTTAATAAAATAAAAGAATCTTATAATGAAATTGAAACAATAAAATGCGACATTCAATTAAAAGATGAGCGATTATCTTTAGCTTCCTGGGTTTTTAAGAACTTTCCCGAAACCAATATTTTAATAAATAATGCAGGCATACAGCTTCTTGCGGATCTTACTAAAGAAGTAGATTTAGGCAGAATATACAAGGAAGTAGAAATTAATCTTATTGCCCCGATTCATTTAAGTTCACTTTTTGTTGAACATTTAAAACCAAAAAAAGAATCGGCAATAATTAACATATCATCAGGCCTGGCTTTTACACCAATTGCTGCTATGCCGGTTTATTGTGCAACAAAAGCTGCTATTCACTCTCTAACTTTATCATTGCGTCATCAGTTAAAAGATACAAACATAAAAGTATTCGAAATAGCGCCGCCTTCCGTTGATACTGAACTCGGCGCTGACAGAAGAAAAGATAAACTAGCAACACACGGAGGTATTCACGTAGATGAGTTTATTACAGAAGCCATCAAATATTTGAAAGATGATGTTTTAGAATCAGCGGTTGGTATGGCAAAGAACATGAGAGAAAAGAAGGATGCACTTTTCCCTATGATGAATCATTGAATGTTTGTAAATAGTTCTTTTTGATGTTTGACATGATACATAGGTATTTATTAATATATGAAAAATATATTGACTTAATAAAGAGATTATTAGTAGTTTATACTTGCATTTAAGGAGTTATAAGTTAAATCATAGATTTTATTCTAATTGTTTAACTCCTTTAAAATCATCAAGCGGAGATGATTGACATTTTCAAATTCAAAACCTATAAAAATTAAAATTTATAAAATTTAATATTTTATTTATTTAATATTTTTAAGGAAGGCTTGCGGAAGCCAAGATTCAATATTTTACCTAAACCGATTTGAATTGCGAAAATCTTTACATCATTATAACTGAACTATAGCATTACTTATGAAACATTTTTGCAGAATCTTTTTAAGAGGTAAATAATGATCGATATTGTGGGGAATAAAATTTTGCATTACGAAATTCTTGAACAAATCGGTCATGGCGGAATGGGGGTTGTTTATAAAGCGCATGATGAAAAACTGGATAGACTAGTCGCCTTAAAATTTTTACCTCATAACAAAACTCCGGAAAAAGAATCACTTCAACGTCTTCTAAATGAAGCTAAATCTGCATCTGCACTTAATCATCCGAATGTCTGTATAATACATTCAATTGAACAATATCATAATCATAATACTGAGCAGCCCGATCAGTTTATTG
>CAZCFZ010000180.1:0-4157 GCA_964498065.1 uncultured Ignavibacteriaceae bacterium
GTCTGGACGAGATATTAATTTTCGGAGTTATTCCAGCACCAATGCTGCCAATGAATAAGCTGCTGATTGAAATGCATAGAATCTTAAAACCGAATGGAATTATGTCGGTCTGGCCGCCGAGCTGGGTTCATTATTCTATTATTAAGTCGGGTCATTACAAATATTTAAATAAACAAAACGGAGTAAGGAATTATCAATGCGCCGGTAAA
The DNA here is from genome assembly GCA_964498065.1 of uncultured Ignavibacteriaceae bacterium. GTDB lineage: Bacteria > Bacteroidota > Ignavibacteria > Ignavibacteriales > Ignavibacteriaceae > FEN-1297. Next base: position 210 of record CAZCFZ010000180.1, read on the forward strand.
TAAAATAAATACCGATTACCGGTATTTATTATTTTTTATAACGACAAAGAGAAGCTGCTGCTTGTAATATTAATAGTATTCTAAATGCATTTAAATAAAATTATTTTTACATTTATCCTAGTATAATTTGATAAGATGTTAAAGGGCGGAGAAATTATAACAGCATAGGACACCTATGGGGACAAACCGGATAAAATAACCACAGTCCAAGAAAAATCGAAAAGTTTTAGTCTTATTTGAAATGATAAAATTATGGAACAGGAAATGATATAAACCGCATGTATTGTAGCTTACTGTACGAAGTTGTGCCAAGTTTGTTACAATAAAACAGTGTTTCTGATTAAAGGAGCTTTTTATCTCTGATATTAGAAAGTTATAAAAAAGGTTTTATCTATTAAAGAGAAAGCTTGTGGCGTCTAATGAATAAGTTAGGCATTAACTAAATTATTTAAGTGAGGTATGAAATGAAACAGATTATAATACTTTCACTAGTTTTATTTACAAGATTAGTCGCGCAAGATTATTTTCCCCTAGAGGTGGGCAATACCTGGATCTATTATGTGAATTCTTATTTTCCGGATACTATGACTTATCATGTCTCAGATTCATTGAATATTGACCACGTGAAGTATTTTCTTTATGGAATGTTTCTTCCTTCCGAATATAACTTTAAAGATACTATTCGCAAAGATGCAGAGGGGAATATATGGAAGAAAGTAAATAGAGTTGATTATTTATGGTTTGATTTTACAAAGGATTCTGGAGCGGTTTATACATTCCCGGATCATAATTCCTCATATTATTATAATGTAGAAGTAGTGGATAAAAACTTCACATTGCAGACAAATAGGGGGAATTATTCGCATTGCATCAAATTTTTTTTCGATATTCCTCAGTTTGTGGATGATGAAGTATTTTATTCTTTTGCTCCTGAAATGGGCATAATTGAAATGTACGGCGGTGATGGGCCACAATTGCTGCTTGATTCTGCATCGATAATTAGAACTCCTAATGGAATAATCGATGAGCAGTCATCATCATCAAATTTGTTTGAATTGTGGCAAAATTATCCAAATCCATTTAATCCTACAACAACCATAAGTTATTCATTACATAGAGCATGTTATGTTACTTTAAAGATATATGATGTTACTGGAAGAGAAATTAAAACATTAGTTAATGAAGAAAAATCACGTGGTATCTATTCTTTAGAATTAAATGGAAATAATCTTCCAAGCGGAATATATTTTTATCAATTAAGAACAAATGAGTTTATTCAAACAAGACAAATGGTTTTATTAAAGTAAAAATGCCTAACCATGCATTCCAAGCAGCGGCTGACGGATGGACGGTTTACCTGCCGAAGCCGCATAAGCAAAGGCAGGCTGCTTAAACGCAAGACCATTAAGTATTGGCTTTAAGACATTTCACCGATAATCAGAGTTGATTCACCGATAAATCATTTAAAAATATTTTTTTTCAAATTATTTTACATAAAATATTATAAATAATTGGAGAAAAAATGAAATCAAAAAGAATATAGAATTAAAGAAAATCCTGTCGATATTGAAATTTATTTTGGAAAATAAATTTTCGATTGAAAAACTAATTAAAATAGTTGATTTAATATTAAAAATTTTATAATGGAGTAATAAATTTTAGAGTAAATCTACGTATATTAATACCAAGCAGAGACTGTTGAGAACGCGGTAGGATTATTAGAACAACTCCGGCTAAATTGCTCCGTTTCAGCATCCGCCTTCAGCGGATTGTTCAACGATATCAAACCGAGCAAACGTTTCTAAGTTAACCGGTAGTTAGATTTTAATTGTCGTTTTCGTTATGGGCGCCTGCATAGCGGTACACTTGGTCAAATATATGACCGTTATGTTCCCGAAGAAAAAATCATGTTTTCAAATAAGAAGAAAAAATTAAAGTACTTAAAAAATCAATGGGGTAAAAAAATAGATCGATTTAGAAATATCGATCTAATTTCTATTTATCATAGAAGTATTGTTTCAAAAGACTCAGAAAAATATGTCGATGAAAAGACATGGTCGGATTTGGATTTTGATTCGATATTTTCAATAATGGATAGAAATGTATCATGCATAGGTCAGCAGTATTTGTACCATCTTCTGCATAAATACGAAGAAGACGAATCAATATTAAAGACCAGATTTGCATTGTTTCAATATTTTAAGAAGAATGATTCTGTAAGAGAGTCGATCCAGCTATTACTAAGCCGTTTGTCCAATAGCAAAACTTATTTTATCGCCAGCTTAATAATATCAAATATTCCTCCCCGTACTAAGTTTTATTATCTTTTACTATCACTATCCGCCGTTACATTTATTTCATCTACTCTGATTTATTTCCTGCCTTACTTTCTTCTTGTTACTCTTGGTTTATTATTAATTAATATTGTTATCGGTCATTCGATAAGTTCAAAGATATACGACTACTTTGCCGGGTTTTCAAGTCTTTATACTATGTTATTAATTGCGAGGCAAATCGGGCACATAAAATTAGAATACCCCGTTAAAGAATTGGAATATTTAAAAAGTAAAAGAAGATTGATAAATAAATTGAGCAAAAGACTCGGGAAATTCGTGATAGATAAAGAGGGATTAAACGACTTTGCAAAAGCTGCAATAGAATATTTAAATCTTTTCTTCCTTTACGATTTAATAGCTTATTATAAATCGGTGAATGTGCTGAATAAGTATCAGAAAGAAATTAGGGGAATTTATGAATCCCTTGCTAGCCTGGATACATATATTTCAATAGCATCATATTTGGAGGAGCATAACAATATTACTTCACCCGTATTTAATGATTCAGGTAAAATAGGCTTTGACAATATTTTACATCCGTTATTAGAAAATGCGGTTGCAAATACTATTGAAGATCTATCCAGGTCGGCATTAATTACGGGTTCAAATATGTCGGGTAAAACCACCTTTATTAAATGTGTTGGTGTAAATACAATACTAGCGCAATCTCTATATTTTTGTCATGCCGAGAGGTTCGAAACATATCGATGCGTAGTAAAAGCCGCAATAAAAAGAGAAGAAGATTTAAGGAATTCCAAAAGTTACTTTTTCGTAGAGATTGAAAAATTACAAGAATTTATAAATTTAGCTAATCGGGATTATAATTATTTATTTTTAATTGATGAAATATTTAGAGGAACTAATACTGTTGAGAGATTAGCCATATCAACTTCTGTTTTGGAGTTCTTGAACAAGTACGGAAAAGTCTTTGTAACTACACACGATATTGAATTACAAGAATTATTAGCAAATTCTTACACAATGTATCACTTCGGCGATCAAGTTGAGGGTGAAAAATATCGGTTTAACTATAAAATTCAACAAGGCCCATGCTTGGCCGGCAACGCAATTAAATTATTGGAGATAAAAGGATACCCTGAATCAATTACTACTAAAGCAAAACTGTTGGCGAAAGAATTAAATCCCGTAAATATAATTGAGGATGCCGGGATGGAAACATAACCGGCATTTTAACATGAACCCCAGTATTGGCCCGGCTGATTTAATATTAATAATTCAATCCGTTGCGTGAATTAAAAAATATAATAATGAAAAACTGTTAAAACAGTTATTAATTATTGCTTTTAGGTTTTATTAACCCACGGATTAATCCGTGGATTAATGGGAAACAAAGAATTTATTAACCGTTTTAACGGTTTAAAATCTAATTCACACAACGGGTTAATTCAATAATTGGGTAATAATATATAAAGTTAATCTACATATATTAATGCCAAGGCGAGGCAGACTTTTTTCGCACACGGCGTTTTATAAATTTAAAATGTATATCTCCCCTATTGTAAAACAATTTTCTTCGAGACTACAACAAATAAATTACAATTATGCTCTAATACCTGGCGGTCACGGTCCACACCGTGACCGGATAGCATTT
>CAZCFZ010000181.1:0-1312 GCA_964498065.1 uncultured Ignavibacteriaceae bacterium
TATATGATTATATAAAAATATTTGCTAAGGATTGGGGCAGGGGAATAAGCAAGCAATTAAGCCAAAAGCTTACATGTATTTTTTTGATAGGATGATAATGAAAGGTGATATCTCTGAGAAAAGATATCACCTTTTATAATTCCTATTACTTAAGCAATACAAATTTCTTTGTCGATACAAAGCTTCCTGTTTGTTTACCTTCAGGTATAGCCTGCAATCTGTAAAAATAAACACTGCTTGGGAGATTGCTGGCGTTGAAATCCACAACATAATTCCCGGGAGATTTTCTTTCGTTTACTAAAGTTGTGATTTCTTTACCAAGGATATTATAGATTTTTAAAGTTATGACAGATTCTTTTGGAATTGAATATTTTATTATTGTAGTTGAATTAAATGGATTGGGGTAGTTCTGTTCCAATTTAAAGTCGAAAGTTAATAACCGTTCAGAGACATTAGACATTGCAATCATCTCCGAAACCGGTCGCTTCCAGATAACACCCGCACCTTCTGTTCCGGCTACAAGATCCGAACCGAAAATGGCAAGGGAACGAATGGCCGTATTTAATTCCTTTGAACTGACATTGATCCAGTTTAATCCGAAATCTGTGGAAAGAAATACACCTCCACGGGTGCCGGCAAAGACACTCGAGCCGGCAACGACAAAATCGTAAATGTCACAATCTGCGGGTAGACCTCTAGCCCTACCCAACCAGGTATTTCCATCATCACTAGATCGGAGAAGTCCATGCGCACCCGTTCCAAGCAGAAGGTAAGGAGAAACATAGGTAATAGAGTAGGCATAGTCTGATTGACCGGGAGAATAAATCTTGGTCCAGCTTGTCCCATTGTCTGTTGAACGATATGCTCCCCCTTCCATGACTGCGGCAAACAACTTGCCATTTCCAGATGTAAGAGCCATAACTGAACCAGATGAAAAACTCCGATCCCCACTGTTCCAGGTTATCCCATCATCGGTCGAGCTAAACACTAGAAAAACTGATCCGCCGGCGAAAACAGCACTATCAGAATTTGTGAAACTCCAAACTTGCTGCCTCGTCCAGTCATTATTCACATCGGTCCAGCTTGCCCCTTCGTCTGTCGAACGATAGATGCCCGCGAGAGTGCCGGCAAGAAGTGTGTTTCCGAAAGAAGCAATAGAGCTGACTGTAAGGCCGCCAAAAGTCTGTATAGACTCAATAAACGCGCTGTCGAGACCGTTATTGACCGGTATCCACGAAGAACCTCCGTCGCGCGAACGAAAAATACCATTTCCGCACGTTCCGGCAAAAACAGAAGTTTTGGAAACTCCCAA
>CAZCFZ010000181.1:1412-4101 GCA_964498065.1 uncultured Ignavibacteriaceae bacterium
ACACTTGAACCGCCACTTCCATTTGGAATAAAAGCAAATGCTATTACATCTGTAGCAGGTGGCAATCCATTCCCACACGCCGTCCAGGATATCCCCTCATCCGTTGAGCGGAAAATGCTGTCTGCATACACCCCGGCGTAGATCACAGAATCGGAGGCACCTACAGCCCTAATTTCGCCTTTTAGTGTCGATGGTGTCCATGTCATTCCGTTATCGGTAGAGATGTAGATTCCAGTCCACACCGTTTCTGCAATGAGGCGTATTATTCCTGAATCTTTCGAGGCTGGTCTCACTACAATCCTTGAAATACCGGAAGGGGGAGGCGTTGTAGACGAGACCCAATTTCTTCCGGCATCTGTTGACACAAACAGGGAACCAACCATGCCTGCAATAAGAACCGTATCTTTAGCTGTGTCGATATAGATCGCAGCAAGGCCAATATCGTGGTTTTCAAACAGACCTCCGATAGATTTCCATGTTTTGCCTTTGTTGGTTGTGCAATAGAGTCCTGAATTGGTTTCTGCATAAAGAGTTGATGCATCCACGCCGCTAAAAAACTTGATCACACGCCAGACAGCAGCTTGCTTCAAATCTGCAAAGACTGGCTTCCAGTGCATACCATTGTCTGTGGAGAGATATACTCCTCCTCCATCAGTGGCCGCAAAAATGTCATCGCCGCCGGTCAGAGAGTCCGGTATAGCAGCCATTGCAGTGACAAGTCCTCCAAACGGACCGCTGTTCTGAACCCACTGTGCGGAAGTCGGTAAGATGCAAGTTATCTGCAGGGTTATTAAGAGTGTAAGCCCAAAAATTTTATTCATTTAAACCTCCTTAATCTAAATCCGGTCGCCTACTGAATCTAAGATTATGAATTTAAGCGGAAGCTCAGAATAAAAAAACTTCAAACTTTTTATAAGCCTTGGTAGAGATTATTTGCTTCTGAAATAAGGTTAAACAAGTTCTTTTCAATTTACTCCCCGAAAAAATTCAAGAATAATATTAACTTAGTTCTATTTTACCATCTGAAGTACGCATTTATAATATAAAACTTAGTAATATAAACATAGATATCTAGAACTTATATTGATTTGAAAATTTAAATTTCAAAATTAATAACTTTAATACCTACATAACCAAAAGAAAAGAAGAAAAAGAATAATGGGAATGAAAACGTATCTAACTTATATAATTAGAAAAATAAAAATTCATTTATTATATATAAAATAATGCAAGAAAAAGTTTTAAAAGCAAATATTAATTTACAAAACCGTTATGCGAATAAGGTAATAGAATATTTTTAAAAATGTGTTGAATTTTCAACCTGAGCTAAATTAAACTGTGAATTTCAGTCTTCGACCCCGCTCAGACTGACAACAAGATTTATTTATTTTATAGATTTACAATGACGCCTAATTCAGATCCTTGAATATTACAATAAGTTAACAACTTCCGCTAAATTGGTTACTTTAAATTTGTGTTGTTTTCAAATCTTCGTGACCTAAAAGCTATTTAACAACATAAATTGAGACACGTTTTTGTACGGGGTTAGTAGCAAAGATATGACGCAAAGAATGAAAGCGGGTTTTATCATTTAATCTTAAAGCTTGAAGTGTACTCTTAAAATGCTTACTTATAAAATATTTATTGAGTTTTACACCATCAACGGGATTAATAACATAATCTCCTTATTAATTGCTACGGATTGTATAATTGATCTATTAGGATATTCGGTAAGTTTTTATTTTTAAATATCAATTATATACATTACTAAAAACATTCGGAATATTTTAACGTCATTATATCGGGAGAAAAATAATACAAAATTATTGATTCCGTTTCTATATAAATAAAAGCAAATTTTTATAAATTTATCAATGAAAAATATTTAATAAAGTACCATGTCTAAATCCAACTATCTTTGTTACTATAAATTTATTCTCCCAAATGCCTAAGTAGAAAGGTAATTAAATGAAATTTTTAACGGCAATAATTTTTTTATCATCATTAACTGCCATCTTCCCGCAGCAGCATTATTTAATTACCAATATCACCAATAGAAACAAAATTAGTTTAGACGGAAAATGGAGAATAATAATAGATCCGTATGAAGTAGGATATTATGACTATCGATATAAGCCGAGAAAGGATGGTTATTTTTTAAATAAACATCCTAAGGATAAAAATGATTTGGTTGAATATAATTTTGATAAATCGGAAACGCTTGAAGTTCCCGGAGACTGGAATACACAAAAGAAGGAATTGTTTCTTTACGAAGGGACAATATGGTATAAGAAATCCTTTAATTACAAAATTAAAACGGGAGTAAGAACTTTTATTTACTTTGGCGCGGCAAATTATGATGCAATTGTATATATAAACGGGAAAAAATTAGGGGAGCACGTCGGAGGATTTACTCCTTTCAATTTTGAAGTGACAAAATATTTAAAAAACGGTAACAACTTTATTGTTGTTAAAGTCGATGATAAACGGCTTAAAGACGGAGTTCCGACTTTGGATACCGATTGGTGGAACTACGGGGGATTAACTCGTGATGTTTACCTTGTGGAAGAACCGGAAACTTTTATTCAAGATTATTTTATCCAACTGAAAAAAGGATCACTAAATGAAATAAGCGGATGGGTAAAATTAAACGGGATAATTAAAAGGAAGGAAATAGATATCCATATAC
>CAZCFZ010000182.1:0-1319 GCA_964498065.1 uncultured Ignavibacteriaceae bacterium
CCGCCGTTACCGCATAATAAAAGTTTGTGTCCGTTTTTATAGGCATTAGAAAGAATATCTACCGCAGAAAGTATGTCATCCATGCATTCGCGCTGAATACTGATTTTTGTTTCAGCGCTTTCACTTAATGAATCAATTATAAATTTCTTTTTATCCAACTTTAACCTCAACTTTATGAATAATCGAGATAAAATTATTTCTAACTGAAAGGAATGATCTAAACAGTAATCGGAAGCTTAAAATGAACAGCTTCTGCAAAATCTTTAATTAAGTTCCAATTGTTTTCATTTTCAAAATAATTACCTGTAACAATTATTTTTGCACCGTTATCAACTTTTTCTCTTGCTATCCTCGGGCTTCTGATTCCACCGCCAACAACGACGGGAATATCGCAATAACTCGACACCGCCTTAACCATTTCATTAGGTACGGAATTATCCGCACCCGAACCTGCTTCCAAATAAATTAATTTCATTCCCAGGTATTGTGCGGCAAGTGCAGTAGCTGCTGCTATATCAGGTTTATTCCTGGGTACCGGTACGCTTCCGCTAAAATATTCAGCAGTTGTTTTTACTCCCGATTCAACAATTATATAGCCTGTTGAAATAGGTTCAATTTTTTGTTTCTTAATAATCGGTGCGGCAAGTACATGTTTTCCAATTAAATGCTCCGGATTTCTTCCGCTTACAACCGATAAATATAAAATTGCGTCTGCCGGTTTATATATCTGATTAACATCTCCTGGGAAAATTATTACGGGCAGCTTTGTATTAGCTTTTACCTGTTCTATAAAGCTTTTAAAATCGCCGTCCATCATTAAACTGCCGCCGACTAAAAAGCCGTCAACATTGTTTTTTCCGCAATAACCCACAAAAGAGGATAATTTATTATCGCTTATCTTGTCCGGATCAAGAAGAATTAGATAAGCAGCACCCTTTGATGAAATGGTATTTAATAAATAATCATAAATCATATTATACCGGTGAAAAGTACATCGGAATATATAAATTTTGGTTTAGGAAAAAAAGCGGAAAGCAGCTAAGAATGTTTCGGCACAATATTATTCAGAATATTTTTTCTCCGAACGAATAAAAATTTGAAGAACCTAATAGATTATTGCAGAAAGCTTTTCCCTCACTAATCACCTGGGGTTTGATTTTAACTAATTCATTTTTATCTTCTAATTAATTTCTCATATTCTTACTCCTTATCTTGCTCTTAATCTTTATCTTACTCTTACTCCTTAATAAATATACTCTTAGATTAAGATTATGAATAAGATAAGGAGTAAGAAAAGCATTAATTAAATTAATAATTTT
>CAZCFZ010000182.1:1419-4058 GCA_964498065.1 uncultured Ignavibacteriaceae bacterium
AACTGGCTGGAACCACTGGATAAATATGTAACCAAAAGTAATTTTAACACAGATGTATTCTTTCAAAAGGTTTTAAATTCTGTCGATCGTTATAGGAATAAATTATATGCACTACCTGTTTTTATGGATGTCGGGCTTCTTTATTACCGCAAAGATTTGTTGAACAAATTCGGTTATAACGGTCCACCCAAAACCTGGAGTGAGTTAGTGAATGAATCGCTGAAAATTCAAAAGGCGGAAAGGAAAGATGATCCTAACTTTTACGGTTATGTCTGGCAGGGTGCACAGTACGAAGGTTTAGTCTGCAACTTTCTTGAATTCATTGCTTCCAACGGCGGTAGTATTATGAAAGACGGAAAGATTGATCTAAATACTCCGCAGAATGAAAAAGCGCTTCAGCTGATGACGGATCTTATTCATAAGTATAAAATTTCTCCTCTAAACACTTACACTGAAATGAAAGAAGAAGAAACCAGAAGAGCATTCCAGAGAGGAGATGCTTTGTTTGAACGCAACTGGACTTATGCATGGAACCTAGCTCAGGATAATGATTCACCGGTAAAAGGGAAAATCGGTTTAACGGTCTTACCGCATTTCGATGATAATCAATCGGTTTCAACTTTAGGGGGATGGCATATCGGCATTTCACGCTTCTCCGATGAAAAAGAAAAAGCATGGAAGTTTATTCAATTCGTATCGTCTTATGAAGTTCAGAAAAGTCTTGTGTTAAATGTCGGCTGGAACCCCGCAAGAAAAGATGTTTATAATGATAAAGAAGTAATTGCAAAATTGCCGACAGTTAAAATTTTATATGATGCACTTCAGCATACGGCAGCAAGGCCGACTCTGCCGTATTACAGCCAGGTTTCTGATGTAATTCAAAGATATGTTAATGATTGTCTCGCCGGAAAAATAAATCCAAAAGAAGCATTAGAAAAAATGCAGAAAGAGGAAGACGAACTGGTAAAGATTTATGGCACGAAGTAGAAAAAAATATTCAAGCGGACAAACATGGCAGGCGTATATTTTCAATTCGCCGTTAATTCTAATAACATTAATTTTTGTTTTCCTGCCTGTTGCCGGAACTTTAATTACCGGCTTTTTCCGGAATGTTACCTTCATGCCGAATAAATTTATTTTCCTGGAAAACTTTTATAGATTATTTGGCGACGTTCATTTCTGGCAGTCCGTGCGGTTTACACTTTTGTTTGTTTTCGTTTCTGTCGGACTGGAACTTGTACTTGGAATGATGTTCGCCTTAATCTTAAATGAAGCTTTTCCCGGCCGCGGATTAATGAGAGTTGCAATACTTATTCCGTGGGCTATCCCGGTTGCAATATCGGCGCGTATCTGGCAGTTAATGTACAACTTCGATTTCGGAGTTATAAATTATATAGTTATCCATCTCGGATTTGTTAGTTCGCCTGTAAACTGGCTTGGCTCTCCGGTCGGCGCCTTCTTTTCTATTGTAATAAGCGACATTTGGAAAACTACTCCTTTCATCACTATTATTTTATTAGCTGGTTTATCTCTAATTCCGGATGAACTTTATAAGCAGGCGATGATTGACGGAACAAATTTTATTCAGCGGTTTTATTATATAACAATTCCGCTGCTCAGACCTGTAATTGTTGTGGCATTGCTTTTCCGTACGATTGATGCAATTAGGATATTCGATCTAATTTATGTGTTAACCGGCGGAGGGCCCGGCGGAAGCACTTCATCAATTTCTTTATATGCTTTTAAATATTATATCACAGGAGATTTCGGTTATGGATCCGCAATTTCTATTGTTGTATTTATTTTAGCTTCTGCTCTGGCAGTGCTTTATATAAAGTTTGGAAATTTTGCAGGGGAATTAAAATGAAGGAAGAGAAAGTTAAAAAAATATTGCTTTACGCCGGAGCTATCTTCCTTTTCATTTTTTGTATTGCACCATTTGTATGGATGGTTATAGTTTCGCTGAATAAACATCCCGACTTTTTATCGAACAATGTTCCTTTCATTTTAACTATAAATAATTACATTCAGGTGCTTACAACAAAATCTGTGCATCTTCTTGATTATTTAAGGAACAGCATAATAATATCTTTGGCTGCGGCATTCTTCGCAACTTTTTTTGCGAGCTTGTCTGCTTATTCTATCACCAGGATGAACTTTCCGGGTAAAATTTTTATCCCGATTGCACTTCTCGGATTTTCAATGTTCCCGCAAATAAGTATTGTCGGCTATCTTTTTAAAATGATGACTGACTTCAACTGGATTAATACTTATTACGCTTTGATCTTCCCATACATTACTCTTGGACTTCCGCTTGCATTGTGGATTATGTTAAGTCATTTTTCCCAATTATCAAAAGAGCTTGATGAAGCAGCGCTTGTGGATGGTGCGTCGCGTTTTCAGATTTTAAGAAAAATAATTTTTCCGATTGCTCTACCCGGAGCCTTCTCGACATTCATGCTTATTTTTATTTATTCGTTCAACGAATTTCTATTTGCTTTAATGTTTACAATCGATTATAAAGCAAGAACAATCCCGGTAGGCATTGCTTTATTTGAAGGACTTTATGGGCAAATACCTTGGGGATATATAATGGCTGCGGCAGTTGTTGCAATTATTCCTGTTATTTTATTAATAGC
>CAZCFZ010000183.1:0-4021 GCA_964498065.1 uncultured Ignavibacteriaceae bacterium
GTTGTTCCGCTTGGTCATGTCCCGGATCTCGTCCTTGAAGCGTTTTCTGGACTTGCTGCTCACCCGAGGGAAGATAGGGGACGTATTTAAGAATTTTAATAAACGTAGACTTGGCGAGACGGGGACAGTGTTCTTTGCTTTGCTCGGTGTCTATGTGGATGAGCTCTATCGCACATAAATAAATGTGTCTGGCACCCGAAGAAGTGCATCCGAGAAAATGATCTTCGGTGCTGGGTCACAATTCCCTTCCTCCTCCCAACTGACGGGAATTGACATACCATATGGTAGAATATACAATTATGTAGAAAGAGAGGCGCCATGAACAACACCACTCAGATATCTGCCCACATCTCCGTGGAGACCAAGAACCGGCTGGACCGGTATGTCCGGAACTTCGGCGTCACCCGCGGACATCTCATCGAGCGGGCGTTGGAGCATCACCTGCAGGCCCTCGAGGAAATTCCACCCCACTTCATTATCCCCAAGCGCATTGTTCTCTCCCACGAGAGCGCCATCGAGGTGCGGGAGATGACGGAACGTCCCCCCGAGCCCACCGAGGCCATGCAGAAGCTCTTCGATGATCGTTGACATCCGGGAGCTCGAGAGGAGTGACCCAAGGAGCGAGTTCGACTGCGGAGACGAAATCCTGAATCACTTCTTTCGAAACTACGCGGGACAGAACCAATTCCGGCATCACATCGGCGTGACCTATGTCGCAGTCTCAGGCGAGAAGGGGACACTTAACCGGCCAATCAGTGGGTTCTAATTCAAAAAGATATATATAACGATATAGGTCGCTGTATCTACGTTATCATTTGTATCTTCTAATTCTGATTTTGACGTTTGAATTTTCGTTTGGGAAGGGTCTCTTGGTACCCGGAGGGTACGGTGAGATCACAGCGATTCACTTGTTGTCATTGTCGGCGGAGGGTACTTGCGGGAAAACCGGGACAACGGTATTGCGGCGCAAAGGATTGCCAAAGGGCCCGGAAGCGGGAGTGGAGCCGGGAGAAGTACGCGAGCGATCCGGACTATCGCATCAATCAGAAGGAGAGCACGGATGCTTGGTTTGGAGCCCGTGGCGGGGCGGCCGAGTACTATCGAGACTATCGGCGGCGGAAACGGAAGCGCTTGCTGGAGGAGCAAGAGGCCGCGGAGGTGGCAGCAGGTTCAAAGTCCTGCTCGGGAGGGGCGAAGGAGGGTGAAGGAAAGGCGAAGGAGGCCCATGAAGAGGCGAGAGCGCACCCGATTATATCTCTATTTGCGCCTGGGGCGGCTGCTGGGGAGGAAAGTGCAAATAGAGACGTATACCCACAAAATAGCTCAATAGAATCAGGCATGTATGAGATTTTGCCCGTAGGCGCAAATAAGGACGCAATGATTGCGGAAATCCGCAGGATTTCAATGGGATAGGCGGGTTTGTGCAAATAAGGACACGATTTACGGGCGGTATCGGTTTGTGCATGAAATCGCGCCCATGGAAAGCAAACGACACACCATAGGGCGCTCGCCGATCATCGCCGAGCGGGTTCGCAAAATCGCGGGTGGATTCTGCTTCATTCCCCACCGATTCTTGCACGAGGGATTCTTTGCCAGCCTGAGCCGGGATGAGCTGCTCTTGTACTTTTTTTTGGTCCTGGCGGGCGATCGCAACGGGGTGAGCTTCTACGGTCACGACGCTATTTGCGCGCTCATCGACCTTTCAAACGACGATTACGTGGTTGCGCGCAACGGCCTACTCGAGAAGGACCTGCTCGCCTTTGACGGGCGGCGGTTTCAGATTCTCTCCTTACCGAAGGCCGCCCGCTGTGCATCAGTGCCGTCGCTTCGGACTCCCGAGGACTTCGAGGAGCACGACCCGGCGACCATTCGACAGCTGTTGCGCCTTCAGTTCGAAAATACCGAGAAGGGAAAAGAGGCCGCGCCATGACAGACAATGTGAGCCATGAGACTTTGAGGGTGATCGATTGCAACCATCACCCACGACTCGTGACAGAAGGTGGCGTCGTCGTCGAGGAGGTCGACCGATTTTTGAGCGCGGTCGAGGCCCGCGGACTATCGCCGCGCACGGTGCGCGCATATGCCTTCGACCTGCTCATCCTGTATCGATGGCTTGAGGGACGCGGGGAGAATGAGGCGCGGACAGTTAATGCGTTGAAGCAAAGCGACCTCGTGGATTTCATCCGTTTTCAAAGAGAGGTGAAGGCGAATCCGACCTCTATCAATCGGCGGCTTCTGGTCGCGGGACTTTTCTATCGCTTCCTGACGGGTGAGCCCATCGGGGCGGGCGGCGAGCGTGGCGTGAGCCTTCCGGGGCCATATTACAAAGGGCGCGGAAGAGACCGGGACCTGGGGCTCCATCGCATCAAGGCACCCCGTCAGCGCTCATTGCGGGTCAAGACACCTCAAACCGTCGTGGAGCCGCTGACGGCCGAGCAGGCGCGACTGCTCATCGGTAGCTTCGCGCGATACCGCGACATCGCCATTGTGTACCTGATGTTGCTGTGCGGGCTGCGCTCACGAGAAGTGATCACTCTCAACATCGGGGATGTGGGCTTCGATGAGCAGCGACTGCGGGTCACGGGCAAGGGCGACAAGGAGCGGGTTCTGCCCCTGCCGACACTCCTCTTGCGATGTCTGAGCGACTACCTTCGATTCGAGCGTCCATCGGTCTGTAAGACACTCTCTCTCTTTGTGGTCTTGAAGGGCAAAAGGCGCGGCCGCGAGATGACGGTCGACGGGCTGAGGAGCCTGTTTCGCTACCGCCGACGCGATGAGAAGATAGAAAACGCCAATCCCCACAGGCTCAGACACACTTTCGGCGCCGACATGGCGCGCGCCGGAGTGCGCCTGCCCATCTTGCAAAAGATGATGGGGCACGAGGATAGCAAGATGACGCTGAAATACATCAACCTCTCCATGTCGGATGTCGCCGCCGAATTCCATCGGGCCGCCAAAGAGATTCAAAGGCGCTACACCGATGGCGAGGACAAGTGAGAACGATGCAGACGAAACTACCCCAAGTCGCTCTTGAGTTTCTGCAAACGAACCCTTCCCGTAAGAGCGAGTCGGTGCTCCGCGCTTTTCACCGATGGATGAGAGATTGGAACATCGGCTTCAAGGACCTCAGGCGCGCCCACATCGAGAGCTTCATTCGTTGCCCCCGGGGAAAATACCTCTCCCGTGTGAGCCAGGGCAATTGCCGCAGGAGTCTCGCGCGATACCTTATCTGGCTCCAAGGCAAAGACCTGCTTCGCTTCGACCCACTGCAATTTTGGGGAAGACCTAAACTGCCGTTTCCCGAAGTAGCCGCCCGGTACATCCGCTCAATGGAGCCCACGCACAAATATTCCACACTCAAGGCTCATCGTGTCTCGCTGCGCCATTTTCACCGCTGGCTCGACCGACATGAAATCTCACTCGATGCGCTACAACGAAGTCATACGAGCGCGTGGCTTCAGAGCTTGAGCCAGTCGGGGATAGTCCCCAAAACGATCAACCACCACCTCGTTTTCGTCAGACTTTACCTACGATGGCTCTACGAGCAGGGCATCCTGTCGAGCTATCCCGAAGAGCTCATCCGTGTCTCCGATATGGTCAAGGAGCCCAAGTACCTCCCAAGACCGCTGCCTCCGGCCGCGGACAAGCAGATCCAGGAGCGCCTGGCAAAGTCCGATGACATCTATTGTCAGGGGCTTTTGCTCATGCGGAAAACAGGACTGCGCATCGGCGAGCTCGCCTCATTGGAAAACCAGTGCGTCCGCCAAGATCACATCGGCAACCGCTTCCTCAAGGTCCCGCTCGGAAAGCTCAATACCGAACGACTCGTCCCTATCGACACCACCACCATCGCCCTCATCGACAAGCTCCAAGGCCTTAATGAAACTGCCGCCATCAAGACCTTCCTCATCGAAACAAAGACCGGTAAGAAATCCCGCTATTCGCAATACCTCGCTGCTCTTGGCGAAGCATGCAAGGGACTCGAAACCAACGGTAAGATGGTTACCCATCGCCTGAGACA
>CAZCFZ010000184.1:0-3916 GCA_964498065.1 uncultured Ignavibacteriaceae bacterium
CGATTATCAAAAATAAAATATTTATTATGCATTAATCCGTCAACAGTATTTTGAGTATCAAAATTATCAAAAATAACAGGAATACCGTTTTGGCTTAATGTTGACCAGGGTAAAGATCCGTTGTGATCATATTCGCCTATAACACGTATTTTTACTCCGCGTAGTTTTGCCTGAATTAGTTTGGTCGCAATATTTGATCCGACAGAACCGCTTAGACTGTATAAGGCGAGATCAATAGAATATTGTGCCGAATCAATCCTGTTATATAATTTCTGCACAATATTTACATCTTGAGCATCCTCTCCGGCTGATACCGAAGTATCTACGGAATGATTAAAAAATACATACATAGTTCCGGAAGAATGTAAAGAAGAAGTTTCCGTGATATAATCATTTGTATAGGTTGTATCGCCGTTGTTCTGGGTACCTAACTTTACGTGATAAACTGTTGATGGCTCAAGACCGCTTACAGTAATTAAATGATTCTTTACTTTATTTTCATTAGAAACAACACTCCCGTAAGTATTCCTCTTTCCGAAATAAACAATTGTATTTCCGGGAATATCTGTTTGGAAATTAAATGTAATGCTGTTTGGAGTCATTGTTGAATCGTAAGGAACCCCGGAAATTATACGGGGAGCACCGCCTTCAATATAAATATCGTCATAGGATCTAGGCATTATTTGATACATATTTATAAATTGCCCCAACACTCCGACAATATCAAAAGTACCTGAGGGAACAGCAAGGTTAACCAGATTTGTTTTAGGGCTTATACGAACCTGTAATGTATCGTTTCCTGAAATAAGATTATAGTTTGTACCGCTCCCGGTAACGGACCAACTAGAAACCGGGGTATTATTTGTTGTTAAAACCTTATCAATATTATTAATTCGAAGTAATCTAGATTCGTAGGGCTCTATACCATTTTGATTTTGAGCTTTTACCTGAGGTATTGTCACAACTAAGGTATCATAGTAAGAATTATGTGAATTGATTCCTAAAATAGATGAGGGCGACAGTTCGAATAAATCGTAATAAGGGGAAACTTTACCTAAAACCGTTACGTTATCGCCGAGTTTAACATTATTCGAAACCGATGAATCATAAACTGAAAATCCGGCGGTATTATCCTGTAGATATGATGGGCCGCCGAATTCATTCGAAACTGTAACAACACCTTGCATTACCACCCATTTACCTAGATATACATATGTACCGTTTGGTAATTTTGATTTTACTGTTGCAGCAGTACGCGGAAGTCCGTATACTAATGTGCTTGGCTGCGAAGCAATAGGATAAAAAGATACTCCGTCCGAACTTGTTAAAATTGAAAATTCGAACTCATCCGTTGTATCACTGCAAGTAACATTCGGAATCGAGATAACTACACTGTCATTTCCTGATAAAACAAAATTAGTGAAAGTTACTGTATCACCCGACTGACTTATTACTAAAGTATCAGGTTGTGAATTAATCGAACTTTCGTTCCATGTGAATAATTGTGGTTTTACTATCTTTATTCCTTCAACAAAACTTCCGGAAGTTGATTTGAGAGTAAATTTTAAAGTAGCCGGTACATTAAATTTCCACATATCGGGTAATAAGGAAACTGATCCTGGTCCTTTTGTAGAAGAGATATTATAAGGATTTTTTTCAATTGGGCTGGAAGAATTCTGAGGATTTGCTTCAGCAGAAGTATTCTCAAAAAAATCCATTGAATTATCGTTCGAATCCCATGCATTCCCGAGTGTATCGTGTGCTGTTGCCGATATTCCGCTCTTTCGTTCAAACGATTTGCGATCGGAACTTGTACTGCTCGGATGGAAAGCTGTGCCTTCGCAATTCGGAGAAGAAACATTAGTGGGGTCCCAGCCGAAAGCATCTATAACCGTTGTTCCATCTTTTAATTGCACGTATGAACGTGTTCCGGAATTTGCAAGGTTTTTATTTGAGGGAAAAGATACATCCGGAGTTACCGAAACACCGCCATCCCCTATTAATAAAAATCCATAGCCTTTAATAACTTTTCCCGATAGTGATAAAGTCCATGCAGCATTGTTTGATCCGCTTGCTTCTCCGGAAGTAATCACTACATTTGGTCCAAATGTTACATTTGTTGAGAATGGATTATAAAGTTCAATATATTCCCCGGTATTATAAGTTGATGAACTTCCTCCCATCGGAGCCACTTCGCTTATTACAACATGGTTTGCAGCCTGCCCGAATACCATGTTGCAGAATAAAAATAACATTAGATAAAATAATTTTGGCAGCGATTTTTTAGTTAGAAGAAGAGTATTACTTGTTTTCATGATTGTTCCTTTCATTTTCCGGATGAGCGGAAGTCTCCTTTTAGCATTTGAATAAATACAGTCCCGATTTTTTAATTACAACAGTTTATAAAACTATTTAAATCATATTTACATAAAGACAAAAAAAGAATAAGCAAATCCAAAATTGAATTTACTTATTCTTAATGAATTAACTTTAAAAAAATACCGATAAAAATTATTCTACTTAAGCAATTCTAATTTCTTTGAAATTATTCCGTTCTTTGTCTTTATAGTGTAGATATAAATACCGCTTGCCAAATTATTTGCTTTGAAATCTACGCGTGTAATTCCTGCAGGAGCGATATCATTATATAAAGTTGCCACTTTTCTCCCTAACAAATCATAAACTGAAAGTTCAACTTTTTCAGAAAAAGGAACCGAGAAGTTTATTGTTGTGGTAGGATTAAATGGGTTAGGATAATTTTGATATAGATTATATGAATAGTCTTTATTTATTTTAGAATTAACGGCTGTAGCTGCAGTTGTTATACTGCTGGAATCTACAGCAAAAATCTCGTATCCTGTATTATAGGGTGCAGTACTACAATATTGTGAAACTATACCAGTTATATCTACCGGTGTCTTCGGAATAGGCTTATCAATGTAATAAGGTGTTTTTGCAACTATTCTGAACTGTACAGTGTCCACTCCGTCTGTAATATGATAACTCCATCCGGTTTTACCATTCAAACTAAATGTGGTAGCTGTATCAGTAAATGTTACGTTTTTTACTGTCACAAGCATACTTTCATATTTTTCAAATCCGTTCCAGCCCTGACTAAAATCCCCAATAGTGATAACTTTAGGAACAACAACATGGCCGCTGGAAATAACTTGAATACTACTACCCGAATTATATTTTAACTCTGTTAAGCCGTTATATGGTGAAACAGAAACATCTTGTACTATCACCGAATCGCCAATAGTACAGCCACTAGCGAAAAAATTACCGTAAATAGATATTCCTGTATTTGCATCTTGGATAGTACCTGGACCTGATGTACCGGTTCCCAACTCAATTGTTGATGTTACTATACCCGTAACATTTACAGATGGTGCACCAATCCAAAGAGAAACTCCATCAGCATCATTAGTTTTTATTGAATCCAAGGGCGTAATTTCCTGCGAATATAAATTAGCAAATGAAATTATAAAAAATACCAAAAAGAAAGTAAATGCCTTCCAAAGCATTTTTTTTGAAGTAGCATTGGACATAATAAGCCCCTCACAATTTATTTTAAAGATAGGTTAATTAAAAAAAGAACAAATAAATTCAAATGAAAAACATTTATCGAAAGTAATCACTTCTGTCATGGTAAAATTACTCGATAATACTGCGGTAAATTATTTTAATTTTTTAGTAAATATTTTACAGAGGTTTAAATAAAACATAACCCTTTATCTGCCCTGATAGTTAATTTCAATAATTAAATATAAACAAATAAAAAGAATTAAACATTAATTCAGTATTAAAGAAATATTATTTTATTGTTAACCATAATTCCTTTATTTTAAAATAAAAAAAATTTTGCTCATTAAAAATGATTTTCTTAATTTAAAATATTGATTTATTAAAAAGG
>CAZCFZ010000185.1:0-3890 GCA_964498065.1 uncultured Ignavibacteriaceae bacterium
GCAAATAATTATAAAAGAGTAAATTTACCCAAAATAGGAGATTTAACGTTCTTTTCACCCGACATGGAAAAATTTGAATGTTTGAAATTAGCTTATAAAGTATTAGATGAAGGAGGAACCGCTCCGTGTATATTAAACGCAGCTAATGAAGTAGCGGTCGATAAATTTTTAAAAGGGAAGATTAAATTTTCAAGTATACCCCGATTTATTAATATGGCATTGGACAAACTAGAAAATCACAAATCACCGGATGTTGAAACTATTTTTGAATGTGATAAAGAAACCAGAGAATTTGTATTAACATTGAGTTAGGTTGTTTTAATAAAAAATTCCCCATAATTTTTACTTCCAGATTTTTTGAGTATAGGTAAGCTGCCCTGGAGAGGTAATTGTTTATTATTAAAGGAGAACTGTAGTTAATGAGTTATATTATATATTTTGCAATAACATTCGGAATATTGGCCTTTGTGCATGAATTCGGGCATTTTATAGCTGCTAAAGCATGCGGGATGAGAGCCGAAGTTTTTGCAATCGGATTTGGTAAAAGATTATTCGGATGGAATAAAATTAGCGGGTTTAGCTTCGGCGATTTACCTAAAGACTTTGACGGGCAGGGACATACCGATTACCGCATTAGTCTTCTGCCTTTAGGCGGTTATGTAAAAATAGCAGGCATGGTTGATGAAAGCTTTGACACCGAGTTTGCCGATAAAGAACCGCAGCCTTACGAATTCAGAGCTAAACCTACTTGGCAAAAAATTATTGTAATTACTGCCGGAGTAATTATGAATTTACTTCTGGCATTATTTGTATTCTGGGGAACTAATTTTTTCTATGGCAACAGAATAACAAAAACTACCTCAATCGGTTATGTGGAACCAAACAGCACCGCTGATTCACTCGGATTTATGATTAATGATAAAATTTTAGCTATCAATGGAAAGGCAGTTCATAACTGGAATCAGGTTAGCACGGATATTTATTTAAATACAATCGGTCAAAATTTAACATTTAAAATTAACCGGGCAGGTAAAGATATTTCTATTGCGGTTCCCCGATCAAAAGTTCCTTCTTCCCAGAGTGACAAAACTTTCTTAATTCCGGCAGGTGTGAGACCTGCGGTTACAGAGATTCTACCCAAATCGCCAGCCAGTGCTGCGGGGATTAAAGTCGGCGATATTATGCTTAAACTGAATAATATACCTTTATACAGCAGAACCCAAGCTACCGGAATTATTACTAGTCATAAAAATGTAGCATTACCATTAGTAATTTTAAGAGGAAAAGATACATTAAAAATAGCTGTAACTCCTGGTTCCGATGGAATGATTGGAATTGGAATTGTCAATACTGTTACAGGTCCGGTTATTTATGAAAGATTTGGCTTCTTCCAGTCATTGGCTAATGGATGGAAAGATGTTGTTAAAATAACCGACTTAACTTTTAGCATGGCCGGGAAAGTAATAGGCGGAAAAGTTGCGTTCGGTAAAGTTTTTGGGGGACCGGTAAAAATAGCAGAGTTCGCTGTTCAATCCGCAGACAACGGGATAATGAGTTTTATTTATTTCTTGGCAATGCTCAGCTTGAGCTTAGCAATAATAAATATTTTGCCGTTTCCGGTATTAGACGGCGGTCATTTAATTATGATTATTATTGAAGGAATTACTAAAAGGGAAATTCCGATAAAAGTTAAAATTGCTATCCAGAACGTGGGTTTTGTAATACTAATGCTTTTGATAGCATTTATAATTTACAGCGATATTATAAATCTTTAATCGGCAAAAAATTAATGAGGTTGTCTCAAAAGTAATTATCTATTTAAAAATCAGTCAAATCTGCGTCATCAGTGTTCTATCATTCAAAAAGACATTACTTTTGAGACAGCCTCGTTGATAATTTACATAATAGAATAAGATTTAAATACTATAAAACTTTTTTCATCATATTAAATTTTCATCTTTAATGTATTGACTTAAATCTGCCTGCATTGCCTTATTATGAATGGTGTTATATCCAGATCACTTTTATAATAATTTTATAATAAATTTTTTGACATCTTTAATTAAATATGGTATTATTTAGCCTCTTATTTTTATAACATCAAACGAAGAAAATTAAAGGAGTTAATATGCCTGTTAGAAAAGGAAATGCCGAATGGCGCGGAGATTTAATAAAAGGAAGCGGAAATATTAGTTCTGAATCCGGAGTATTAAAAAATGTAGCATATAATTTTGTTTCGAGATTTGAGCAGGGCAATGAAACAAATCCGGAAGAGTTATTGGGAGCAGCTCACGCAGCCTGCTTTTCAATGGCGCTTTCCAATAATCTTTCAAAAGCCGGGTTTAAAGTCAATTCGGTTAAAACCGAGGACAAAGTTCATATAGAAAAACTTGATGCCGGATTTACAATTACTAAAATAGAAATGAATACTGTTGGAAATGTGGAAGGTATTGATGAAGCAGAATTCAAAAAACAAGCGGAAGAAGCTAAAAAAGGCTGTCCGGTCTCAAGAGCTTTAACCGGAGTACAATATATCTTAAATGCAACGCTTGCTAAATAAATTATCATTAAAAACAAAAGCCCAATTCCTTTAAAAATTGGGCTTTTCATTTTATGGATTAATTAAACATTTCTAACCAAATCTTTGTACTCTTTGTGTCTTTTAAGAAATGTATCAACGTAAGAACAACTTGGTATAACTTTCAAATTATTTTCACGCGCGTACTGCATAGCTTTTAATACTACTTCAGCGGCAATTCCTTTATTTCTTAATTCGGGCGGTACATACGTTTTAATCATGTTCATCGAATTATTATCGCTTATAATATATCTTAAATAAGCTTCTTTTCCTTCAATTAGTATAAAAAATTTCTGATTTTGTACATCATGCTTTACTTCCAGATCCATTTGTGCCTCGTTTATGTATAATGAGAATTTTGACTCTTTAAAATATGGAAAAAAATTTTAGTTTAATATTAACGGATAAAAATTTTAATTATTAAAGAATAAATAAAAATTAGATTTACTTGGTCACAAAATTTCAGTGCGCTTATGGTATCTTTTTTATAAATTTGAATGTACATCCCGCTGAACCTTAGCATTTTATGATATTTATGTTGACAAATTAAGTTAAATGGTAATGACAAAATTCATTTCTTAATTTAGGAGAGCTTAATGAAAAAATTCGACACTGAAGTCCGATTAAGTCGGGAAATGAGTTTAATGGATGCGACACTAATTGGTGTCGGAGCTATGATAGGGGCAGGTATTTTTGTTTTAATAGGAATTGCTGCAGGTGTTGCCGGACCTGCAATTCTAATTACATTCATATTAAATGGATTTGTAGCATTATTTACAGCAATGTCTTATGCAGAATTGGGCTCATGTTATCATGACGCCGGCGGTGGCTATTTATGGGTCAAGGAAGGCCTGCCGCATTGGAATGGATTTATTTCGGGTTGGATGGGATGGTTTGCACACGCAGTTGCATGCAGTTTATATGCATTAGGTTTTGGTGCATACTTCGAACTGGTCTTTCATGAATTTTCAATTACACTTCCCCAATGGGGATTCTTTTCACCCCAAAAAATCCTAGCGGCAATTGCAGCAATTGTTTTTGCGTATGTTAATTTCCGCGGAGCATCTGAAGCAGGAAAAATAGGAAACCTGGTTACAATTACTAAAATAGTTATTCTTGCAATTTTTATCGGCTTTGGATTAGATATTATTTTAAGAAAGGGAGACTGGCAAACTACATTCAGCCCTTTTATGCCTAACGGGTGGGGCGGCGTATTTAAAGCCATGGGTTTAACATTTATTGCATTCCAGGGATTTGAAGTTATCGCACAAAGTTCCGAAGAGATTAAGAACCCAAAAAAGAATATCCCGCG
>CAZCFZ010000186.1:0-3833 GCA_964498065.1 uncultured Ignavibacteriaceae bacterium
GTACACTAATTATTTATAAAATGAGGTTGATTTTGAAAGTTGCTTTTATTGTTTTTAATGATTTAACACTTCTCGATTTTGCCGGTGTATACGACACCATTACAAGATTGAAAATATTAAAATTTAAAAATGATCTATCGTGGGATATCTGTGCAATGACCGATATGGTTAGAGACAAACTTGGATTTAAAATTATTCCTGATAAAGTGAGAAACGATTTGGGTAAATATGATGCAATCATTGTACCTGGCGGTATGGGCACAAGAAGTCTGCAGAATGACAGCGAGTTTATCGAGTGGATTCAAACCGCACAAAATATTCAGTATAAAATTTCTATTTGCACCGGCGGCCTTTTATTAGGTGCTGCAGGTTTCTTAAAAGGAAAAAGAGCTACAACAAATTATTTGGAATATGATACTCTAAAACAATATTGCTCGGAAGTTGTTGAAGAACGAATAGTAGAAGACGGCGATGTTATTACTTCCGGTGCGGTTACTTCTTCAATTGATCTTGGACTTTATCTTTGCGAAAAATGGGCAAGCAAAGAAGCTAAAGAAAAAATAAGAGAAGTAATTGACTATCCGTATTAGAATTAGATAAATAATAAAAATTATTTAATACCGATAACTATTTCTTAGTTTTTGCCAGAACTCTTTTAGCTGTTTCAACGATATTTTCCGGAGTAAAACCGTATTTTTCCATTACAACACTTACAGGTGCAGATGATCCGAACCTCTCAACGCTAACAGCTTCGCCGTAATCGCCGATATATCTTTCCCAGCCATGCTTGACTCCTGCTTCGACTGAAACACGGGCTTTAACGCTCGGTGGAATTACTGAGTCGCGGTATTCTTTAGACTGCTTTTCGAACAACTCCCAGCTTGGAAAACTAACTACTCTTACTTTGTTTCCTTCGGATTCAAGTTTTTCGGCGGCAGTTAGTGATATTCCAACTTCGGAACCGGATGCAAGAATAATTATATCCGGAGTTCCATTACTATCTTTTAATACATAAGCTCCCTTAAGAAGATTTTTTGCCGAAGGATATTTTTTCTGATCTAAAATAGGTAGACCTTGTCTTGTTAATAATAGTGCAACCGGGCTTCCTGTATGTTCTATTGCGACCTGCCATGCATAAACAGTTTCGTTTGCATCAGCAGGACGAATTTCTACAAGTTTCGGGATTGCCCTAAGCGATGATATCTGTTCGACAGGCTGATGTGTTGGTCCATCTTCTCCTAATCCAATACTGTCATGGGTAAATACATAAATCGGTTTTATTTTTGACAATGAGCCTAGCCTTATTGCCGGACGTAAATAATCAGAAAAGATTAAGAACGTACCGCCGTAAGGAATTACTCCGCCGTAGTACGCCATTCCGTTCATGATGCTTGCCATTCCATGTTCGCGAATTCCGAAATGAAAATTTCTTCCGTCTCTATTCTCTGCGGAGAAATTTTTGTATTCTTTCAAATAAGTATTATTGGAAGGCTCAAGATCGGCCGACCCGCCGATTAATGTAGGCAGAGAGGAGGCAATTGCATTAAGCACTTTTCCGCTTGCCGCTCTTGTAGCAAGTTTCTTGCCGTCATCTTCGAATAAAGGCAGCTTCGACTTCCACTCCTCTCCGAACTTTCCGCTCATCACTTCTTTAAATAATTTTGCATCCGAAGGATATTTTTCTTCATACTTTGCAAAAAGCTTATTCCAGTTATCTTCTTCTTCTTTACCTTTAACACTTACTTTTTTGAAATATTCACTTACTTCATTTGGTATAAGGAAATCCGGTTCCAACGGCCAGCCGAGTTTTTCTTTTGTTAATTTAACTTCATCCGGGCCTAACGGGGAGCCGTGTGCCTTGCTGGTATCCTGCTTGTTCGGGCTGCCGAACCCGATATGTGTATGTGTAATTATTATTGAAGGTTTGTCGGTTACTTTCTTTGCATTTTGCACCGCTTTTTCCAAAGCATCAAGATTGTTTACGTCTTCAACTTCCTGAACATGCCAATGATAGCCTTCAAATCTTTTTGTAACATCATCTGTATATGCAAGTGAAGTAGGTCCATCGATAGTTATATGATTATAATCGTAAAAGAAAATTATTTTCCCGAGTTTTAGGTGTCCTGCAAGTGCAGCAGCTTCATGTGAAACACCTTCCATCATGTCGCCGTCGCTGCATATTCCGTAAATAAAATGATCAAGAATTTTTATATCGTCTTTATTAAATCTGTTTGCTAAATATTCTTCGGCAATTGCCATTCCCACTGAATTTGCAAAGCCCTGCCCAAGCGGACCGGTAGTAGTTTCCACGCCTTCCGTTAAACCGAATTCAGGATGTCCTGGAGTAATACTGCCGAATGTGCGGAACTGTTTTAATTGATCCATTGGAATATTATATCCGCAAAGGTGAAGGGTGCTGTAAAGAAGCATACTGCCGTGACCGGCGGATAAAACAAATCTATCTCTGTTAAGCCATTTGGAATTTGCCGGATTATGCTTCATAATTTTTGAGTAAAGCAAATATGCAATCGGTGCGCAGCCCATCGGCATTCCCGGGTGGCCGGAATTGGCTTTTTGTACTCCGTCGACTGCTAAAAATCTAATAGTATTTATGCATAAGTCATTCATTTTATCTTGATTAGAAGGCATAATAGTGCTCCTTTATTTAAACAGAATTAATATTCTTGAATTTTTATCTTCCAAATATATTAAAAAGTAAGAGAAATGTTGAATAGTAATGACATTTATCAATTGAAAGGTGGATATTTCATTTCAACTAAGAAGGTGATTTTGATGAAATGAGCAAAACTTCAAATTACTTCATAATAGTTAATTAATATTTATAATCCTCGATATAGAATACATATAAAATAAAATATTTTGTTGTTAAAAATAAACATGCGTTTAATTTAATAGACAAAACGGAATTAATGTTTTTCATTTTAAGATAGTTTCACTGGTATAATTAGGCTCGATATTTGACGTTAATAATGTAATTGATAAATGGTGGAGGTAATAAAATGAAAAAGTATTTGTTTTTAATATTAGTTCCATTTCTTACGACGTTTGGGTTAACCGGATGTTACACTGAGTTATTAACTACAAATGCAACTTTAGCATCCGATAATTCTGATAATACAACAGTTATTTATTATCCGGTACCGATTGCAGATCCTGCTCCGGTTCTTCCTTATCCAGGTCATCCTTATCCGATCCATACCCCAAAAACACCATCAAATAGTCCGGGTAATCAAGGAGATATTAAACGATCTGAAACTACAGTTAGAAATGATAACGGCGGACGTGGAAGTGTACCCAGAAATACTCCTGCAGCACCTTCACGAACAAGATTAGAACCGGCAAACGCAAACTCTACAAATAAAATATCAAATACATCCAATAGTTCAAGCGGAAATAGGATTGTATCTGCAAATTCCGGTAATAATTCTTCAACGAGGTCCGAGAGTTCAAATAGTAATACGGTAAGAAATAATAACGGCAGTCGAAATACTAACGGAGGGCGATAATTAATAAATTATGCTCATAAAAGAAAACAATATAAAATATAATTATTTTAGTATTTACTTAGACAGGTAATCGGCAGAGATTTATAGATTAAATCCCTGCCGGATATGGTTTTAATTTTCTACTTCCTCTAATTCCGGGAGTTCAATTCTGGTAAACTCCAGTTCTTTAACCTTGGTTTTACCGTTCTTTCCGTTTTTACCGTTCTTGTGTCCCGGGTTATTTCTATCCTTATAATTTTTATAAGAATAAATTTTATGCTGATAATTACGCAGGATTATTTTGTCTTCATCCTGATGAATAACATA
>CAZCFZ010000187.1:0-3799 GCA_964498065.1 uncultured Ignavibacteriaceae bacterium
AAAAAATCAATTAAGAGAGTTACCTATTAAATAACCTAATTTTTCAGAAGTTTCTAACTCTAACTTATAACCTTTTATTTGTATAACATTTTAATCTCCATTTTTAATTATTAATTCTTCATTCTTAATTTTTCATTAAACCAGCTATTCTTTTATCAATGATGCCAATTTTTAAATCAAATACATTATTAGTTTATGCCATACATGGTCTCATTCCGATGCGGTCAATAATAAATAATCGGCAAATAAAATCACCTGATTTTTCGCTTTTTTACGGCCTTATTATTTAATATCGACTATTTATGTTTTAATTAAAATTTTATCATTATATTAAACAAAAGGAGTTTCTCTCATTATTATTTATTTAGAATAATAACCGTATTTTATAAACATGGAAGCCATAATAATTATTATTCTGGGTTTAATAATTCTTTTTTCATTTATTCAAATTTATCGATTTAAATCCAAGCCTGTAAAAATTGAATCTGCCGACAAGAAGCAGGAAATTTTAACCTACTTAGACTACATCATAAAATATTCAATAGATATTGTCATTCTATTCGATATAAGAATGAAAATTATAGATGTTAATGAAATCGCTATCAATTTTTACGGCTATTCTAAAGAAGAAATGTTAAAACTTTCTATTTATGATTTAAGATGTCCCGAAAATAAAAATGATATTGAATACCAGCGCGACATAACCAAATTAGGCAATCCGTTAATATTTGAAACGAAACATCTTAAAAAAGACGGTACTATGGTTATGGTCGAAATTAGTACGCTCCTTATCGATTTGGAAGATAAAAAATATTATAAATGTATAATTAAGGATATTACCGAACGTAAAAAACTTGAGATTCAATTAACGGCGGAAAGGTATCAGCTCCGCACTATCATTGATGCGTCTCCTGCTTCAATATGGTTTAAGGACACTCATAACAATTTCATTCGCATAAATAAAGCAGCCGCTAAAATTGCCAATCGTTGTGTGCAGGAAATAGAAGGTAAACCAACCGGTGAAATTTTCCCGGTCGAATCGAATAAATACTTTGCCGACGATCTTGAAGTTATTAACTCCGGTAAGCCGAAACTTAACATAATTGAATCTGTTACAGTCGGAGATAATGTCAGATGGGTTCGTACCGACAAAATCCCGTGGCTCGATACCAACCATAAAACTGCCGGTATTATTGCATTCGCTCTTGATATTACCGATGTTATCCA
Source organism: uncultured Ignavibacteriaceae bacterium (assembly GCA_964498065.1). Classification (GTDB taxonomy): domain Bacteria; phylum Bacteroidota; class Ignavibacteria; order Ignavibacteriales; family Ignavibacteriaceae; genus FEN-1297. The sequence continues at coordinate 1,228 of CAZCFZ010000187.1, forward strand.
GACGGGAGAAAAGCTTAAAATGCTTGCTCAAGCAGTTGAAAGCGTTAGTGAGTGCATTACAATTACGGATATGAAAGATATTATCATTTTTGTTAACAAAGCCTTTATTCAAACTTACGGTTACTCCAAAGAAGAATTAATTGGAAAAAATATTAAAATTGTCCGGCCTCAATTTCCGCGTGCAACTTATGATGAAATTTTACGGGAAACATTAAAAGGCGGCTGGAAAGGCGAACTTATCAATAGGAAAAAAGACGGGACAGAATTCCCGGTACTTCTTTCTACTTCCATAATAAGAGATGAAAAAAATAATCCTGTGGCGCTGATAGGAATTGTTTCCGATATTACTAAATTAAAAAATCATAAGGTAAGTTTATAATGGCCGGGGGAAAACTTTGTATGAATTTCATTTATGAAATTCCATTTATTTTAATTTAATTATAAGGAATTTGATAAATCAAATTCCTCAACAGTCTTCCTTCAAACGTTTGTTCAAGATTTGAATGACTTAATGCCTCAACTTTAATTACTCATTGAACTATTTTGAATAATAAATTAAAAGCAAATGCTCTTGATTCATATCTTTTGTTTCATCGACATGGTTAAAATACTTTAAATCTATGGTTTGCATATAGTTAATTTATTTTAACAATATAGTCTTTCTTGCTTGATCAAAATTGCCCGCCTCAAAAAGCAAAATATAGATTCCTGAAGATAAGTTTGAAGTACTATCCGGCCTGATTGAGTAAGCTGTTTGTCTATATTTTACCGCTCCCTTTCTTCAGGTTTCATCGGCTCATTTTGCTTATGTACAAATGAATCCCCAAGCAATTAATTATGATAAAATAACTGAAAATCAATTTAACAAAGGCGGTTAGGGAAGTAAAGAAAAAATTACATGATCTGCTTTAAGCTGAGTTTTTAAAATCATTAAATGCTAAAAGCAAATCTTATTCAATCTTAAAAATTCTTCATGATTCTTCCGAAGCGTACTTATTCTTCGGCAGTGTAAAATACAGCCACAAAAATCCTAATACTCCTGCTAGAAACGATGCAGCCAGAATAGATATTTTCGAACCGATAACAGATGCATTTTCGGTAAATGCCAAAAGCGTTATGAATATGGACATCGTAAAACCTATACCCGCTAACAGGCCTACTCCGATTAGATGTTTTTTATTTATATCCTTCGGGATAGAACATAAACCTGCAGTTACACCTATAACAGAAAAAATAAATATCCCAAGCGGTTTACCAAACAGCAGACCGAGGAAAATTCCAAAGCTGTTTGTATTAATTACGGTACCTGCAAAAGACGCCGGGAAAATAATTGCCGTATTAGCCAATGCAAAAAGCGGAAGTATTATAAAAGCAACGGCTTTGTGCAGTTTATGCTGTAAAATAAATGACGGGGAATTTTCACCGCCGCTGCCGAACGGGATTACAAAAGCTAATAACACGCCCGAAATTGTCGGATGAATTCCGGAACGGTATATAAAAAACCACATAACGCATCCGAGAATTAAGTAAATCCATATTTTATAAAATTTTACTCTATTAAGAATAATCATTATTATGAATATTATAACGGCAAATCCGAAATATGCGAAAGAAAAATTAGCTGAATAAAATAATGCTATAATAATAATTGCACCTAAGTCATCTATTATAGCCAAAGCAGTTAAGAATACTTTTAGAGAGACCGGTACCCGGCTGCCCAGTAACGAAAGTATCCCTAATGAAAAAGCAATATCTGTTGCCATCGGAATGCCGAAACCGCTTTGAAAATTAGTTCCTTTATTTAATAAGAAATGAATTACAGCCGGAAATATCATCCCGCCGGCAGCAGCAAAAATAGGCAATAAAGATTTCTTTATATCAGACAATTCACCAATGTACAATTCCCGTTCGATCTCAAGACCGACGAGAAGAAAGAACACCGTCATTAGCCCGTCGTTTATCCAAAACTCAGCAGGCTTAGAAAATATATCCAAATGCCAAAGATGAAGATAATCCATGCTAAAGATCGAGTTAGCAAGCAAAAGAGAGATTATACTGCATAACACTAAAAATAATCCGGCGGATTTTTCGCTGTTAAAAAATTCAGTGAATAGTTTAGTCAATTTCATAAATTAATCTTCTCAAATTTATCGGAAGCAAACATATAATCTTTCTAAATTAAATTATTTACCTTAATTCTTAAAAGTATATTCCATTGTTAATTTATGCATCATTTCCCGAGTAAATAATTTAATTAATTTATTATGATAAGTAAACAAGAACTCATATGTAAAAGCACTAAGAAACGGCGACTTAGGGTGCCATTTAGTTGTGTTTACTCTATGCAGGTGCAGATGTGAAGTTTACCGGTGAGATTTTTTTATAGGATTGGGGATATGTTTTAATTATTTAGCCAGCGGTCTAAATTAACTCAAGGAAAACAGCCAAAGTTAAATTATTGTTGAGAATAATTAGTCCCATTCAAAGTGAACGGAAGGAATACTTATTAGTAAATACACGTGTTGGGTCATAATAAAAGGTAACCATAGAATAATAAAAAATTATATTAATA
>CAZCFZ010000188.1:0-3767 GCA_964498065.1 uncultured Ignavibacteriaceae bacterium
TATGTTACAAAAATAAACAGCGGAACAAGTTTAATAATCTTAAAAGAAAATGAAGCAGTTTGAATTAAATAATCAGCCTCACAGAAGGAAAAATATTTTAACGGGAGAATGGGTACTGGTATCACCGCATCGTACAAAGCGGCCCTGGAAGGGAGATGTAACAAAACCCGACACCGAAATAAAACGAAAGTACGAACCTGAGTGTTATTTATGCCCCGGAAATAAACGGGCAAATGGGGAATATAATCCCGATTACAAAAGTACATACGTTTTTACTAATGATTATCCGTCGCTTTTAAAATCCGTTCAAAATAAAAAATTAAATCAAAAGGATTTGTTAATTGCAGAAGGCGAAAGCGGTATTTGCAGAGTAGTAAATTTTTCTCCGAGGCATGATTTAACACTTGCAGAGATGGAAGAGAAGGATATTGCAGAGGTAATTAAAGTTTTAAGAGAGGAATATAAAACCTTAAGCTCAAAGCCGGGAATTAATCATGTCCAGATTTTTGAAAATAAGGGTTTGTTAATGGGAAACAGCAATCCCCATCCGCATTGCCAGATATGGTCTCAAAAAAGTATTCCGGGAGAAGCCGCTAAAGAATTAAAACAATTTAAAAAATATTTTTCTACTCACGACACAACGATATTAAGTGATTATTTGAAACTCGAATTAAAGCAGAAAGAAAGGATCGTTTACAAAAACAATTCATTTGCAGTGCTGGTGCCTTTCTGGGCGGTATGGCCGTATGAAAGCATTATTATCTCATATCGGAAAATATCCAATCTGCTTCAATTCAATAAAAACGAGATAAAAGATTTTGCCAATGCATTAAAAATCTTAACTGTTAAATATGATAATCTTTTTAAAACTTCATTCCCTTATTCTTCAGGGATTCACCAGGCGCCTACAGACGGAAAGAAACATAATGAATGGCACTTCCATATGCATTTTTATCCGCCGCTTTTAAGATCGGCAAGCATAAAAAAATTTATGGTTGGCTACGAAATGCTTGCCGAGCCGCAAAGAGATATAACCCCCGAAACCGGTGCAAAAATTTTAAGAGAGCTGCCGGGTAAAAAGATCTAAGATCCGGTTGTGAATAAATTTTTATAAAGGAACTACGAAAATGAAAACATCTGCTCAAACAAGGAAAAAACTTTTTGTATTATTTACGTTTATAATAGTATCCGCATTCACGGTACTTTTATATTTCAATGGGAAAGCATATGCATCTTCTTCGCTGGATGCACGCAGCACAGAGAGATTCGATAATAATTGGAGATTCCATTTAGGGGACGTTAAAAACGGTCAGGAAGAAAAATTAAAAGATGATTCATGGAGAATATTAAACCTTCCTCATGATTGGAGTATAGAAGGGAAATTTAATAAGAATAATCCGGCAGGAGTCGGCGGCGGAGCTCTTCCGGGAGGCATAGGATGGTACCGCAAAACTTTTTCTTTACCTGGATCCGATAAAGATAAACTGGTCTTTGTTAGTTTTGACGGAATATATCGTGACAGCCAAGTCTGGATTAACGGGCATTATCTGGGTATTCGTCCGTACGGCTACAGTTCATTTCAGTATGAACTTACTCCATATCTAAATTACGGAAGTAAGAAAAATCTTATTGCCGTTAAAGTTGATAACTCCAAACAGCCTAACTCGCGCTGGTATTCCGGCTCTGGCATTTATAGAAATGTATGGCTTGTAACTACAAATAAAGTTTATGTAGATCACTGGGGAACTTTTGTAACAACTCCGGAAGTCACTAGAGAATCTGCAAAAGTTTCTATTCAGATTAAAGTAAGGAATGCAGCAAACAGTGATCAAAAAGTAACGGTTAAAACTGCGGTGTTAAATAAAGATGGTGAAAAAGTTGCGGAAGTAGAAACCCCGGCTTTCATATTAAAACATTCTGTTGCCGAAGTAAATCAAGAATTAACGGTGAAAAATCCTGAGCTTTGGTCGATTGAAGATCCAAATTTATATAAAGCGGTTACCACTATTGAAAACAACAGAAAGATTAGCGATGATTATAATACAACATTTGGGATCAGGACATTTAAATTTGATCTTAACAAAGGATTTTTCTTAAACGGAAAGCATGTAAAAATTTGGGGAGTCTGCGATCACCATGACCTCGGCTGTCTAGGTGCGGCAGTGAATTACCGAGCAATTCAGCGTCAGCTTGAATTATTGAAAAACATGGGCTGCAATGGAATCCGTACTTCACATAATCCTCCCGATCCGGAACTTCTTGATTTATGCGATAAGATGGGCTTCATTGTTATGGATGAAGCATTTGATATGTGGAAGATTCACAAAACAAAGTACGACTATTCTTTAGACTGGGACAAATGGCACAAGCGGGATCTTGAAGATATGGTTCTGCGGGATCGTAATCACCCAAGTATTTTTCTTTGGAGTATCGGTAACGAAATTCCGGAACAAGGGGATACCAGCGGCTTTACAATAGCAAGAGAATTACGCGGCATAATCAGGAGTCTTGATAAAACTCGTCCGATCACTTCCAACTGCAACGATACACACACTTCAAATTATATTATAAGATCCGGCGCACTTGATATAATCGGCTTTAGTTACTATCAGAATGATTATGCAACTTTTCAGAAAAACTTTCCCGGACAAAAACTGATAGGATCGGAAACAACATCTGCTCTTGAGACAAGAGGGCATTATGATATGCCTTCGGACAGTTTTCGCGTTTGGCCGAATTGGAGCAGCAGATCATCATTAAAAGGAAATCCGGACAATACATGTTCGGCTTATGACAATTGCTATGTACCGTGGGGCGAAACTCATGAAGAGGCGCTCAAGAATGTAATGAAATACGATTATGTCTCCGGTATGTTTATCTGGACGGGCTTTGACTATTTAGGTGAGCCTACCCCATACGGATGGCCTTCACGCAGTTCTTATTTCGGAATAATTGATCTGGCAGGTTTTCCCAAAGATGCATATTACTTATATCAGAGTGAGTGGACAAAAAAACCTGTGCTTCACATTTTCCCTCCGTGGAATCCGCATGTCTGGACTGAAGTTAGAAACGGCAAGTCTGATTGGAAGAAAGGGGATTCGGTTGATGTTTGGACATATACAAACTGTGATAAAGTCGAATTATTTCTTAATAATAAATCTTTGGGAACACGGGTAAAAACCTCCGGAAAACTGCACTTAATGTGGCGAATCCCTTATAAACCGGGAACTCTTAAAGCTGTCGGCTATAAAGACGGCAAAGAAATATTGACAAGCTACGATAGAACTGCCGGAACACCCGTTAAAATTTCTCTTAAACCCGATCGATCGACAATCCAGGCGGACGGCAGGGATCTTTCTTTTGTTACGGTAAAAGTTCTTGATAAAGACGGGACCATGGTTCCTTATGCAGACAACTTAATTAATTTTAAGATTTCAGGTGAAGGTGAAATTGCAGGTGTAGATAACGGATCGGAAACAGATCACGAACCTTTTAAAGCAGATTACAGAAAAGCATTTAACGGTATGTGTCTTGTTGTTATTAAGTCAAAAAATAAAAAAGGCAAAATTATTTTAAATGCTGCATCGAAAGGTTTGGAAAAAGCATCGATAGTTATATATGCAGAATAAGGTTAAGTACGCTGTATAAAATTGAGGTGCAGGAAGTAAATTGGTAAGCGGTAATTGGTAATCTGTGATCGGTAATGTGAACAAGACTTTATTTATCCGGTATCAGGAATCAGGTATCTGGTATCCGGCTTCAATCAT
>CAZCFZ010000189.1:0-3754 GCA_964498065.1 uncultured Ignavibacteriaceae bacterium
GTTTCGCAAAAACTTTGTACATCCGGTAAACTTTTCTGTCACAGATTAGACTCCTAAAGCGGCAAGCTGTGACATACCGGCATTTTGTAGTCGGATTTCAAAATTATTCGAGAACCCGTTTTGGATAAAAATATATTCATTAAAATGAATTTAGTTATCCGAATATTCTTTTATTCGCATTTTTATTTGCAAAAAACAAGTTCTCAAACAGACTAACGAATCATAACTTACAAGAGCAGTTATTTTCGTTGCAGAACATGCGAAAGTGACCTGCCAAGAAAATTCTTTTTGTTAAAAAATTTTTCTATTTAATCAAGTTGAAAAATATCTTTCTTTATCCTTTCTTTCATACATTCATAAATAATTTTTTAATTTAATTTTTATTCGCGGTCATTTGTATGAACATACCCTCAGTTATTTCCGAAGAACTAAAAATAAAAACCGAACAAGTTGATGCTGTTATCAAATTATTTAAGGAAGATGCCACAATACCGTTTATCGCCAGGTATAGAAAAGAGCATACCGGTGGACTGGATGAGGATGTTTTAAGAAATATAGAAGACAGATTAAATTACCTTACCCTGCTCGAAGAACGAAGGGAAACAATTCTTAAAAGCATCGAGGAGCAGGGCAAACTTACAGACGAACTTAAAGCAAAAATTTTAGAATGCGTAAAACTTCAGGAACTGGAAGATTTATATCTTCCGTATAAACCTAAAAGAAAAACTCGCGGAACAATTGCAAAAGCAAAAGGTCTTGAACCGCTTGCATTATTCATTCTGGAAAATCCGGCTTTTACGGGCAATCTTGAGGATAAACTTTTGGAATTTATAAATGAAGAACTGGGTGTCGCTTCAGCGGAAGAAGCTTTGCAGGGGGCAAAAGATATTATTGCGGAAATGATAAATGACAGCGCTGAGGTTAGAAAAGAGATCAGAGAGTTTTTGCTTAAATCATCTGTTGTAAAGTCAGGGAAAGGTAAAGAAAAAACAGAAGACGAAAAGATAAGTGAAAAGCAGAGAGAAAAAGATAAAAAAGAAATTTACCGGATTTATTATGAATTCAGCTGCGAAATTACAAGAATAAAACCTTATCAAATACTTGCATTAAACAGAGGTGAAAAGGAAAAGGTTTTAAAAGTGAATTTGGAATTTGAAAATGAAATTGCCCACTCAATAATCAGAAAAACGTTTTTTGAATACATCGAATCTGTTTTTATGGAGATACTGGATTCCGTAATTGATGATTCGTTCAACCGTTTGCTGTTCCCTTCAATTGAAAAAGAAATAAGAAATAATTTAACCGAGACGGCTGATCTGCATTCGATTGAAATATTTGCAGCTAACTTAAGGCAGCTGCTTTTGCAGCCGCCGCTGCTCGGAAAAATTATTATGGGAATTGATCCGGGATTTGTATCAGGTTCAAAGGTTGCGGTTATAGATGAGACAGGCAAATACCTGGAAGGTTACACGATTTATCCCCATCCGCCACAGAATAAAACCGGCGAAGCAGAAAAGCTGGTTGTAAAATTAATTGAAAAATACAAAGTAAATATAATAGCAATCGGTAACGGAACTGCCAGCCGCGAGACAGAATTTTTTATAGCAGACTTAATTAAAAAACACAATTTAAAATGTCATTACATCATTGTTAATGAAGCCGGAGCTTCGGTTTATTCTGCATCTGCGGTAGCAAAAAAGGAATTTCCCGATCTCGAAGCAAGTCAAAGAGGCAATATTTCGATAGGGAGAAGACTGCTTGATCCTCTCGCTGAGCTTGTAAAAATCGATCCCAAATCCATCGGCGTCGGTTTGTATCAGCATGATGTCAATCAGAAGCTTTTAGCCAAGAAATTGGATGATGTAGTTGAAAGCTGTGTTAATTACGTAGGTGTTGATGTTAATACTGCTTCGGCGTCACTTTTAACTTATGTTTCCGGGTTAAATAAAAGGATTGCCGAAAATGTTGTTAAGCAGAGAGAGAAGGCCGGAAGGTTTAATCAAAGAAACGAATTGAAAGATGTTACAGGGCTTGGAGAAAAAGCATTTGAGCAAAGTGCTGGATTTTTAAGAATTCGTAACGGTGAAAATCCTCTCGATAATACATTCATTCATCCCGAATCTTATCCGGCTGCAGAAAAGCTTTTGGAAAAAATTAATCTTTCCGCAGCAAATATAAAAGATTCCGGTTCCATGATTTCATTAATTGTAAAACAAAAAGGTACAAAGAAGTTATCTGAAGAAATTGGAATAGGAGAACCTACCTTAATAGATATAATTGAAAATTTAAAGAAGCCCGGAAGAGATCCCCGTGAAGACATTCCGAAGCCGGTATTAAGAAGTGATGTACTTAAAATAGAAGATTTGAAAGAAGGAATGAAGCTTAAAGGAACAGTTAGAAATGTAGTGGATTTCGGAGCGTTTGTGGATATCGGGGTAAAACAAGACGGCCTGCTTCATATTTCTCAAATGTCGAATAAATTTGTAAAAAACCCTCTCGATTTAATAAATGTTGGTGATGTTATTGATGTTACTATAATAGGAATCGATGTTGCCAGAAGCAGGATTTCATTAAGTATGCGGGAATAGATAGAATTATTTAAATTTGCAAAAACAATTTTTAAGTTTATTAATAAATAATCTGCTGCGATAATTAAAAGCGGGAATCGAGTAACTACCTTATGACAAATATGAGAACAAATCCGTAAATAAAATTCTTCTATTAAATTAATTACATCGCCGCAAGCAGTGGGGTATCTTAATTGATGATTTTAATCCTAAGCAGCAATCGGCTGGGAATTTTACGCGAATGCTCTCGTCCGCCGAAATACAGCGGACGAAGGCGGATTAAAACTGTTTATTTCTCTTAATCAATTATTTTAAAAATTACTAGGTGAAAACCATGAAACAATGGTATGAAAAATTTTTTGAAAATTACGCTTTGAAATATGATAATGAAATTTACACAAAGGGCACTATCGGGGAATGTGATTTCGTTGAAAAAGAAATTAATTACAACAAGCAAACCAAAATTCTTGATATAGGCTGCGGAACGGGACGTCATTCAAGAGAACTTGCAAAACGTGGCTATACCGTAACGGGGATTGATTTATCGGAATCCCAATTAAACCGTGCGAAGGAATTAGCTTCTAAAGAAGGACTTAATATCAATTATCAAATTCAAGATGCAAGAAAACTGACATTTTCAAATGAATTTGATCTGGTTATCATGCTTTGCGAAGGAGCTTTTTCATTAATGGAAACCGATGAAATGAATTATCGAATTCTTCAAAACGCAGCAAACGCATTGAAAGACGGGGGCAAAATTATTTTCACAACATTAAATGGTTTGTTCCCGTTATTTCATTCCGTAAAAGATTTTATCACAAAGCATGAGGGAAAAGAAAATTCTACCTTCGATAAGAATTCATTCGACTTAATGACATTCCGCAATTATAATATCGCATATCTTGAAGATGATTCCGGTAAAAAGATAAAAATAGAAAGCAATGAGAGACATTATGTCCCTTCGGAAATTACATGGCTGCTAAAAACCCTCCACTTTACAAGCATAAACATTTACGGTGCAAAACTCGGTGCTTTTAGCAGAAACGACAAGCTTACAACAGAAGATTTTGAAATGCTGGTTATAGCAGAAAAATAGTGCGATTAAAAAGCATATAATCTCTTCGAAAGACGCAAAGATTATCTTTAGAAAGAATTTTCTTGTCAATATTATTAAAACATTATTTTAC
>CAZCFZ010000190.1:0-3724 GCA_964498065.1 uncultured Ignavibacteriaceae bacterium
GCCAATTTTGCGGCGGCTGATTTTTTCTTTTAATTAAATAATGATCTTTAGGTAAGATAATTAATCCGGTAGTTGTTTTTGTAACTACTTCATCAAGATCGAAAGTTAAACTGCCCATCATAATTCCGCCGACAAATACGCCAAATTCCTTAACCGATGCTCCCCCTGCATGTTCAATCAATTCTTTAAATGAACTGCCGATTGGAGCGAAAAATGATGAAGGCTTGTTTACAGCACCTGCAATACAGACAAATTTTTCAGTAACCGGTTTTCCTTCGTTGGCATTAGCAACATTGAAAAATGTTTCTACATTATTAACTACACAGCCGACATCTAACGGAATTCCCGCAGGAGGAATCAATCTTCCGGTAGCAGAATATACTAATTCATATTCGTCACCGGAAGGATAAAAATCTCCTAATTCAGAAATTTCTATTCTTCCGTTTTTAATATTTTGTTTTACAACATCAATTGCTTTTGCATTTTTAGACTTAATTCCATAGTAGGCTTTTTTAGCGGAAGTCGATTCAATAACTAATTCAATTCCCTTTACAATTTGTTCCGGAAAGTTTACCATCAATTCATAATCTTTATGAATCAGAGGCTCGCATTCTGCTCCGTTTGCTAAAACAAATTCTGGTTTAGAATTTGTTTTTATATGTGTAGGAAAACCCGCTCCGCCGGCACCGACAACTCCTCCGCTAAAAACTTTTTCCGATAAAGACATTCTTCTTCTTTATAATAATTTTGCTCAAAGTTAATTAAAATTAATAACAGATATTATCAAATATTAAGAAACTCAGTGATTCTTAGTGGTCTTAGTGGTAAAGTTTAAATTCAATGATGATAAACCACTAAGACACTTAGTTCACAAAGTTCCACTGAGAATTATTTAGTCAGCCTATTAATAAAATGAAGTTTTATAATCTACTGTTTTAATGATTAATAAACATATTGTTTATTATTTTAAGAATTCACTAAACCTTTACATATTTGTCCGGTAATGTTCCGCAGATTGGGCATTTTTCATTCGGTTTGCCGAATTCTATATTTCCGCATACAGGACATACATAAATTTCAACTTCATCCAGATCTTTTCCGCTTTCAACTGCTTCCAGTGCCATCTTATATAGTTTAGCATGAACTTCTTCAGCTTCAACAGCGTATCCGAACATTCTTTTAGCTTTATGATTTTCCGCTTCCGCCTCTTTAAGCATCGGCGGATACATTTCGGTATATTCATAAGTTTCACCGTCAATAGCAGCTTTTAGGTTTTCTGCTGTAGTTCCGATTCCGTCTAATGCGCCTAAATGCCCTTCCGCGTGTATTCTCTCTGCTTCTGCCGCAGTTTTAAATAAGCGGGCTACATTCGGAAATCCTTCTCTTTCGGCTTTCTTAGCAAAGGCTCTGTATTTTTGATTTGCTTGACTTTCTCCCGCAAATGCTTCTTTGAGGTTATTTTCTGTTTGAGACATGAATTTTTTCCCTTAGATATTGAATAATTAGAATAAATTAATAATTTGTGTTACGCAATTATCTCTTAATCTTAGTCTTATTCTTAATCTTACTCAATTTTTAACATGATTAAGAGCAAGATTATGATAAAGACCCTTGTAAGACGATTTAATATGTAACACTCAAAAATAAAAAATTGCAGGATTTAATGCTTGATGAGATTTAGTTTTATTGAAGAAAATTAATTTTAATAAAAGGATTTAATATTTAGTTTAATAATTGATTGAAAATATTTTTATAAAATTACCATTTTTTAAGAATGTTGTAGAATCAGCTTTTTAAGGGTCTCAATCCACATCGGATGATCATTTAAACTTTCTACCAGTTGTATTTTTTCGCCGCCGTGTTCTTTAAATAAATTTTTATATTCGATTCCTATTTCTACAATTGTTTCAAGGCAGTCGGCAACAAAAGCCGGACTAAACACCAATATTTTTTTTGCTCCTTCTTTTGCTTTTTCGATTATTATTTTATCTGAAAAAGGTTCCAGCCAGTTTTTATCTAACCTCGACTGAAAACACACAGTATACTTTTCTTTAGGAATTTTTAATCTTGAACTAAGAAGCCTGGAGGTTGCATAGCAGGCAGCCTTGTAACAAAATTTATTATCTTCATTAACTTCATTTTCGCAGTTATGTTCATCGCATTTTTTCCCGTCAACATAAACTTTATCAACCTGACGTACAGGCAGTCCGTGGTAACTGAATAAGACATGATCGTAATCTTCAATTTTATACTGTATGGCTCTTTCTACGAATGAATTAATAAAACCTTCATCATCATAAAATTGTCCTATAAATTTAACTTCCGGAATAACCCACCATTTACTGATTATTTTCATAGCCTTTTCAATAACAGAACCTGTTGTAGCCGAAGCATATTGAGGAAACAGCGGTACAATAATTATTTTTTGATGCTGTTTCTTCCTTAGTTTTTCCAGGACATCATCCATACTCGGGTTTTGATATCTCATTGCCAGTTCGACATCATATTCTTCACCAAGAGCATTCTGCAATTTTTCTTTTACGCTAATCCCGTATATAAGAAGAGGTGAGCCTTTATCAGTCCATAATTGTTTATATATCTTCGTCGACTTAGGCGCTCTAAATGGAACGATAATCAGATTGACTAAAATTTTTCTAAGCAGCCACGGTATATCAATTACTCTCGGATCATTCAGGAATTCAAAAAGATATTTTCTTACATCACTTACCGTAGGACTATCCGGAGTCCCTAGGTTAACTAATAATACCGCTGTTTTTACACTCATAAATTCATGTCTAAGTTTTTATTTAATAGAGAGATTAAATTTTTTTGCATACAAAGTTATCAATTAATTATTAGATAACTTTCATTATTCAATCACAGCCAATGTTTTCTTTTAAAATAAAATACCATCATTCCGCCAATAAGTATCATTAGTGCCCAGAACCCATATGGATAAATCCAGGGCCATTTAAGCTCAGGCATATGCTGAAAGTTCATTCCCCAAACTCCGGCGATAAAAGTAAGAGGAATGAAAATAGTTGCGATGATTGTTAAAACTTTCATTACTTCATTCATTCTATTGCTAACACTTGAAAGATAAGTATCTAGCATTCCCGAAACCATATCGCGGTATGATTCAATCGTATCAATAATTTGAATAGTATGTTCGTAAAGATCTCTTAAAAAGATGTATGTTGTTTTCTTTATTAATGAAATTCCTTCTTTTTCCATCAGGTTAATAACTTCCCTTAACGGCCATACGGATTTGCGTAGGAGGATCATTTCTCTTCTCAGCTGATGAATTGTATGAAGATTCTCCGGTTTGGGTTCGGTAATTAATTCATCTTCAATATCTTCAACAAGTTCGCCTATTTTTTCAAGAATATTAAAATACCCGTCAACAACAGAATCGATAAGAGCATATGCCAGGTAATCAGTTCCTAATTTTCTGATTTTCCCCTTACTGTTTCTAATTCGTTCTCTTACGCCGTCAAATAAATCGCCGTTTTTTTCCTGAAGTGAGATTAAAAAATTACGCCCAAAAATTAAACTTACCTGTTCACTGTTTACCATTCTCTCTTCAGAATTAAAAGTCAGCATCCGCAGCACAATAAATAAATAATTATCGTACTCATTCATTTTAGGCCGCTGATCTGTATTTAGTATATCTTCTAAAACCAGGGGATGAATGCCGAAAGTTGAACCCAGTTTTTCTATCATT
>CAZCFZ010000191.1:0-3436 GCA_964498065.1 uncultured Ignavibacteriaceae bacterium
GAAGAAATCGAAAAGCGTTTTTCGGAAGCGGACAATCTTGAAAAGTCGATAGATGAGAGTTTGGCAAAGTCGGAAACATTAAGGCAGTCAATTCTTAAACAAGCGTTTGAAGGGAAATTGGTGCAGGAATTTGATTTATCAAATTCCTTAAAATCAAATTGATAAAAATAATTATTTGAAAACATCATAAATGATGTTACAACAATATGAATTTTTTAGAAAATGTTTTGGTTAATTAAAATTACAAATTATGTAGGAATTTCATTTATGAAATTCCTTATAATAAAATTAATAAATGAAATTCTAAAAATATAAATTGATGAAAATAATTATTTACGGACATCATAAATGATGTTTATGTAAAAAATAAATTCATGTATATAATGAATTTTGGAAATGGGAATAAATTAATAAATCTAAAGAATTTGATAAATCTAAAGAATTTGATAAATCAAATTCCTACATGATGTACAAAAAACATAAACAATATAGATTGCCTGGTTTTGATTATTCCGGTGAAGGAAATTATTTTGTAACAATATGCACGCAAAACCGTAATGAATATTTTGGAAAAATAATTAACGGTAAAATGATTTTATCTGATGCCGGTAAAATTATGGATAAAACATGGAATGAAATTCCAAATAAATTTGAGAATGTGAAATTGGATGTATATCAAATTATGCCGGATCATTTTCATGGAATAATTTCAATCCGTAGGAATTTGATTTATCAAATTCAAAATGATGATCAAATTCAAAATGAAAAGAATTTCATAAATAAAACGAATTTCATAAATGAAATTCCTACGGGAATTGAATTCAAATCCGGATTTAGAAATAATCCTATGGAATTAAAATCAATTACATTAGGCAGAATTATCCGTTGGTTTAAAGGGCGCGTAAAATTTGAGGCAGGCAAAATTATTCCGGGTTTTAAATGGCAGTCCAGGTTTTATGACAGAATTATAAGAGATGAAAAAGAATTTTATTTTATTGAAGAATATATAATTAATAATCCTTTAAATTGGGGTACAAAAATTTTAAATAATTATTTTACGTAGGAATTTGATTTATCAAATTCATTAATAGGGAAAATAAAACATTTTGTAAAAATATTCTTGATATATTAAATATCGTTATATAAAAAGAACATCATAAATGATGTTCCTACAAAAGAATTAATACAATAATATGACAACAGCAACAATTGTACAGCGTGTTTGGAATTACTGCAACACATTAAGAGACGACGGCGTAAGCTACGGCGATTATGTAGAGCAGCTTACATACCTTCTCTTTCTTAAAATGGCAGACGAGTATTTCAAGCCGCTTTATAAAAGAGAAATCAATATCCCCAAAGAATATAATTAGAATTAAATAAGATTTTTGTAATGACAATTAAAGATTTTGAACAAAATATTCCGCCTGAAATTCTTGAAAGAGGAAATAATTATTATAATAATAAACATATAGTTTCTCTTAATGAAAATGAGCCTGGCATGTGGTCGGCGGTAGTTGCGGGAAATGAAGATTATAAAATAAATATAGAAATTGACAACGATGAAGTGGAATATTGGGATTGCGACTGCCCATTTGAAGGTGAAGTATGTAAGCATGTAGCAGCCGTTCTTTATGCAATTATAGAAAATGAACCGCAAGAGAAAAAAGCTGCAAAAGATAAAAGGAGCAAAAAGAAAAAAGTAATTAATATTGATACAATATTTGAAAAAACTTCGAAGGAAGAACTCCGGGAATTTATAATTTCGCAATTTTCGCAAAACAAGAATTTGAGAAATTCTTTTACATCTCATTTTGCGGAATATATCGGGGGGGATTCTGAAAGCAAATATAAAACGCTAATAAAAAATATTATTCATACCGCAGAAGACCGCTATGGATTTGTTGATTACCGCTCCGCACGGCAGTTAACACTAAACCTTATGAGTTTGCTCAATCAGGCAAAGTTGCTGCTTGAAAAGAGAAACCGGGTAGAAAGTTTGGTAATTGTAAAAGCTGTAATTGAAGAAGTGCCTTTATTAGCCCGTCATATGGATGATTCTGACGGCGGAATACGAGATATTTTAGATTATGCATTTGAACTCTTTTCTTTAATTATTGAAAAAGCTCCGCCCGAATTAAAAGACAAGTTATTTCAATATTGTTTAGATGAGTATCCTAAGCAAAAATATCACGATAACGGTTTTGAAGAGGGCTTCTTGATAATTTTACCCGAATTAATTACAACCGAAGAGCAAGAGAAAATATTTCTTAAAATGATTGATAAACAAATTGAGGTAGAAAAAGGAAAACAATTCCCGGAATATGGAGTAAGCAGTCTTCTTAAATTAAAATTTGATTTTTTGCAGGAAGGAAATCATAAAAAAGAAGCCTGGAAATTAGCCGAAGCAAATATGCAATATCCGGAATTGATGAAAGTAATAGTAGATGAGAAAATAAAAAATAAAGATTTTATTAAAGCTGTTGAGCTCTGTTTTGAAGGAATAAAGATTGCGGAAGAGAAAGGACATCCCGGTACTTCATCAGAATGGAAAATGAAATTACTTGCAATTTATGAACGAACAAATAACATAATTGAACTTAGGAAAATTGCCGAAAATCTCTTCTTTGAGCATTATTTTGAAATGGTATATTATAGGAAATTAAAATCTACTTATCTGCCGGAAGAATGGAAGGAAGTAAGCGAAAGCATTATTGAGAAGGTTAAAAATAAGAATAGGATAGGAAGTTATGCGGATGCTAATATTCTGGCGAATATTTTTATAGAAGAAAATTATAAAGAGCGTCTCTTGAAGCTGATTCAAATAAATGCATCGCATATAAATTTTGTAGACGAGTATGCAAAATATTTAATCTCCGACTATCCGGATAAAATTCTTACCTTTTATGAAGAAGGGGTAAAAGTCCTGGCAAAGAATACCGGGCGGAATTTCTATAAAGAAATTGCCGGGTATCTTAAAAAGATGAAGAAAATTACCGGCGGCGAAGAAAAGATAGACGTAATTATTAAATATTTTCAGGCGATTTATAAAAACCGTAGAGCTATGATGGAGATATTGGCAAAAATTAAATAGGCATTTCGCAAATAAAATTTTTACAAGAAAAATGACAACAGCAACAATTGTACAGCGCGTTTGGAATTACTGCAACACTTTAAGGGATGACGGCGTTAGCTACGGCGATTATGTAGAGCAGCTTACTTATCTTCTCTTCCTTAAAATGGCAGATGAGTATTCAAAGCCGCCTTATAAAAGAGAAATTAACATTCCCAAAAAATATAATTGGGAAAGCTTAAAGAATAAAAGCGGTGCAGAGCTTGAAGCGCATTACATCAATATCCTAAATGAGCTTGGAAAAGAAAAAGGGATGATAGGAGAAATATTCTTCAAGGCTCAAAACAAAATACAGGACCCGGC
>CAZCFZ010000192.1:0-3401 GCA_964498065.1 uncultured Ignavibacteriaceae bacterium
CCGGAGGGATGACATAAATAATTATTGTGTTTTTGTATTAGCTTATAATCATTTTTATTGGATATATACGAAATTTAATTAAAACTTCCTGTGTTAATTTCTTTTCATTTGGTTATTTTTACAGCCAAATTATAATACAAAATAGAAAGAGAATAAAATTGAAAAAGATTTATTTGCTGATAATATGCTTAATTATAATTCCCGTTCTTTCTTTTGCACAAAATACTTCTGCGGGAAAGGATACAATTACAACAAAGGACGGTTTAAAATATATTATCCTAGCAAAAGGCAGCGGTGAGCAGGCAGTTGCGGGAAAAGAAGTTGCCGTAAATTATATAGGCTATCTTTTAGATGGAAGTGAATTTGATAACTCTTATGAACGAGGGAAACCATTCAAGTTCATATTAGGTG
Organism: uncultured Ignavibacteriaceae bacterium; assembly: GCA_964498065.1. GTDB lineage: Bacteria > Bacteroidota > Ignavibacteria > Ignavibacteriales > Ignavibacteriaceae > FEN-1297. The sequence continues at coordinate 412 of CAZCFZ010000192.1, forward strand.
AGGGTAAAGTAATTAAAGGATGGGACGAGGGAATTGCTTTAATGCATGTTGGGGATAAGTTCAGACTGATAATTCCGCCTCAGCTCGGATACGGAGAAAACGGTGCAGGAAATACAATTCCGCCCAATGCAACATTAATCTTTGACACTCAATTGATGAGTGTAAGTGCACCAAAACTTTCTATTGCCGACACTTTATTATTAACAATTTTTGAAAAGGGAATTGATTCAGCTGTTGCACAATACCATAGATTGTACAAAACACAAAGAAATATTTATGATTTTGATGAAGAACAGCTAAACATGCTTGCGTACAGGTTCATGAGAAACGGAATGTTTAAACAAGCAATTGCAATGTTGAAACTGAATATTGAAACTTATCCGGATTCGTTTAATGCATATGACAGTATTGGTGAAGCATATTTGCTGGAAGGTGAAAAAGATCTTGCATTGCAATGTTATGAAAAATCTCTTAAACTGAATCCGAACAATACAAATGCGGAAATAATGATAAAAAGGATAAAGGACAGTACTAAAAAATAAAATTTATTTAATAGTATAAACAAAATTTAATATGGGGAATAATTGTTATTTCTTCCAAAGATATAGTAATGTCCTAATTTAGTGTCATAGTGAGCGAAGTCGAACTATGACAATTATGAAAATATTCCTCTATCCTGCGGTAGGCAAGTCCCCGCTCATCCCTCGGCTCCGCTCGGGATGACAATTGGAGTTTGAAAGTTTGACATGTTCAATGGAGTCGAATCATAAATTAAATTTGGAAATTAGGACACTACCTATATATGGTAAATAATTGTTATTCTCCCCAAAGATACTCATTCTAATTTTTCTTATATTTAAACAATAAATGTATGGTTAGGTTCTAAAAACAGCCTTCCATTTGCTTAAATCAATAAGTTCCATTTAAAAGCAATAATCAAGTTACAATATTATAATAAATTTAGGTTACAAGTATTTAGGCTTAATTGTTGTAAAAAGAAAAGTAAAGAATTAATAGAGAAAAGTTGAAAAATTTAATAAACATATTTCGTCAAAAACTTAAGAAAAATTCAAAAGCTGAAAAATCCTCTAAAGAAGTTTCAACAAAAGTTGAAACTGAGGAAAGTCTCAAAACAGTGCAGGCGTACAAGCCGAAAACTCATTCGGGAGACAAAAAAAGATACCTTTCGTATTCACAGAAACCTAAAGCTAAAACAGGTAATAGGAACGACGATAAAACAAAACATGAAACAAAAAATCATGAGTCAATAAATATAAAACCTAAAAAAGAGGTTCATCATCAGCACAGAACGAATAGGAGACCTCCGCAAAAAAAGATTCCGGAACAGGAAAAATGGGATCGTTCAAGTTTTCAAGTACCGGTTGAAGAAGGCAAAATGCGTTTCCACGATTTTAACCTTCCTGATGAAATTTTACATGCCGTTGCCGATTTAAATTTTCGATACTGCACGCCGATTCAACAAGAAATTATGCAGGCGGCATTATCCGGGAAAGATGCCACGGGACAGGCGCAGACAGGCACAGGTAAAACAGCGGTATTTTTAATTACAATTTTTAATAAAATTTTATCAGATCCCAAAAAGGGTGTAAGAAGACCCGGCGCGCCTAGAGCGCTGATATTAGCACCAACAAGAGAACTTGTTATGCAAATAAGAAGCGATGCACGTTCTCTTTCTAAATATACTGATATTAAAATTGCAGAAGTTTTCGGAGGAATGGATTATAACAAACAGAGAAACAGGTTAAGAAGAGGTGTGGTTGATGTACTTGTCGCTACGCCCGGAAGATTATTGGATTTTCAAAGTAAGCGCGATGTATTTTTAGGAAGCGTTGAAATTCTTGTTATAGATGAAGCCGACCGGATGCTGGATATGGGCTTTATACCGGATGTTAAAAAGATAGTACACAGCACCCCGCAGAAAGTAAGAAGACAGACACTCTTTTTCAGCGCTACATTAAATAGTACTGTCAGACGTTTAGCTTCTCAATGGACTAAGGATGCAGTAAATATTGAAATTACCCCTGAGAAAACCGAAAGTGAAAGCGTTGAACAGATTGTTTACATAGTAAGCAACGATGAAAAGTTTTCTCTACTTTACAATATTATAACAAAGCAAAAGCTGGAGCGTGTTATTGTATTTGCAAACAGACGGGATGAAACTAAAAAATTAGAGGAAATACTTACAAGAAATGGCATTAGCTGCAAAATACTTTCCGGAGATGTCGATCAGCGGGTAAGAATTAAAACACTAAATAAATTTAAGGCCGGTGAGATTAAAGTACTTGTCGCTACCGACGTTGCGGGTCGCGGATTACATGTGGAAAGTGTAAGCCATGTAATAAATTATACTTTACCTGAAGATCCGGAAGATTACGTTCATCGCATCGGAAGAACGGGGAGAGCGGGGGCAAGCGGGATATCGATTAGCTTTGCTTCCGAGGATGATTCTTTTCAAATCCCGGCAATTGAAAAATTTTTAGGACATAAACTGGAATGTATTCATCCTCCGGATGATCTTGTTACACCTATCCCGGGTAAATAGGAGTAATTAACTGAAGTTACGCATTTGTCATGCTGAACTAGATTCAGCATCTTAAAATAGCTTAAAAATGCAGATTCCGAATCAAGTTCGGAATGACAATAGTCGATCTTTTCTCATTTTGTGTAACTTCAATAATTAATTTCTTCCTGCTTAAAAAAAATTTAAATTGCATTATTTAATTTTATTTATATAAGATGAATAGCGTTAAAGACAGCTTGAGAATCGACGAGGTTAATTATCTAAAAAGCTTAATCAACCGTCTTGAAGAAAAAGAAAAAAAACTACAAAGAATTTCCGACAATATTTCCAGGCTCCGGCTTTTCATTTTCCTCATAGGTTTAATTCTTTTCTTTATTTTATTCTTTTCAGTAACAAATATTACTGCATTAATAGAGGCGGTTATATTTTTTATAATGTTCGGAATAGC
>CAZCFZ010000193.1:0-3120 GCA_964498065.1 uncultured Ignavibacteriaceae bacterium
ACCCAACGACCTTTTTACAAATCGCCTTCGGTTACCTTATTTATGGTCCAATGCGCAGTAAGGTTCCTGTAATAAACCATTTCCATGAATATTTAATTTTCATTTATATTCTCCTTAAATATTATTCTGTACATGCAATAATTATTAAATCCAGTTAAGATTTTCTATTTTATTTTCACCTTTAGTATTTGTTAAATCAATAAAAATTTCTTCCAGAGATTTATATGTTTCATTAGTAACGGCATTTTTTACTTTAGAGCGTAATTCGCTTATCTTGGATTGAAAGACTATCTTTCCCTTATTGATGACGGCAACTTCATCCGTTAAATCTTCAATATAAGAAAGAATGTGGGATGTAATTAAAACCGTCTTTTCTTTTTCTTTTAACTTTTTCAATAAATTTTTAAGCTTAACTACGGTTAATGCATCAAGCCCGTCAAACGGTTCATCGAGTATTATAAAATCCGGGTTATGAAGAAGTATTGATGCCAGCGCTATTTTCTTTCTCATTCCCTTGGAATATTCATCAATAAGCATAAAACGGTACGAATCCAGTTCAAAATAATCAAGAAGAGTATTGCTCCTTTCAATGATCGTATTTTTATCAAGTCCGTATATCTCGCCGGTAAACTGCAGATATTCTTCACCGGTTAAATATTGAAAAAGATCTTCCGTATTTTCGTAGAGAGCTCCCATTTTTTTCTTAATAGCCAAACCTTCGGTAGATAAATCTTTACCAAAGATTTTAATTTTCCCTAGATCATAATCCAGAATATCGGTAATACAATTTATTGTAGTGGTTTTGCCTGCACCGTTCGGTCCGATTAGTCCGAATATACACCCCTGCGGAATTTGTAAATTTAGATTGTCTAAGGCTTTTAATTCACCAAATGATACTTCTAACAATTCAATATCAAGTATGTTTAACTGCATGTTGATACAATCTTTTCTTTTTTGTTTACAAATAGATTGGCTAAATATGAATTTATTTTTTGATTCAATTTAAATAGAAAAAATGAAACAACTAAAAATATCAACGAGACTATTGCTTTATCAAACGGACTTAATTCTTTAAATAAGAGATATGATATTACCAAAAATAATAATGTTGTTATTAAAATTATTAACATCGTAACAAAAGAAACATTCATACCCGATAATCCGTAAAAACTAATTCTATATGGATGATTAATCGATAATACGGCACCTAAATGCTTTAATAAAAAGTAGGTAATTATTAAAAGGCTAATGAATAATAAATAATCTAAAATGTTAATTTGAAGTATGATTAAACAGATAGTACCAATAACAAAATTAAATTTTGAAAGGAAATTAAACGAACTCGTTTTATATTTTAAAAGATTTGAATATCCCAACGGTTTATTGAAATAATTTATTACCCCTCCATAGTCATAACCAAAAAAATTATCACAGTTTTTTAAAATTACAATTAAATGAAAAGCAATGAAGAATAGTGACATATATAAAATATCGGTTCCTTTTATTTGGTGTGAAAAAAACATTTGAAAGGAATAAAAAGCTATAAGCGTATAGGCATAAATTAACAGTAAATAGTTGGATAATTCTCTTGTAGAACGAAATGAATAAATTAAATCTTTTTTATTTACGGGATTAGTTATATGCTTTTTAATAAATAAGACTAACCTGCCTTGTTTTTTATTAAATTTCGTTCCGCAACCTATGCTTTTCTTTCTATTAAGCTTTTTCTGAATTTTTCTGTTTAAATCGAATAGCAGAATATTTATTAAGAAGAAATAAACAAAGGCTGGAAGAAATTTACTTGTGATGGTGCCTGTAGTACTTGCTACAAAGTTTGCAAGAATTCCCGACGGCAGGTATATTACAATTTTACTAACAGCTAAAATGTTCCGGACTTTCTCAAAAATTCCTATTGTTTCTCTGGGGAAAATAAAAATTAACAATAATAAGGCAACACCTGCATATGAAAATATCTTCTTCTGTCTTTGATTTGATACAATCAACAAGTACAAATTTTTTAATAAATAAATTATACTTCCGGTTAACATTACAAACAGGCAAAAGATTACGAGTAATAGTAAAAAACTCGTAAACGAATTAATATATCCTATAACAAGAAACGTGACTGCATAAAAAGGGACAAAAAATAAATTATATAAATCGGCTGTAGCTGCAAATATTCCAAACAGTACTATTTTAAATGCGGATACAGGATAGTACAATAGTTTTGTTCCTATTATTTCCGAATACTTTGAAGTGCTTAAGTATATAGAGGCTAAAATATTCAATACAAACAATACAAAAAGACTTACATTAATTACCGGGAAATAATATTTATCGCCCGGGTGCATAAATGACTTAAATAAAGAAGCAGCAATACCGCCTGAAACAATAGAATGAAAAAGTATGTAAACAAGAAGTACAATTGTTAAAACTCGCAGCCATGTATCGTTACGTTTAAATGAGTTAAAGAAAACATGCTTATTTAAACGAAAAATAGAACGAATTATTTTAATATCCTTATAATAATTGATTATAGCCATGATAGTGTTTTCTCATTCTGTGAATTTCCTTCGTTAACAATATCTAAGAAAATCTCTTCCAAAGACCTATAAGATTCATTATTAATTTCGTTTTTAATCTTATTTCTTATACCGCTGGTTTTACTTTGGAATACCAGCTTTCCTTTATTTATAATTGCTACTTCGTCACAGAAATCTTCAACCTCAATTAAAGCATGCGAAGTAATAAGTACTGATGCGCCTTTATTCTTCATTCTTGTTAATATTTCTTTCATTCTCTTTCTCATTACCGGATCTACATTTTCAAACGGTTCATCTAAAAACAAAGCTTTCGGTGAATTAATAATCGCCGATGCAAAGGCGATCTTTTTTCTCATCCCCTGAGAGTATGTTTCGATCAATCTGTCTTTAGCCGAAGTTAAATCAAAAAACTCCAGAAGTTCTTTTATTCTGTTCTCTAGTAAACTTTTTTCCATTCCATAAACTTTACCGACAAAAGTTAAATGTTCTTTACCGGTTAATCCGTCAAACAAAGCGAGTACCTCCGGTATAACACCTATATTCTTTTTTATTTCAACGGAATCTTTTATCAAATCGT
>CAZCFZ010000194.1:0-3079 GCA_964498065.1 uncultured Ignavibacteriaceae bacterium
CTTTGTGAATTTTTAAAAATAGATGAAACTCAATGTGCAAAATCAAGAGTTTATATATTCGAAAGTAAACCGGTTTTAATCTTAATGCTCGGCAATGATGAAGTGAATGAATCCAAGCTGGAAAAGGTTTTAGGCGGAATAATTCGCCCTGCTCATCCTGAAGAATTAAAAGATATAACCGGTGCAGATACCGGTTCAATCGGACCCATAGGATTCGGCGGAAGAATAATTGCAGACCTAAGGCTTAAAGATGCAAATAATCTGTACAGCGGTGCAAACAAAAATGATTTTCACCTTGGCGGAATTGATCTTGTCCGGTATGTAAAGGATATTGAATATGCCGATCTTCGGATTGTAAAATCCGGCGAAAGCTGTATAAAATGCGGAAACCAGCTTGATGTTTTTACTGCTATAGAACTCGGTCATATTTTTAAGCTTGGAACTAAATACTCTGTTGCTATGGGTGCTAATTTCCTTGATGAAAATGGAAAAGAAAATCCTTTGATAATGGGCAGCTACGGAATAGGTGTGGAACGAGTAATGGCTTGTTATATCGAGCAGCATAATGACGAGAATGGAATGATATGGGATAAAGCATTAGCACCGTTTCAGGTTCACTTACTTGCACTTAATATGAAAAAGTTGCCGGTTGTTGATGCATCCGAAAAAATTTATAATGATTTAAATAACGCCGGCATGGAAGTTCTTTTTGATGACAGGATTGATGCACAGGCAGGTTTTAAATTTAATGATGCCGATCTGCTTGGAATGCCAGTGCAGGTAATAGTCGGCGAAAGAAAATTAAGGGAGAATAAAGTCGAGGTAAAAATCAGAAAGACCGGGGATCGGTTTGATGTTGAACTGAAAGACTTAATAAATAGAATAAAGGAAATAATGAAATAATATCCGGTAAATCGGTTTTAAAAATTATAATGAAGAAATTAAAAATAAAATATTTTATCCGCTGGCTGTTATTTGTAATAGTAATCGTATATTTTACTTTCTTTACAGGGAACGATTCGCCTAAAGAATTAATTATTTTCTTGCTGGTATTTATAATCGGTTCAGGCGGAATATTTTTATTGTATAGAAAAGATAAATCGGATTTAAAGAGAGTTTGATTCTTTACTATAGAAGATGAACCCGGAAAAAATTTAAGATCTTATTTTCTTATTCTTTGAGTTTATAGAATAAATTAAATTAACAATTCTATTTGCCGGTATTACTTGTACTGTTTTAATGTTTTGCTGATTGTTGAACACTATGAAATCTCTTCTCTATTTATACTCACGCTTAATCATTAACGAATACAGGAAGAAATTCTTTTCAAAAAATACACTCTTCGGTGCGGCATTCTTAATCTTCTTTTCCATTTTTGCTTTAGGTATAGGATTCGGCCTTGGATATCTTTTTAATTACTCGCATTTACATCCTTTGGCAGGTGAAAAATTTACTCTATATAAAATTAAATTCATGTTAGCTGAAATTGTATTTCCTACCATTTTTATAAAATCTTCTTCAAGAACTCAGTTCCTTAGGAAATTAAACTTGAGTAGTTTGAAGTTATTTCCGATTTCGAAATTCAAAATATTTTTATTTGATATTAATTCCGGTTTTTTTGATTTAATTTCCCTTTATTTGGCAGAATTATTATTGGGATTAATTGCCGGTGCAGGTGGTTTTTCTTTATCTATTAATGCGGCAGTTATACTTGTCATCAATAGTATCAGTCTTGTTTATTTCTTCCATTTGTTTTGCGAACTGCTTCATAGTATTATCAGACTATTGAGTTCGCTTCCTAAAATATATACGACAATTGCTATTTTAATAATTGCGTCATTCGTTTATATGTTTGTACTAAAAGACATTTCAATGAGGTCTTTGGTCAATAACAATCCATTAAGCTGGAATGTCGGTTCTGTTTTTTTACTGATCATTTTTAACAAAAGTCATTGGCTGCTCACTATTATTCTTTTTAATGTTACTGGTTCGTTAATATGTACAGTCTTAATTATAATAATTAAAACTTTTCATGAAAAATTGTTTTCCGCTCATATTATTCAAATAAATACAAAAATAAGGAGTAAAAGACTCCAACTACCAAACATAGCATTGATATTTCCACAAAGGATTCAGCCGTATCTGGAAAAAGATTTAAAATACATACTGCGCAGCAGCCGGTCGCTTTCGGCGCTTATAATTGAACTGCTGATGCTCGTATTTGTTGGTTATATGCATTTTAGTCATTCAAATAGTTACAACCATTTTTATTTCCCTGCGGGATTTATAATAATATTCCCTTTAATGATTTGGGATTTTTTCTTAAGCAACTGCTGGGGATTTGAAAAGAAAGGTTTCGGTTTTTATATGTTCTCGAATACCGACACCGGCAGTTTAACCCCATCTAAAAATCTGAGTTATATATTAGTAAGATTCCCGGTTATTTTGATTGAAACGCTGGCTTTATGTGTTCTATTTTCGTTTAAATATCTTCCATTAATTTTATTTTTGCATATTATACTTATTTTGATGTCATTATCATTTTCAAATTTAGTTTCGGTTAAGAATCCTTTTCCGGTAGATTTTAAAGAAAGCTCTATGTCAAAACGACAGCAGCAGAAAATATCATGGGTTGGGTTTTTAAGTATGATGACCGACCTTATTTTACCGGCAGGAATACTTTTTATGGTATATAAATTAAGCCTGGGACTTCTAACCTATTCTATATTTGCTGTCCTTCTAATTCTTATTATTGTTTTTTACAAAATAATGGTTTCTTATTCATCATCGCTATTAAACAAACAAAAAGAAATAATTTATAAAAAACTGATAAAAATATGATAGAGATATTTGAGCTGTCAAAAAATTATAATGATCTCCTTGCATTAGATAAACTTACATTATCCGTTTCCGAAAATTCAATTTTCGGTTTTGTCGGCCCCAACGGCGCAGGGAAGTCAACAACATTAAATATTTTGACCGGAATTATTTTACCGACAAGCGGGTGTGCGAAGATACTTGGATACGATTTGATAAAAGATTCCGTTGAAATAAAAAAGAATATAGGTGTTATACCGGA
>CAZCFZ010000195.1:0-3079 GCA_964498065.1 uncultured Ignavibacteriaceae bacterium
TTACTAATTGATATACTATCCAGTATTACAGGCCCGGCTGTAGTGAACCTGGAGACATCTTGATTATATATATATGAATTATCTTGATTATCATTTATACTAAAACCTACTGCGTAGAAACCTTCTTCTTGCACTGGTGGAATAAAAGCACCGTATATTTGATCGTTACTAAGTGAATCACCGTGTAAACCATCATCTAAAAGAATTGTTGAATCAGAAAGTGTTTTATTTATGTCCGAGAAAATTAAATACGGAGTAAATTGATGATTTATGAGACTTAGCAATTTTATTCTGAATGAAACTGAATCTTTACCCTTTAGAACACCTCTGTCGATATATGGCTGCTCAGCAAGTAAGTTAGTATAATATGAAACTTTTACATTATCCAAATACCAACCATCATAATTATATACATCATCAGATTTAAATAAATATCTAAGATTCAGTGGTTTTCCTAAGTAACTCGATAGATCTATTACCTCGTGAATCCAATTAGACTGGGTACCGTCATAAATTGGTTGACCTTTGGGTTGAATACTATATGTTCCGCCTTCGGTTATTCGGGTGTATTGGCCGTTTAATGGAATCCAGGTTAAACCGTTGTTTGTAGAAATTTGCACTTGCCCAAAGTCATAGCCTCCTTCAATCTGCCATTGTGAGTCAAATTCTAAAAAGGCATGAAGGGCATTTAAAAGCATCAAAGGATTTTTATAAGTTAGCGTCGCGTTCGTCTTCGCAGAATAATTTCCATATGGTGAATCGGTAAATGATGAGGGTGCTGAGACATATTTTTTATTTGTTAATCCCCAACCTCCTGATGATAACCAATTTCTGGCATCATTCATTTCATCATAAACGGCTGCATACATTCCCTTAACATTTAAAAGTTCAGGTATATTGAACTTTAGTTTATTATCCCAATATGCGTAATTATCAGAACAAAAATTCAAATCTAATTCGACTGTATCAGATGTACATTGGCTTATATCTAGAACATAACCACCTGATAGTGTTCTTATTTCCCCAGGATTTAGGCTTCCAATAGCTTTTACATTATCATTTGAAACGGCTCCTGCAGAAATATTTTTAATTTTAACAGATACATCAGGAATTTTATATTCATTACTTTTATTAGAAAACAAAATGTTATGCACATATATTTTATTTGAATCAAGTCTTGTAACTCTGAAGGTATCTACTTCAATTGGACCGGCGGTTGTAAATCTTAATTTGTTATAAAATAACCTTGATGGGATATCAGTACCATTCTGTTGAAGTAATATTTTGTAAAAACCTTCTTCTGAAGTGTTAAAATTTATTGAACCTGAAAATGTTGAATCAATTTTACTTAACTCAATTTCATCTATTAGGCTATCCTTTAAGGTAAGTATTTGTGCTTTTACAGTGCTTGAATGATTGTTAGGATTAAACTCAATTGCTGAAATTGTTATAGGATCAATTGTGGGCCTAATATAATATTTATTTAGCAGAGCATTTGAAATATAAGGAGGATTTTCAATAATTTGTGGCCCCCAGGCAAATACAATATTCGGATAAACATTTTCTTCAGCAATAGGTAATATCCTTTCTGGTACAGGCCAGAACCCATCGTCGTCGCCTCCAACTTCAGTTAAAAAAGAAAAAATCTTTGGTTTTAATGTCTGCTCTCCATAATTCCAATCGCAAGGATAACCGTTAGCAGGATATGAATCAGGTATATAAAAACCATTTTTATAACCATTTATTTGTGTGACTAAATTTATAGTTGAATTATAGATAACCGAATCCGGGGTTTGTAACATATTGTATCCCCAAGGTGCAAAAACGACATTCCAGTAAGAGTGAAAATTTTGTATAATCTTAAATTTTTTCGAAAGAATGAAATCCCTTATAGTTCTACTTTCAGGCTCGGAAAATGGTCCGGAGCCGCGATAGTCATCATAATTGGAATAGGGACTTGATCCGATATCATCATAACCCCACATATAACCAAAATTTCTTGCTAAGTCTACTCCTACACCATTTCTTCTATTTTTCCTCCACATTCCACCACCATTTGGACTTATCTGTTGATTATATACATAACCATCCGGATTAATAACGGGAACAAAATAAAATTCTCTATTATCTACTAAATAAGTTACTTCAGGGTCGGTTCCATAATTTTCAAGCAGATAATACATAAAGTATATTACAGCCATCATACCTTCTGGTTCACGAGCATGAATTAGTGCATTGTAAAATACTTTTGGCTCATCTTCGTCTACATCTGGATTGTCCGAAATTTTAACTGCCCAAATAGTCCTGCCCTGTAACGAAGATCCGATTGAATCTTTTACTGTTATAAGGTTTGGATATTGACTATGCATAGCATCGAGCTGGGCAACTACTTCGGCATAATTATAGAATCCTCCCATAGATCCATAGCCGAATCCTAGCTGCTTAGAAGGTTTTTTCAATTTGATTTTTTCTCGTGATTCCTTTGTCCTTTCTAAATAATCTTTTGTCACATCATCTATAATTATTTCATATGGATAGCCGGTTTTCTTCAAATTATCTATTTGAACACTATCCATATAAGTTTCAAAATAATTTTCACCTACTTTTACTTGTTCTATCTTTATTCCTTGCTCTCTTAACTTTCTAATATCACTTCTATCATTAATAAATATTTTAACCTTACTAACTTTATAATATTCTACCTGGGAAAGTGTATCAGATTGTGAATAAGAGATCGCAGCTAGAAATGCAATTAATAACAAAACTTGAAGAAATGTTTTCATAAGTTCTCCATTATTTTATTAAAATCATCTTCTTAACTTGTGAGAAATTACCTGATTTAATTCTGTAGAAATAAACTCCGCTTGCAATTCCGCTTCCGTTCCATTGATATTTATAATATCCCGGCTCAAATTCTTTGTTTAATATTGTTGCAACTTCATTACCTAATATATCATAGACTTTTAGTGTAACTAATCCCGGATTTACTATCTGGAATTCAATGCTGGTTATTGGATTGAATGGATTTGGGTAATTTTGAGATAAACTATATTCCTTCGGAATCGCTTCTATTTCTATT
>CAZCFZ010000196.1:0-2854 GCA_964498065.1 uncultured Ignavibacteriaceae bacterium
TATTAAAGTTTTCAAAATTATATGATAAGATACTCTGTGCATTTAGAGTACCGGCAAATATAAAAATGAAGGCTACTATAAAATATTTAGAAATGGTAAAAAATTTTTTCATGCTTCCTTCTTTGAAATTTTTGTTACTTATTATTAAATATTATATAACTGAAAAGAAAATGTGGATTTCTTCCATAATTTTATTTCTTACCTTAACATCATAAGATAAAAGAAATTATATATACTTTAATAAGGTTCTCCTGTGTTTTATTTTTTATGCATTTTTTTCTTCCATAACATATTTTAATAGTTATTAAAGTTCTTTTAGCTGTAAAAACCTCTTTGCATATATTCCCCTCCGGTTAGTTAGTTTTAATTCGACTTTTTTCAACTTCATTTTCCGTTATAATGACTTTTGTACTACTAACTAACCGGAAGATTTTATTTATTATTTAAGCAACATTAGTTTCTTTGTTGCTGTAAATGCTCCTGTACTAATTCTATAGAAATAAACTCCACTTGCAAGATTTGCTCCATTAAATGTAATTGAATAATGGCCGGGAGTCTGCTCTTTATTTACTAGAGTTTGAACTTCCCTGCCCAAAATATCATATACCTTTAATGTTACTTTTGCAGTTTTGACTATACTATACCTAATAGTTGTAGTTGGATTAAACGGATTAGGATAGTTCTGATCCAATTCGTATTTAGTCGGTAAATTGGACGAAACGGTTTCAACTCCGGTTGGATGAGCCTTTACATATTGAGCCAGCCAGGTCATTGCCGGCCTCCACGAACCGTTGCTGTTTACGAGATAGCAGGTAGTCTGCCACATTTCACCTTCTTTATATCCCCAAAGTGTAACACCTTTTACATATGGATTTGTCCATATTATCGGGAATATTTTTTGGTACAAACCGAGCTGAGTATTATCATTAGGAGTACCGGTATCGCCGATATTACCAAGATCCATTTCGGAAATATAAATAGGTAAACCGGTAGCGCCCAGCGTATTCAGATTTTGTTTAATAACGTTTGTATCAGCATTTTCAGTCGAGAAACGATGCGCCTGTAACCCGATACCGTCGATTAGATTTCTACTTTTTAACAGGTTTATAAGATGCAGATAAGTAGCTGTATTCGAAGTACTATTAATGATATTGTAATCATTAATTAACAATTTAGCATTAGGCAGATATTTTCTAGCTAATTTGAAAGCATTTATTACCCAATCCCATCCGGTAGAACCGGCGCCGCCTAGAGCTTGCTCGTAATTAGCACGGCCATTCTGACCGTCAGGCGGATTGTGTCCGGGCAAAGGTTCGTTAACTACATCTATCATGTCTATACCGGGATATTTCTCTCCGACCATTTTGATCCAGTAATTAATATAATTATACTGCGTAGCCGAATCCAGGCTTGAGATCCAGGTCGGCTGCTGCTGGCCCCAGATCAGGTTATGATCTTTAAAGATTATATTATGCTGTTTTGCATAATTATATAAAGCCGTCAGAGGAGCCCAGTTCCATTTAGTAGTATCCTGGACAACAGCAACGGAACCCCATTTACCTTCGTTTCCCGGAGTCATTTGATTCCAGTAATTGGCAAAGTCATTATCAGCTGCAGATTTAACATTACCTAAGAATTTACCAGCGCCCTGAGCAATCGGTGGTCCTGGATATATTTTAATTTGAGTTCTTGTTGTAGAACCGGGTAAGTCATTGTCAAGTTGATTTACTGTATAATATAAATTTGACTTACCGAAAGCCAGTTTATCTATATCAAGTCCGGCCTCACGGGTACCGATCTGGAAGGTTCTGGTAAGACTGTCCATGCTAACATGGAATGTATCGGCAGGGAATTGTTGTGCCGTATCCTGGGTTAGGTTAACCCATTTCCAAATCTGTATACCGACTGTTCCGGCACCGGTTACAACTGCGCCTGTATCGCTGAATCCTGCACTGGCAAGACCGTTTATGAATACCCAATCCGTACCTGAAGTATCGTTTTTGGTACCGAATCCTTTTCCGTAGAAAAAGCTGTCGGAATTGTAAGCATTGGGACCAACTCTAACGCGGGCAAACAAATTGTACCATCCCGAATCGGGGAAAGTCACCTGGTAAGTAGCTACATGGCTCGAATCTCCCGGAACGTAAGCAGTACTAGTTTTTACAGGAGTAACATAGGTCAAATGATTTGTGCTGTCAACAACTACGGAAAAATTGCTTCCCAATTTTCCCGATTCAGCTTCAACATACACAGGCTTTTTCGCAGCAGTCAAGTCAACAATTTGCAGATTATCTATGTAAATCGCCTTTCCCGTATCGACTGCGTAACCAAAGGAAATAGGACCGCGTATAACCGTTTGATTATCATTTACAGTAAACTGCATAGTATATTTTTTCCAAGTGGTCGTTAAGTTAGCAGGTCGTATTGCCTTATATTCAGAGTAAGAATAATTACCTACAGTGAAATCTACCTGTGTACCGGGTTGATCTGATTTAGCCCAAATGGAATAACGATAAGTGTCCCCGGGTATAACATGAAGGCTGTCTGCTACAGCTTGAATATCATAAGTATTTGTACCTAAGCCGTGAACCGTAACTTTTAATGCACGATGCCCCTCTTCAACAGTGTCACTTACTATTTGGAAATCTGCAGGTTTCGTCGTATTGTTGGAGAAGAATACCCATCCTTTAACTGCCATAGTGTCAGTATTGCCGACATTAGATTCCTCAAAACCGCCGTTAGTTACAACGGGACCGGAGTATGCCGGAGGAGGAGGCGGTGGTGGAGGAGGATTATTGACCTTAGCAACAAGTTGTACATCATCTGCAAACCAGGTGGTTGTATCCGTACCGGA
>CAZCFZ010000197.1:0-2824 GCA_964498065.1 uncultured Ignavibacteriaceae bacterium
TGGTTAAAAAAATTATTAAATTTGACCGAACCGCCGTCGGGAGTATTAAAATCAATTAAAATGTTCGTCCCTTTTCTTTCTCTTACGGCGTTTGTGTATAAGTAACTGCCGGTTGGGCGGAAAAAACCTTTGTTGTAATGTTCACTGCTCAAAATCTTTTTCCCCAAATTAGCGTCTACCTGTACGCCGAGCAGATTGTTAAAAAACCTTTCACCGTAATTCCCGGTAAAATTATATTGACCGGCAGATTTATCAAGCTTGTTGTAATTGCCCGAGAGTGCCGTTCTTATTGTTCTTTTATCGGGGGCTTTTCCAGTCATAATTTTTATTGCTCCCGCAGTTGCATCGGCATCTTCATCCGAAGTTATGGTTTTTTGTAATTCAATACTCTGAAAGTATCTCTGTGGAAAAATATTTAGGTCTATGCTTTTATCGTTAGCGAACGCGGAAGGAATTCTGATCCCGTCTATAGTAATATTTGAATATTTCGAACTCATACCGCGAATTAAAACCACTGAAGCCGGATTGTCGGCAAAAGAGAAATCATTATTAGGCGGGAATATTATACCAACTGAGGATTCATTTATTAAATAGCTCCCGCTGCTTGGGGTCAGCAGATTGGTGAAAGGTTTATCAATTATTGAAACACCCGGTAAACGGCTTAACGCGGCGGAAATGTTTTCATCGGGCATGGTTCGTAACTTATTACCGGATATTACATTTTTTATACTATTTGAACTGTTTTGAAGATTGATAGCTTCGGCCTGACTTTTTGCCTGATCGGTAAGGTCCATTCCGTTTTTAATATTCGGCAGCAGCTCAATATTTAATATTTGTGTTTCTTCGGATTTGACGGTAACTAATATTTTCTTTTCTTTGTAGCCAAGGTAGGAAGCTTTCAAAATGTAGTCCCCGGCCGGGATTCCGGTTATAATAAATTCTCCATTAATATCCGAAACGGAATTGAAAGTTGTACCCGTTAAAATAATTCTTGCACCTTTTAATTGATGTGCAGTAAGTGAATCTGTTACAGTGCCCTTTATAATTCCTTGTCCGTAAGTATATATAGAAGCTAAAAGCAACAACGGAATTATTTTCTTAATGAAGAGTGCTTTCATAAAATTCCCCGCAAAATTAGTTATATAATTGAATTCGTTCATTTTAAAAGCATCAGCTTTTTAGCGGAAACTAAATTACCTGCCTGCAGCCTGTATAAATATACTCCCGATGGGAGGTTAGTACCGTTAAACTTAACTTCATAATTACCCGGCTCCTGCTGTTCGTTTACAAGCGTAGCTACTACCTTGCCAAGAAGGTTGTATATTTTGAGCGTTACAAACCTCTCCCCCGACCTCTCTCCTTGCAAAGAAGATGGGAGGTTGTATTTTATGGTTGTTGAAGGATTAAACGGGTTAGGATAATTTTGTTCAAGTATAAATCCGGACGGAGCTTCTTTTAAATTTTTTACATTTGTAGCAGTCTCAGAATACTGCTCGCGCCACACTCCATTTCCCGTTCCGGCAAAAATATATGAGTTGTTCAATGTAAGGGAATATGCAGCTTGATTTGTCAAGGGCGGAGGTAAATATTTCCAAGCTAATCCATAGCTATCGGATACGGAAATATAGCCTGCAGAGTTACCGGCAAAAAGTTTAGCATAATGCATAACAAAACAAAGAATAGGCATATTACCAAAGGAGGTGCTGTGAGCAAAATTACCGGAATCGAATGATGTATAATATAATTTTCCCGGCCCGGCGCTTGCTATAACATTAGTATCTATTGCGGCAAGCGAATAAACAGGTATAATTGCATCCGGATCGTAGAGCCCGCCTTTCACTTTAATACTAATATCTTTCCATCCGAATCCGTTGTTTTGTGAATAATAAACTCCGCCGGCTAATGTTGCTGCAAACATTAAATTGTCATGTGCAATAATAGAATTCACGGGCATTGTTGTAGATAAGCCGGAAGGTTCCCAATTTGCACCATTGTTTGTAGAGCTGTAAATTCCGTTCCACGTTCCGGCAAAGATGGTCGAATCTCCCATGAAATTACTTACTGCAAAAGACCATACGCCTAAACCGGACAAACCGGAATTTATTGCTTCCCAGCTTTTACCGTTATTTGTTGAAACATATGCCCCTGTTTCGGTACCGGCGTAAATTCTTGCCTGTCCGGCAGGCAGGGTTTTACCGTTTATAAAAATAGTATGAATAACTTTATCTTGCAGTCCGTTATTTCTATCAATCCAGTTTTCGCCGTTATCCGTTGATACAAATATCCCGTCTCCCTCTGTTCCTGCAAAAATATTTGAATCACTAATTGCCAGACTGTTAACCTGTAAGGTAGACGGAAAATTAGTTTTTTCCCATTGTGCAAAAAACTGCCCGGAAAAAATAAATGATAAAAGAATTATTGAAATAAAAGTATTCATATAGCTTCCGGTAATATTAAAAATAAAGTGAAACTAACCTCAATGGCGGTTTTCACTTATCGTTATTTAGGATCATATTGATAGCCGAAAGATTTAACATACAAACTATCGACTGCCAATGATTTTGAAAAATTATAAACTACTCCGAAAATACCTTTTCCCCCCTCTATATTTGAATAGTCCGTTTGCCTCAATTTAATCGAGAAATCTTCATTATAAGTATTGTAAGCAGAATAAAATTTCGACAAGTCGGGATCCAACCCGATTACATTGAATATAACTTTGGTAACTATATAGTCGTTTTTATTCGGGTCATCTCCCGAAATATCCTGCATTGTTTTATTAACGGTTTCAAGAGTTGTTATACAAAAATTATTAAACGATAAT
>CAZCFZ010000198.1:0-2821 GCA_964498065.1 uncultured Ignavibacteriaceae bacterium
CTTAAAATCCTGTGGGTGTTTACACCCGTGCCGGTTCGAGTCCGGCCCTCGGTACGTGGGTTAATTAAAAGTGAATAATTTATGATTTAAATATCTTTAATTGTAAATTATTCATTTCAAATTGTTAATTCACTGGGCTCTTAGCTCAGTTGGTTAGAGCGTCTGCTTGACGTGCAGAAGGTCAGAGGTTCGACTCCTCTAGAGCCCACATTAGTCGGAGATGTCTCCGATTTTTTTTATTTGGCTGAATATATTTATGAGTAAAATAAAAGTAAAATTCCCGGATGGTTCTATTAAAGAATTTGAAGAAGGAATTACAAGTTTAGAAATAGCTAAAAGCATTAGCATGCGTTTGGCGAATGAAGTACTGGCTGCTTCGGTTAACGGAGAAGTATGGGATTTAACCCGTCCAATCAAATCCGATGTTTCTATTATTTTACATAAATGGGATGATTCTGAAGCAAAACATACTTTTTGGCATTCTTCTGCTCACCTGATGGCAGAAGCATTGGAATCACTTTATCCCGGTATTAAATTTGGAATTGGTCCCAGCATTGAGAATGGTTTTTATTATGATGTGGAACCAAAAGAGGGTATTGTTATTACTGAAAGCGATTTACCTAAAATTGAAAATAAGATGGCTGATCTTGCCGGGCAAAAAGAACATTATGAAAGGAAAGAAGTTTCTAAATCAGATGCATTAAAATACTTTGAAAAAAAAGGCGACGAATATAAGCTGGAACTTATTGAAGGACTTGAGGATGGTAAAATTACATTTTATACTCAAGGTAATTTTACGGATTTATGCCGTGGACCGCACCTTCCGGATACAAGTCCTATTAAAGCAATAAAATTATTAAGTATTGCCGGCGCATACTGGCGGGGAGATGAACACAATAAACAACTAACACGAATTTATGGAATAACATTTCCTAAGAAAAAAATGCTGGATGATTATCTTATAATGCTGGAAGAAGCAAAAAAAAGAGATCATCGTAAGTTGGGTAAGGATCTTGAACTATTTACTTTTTCTTCCAAAGTAGGACAGGGATTACCCTTGTGGTTACCTAAAGGAACTATATTAAGAAATCGGCTTGAGGAATTTTTAAAAAGTGTACAAGTAAAATATGGTTATGAACAGGTAATCACTCCTCATATCGGCCAAAAAGAACTGTATGTTACATCGGGTCATTATGAGAAATATGGAAGAGATTCATTCCAGCCTATTCACACTCCGGTTGAAGGAGAAGAGTTTCTTCTTAAACCGATGAATTGTCCTCATCATTGTGAAATTTACAAAAGTAAGCCGAGGTCATATAAAGACCTGCCTTTAAGATATGCTGAATTTGGAACCGTATATCGTTATGAACAAAGCGGTGAACTTCATGGATTAACAAGAGTTCGCGGTTTTACACAGGACGATGCACATATATTTTGCAGACCCGATCAATTAAAAGATGAATTTATAAAAGTTATAGATATTATTCTATTAATCTTTGAGGCTTTGGATTTTAAGGATTTTACGACTCAGATTTCACTTCGGGATCCGAATGATAAATCTAAATATATCGGAAGTGATGAAAACTGGGAAAAAGCTGAAAAAGCTATTATCGATGCTACTGAAGAAAAAGGGATTGATACCATAATTGAATATGGTGAAGCAGCTTTTTATGGACCTAAACTTGATTTTATGGTTAAAGATGCTCTTGGCAGAAAATGGCAGCTCGGTACAATTCAGGTTGATTACAACCTGCCCGATAGATTTGAACTTGAATATGTCGGTAGTGATAATCAAAGACACAGACCAATAATGATTCACCGGGCTCCTTTTGGATCTATGGAACGATTCGTAGCAGTGCTCATAGAACATACTGCCGGTGAATTTCCATTATGGCTGAGTCCAAGACAAGTTGTAGTCATTCCGGTTAGTGAAAAGTTTAATGATTATGCCGAAAGTATATTTAATAATTTAAAAGATAAAAATATATTGGCCGAATTGGATAATCGGAATGAAAAAATTGGATACAAAATCCGCGATTGGGAAATCCATAAGGTCCCTTATATGGTAATCGTAGGTGAAAAAGAAGAATCTGCCGGGAATATTTCCGTGAGAAAACATAAAAAAGGTGATCTGGGTTCTTTGTCTTTGTCTGATTTTATTGATAATATTATGAACGAGATTTCTGGAAAAATTTCAAAAACAAATTAAAGAGGTTATATATCGCTCAAAAAGAAAGTGTAAGAATAAACGAAGAAATCAAGGCTCCTAAAGTTAGGGTAATTGATATTGACGGTACGCAATTAGGAATATATACAGTTCGGGATGCTTTGAAAATTGCTGGTGAACGCGGGCAGGATTTAATAGAAATTGCTCCGCAGGCCAAACCGCCTGTATGTAAAATAATTGATTTCGGAAAGTTTAAATACGAACAACAGAAACGGGAAAAGATACAAAGAAAAAATCAACAGGTTACATTATTAAAGGAAATTAGGCTGCACCCTAATACCGATGTCCATGATTTTGAATTTAAGGCAAAGCATGCAATAAATTTTCTTGAAGAAGGAAATAAAGTTAAAGTTGTTGTAATGTTTAAGGGAAGGGAAATGGCGTATACGGAACAAGGAGAAGACCTGTTGAACCGGTTTATTGAAAAAGTAGAAGATATAGCAAAGTTGGAATCTCCGATGAAAATGGAAGGACGAAATATGAACATAATTCTCATTCCTTCAAAAACAAAAAGTAAAAAGAATAATTAGTTAGGAAACAATAAAATGCCAAAAATGAAGAGCAACAGCGGTGCGGGAAAAACTTTTAGAAAAA
>CAZCFZ010000199.1:0-2759 GCA_964498065.1 uncultured Ignavibacteriaceae bacterium
GATAAATGGCGGATGAAAGCTCATCTTGATGAAATTTCACCGTACCTTATAAAAGCAATTTTAGCAAAAGAAGACAAATGGTTTTATTTTCACCCCGGCGTTAATCCCATAGCTATTGTAAGAGCTTTCCTACAAAATTTAATTACCGGCAAAAGAGTTTCCGGCGCATCCACCATAACAATGCAGGTTGCAAGGATGCTTGAACCGGGCGATAGAACATACTTAAAAAAGATTGAAGAAACTTTCCGTGCGTTTCAACTCGAGCTTCATTACAGCAAAAAACAAATATTGGAAATGTACTTAACAATACTTCCATACGGGGGAAATGTAGAAGGAGTTAAAGCTGCATCGTATGTTTATTTTAACAGACCGCCGGGCAAGTTAAGTTTAGCTCAGGCAATTTTAATGGCGGTTATTCCGAATGATCCCAACGAATTAAGAGTCGATAGAAATGATTCAAGTGCATTGGCAATGAGGAATAAATGGATTAAAAAATTTATGACTGAAGGTGTTTTCAAAAAGTCGGATCTTAACGATGCCTTTAATGAACCTATTAACGCAGGCCGGTTTGAGATTAAAAATCTCGCTCCTCATTTTTCATTATATATAGCACAAAATTATAAAGGCGATGAGATAAAAACTTCGCTGGTACCTTCAATTCAAAATACTGCTGAAAAACTTTTACAGAATTATGTAAAACGCGTAAAGCCGAAACATGTTTCCAACGGCGCTGTTATTATAATAGATAATAAAAACAATTCGGTTGTGGGATATTGCGGCTCAGCAGATTTTTATGATTACTATTCATCCGGGCAGGTTAACGGTATTACATCCATTCGTTCCCCGGGTTCAACTTTAAAACCGATATTATATACAATGGCATTCAACAGGGGATTGTTAACTCCGCAGATGAAACTGCTGGATTTACCGACCGATATCAGCGGCTATGAACCGGAAAATTACGACTTAAAATTTCGCGGCGAGGTTTCTGCAAAGTTTGCACTTATTAACTCGTTAAATGTACCGACAGTAAGACTTCTTCAGCGTGTTGGTCTAAATCATTTTTTATCCGTATTAGAAAAAGGCGGATTTACTGATATAGCAAATCAAAAAAAATCTTTAGGGCTTTCGGTAATATTAGGAGGCTGTGGAGTTAGACTTGAACAGCTCGCCGGTTTTTATACCACCTTCGCAAATAAAGGAGTGCTGTATCCGTTAAACTATCTTGCTTCAGGCAAAAAAGATAAAAATATTTCAATCCCTTTATTTACACCGGGTGCGGTATATTTAACAAGCCGGATACTTTCTTCGAATGAAAGGCCGGATTTTCCCGAAGAATTTTTATCTTTTACAAATCTGCCGAAGATTGCATGGAAAACCGGAACATCATACGGTAAACGCGATGCATGGGCTGTAGGATATAACCCTGATTATACGATCGGAGTATGGATGGGAAACTTTGACGGCACTGGATCACCGGATTTATCCGGCGCTGAGATGGCAGTTCCGTTATTGTTTGAGCTTTTCAATTCAATAGATTATAAAACCGGCTACCAAACAAATAAAGAACCATGGTTTCAAAAACCAAATGATGTAGAAGAAAGGGAAGTATGCAGTGAAACAGGATTATTGCCTTCTAAATATTGCAAATCATTAATTACGGATTATTATATCAGCAGAGTTTCTCCTAATAAAAGATGCAATTTGTATAAGCCGGTTTATGTCAGTAAAGATGAGAAGATAAGTTACTGCACGGAATGTCTGCCGGATTCAGGTTATAAAATAGTTGCTTACCCGAATTATGATCCCGAATTAACGCTATGGTTTTTAAAGAATAAAATTCCATTTAAAAGACCGCCTCCGCATAATCCTTATTGTACTGCAATGTTTCCTGGTGACGGACCGAAAATACTTTCTCCTTCCGCCGGCTATGATTATTATATAGAAAAAGGAAGCAAAGAGCAGATAATGTTAATGGCTGCTTCCGATCCCTCAGTAGCAATGCAGTACTGGTATATAAACGATAAGTTTTATGCAAAGACAAAATCCGGAAATAAACTATTTTTTACTCCCGTCGAAGGGCCTGTTAAAATTACATGCCTGGATAATCTTGGAAGAAAGAGAACTATAAAAACGGATATTAAATTTTATTGAGATAAGTAAAATAGTAGATTCTATGTAAGACACCCAATGTTTCAAAAAGTCATTCCATGTTTCAAAAACATTGGGTGTTTTTACATTCTTAAACTCCCCTTCTAAAGTGAAAGGGGATGGGTCGTTATTAATAATGACGAATATTTGTAATAATAGAAATAAGAAAAAATATTTCTGTCAAAAAATAGTTTTAACTGCAAAAACAGTGTTCCTGCCAGCGGCAGGAACACCGGGTAAGTCTTTCTTCAATTACCCGGGTACCAATTGAGACACCCAATGTTTTAGCGTTTCCACCTAAATTCTTAAACATTGGGTGTCTTATATCTTGTCCTCAATGTAAACACCCGGTGTTTTTGCCAATGGAAGATAATTTATAAACACCGGGTGTTTTGTTCTTTTTAAAATACTCCCCTTCCCTTGGGGAAGGTCGCCAGACTCTGATGAGTCTGTCGGACTCATCGAGGGTTGAGGATAGGCCTATTTCAGTAATAACATTTTCTTAGTTAAAATGAAACTGCCTGCCCGCAGCCTATATAAATATATTCCGCTGGCCAGGTTGTCTGCATTGAAGTTAATATCGTATTTCCCTTTAGCTTGATATTGAT
>CAZCFZ010000200.1:0-2751 GCA_964498065.1 uncultured Ignavibacteriaceae bacterium
GCAAATTATTATTAATTATTTAGACTTAAATTCAGATAGAACGTTACAATATATACAGGAACTTCCAACCGTTTGAATATTTTTCCCACCGTTATTCATATTTTAAAGAATCGACAGGATTTGCTTTGGCTGCTTTAACAGTCTGAATACTAATAGTTGCCAGAGCTATTATAAACGCAATAACACCTGCTAAAATAAACACACTCCAATTTAAATTAACTTTGTAAGCAAAATTTTTGAGCCAATTATTCATGATATAATAAGCGACAGGCCAGGCAATTAAGTTTGCCATTAAAACCCAAATAGCAAATTCCCTTGTTAAAAGTAAGATAATTTCAGGTATCGAAGCCCCAAGTGCTTTCCGAATACCGATTTCTTTTGTTCTTTGTTCGGCTACATATGCAGAAAGACCAAATACTCCAAGAGACGCAATAAAAATAGCAAGTAAAGCAAAAATTGTTGTTATTAAACTTGTCTTTTGTTCGGATTCATAAAGCCGGGCTAAATTTTCATCTACAAAGCGGGAGTACATATAATTTCCATTTGCAAATTTGTTCCAGCCATCTTTTATATATTTAATAGTCTTTTGAGGTTTACCGGCTGCTATTCGAATTGTTATATAATTATCTGCCTCGGTCGTTGTTTGAAGATGAAGGATCAAAGGTATTATATTATAGTGAAGTGATTCATAATTAAAATCTTTTATTACACCTATTATTTTAAAAGTTTTCTTCCAATCTTTTTGCCCTACGCGTGTAATTTCCTTTCCAACGGGATCTTTATCTCCAAAAATTCTTTCTGCAGCTTCATTAATTAATACTGCTGAAGAATCTGTTGAAAATTTTTTTGAAAAAAAGCGTCCTTCTTTAAGTTTAATTTGGTAAGTATTCAGGAAATCGTAATCAACATTAACAAACTGACAGGCAGTCGGATCGGCTCCATATTTTTTATTATACAGGTAGCCGTTGCCCGGTATACCTGTCCTAAACATTTGAGACGAATTTGTTACTGCTAAGATGTTCGAGTTTTTTAACAGTTCCTGCTTAAAAGGATATACTCTTGCACCTAACGCTCCTGCATTCATAATTGAATAAAGATGTTCTTTATTAAATCCAAGATTTTTATTTTGAATATAGTCGAGTTGATTTTTTATAATAATCGTACCGATTAATAAAGTTATAGATATTGCGAACTGCATTATTACCAATGCGCTTCTAATATTACTTTTCCTGCTCCCTTTAATAGAACCGGACTTTAATACGTGAATAGGCCGAAAGGAAGAAAGATAAAATGCGGGATAGCTTCCCGCAAGAACGCCGACAAATAAGATGAAACCAATAAGCACCGGAATATTATAAAAATTATTAAAAAGGTTTAAGCTTAATTCTTTTCCGACTAATGAATTAAATAAAGGCAATATGATTTCGAGCAGAGCAAGTGCAACGAGCACAGATAAAAAACTCATTACAATCGCTTCTCCGATAAACTGCCATATAAGTTTTATTTTATTTGAACCCAGAGTTTTTCTTATCCCAACTTCTTTTGAACGTTTCTCCGATCTTGCTGTAACAAGATTCATAAAGTTGATTACAGCTATAATCAGAATAAAAATTGCAATTGCAGAAAAAATATATATATAAGTAATGTTACTGTTTTTTATATCTCCCCATTCGGTATTTAAATCTATTCCATAATCTCTTTGTGAGTATAAATATATTGAACTTAAAGGCTGAAGTTGATACCTGTATTGATTTCCTGCTTTAATAAAATCTTCAAGAGGTACTCCCAAAATACTTTTGGCCAAAGGTCCTACATATGTGTAAACAATTTTTTCCAGCTTCTTTTCATACTTTTTCGGATCAGTTCCTTTTTTTAAAACTATATATGTCGAGTACCAGAGGTCGAGCCAATATTTATTAATATTATTTGTTGATATTGAGGACAGGAAATTACATCTGAAAGATGAATTCTTAGGGAAGTCTTTTATCAATCCGGTTATTAAAAAACTCTCACTTCTGTCAATATATTTTTTGTCCTGATTCGGATAATCGTTTAGATAATCAGCTTTAAAAGATTTTTCAACGATTAAAGTTTTTCCGACAGGATTTTCATTTCCAAAATATTTCTTTGCGGCAGTCTCGGTAACAACCATTGTGTTGGGACGTGTAAGTGCGGTTTTTGGATTACCATCTATAAATGATAGAGTAAAAACATTAAAAAATGATGAATCGACTGCATAAATATTTCCTTCGTTAAATACATTGTCTTTATATCTTAACCGGTATTGACCGAAGTATCCGATTCTAGTGTAACTAACCGTTTCGGGTAACTGATTAAGCAGAGTCGGTCCTAAAAGCCCTGGAGTTTTGGAATTTGTGTTTTCAATACCGTTTATATTTTGATTTACAACAATGCGGTAAATTTGATCGAAATTTTTATTAAACTTATCGTAACTTAATTCATTCTGCACCCACAACAAGATGAGAATAGTACAGGCCATTCCAATAGCTAATCCGAAAATATTTATGAAAGAAAATACTTTTTTACGGATGAGATTTCTGAAAGCAATTTTAAAGTAATTTTTTAACATGATCTTTCCCTTTTTTTCACCGCTTTGCGCCTAAGCAATCTGAGCATTAAGTTTTTTATTTATACCTCAAACGCTTTACCGGATTTGCTCTTGCTGCTTTTATTGGCCCATCTAAATCTTCTCCAAAAGGGAAGACTTTCAAAACTCCTCTTCCCAAAGGA